>CAJMQS010000030.1 GCA_905215645.1 uncultured bacterium
GTGAAGAGTGAAGAGTGAAGAGTGAAGAGTGAAGAGTGAAGAGTGAAGAGTGAAGGAGGCTGTGATGGCAGACCGCTTTATGAAAGGGACCCTGATCCTCACGGCGGCAGGGCTGCTGGTCAAGATCCTGGGATCTGTGAATCGGATCCTCCTTTCCCGCCTCTTGGGCGGGGAGGGCATCGGTCTATATCAGATCGCCTATCCGCTGTACCTGCTGCTGGTGGCCCTGTCTTCGGCGGGGATCCCGGCGGCTATGTCCATCTTGGTTTCCCGCCGGGCGGCGGCTGGGGACCGGCTGGGAGCCAGGCGGATCCTGGGAATCTCTGCTGGGCTCATGGCCTTGGCTGGGGTGTTCTTTGCCGGGCTGGCCTGGCTCCTGATCCCCTGGCTCATTGACGGAGGGATCGTCAAGGATGGAAGGGCCCGGTATGCCATGCTGGCCCTGGTGCCAGCCATTGGCCTTTCCATCCCGGTGGCCTGTTTCCGAGGTTATTTCCAGGGCTTCCAGGAAATGACCCCTACTGCGGTTTCCCAGATCTTGGAACAGTTCACACGGGTGGTCACCATGGTGCTCCTGGCTTGGGCCCTGCTGCCTTGGGGCCTTCCCTGGGGAGCTGCCGGCGCCGCCTTTGGCGCCGTCCCGGGAGCGGTGGTGAGCCTGCTGCTCCTTTTGTGGTTCGTCCATCGCCAGCAGGAACGCTGGCGCAGAGAGCCCCTGCCCCAGACGGAAGGGGTACGGCCTTCTCTCCGGACAACCGCCTGGCAGCTGATCTCCCTGGCCCTGCCGGTGACCTGTGCCAATCTGATGGTGCCCGTAGTCAGCGGCATCGAGATGATCTTGGTGCCGGATCGGCTGCTGGCTGCCGGGTTCACGGTAGCAGCTTCCACTCGGGCCTTGGGGTATCTTTCCGGGATGGCCATGCCCCTGGTGAATATGGGGACCATCCCGACCAATTCTCTGGCCGCCTCCGTGGTCCCGGCTGTTGCCGAGGCTAAGGCTTTGGGACTGCGGGACGAGATGGTCAGCCGGACCCGCCGGGCTTTCCGTTTCTTCCTGCTGCTGAATGTACCGGCTGCGGTGGGGGTCTGGCTCCTGGGCACTCCCATTTCCCGGGTCCTGTACGGGACTTTCCAAGCCGGCAGGGTAATCACGGCCCTGGCCCCGGCCATCTTTTTCCTAGGGCTCCATCAGGTCTCCACTGCCATCCTCCAGGGGCTGGGCCATACCCGGGTTCCCATGGTGAACATGCTGCTGAGCCTTTTTGTCAAGATCGGGCTCCTGTGGACCCTCACAGCCAATCCGGAATGGAATATCCAGGGGGCAGCCTGGGCCACCGATGCCAACTTGGCCATGGCTGGGCTGGGGAACCTGCTGTGGATGTATCACAGTGACCGGCTGGGGCTTCCTTTGAAGAGCTGTCTGCGGATCTTCCTGTCGGCAGCTGTCATGGGAGCCGGTGTGTACGGGGCAGAGCTGGCAGCATCCAGCTGCCAACTTTCCCTGTTCCTCCAGCTGGCGCTGGAAATCCTGGCGGGAGCCTTGATCTATGGCCTTTGCCTGCTCCTGACCGGAGAACTGAAATACAGTGAGCTGAAAAAAAGAAAATGAGGGGATACCATGAAAACACTCCATGAAAAAGGAATCCATGAACCGGGCGTCCTGGATCTGCGTCCTTTGATCGAACTGGTCCGAGTCCTGCGGGAACCGGGGGGCTGTCCCTGGGATCGGGTGCAGACCCATACCAGCATGCGCCGGGAGCTGGTGGAAGAAGTCTATGAAATGCTGGAAGCCATCGATGACGGCGATACGGCCGGTATGCGGGAAGAGATGGGGGATGTGCTCCTCCAGGTGGTGTTCCATGCCCGTCTGGCAGAGGAAGAAGGCCTGTTTGCCATGCAGGACGTGATCGACGATGTGGTGAAGAAATTGGTCCACCGCCATCCCCATGTCTTTGGAGATGCCCAGGTCAGCGGAGCCGGGGAAGTGATGCGGAACTGGGAAGAACTGAAGGCGGAAGAGAAAACGGAACGGACCCATGCCCTGGATGGAATCGCCAAGGGACTGCCGGCCCTGATGCGGGCGTACAAACTCAGCGCCAAAGCCGCAAAAACCGGCTTTGAATGGCCCGATGCCTCCGCCGCATGGCAGAAGGTGCAGGAGGAAGAAAAAGAACTCCAGGATGCTGTAGGAGCGTCTGATCCAGATCGGACGGAAGAGGAACTGGGGGATCTGTTCTTTGCCCTGGCGGTCTATGCCCGGAAGCTGGGCCTGGAACCGGAAACGGCCCTGAACCGGGCCAACAACAAATTCCAGCGGCGGTTCCAGCTCCTGGAAGAACAGGTTCGGGCAGCCGGGAAAGAATGGAAGGACCTTTCCCAGGAAGAATGGGAAACAGGATGGAACCGGGCAAAAACACGCCTCCAGCAGCAGTCTGAAAAGTGACAAAAAGGCGGAAAGCCACTGTCCATGCGGTTGTTTTCAATATTTTTCCAAAAAACACGTGCATTTTTCCTATGTTTGTGCTAATATGACCATAGTCAGGCGCCACACAAAGGGCGCAATACCTATTTAGGAGGATTTTTCTTATGAACAAAAGTGAATTGATCTCTGAAGTTGCGTCCAAAACCGCACTGCCCAAAAAAGATGCTGAAAAGGCTGTGAACGCTTTCATTGATACCGTAAAAGAAGCCGTTGCCAACAAGGACAAGGTTCAACTGATTGGGTTCGGTACTTTTGAAGCTCGCGTTCGTAATGCCCGTAATGGTAAGAATCCTCGCACTGGCGAAACCATTAAGATTGCAGAAGCCAACGTTCCCGCTTTCAAGGCTGGGAAGGCTTTCAAGGATGCCGTAAACAAATAAGAGGCAGATTCAGCAACCTGATGCTCCCGGTATCAGGTTGCTTTTTTCTCCCGGTTCTTCCGCCTCAGGGATTATGGTACGGAAAGGCGCAGTGATATGAAGTCCAGAAACAAAATCAATAAGAGATTCCTGATCCTGATCCTGGCATGCTCCCTGCCTCTGCTCAAGAGCGCAGCGGAACAGGGATACCAGATTTTCCAGCTCCATCAGGAACGTGTACGGACAGAAAAGAAAGTCCAGCAGCTGAAAGCAGAGAACATGGCCCTGGAACAGGAGAAAGAAAACCTGGGAGATATCCAGTATATCGAAAAAGTGGCTCGGGAAGAGCACAACATGGTGGGGAAGGATGAAATCCCCCTGTTCATGGTGAAAAAATAAAGAAGGTGCTGCACAAAATGCGCAGCACCTTCTTTATTTTTTATTCATTCTTCTTTTCCGAAGACCTGTTCTTTCAGCTTTTTCCCGGTCTTGGTGACAGCCAGGCCGCCGCCGGCGGTTTCCCGGAGAGAAGCGGGAAGGGCACTGCCCACTGCCCGCATGGCTTCGATGCATTCATCCACAGGGATGCAGGAACGGATGCCTGCCAGGGCCATATCCGCTGCAGAGAAGGCGATGACCACGCCGCTGGCATTCCGCTTGATGCAGGGGATTTCCACCAGCCCGGCCACCGGGTCGCACACCAGGCCCAGCTGGTTGGCGATGGCTATGGCACAGGCGTCCGCCGCCATCTGGGGAGTCCCTCCTGCCAGTTCCACCAGGGCTGCCGCCGCCATGCCGGAAGCACTGCCGCATTCTGCCTGGCAGCCGCCCTGGGCTCCGGCGATGCAGGCGTTCTGGGCGATGACCATGCCGAAGGCACCGGCGGTGAAGATGGACATGATCACATCTTTCCGGTCCATGCCCTTTTCTTCCATCAGGGTCAGGAGACAGCCGGGCAGGATGCCGCAGCTGCCGGCTGTGGGGGTGGCCACGATCCGGCCCATAGAGGCGTTGCAGCCAGCCACGGAAAGGGCCCGGGCGATGGCATGGCCGATGATGGTGCCGGAAAGCCCTCCCTGGGTCCGGCCAGTATAGTCGTTCATTTTCCAGCCTTCTCCTCCGGTAAGGCCGGAAGTGGATTTCTGGTCTTTCTGTTCCCCGAATTTCACGGCATCGATCATCACGTCCAGATCCGTGGACATCCGGTCGAACAGTTCTTCCTGGCTTTGTTCCATGGATTCCGCCTGGTCCGCCAGGACCAGTTCACTGATTTTCTTTCCGCTTTTTTCAGCGGCTTCCACCAGTTCAGCAATGGATGTATAGGTAAACATGGTTTTCCTCCTCAAATGGCCCGGATCAGGATCACGTTGGTGACGTACTGGACAGAACGGATGGCGTCGATCACGTCAGCCGGGGGCATTCCGTCTACTTCGATGGTCATCATGGCAATGCCGCCTTTCACAGGACGGGTGAGCCTGAAGCTGCCGATGTTGATATCCTTGTGCTTCTGCCACATGATGTTGGTGACGGCTGCAATGACCCCCGGGCGGTCGTAGTGGGGCACCAGGATGGTATTCCGTTCTCCGGTGAAGTCCACCTTCATGCCGTCCACATAGTCTACCCGGATGTTGCCGCCCCCGATACTGGCCCCCTGGACCGTATGCTGGCTGCCGTCCTCGCAGGTCACCTGGATCCGGGCAGTGTTGGGATGGGAATTGGGGATATCCGTGGGGATATAGGTGTAGTGGATCCCTTGCTGGTCCGCAATGGAAAAGATGCTGCGGATCTCTTCAGAATAGCTGTGGTAGCCCAGGATCCCGGCCAGAAGGGCCTTGTCCGTGCCATGGCCTTTGTAGGTCTTGGCAAAGGAGCCGGACAGTTCGATCCGGATGTCTTTGGGTTTGCTCTGGAGCAGTTTGTTGGCCACCCGTCCCAGACGGACGGCACCGGCTGTATGGGAGCTGGAGGGACCGATCATCACCGGTCCGATGATATCGAAAATGTTCATGGTGAACCTCCTGATAAATGGATGGATATAAAAAACGTTCCATGCTCCTTTTTCTGAATCGGGCTGCAGCAGAGGCTGCGCTGCTGGGAAAAGGGGTTTTAGAAAGGAAGGATTGAGACAGTTGTTGGATATCCCAGACAGCGTAGACCCCGGTGCCTGAATTTTCTCAGACAGACAGCTGCAAATGGAGTGCAGATGGAGATGGAACGTTTTTCACAAAATTATTTCTTGATCCAGGTCTTGTAGATTTTGTCCACGATGACCGCAATGGCGTTGTCCCCGGATACGTTGCAGGCAGTCCCGAAGGAATCCTGGGTAATGTAGAGGGCGACCATCAGGGCACAGATGGGGCCGTTGGGGTCGCCTTGTTCTTTCCCGAAAATCATCCACAGGAAGGGCAGGGCCGTCATGATGGAACCGCCGGGAGCACCCGGAGAAGCTACCATGGCTACGCCTAGGGTCATGATGAAGGGGATGACCGTACCCAGATGGATGGGGATCTGATACATGAGGCAGACCGCCGTGGCACAGGCCGTAATGGTGATCATGGAACCGCACATATGGATGTTGGCGCACAGGGGGATGACGAAGTTGCGGATCTGTTCGCAGACGCCGTCCGCCTTGGAACATTCCAGGTTCACTGGGATGGTGGCAGCGGAAGACTGGGTCCCCAGAGCCGTTGTATAGCCGGGAATCTGGTTCTTCATCAGGGTGAAGGGGTTCTTTCCGCTGAAGGAACCAGCCACCATGAACTGGACGAAGAGCAGGATCAGGTGCATGGCGATGACCACCAGGAACACCTTCCACAGGACGCTGAGGATCACGAAGGTCTTGCCGGAGCGGGTCATGTCCACAAAGGTGCCGCAGATGTACAGAGGCAGGAAGGGGACGATGGCGTGGGTCAGGACCTGATCGATGATTTTAGAGAAATCCTTGAAGCAGTTGTACAGGGTATCCCCGATTTCCTTGCCCCGGAGGGAAGACAGGCACAGGCCTACGATGAAGGCCAGCACCACGGCGGAGATGGTGTCCAGGATGGGCGGGATGGAAATGGAGAAGAAGGGCGGCAGACTCTTGCCTGCAGTCTTGGCCAGTTCTTCCAGCACCCCGGCGCTGATGAAGGACGGGAACAGGGTGTCTGCTACGGCAAAGGAGAAGGTCCCCCCGATCAAGGTGGATCCATAGGCGATGATGGCAGTAATCAGGAGCAGTTTCCCAGCCCCTTGGGACAGATCAGCGATCCCCATGGTCACATAGGCCAGGATCATCAAAGGAATGACGAATTTCAAGAAGTTGCTGAAGATACCGGAAAGAGTGACGACGGTACGGCAGACATCTTCCGGCAGATACTGCCCAATCAGGATACCGATGATGATGGCAATGATGATTTTTGGTACAAGACCGAGTTTCATGAAAAAACCTCCCCTGAACTTGACAAACTGATCCCCGCCGGCTGGGAATCACGCGTTTGACTTTTCTGTTTATTCAGTGTACTATGAGTGTGCCCATAAATCAAATTAATAAATTCGATTTGAACGATGAAAATTTTTAATATTTTCAAAAGGCGGTTGACAAAATGGAACTAAGAGAATTAAAAAGCTTTCTGAAAATTATGGAAGTGGAAAGTTTTTCTCGGGCAGCGAAGGAACTGGGATACTCTCAGTCCGCTCTCAGTGTACAGATCCATTCTTTGGAAACGGAATTGGGGGTCCGGCTCTTTGACCGGCTGGGGAAACAGGTGGCCCTGACGCCTCCGGGAAAAGAATTGGCACGGCGGGTGCTGCCCATCCTCCAGGAAGTGGAAGAAGTGGAGAATGTGATGCACAACCGGCCTCCGGTGGAAGCCCTGCGGATCGGGATGATCGAAAGCCTGTGCAAAGCCCACATGCCTCAGGTGATGGACTATGTGTGCCGGAATCTGCCTGATCTCCACATTACCATCACCATCGATTCCCCCAGCGTGCTCCTGGATGCTCTGAACCACAACAAGGTGGATCTGGTATATGTGCTGGATAAGCCATTATATGATGTAAAATGGGAAAAGGTGTTCCAGAAACGGGAGAACATCGTCTTTGTCTGTTCCCTGGATTCGCCTCTGGCCCGGAAAAAGGAAGTGGAGTTGGAAGAAGTGCTCCGGCAGCCTTTTTTCCTTACGGAAAAGGCGGACAATTACCGACTGAGCTTGGACCAGCACCTGGCAGCCCGGCAGCTGGCCCTGAATCCTTTATTGGAAGTCAGTGATACCGGTTTCATCTTGGATATGGTCCAACGTAACCTGGGTCTTTCTTTCCTGCCCCAGTATGTGGTAGAGAACAGCCCGTACCGGGATCGGCTGCAGATCCTCCGGGTAAAGAAGTTCCGCATGCACATGTACCGGCAGCTGTTCTATCACAAGGACAAATGGCAGACCCAGGCCATGAAAGTGTTCCTCCAGCTGGCGGTGAAGGAGAATCCTCCGGATCCTGAAGAGATGGACGGGGAGATTTCCAGGAAAAGGAGAAAGGACTCTTGCATGGACCCGGGGAGTGTGATATAATTGTCAAGCGTTAATGTCGGGATATATTAATGCAATATCAGAAAGAGGTGTTTCAAGAATGAAAAAAGGAATCCATCCTAACTACGGTGAATGCACCGTGATTTGTGGCTGTGGGAATACATTCAAAACTGGCAGTGTAAAGAAGGAACTGCGCGTGGACGTTTGCTCCAAATGCCATCCTTTCTTCACTGGTAAACAGCGTGATATGTCTGCCAGAGGCCGGATCGAAAAGTTCAACAAACGGTACGGCAAAGACGCAAAATAAAAAATGCGCACGGACAGGGAGTGACTTGCAGACATTGCAGCACTCCTTTTCTTGTATCCAGGGAGTCATTTTATGGCAAAAAAATTAAGTGTCGGTGGCCAGGCGGTCATCGAGGGAGTGATGATGCGGGGACCGGGGAAGATCGCCGTAGCGGTGCGCAAACCTGACGGAGAGATCACCGTAGACCTGAAACCGGCAGGGAGCATCAGCGACCGGTATCCCATCCTGAAGAAACCTTTCCTCCGGGGAGTGGTTTCCCTGGTAGAATCCCTGGGCTACGGGATGAAGGCCCTGTCTTTTTCCGCCCAGGTTTCCGGGGATGAAGAATCGGGAGAGACCCTCAGCAGCCTGGAAATGGCCGGGACCATTGCCGTTTCCGTGGGCCTGGCAGTGCTGCTTTTCGTGGTGCTGCCTACGGGGGCTATGAAGCTGCTCCAGAACCAGGGGGCCAGTCCCCTCCTGCTGAATCTGTGCGAGGGGCTCCTGCGGCTGGGAATCTTCCTGCTCTACATCTGGGGGATTTCCCGGCAGAAGGACATCCAGCGGGTGTTCCAGTACCATGGGGCGGAGCATAAGACCATTTATACCTATGAACATGGGCTGCCCTTGCGGGTGGAGAATGTGCGGCCTTTTTCCACTCTCCATCCCCGCTGCGGTACCAATTTCCTGATGATCGTCATGCTCATCAGCATCTTTATCTTTACCTTCCTGGGCTGGCCCAGCCTGTGGGAGCGGATCCTTTCCCGGATCCTCCTGATGCCGGTAGTGGCCGGGATCAGCTATGAAATCATCCGCTTTGCCGGAAAGCATATGGACAAGCCCTGGGTGCGGACTGCCATCCTGCCGGGGCTGGCGCTCCAGAAACTGACCACCCGGCAGCCGGATGACGATCAGATCGAAGTGGCCATCGCTTCCCTGAAAGCGGTGCTGCCGCCGGAAGAAATCATTGAATGATGGGGAATGCGTATGTTTGAGAATTTGGACAAACTCCAGGACCTGGAAGACCGGTATCTGGATCTGGAAGCCAAGATCAGCGATCCGGAGGTGATCACCCGGCAGGAAGAGTGGCTGAAATACACCAAGGCCCATTCCAAACTGACGGAAATCGTCACCGTGTATCGGGAATATAAGAAGCTGGTGGATGCCTGGAAAGATGACGAAGCCATTGCCAAAGCCCGGGAAGACCAGGAACTGACGGCTATGGCCGAAGAGGAAATGAAGGAGCTCCAGCCCCAGCTGGAAGCCTATGAAGAAAAACTCACCCTGTTGCTGCTGCCCAAGGATCCCAATGATGAGAAGAACATCATCATGGAAATCCGGGCGGGGGCTGGGGGCGATGAAGCGGCCCTTTTTGCCGGAGACCTGTTCCGGATGTACAACCGGTATGCGGAACAGAAGGGCTGGAAGGTGGAACTGATGGATGCCAGCCCCACGGGCCTGGGCGGCTTTAAGGAAGTGGTGTTCATGGTGTCCGGCACCGATGTGTACAGTCACATGAAATTTGAAAGCGGGGTCCACCGGGTCCAGCGGGTGCCGGATACGGAATCCCAGGGCCGGGTCCACACTTCCACGGTCACTGTGGCTGTGATGCCGGAGGCCCAAGAAGTGGACATCGAACTGAATCCGGCGGACATCCGGGTGGATACCTACCGGGCCGGCGGCGCTGGGGGGCAGTATGTGAACAAGACTGAATCTGCTGTCCGGATGACCCATATCCCCACCGGGATCGTGGCCCAGTGCCAGGACGAAAAATCCCAGGCCAAGAACCGGGAAAAGTGCCTGCGGGTGCTCCGGTCCCGGATCCTGGAAGCAGAACAGGAAAAACAGCGGGCGGCCACCGCGGCGGAACGGAAGAGCCAGGTGGGCACCGGAGACCGGAGCGAACGGATCCGGACCTACAACTATCCCCAGGGCCGGGTCACCGACCACCGGATCGGGCTCACCCTCCACAAGCTGCCGGACATCATCAACGGGGACCTGGACGAGCTCCTGGATGCCCTGATGATGGCGGAACAGGCCAAGAAACTCCAGCAGGTGAAATAAGATGCAGGCACAAAGAACCGTTTGGACCATATTGAAAATCCTTCAGTGGACCCAGCAGTACTTCAGTTCCAAAGGCGTGGAAAATCCGCGCTTGGATGCGGAAGTGCTGCTTTGTGCTGTGCTGGACAAAAGCCGGATCCAGCTGTACACCAATTTCGATGAGCCTCTGGAGGAATCAGAACTGAAACAGTACCGGGGCTATGTGGCCCGGCGGGCGGCCAGGGAACCAGTGGCCTATATCCTGGGTCATAAGGGATTCCTCCGCTACGATTTCAAGGTGACGAAAGACACCCTGATCCCCCGGCCGGAAACGGAGCTGCTGGCGGAACAGCTGGTGAACCTGAATAAAGATCGGGGCCCGGTGCGGATCCTGGATCTGGGCTGCGGCAGCGGGGCCATCATCGATTCCCTGCTGGCGGAACTGCCGGAAGCCCGGGGCACCGGGGTGGACATCAGCCCGGGAGCCGTGGAAGTGACAAGAGAAAACGCCCGGAGCCTGGGGGTGGAGGACCGGCTGGACACGGTGCTGTCCGACCTGTATGAAAAGGTCCCGAAGGAACCGAAGTTCCAGGTGCTGGTCTCTAATCCGCCCTACATACCGGAAGGAGACTTAGCCGGGCTCCAGGCGGAAGTCCATCGGGAACCCCGGCGGGCGCTGGACGGAGGCCGGGACGGCTTGGACTTTTACCGGCGGATCCTGAAGAGACTGTGGGATTATTTGGATCCGGAAGGGATGGCCGCCTTTGAAATCGGCCAGGGCCAGGGGGAAGCTGTGGCCCGACTGTGCCGGGAGGCAGGCCTGGACTGTGTAAAAGTACGGAAAGATTACGGGGACATCGACCGGATGGTCTTTGCCGCCAAAGGGGGAACGGGCTATGGAAACGCGATATTGGAAATTAAAGAAAGATGAACCGCTGGAACCCCAGCTGGAACCAGCGGCCACGCTGCTGCGCCAGGGCGAAGTGGTGGCCTTTCCTACGGAAACGGTGTACGGCTTGGGAGCGGACGGCCTGAACGGGGAAGCCTGCCGGAAAATCTTTGCCGCCAAGGGACGGCCTGCGGACAATCCTTTGATCCTCCACATCAGTGAAATGGGCCAGATCCGGCCTCTCACTTCCGGCCTTTCTCCCATGGCGGAAAAGCTCATGGCCGCCTTTTGGCCCGGCCCTATGACTCTGATCGTGCCCAAGTCGGAGATCATCCCAGAAGTGGTGACTGCCGGACAGGAAACAGTGGCGGTCCGGTTCCCCAGCGACCCGGTGGCCCGGGCACTGATCCGTCTCACTGGGCGGCCTCTGGCAGCACCCTCTGCCAACAAATCTGGGAAACCCAGTCCCACCAATGCCCAGGATGTGCTCCAGGATATGGAGAGCATCATCGGCGGCGTGGTGGACGGCGGTGCCTGTGATATCGGAGTGGAAAGCACCATCATCGACACTACAGGAGAAGAACCGGTGATCCTTCGTCCCGGGGGCATCACCGAAGAGATGATCCAGGAGGTGATGGGGGCTGTGGAACTGGATCCAGGGTTGGTGAGCCCGGACCAGAAACCCAAAGCGCCGGGGATGAAATACCGGCACTATGCCCCTAAGGCACCCATGTTCCTGGTCGAAGGACCGGAAGCGGGCCTGGGAGTGATCCGGGCCGCCATCATGGCGGAAGCCTGGGGACTGAAAGTGGGGGTGTTGGCCCTGGACGAAACGGTGCAGCACCTGCCCCATACGGCCCGCCTGGTGATCTGCGACGCTGGGAAGGACATGGCAGCTCTGGCAGAGAACTTATACACGGAGCTGCGGGAATTCGACCGGCAGCAGGTGGATGTGATCCTGGGGGAAGGAGTCCCCACCCAGGGCCTGGGCCTTGCCATCATGAACCGGATGCGGAAAAGTGCCGGCCACAATATCCTGGTGTACGACCGGGGCCTGTTCCGGAAACAGAGCGGACAGGTTCCGGAATTCCTGCAGGGGATAGTTGTGGAGTGACAAGAAGGAGCCATTGCTCATGCAACGGCTCCTTTTTTCTTTTCCCCCTTTGTGTTACAATGAGTTTGGTATGCGGCGGACGCATCGGACTATTGATTAGGGAGGCAAAACTCATGAAAATCATGATCGGCTGTGATCACGGCGGTTTTGAATTGAAAGAAGTTTTGAAAAAATACCTGGCGGATAAGGGCTATGAAGTAGAAGATGCGGGCTCTTACACGCCGGATCGGGTGGACTATCCGGACTATGCGAAGAAAGTGGGAGAAGCGGTGGCTGCCGGTAAAGCGGAACAGGGCATCCTGATCTGCGGGACTGGTCTGGGTATGTCCATTGCTGCCAACAAGATCCACGGCATCCGGGCAGCGGTCTGCGGAGACTGTTACAGTGCAGAAAAGGCCCGGGAACACAACAACGCCAACATCCTCTGCCTGGGTGCACGGGTCCTGGGCACCGGCCTGGCAGAACAGATCGTGGATGCCTACCTGGGAGCTTCTTTCCTGGGCAGCTACCATACCCAGAGAGTCCAGAAAATCATGGACTTGGAGAAATAAGGTGATAGGATGAATCTGGAAGCAATCGCACAAGAAATCGAAGAAGACGCAGAAGAATTGATCGGCATCGCCGGAGCGAAATCCGGGCAGGTGCTGGTGGTGGGCTGCAGTACCAGTGAAGTGCTAGGGAATAAAATCGGCACCGGCGGTTCTATGAAACTGGCCAAGGTCCTGTATACCACTCTGCGAAAAGTCTGCCGGAAGCACAAGCTGATCCTGGCGGCCCAGTGCTGCGAACACCTGAACCGGGCCATCGTGGTGGATCAGAAAGCCATGGAAAAATTCGGCTGGCAGCAGGTGACGGTCCGTCCCATCGAACATGCAGGGGGGGCTTTTGCCGCTACTGCCTACAATGAATTGAAGAATCCAGTGGTAGTGGAAGAAATCAAGGCAGATCTGGGAATGGATATCGGCCAGACCCTAATCGGGATGCACCTGAAACGGGTGGCTGTACCGGTGCGCCTTTCCCGCAAGACACTGGGCAATGCAGTGCTGACAGCAGCACGGACCCGTCCGCCTCTGATCGGCGGGGAACGGGCTGTCTACAAATAAGGAAAGGAGAGCCTGGAAACAGGCTGTTCCAGGCCAATCCAGCAAGGAGGAAGAATCGAGATGAATCAACAGGAACTGCGTCAGGCAGATCCCCAGGTTGCAGCGGCAATCGGGGAAGAATTGGGCAGACAGCGCCATAAGATCGAGCTGATCGCTTCGGAAAACTTCGTGTCTCCGGCTGTCATGGAAGCCATGGGGACCGTGCTGACCAATAAATATGCGGAAGGCTATCCTGGCCACCGGTATTACGGGGGCTGTGAATTCGTGGACAAAGTGGAAGAACTTGCCCGGGAGAGAGCCTGCGAACTGTTCGGGGCAGAACATGCCAATGTCCAGCCCCACTGCGGCGCCAATGCCAACCTGGCGGCATTCTTTGCGTTCGTGCAGCCGGGGGATACGGTCATGGGCATGAATCTGTCCGAAGGGGGCCATCTGTCCCATGGGTCCCCAGTGAATATCTCCGGGAAATACTTCCACATCGTCCCCTATGGCGTGGATCCGGAAACGGAACGGATCGATTATGACAAACTGGAAAAGATTGCCGAGGAATGCCAGCCCAAGATGATCATCGGCGGGGCCAGCGCCTATCCCCGGATCATCGATTTTGAACGGATGGCGGCTATTGCCCACAAGGTGGGAGCGGTGCTCATGATCGATATGGCCCACATTGCCGGCTTGGTGGCTGCAGGGCTCCATCCCAGCCCGATCCCCTATGCAGATGTGGTGACCACCACTACTCACAAGACGCTCCGGGGTCCTCGGGGCGGCATGATCCTATGTCCGGAAAAATATGCCAAACAGATCGACAAGGCTGTATTCCCCGGTACCCAGGGCGGTCCTCTCATGCACATCATCGCAGCCAAGGCCGTGGCCCTGGGCGAAGCCCTGAAACCAGAATTCAAGGAATACCAGAAACAGATCATCAAGAATGCGGCGGCTATGGCAGATGAACTGACCCAACAGGGCCTGCGGCTTGTCTCCGGCGGCACGGACAATCATCTGGTACTGGTAGATACCCGGTCCAAGAATCTGACTGGCAAGGATGCGGAACATATGTTGGACGCCATCGGCATCACCTGCAACAAGAACACCATCCCCAATGATCCTGCCAGCCCCTTTGTGACCAGCGGCATCCGGCTGGGTGCTCCGGCAGCCACCACCCGCGGTTTCCTGGAAGAAGATTTCCGGGAAGTGGCCAAGATCATCGGCCTGGTGCTCAGCAATCCCGGGAAAGAAGAAGCCCAGAAAGAAGCGGCTGCCCGGGTGGCCGCCCTGTGTGAAAAACATCCTCTCTATCCGAATCTGTAATTGGGAAAGGAGCCCTGTAACCCATGCAAGTCCATGTTGTGAACCATCCTTTGATCAAAGAAAAAATGACCCATTTGCGTGACAAAAAGACAGCTCCCCGGAATTTTCGGCGGCTGCTGGATGAAATCGCCCAGTTGCTGCTGTTCGAAGTGACCCGTGATCTCCCCATCCGGGAAGTCCCTGTCACTACACCTCTTGCGGAAACCACCGGTTATGAACTGGCCATCAGCGGCATTACGGTGGTGCCCATCCTGCGGGCCGGCTTGGGCTTTCTGGATGCGGTCCTGGATTTGGTGCCGGAAGCTCGGGTGGGGCATATCGGCCTGACCCGGGATGAGGAAACCCTTCAGCCCATCAAATACTACTGTAAGATCCCCAAAGACAAGGATGCAGAAATCATCCTGATTGATCCTATGCTGGCCACCGGCGGCAGCGCCGCTGCAGCTCTGACCATGCTGAAGGAAGATGGCTACAAGCATTTTCGGTTCATGTGCCTTGTGGCCGCTCCGGAAGGGGTGGAACTGGTAAATAAACTGCATCCGGATGTGCCCATTTATACGGCAGCCTTGGATGACCATCTCAATGAACACGGATATATCGTACCGGGCCTGGGCGATGCTGGGGACCGGGTATTCGGAACGGTGGAATGAATCATGGACAGACCTGATTGGGACAGTTATTTCATGGAAATCGCCGAGGTGGTTTCAAAACGGTCCACTTGTCTGCGCAGGAAGGTGGGAGCCGTCCTGGTCAAGGACCGGCAGATCCTGGCTACCGGGTACAATGGCACGCCCAAAGGTCTGCCCCACTGTGAACAAGTGGGCTGCCTGCGGGAAAAGCTCCACGTGCCCAGCGGCCAGAACCACGAACTGTGCCGGGGCATCCATGCGGAACAGAATGCGGTGATCCAGGCGGCGGTGAACGGGGTATCCACCCTGGGAGCCACCCTCTACTGCACCCATCAGCCCTGTGTGGTGTGTTCCAAGATCCTGATCAACGCTGGGATCAAACGGATCGTGTACGCCAATCCCTATCCGGACAAGCTGGCCCAGGAAATGCTCCACGCGGACACGTCCTTGGAGTTGGAAGAATTTCATAAGAAATGATACAAAAGGGGCTGTTGCATGAGTAACAGCCCGTCATACGTCATAGGTCATACGTCATACGCCGATGGAAGCCAGCTCTACTGGCTTCGAATTTAAGAAAATCAGTTGAACGTTATAGCGGGTTTTAAAATTTCAAAATCAATTTGGAAAAATTGATTTCCAAAAGCGTATGACGTATGACGACTGACGTATGACAAAGGGGTTGTTGCACGTGTGTGGTTATACACGTGCAACAACCCCTTTTGTTGTCAGATCTGCTGCGACAGCAGCAGACCTACATTCTCCGTATCGTATTCAATCTGTTCGGACCAGCGGCGGGCGGCTTCCAGGGCATCTCCGGTACGGGCCGCCTGGAGGAAGATGAAACAGGTGCTTTGGCGGGCGTAGCGGGCTAGGGTTTCCATACCATAGGCCGCTTCCTGATCCAGCTGCCGGTAGAAGATGAACTGATAAAGCCGGTCAAAGAAAGCCAGGGGAGCTTTTGCCCGGTAGCTCCGGTATTGTTCCAGGGCTTCCGGCAGGGCAGCCAGGAGCTTCTGGAGATCCTGGGTCCAGGCAGCATCGATGGGTTCAGTGGCAGAAAGATCCTGAAGGATCTGGGTCAGTCCTTCCAGGGTCAGGTCCGGTGAGAAATGCAGTTCCTCTTCCGGCAATGCCTCCAGCCCCATTTCTGCCAGCAGTTCCGGAAAGGTCAGCTGGACGCCGGTCTCTTCCTGGGTGAAGTGGAGAGGGCCTGGCAGGGTAGCTAGGATCTCGCAGGTCTTTTCGCAGCAGAGCCCGGTGCCGCACAGGATGTATTCATACACATAAGTGAAGAAACGGGGATGGACGGTACAGATGTCGCACAGGGCATCTTCCCCCAGTTCCTTGATCACCCGGCAGAGTCCATCCGGATCCAGCAGATAGCAGTATCCTCGGGGATCCAGCTGGAAATGCCAGGTATCTCCTTCTTTCACCATGGCCCGGCGCAGGTCCTGCCCCAATTTTCCCGGCAGCTGTTGGTAATATTCCGCCGTATCAGCATCGATGTCGATTTCCCACACCTGGCAGCAGGTATGGCGGCAGTCCCCTCCTTTGCAGCAGAAATCATTGAATCCTTCCGGGATGATGGAAATCATGGCTGACCGCTCCTTTTTTGTAGATGGAACCATTATAACACGGATGGGGCACTGAAAAAATTGGAACACTTTCACAGTTTATGGTAAAATATAGACTAGATTATTGTGAGAGTTTAGCTTTCGGCTCCTGGCGGGGCCGGAGTGGAAGTTCGAGGGGATTGTCATGATCAAAAGAGAAAAAAGTGCTGTAGAAGCGGCAGTACATCCATACAAGACGCGGACCGGCGGTGCGACTGTAACCGTTTTTGTACCTTACGACTGTAAGAATCACTGTCCGTTCTGTGTCAACAAGGAAGAATACGCTGATATGACCGGGTTCTCCCTGGAGGCCATCTGCCGCAGTATCGAAAAAATGGACGCGCTGACTCCCTACTGTGATTTTGTCTTCACCGGGGGGGAACCGCTGGCCAATCTGCATAGCCTGCAGGTCATGCTGGACAAGGTTTCGGAGACCCATAAGATCTATATCAATACCACCCTGCCGGTGAGCCGGGACCAGACGGAAGAAGAGGTGCTGGCCTTCCTGCAGAAGAACCGGAAGAAGATCACCTGTCTGAATATCTCCCGGCATATGCAGCACTATGTGGAAGAATCCAATGATGGCCTTTTGGCCAAGCTGCCAGTCCGGTTCCGGATCAATTGTGTGCTGTATAAGAAATACCCTAGGGAACAGCTGATTCCCTTTATGGAACGGTTCCGGAAGGTCCATGCTCCTTCCATCCAGTTCCGGTTCGACTATACAGAAACCACGCCGGAAAATCTGTACGATGAACCCCATGACCAGATCCTTCGGGACCTGAAGAAAGTGGCCTGTTATACTGGACTGGACGGCTGCCGGATGCGCTGCGGATTCCATTTCAAATACAAGGACCTGGAACTGGTATACCATAAGACCCTGCCTTACAGTACCATTGTAGAAAAGGATCCTAAGGACGGGGAAACCTATGCCATCCTTTACGATATCCTGATCAAGCAGAACGGCCGGATCGATTCCGATTGGGATGGTACGGTGATGGATGTGGATGCCTATGCCCACTGCAAATTCGAGCCCTATGACTTGAAATGGCTGGAACGAGTCCCAGCCCGGCAGGTGGAAGAAGAACAGGAGGAACTGCTGGGTGCAGAACCTTGTACGGCAGTATAAAAGAAAGGGCTGTTGCGTAGGCGACAGCCCCTTTGCTATAATAGATGGAAAATCTGAGAAGCAAGGTAGAAAGGAAGAAAAATCATGAAATTGGAAGAAGTGCGCCAGAAAATCGATGCCATCGATCCTCAAATCAGAGAACTGCTGATGGAGCGGCTGGACTGTTCCCGACTTGTGGCCGAGACGAAACAGGCTGCCGGGGAGACCAATATCTACCGCCCGGACCGGGAGCAGGTGATCCTGCAGAAACTGTCCCAGGGGGTGCCGGAAGACCGGCTGCCCGAATATCTGGCAGTGGTCCGGAAAATCATGGAAACCAGCCGGATGTACCAGTATGGCATGCTCTTTGACTGGAATCCCCAACTGTTCGCTGAACTGGCTAAAAACATCGAGATCCATCCAGGGGGGACTCGGGTGGTGGTCCGCCTGACCCGCCCTGATCAGCCCAATGCCATGAGCAGTATCCTGAACATGGTAGGGGATTACGGTTATAACATGCAGTATATGGAGTTGCTCCATTTCAACAAGCCGGAAAAGACCGTTACGTTTGATCTGACCATCTTGGGGGACCTCAGCGAAACCAATATGCAGAAACTCATGTTCCAGCTGTCCAAGGAAAGCCAGGATTTCCAGATCCTGCGGAACGAATAAGGGGAAAACATGACAAAATCACAAAAAGATCTGTTGTGGCTGGTCCTTTCCCTGGCGGCAGGATTTGCCGTCAGGCTGCTGCCGGCACCGGCGCCTCTGACCCAGGAGGGGTTGGCCGTACTGGGAATCTTCCTGACTTCCCTGATGATGTGGATCACCATTTCCATCGACTGGCCCAGCCTGATCACCATTTTCCTTTTGGGCTTCCTGCCCCATTTCGGTTTCGGGAACACCCTGAAAGGGACTTTCGGGAATACCACCGTGGCCTTCCTGCTTTTCACTTTCATGCTGGTGTACCCGCTGTCCAAAACCCATTTCGTCCGGCGCTGCACGGTGACTTTCATCACCAATGCCATTGCCCGCCGGGGCCCTTGGTCTTTTGTCAGCTTCCTGTTCTTTGCAGTGACCTTCATGGGGCTGTTCATTTCTCCTTCGGTGCTGTTCGTGGCTTTCATGCCCTTCCTGGAAGATATCTTCCAGGTGCTGGAACTGAAGAAGGGGAGCCCTTCTGCCAATATGATCATGCTGGGGACGGCTTTCTGCATCAGCCTGTCCTCTGGGATGACGGCCATCGGCCACGTATGGCCCACCATGGCCATCGGCTACTATACAGCGGCTACGGGACGGGACGTGAACCAGTTCCAGTACATGGCCATGGGGATCCCGGCCGGGATCCTGCTGGTGGTGCTGCTACTCCTGGTCTTCCGGTTCCTTTTCCGGCCCAGTGATATCGGAACCATCGAACCGAAGAAAGCCATGAGCCTGCGGGGAATGGTCCCCCAGGCCGATACCCGGGAAAAAATCATCCTGGGGACCATGGCCCTGACGGTGCTGCTGTGGGTGGGCCCCAGCCTGGTAAAGGGCTTCGACCCAGGACTGTACAAGATGGTCAGCCGGTGGACCACGGCTATGCCGCCTCTGTTGGGCTGCATCATCCTGTTCATCGCCCGCCACCAGGGAGAACCTATCATGGACTTCAAAGAGGTCATGACCAAGGGGGTACTGTGGGCGTCCATCGTCATGACAGGAGCGGCCACTATGCTGGGGTCCGCCCTGACCCACAATGAAATGGGCATCAAAGCCTGGCTCAGCGGGATGCTGGCACCCATTGCCAGCGGGCTCCCTGTACTGGGGCTGATCCTGTTTTTCTTTGCCTGGTGTGTGGCAGAGACCAATTTTTCTTCCAATATCGTGACCACCACTGTGGTCAGTGCTGTGGCCCTGTCTGTTTGCCAAGCTCTGCCTGCCGGGACGGTTTCGGTGGGAGCCGTGGTCTGCCTGATCGGTTTCGGAGCTGGGATCTGCAATATGACACCGGCAGGCCAGTCCACCATCAATACGGTGGCCATCGGGTCCGGCTGGACTACGGCCAAGGATATGTTCATCTGGGGCGGTGTGTTCGCCCTTCTGGCCATCCTGGTGATGACTTTCGTAGGCTATCCCATCGGAGCGATGATTTTGGGGTAAGAGGGGGCTGTCGCTCATGCAACAGTCCTGTCATACGTCATACGCCGATGGAAGCCTGCGCTGCTGGCTCTGAATGTAAGAAAACCAGTTGAATCTTATAACAGATTTTGTAATTTCAAAATCAATTTAACAGAATTGATTTCCAAAAGCGTATGACGTATGACGTCTGACCTATGACGTAGGGGGTGCTGCGCAGTATGTGCAACACCCCCTATTTTTTTGCTATAATAAACAAGATAGGAAAAGATGGGAGGTTGGAAAGGATGATCAGATTTTGTCCTCATTGCGGGAAGGAATTGGAGCCAGGGAATCGGTTCTGCCCTTTCTGCGGGAAAGAGGTCCAGGAAATAAAGAACAAGACGGCAGCGGAGGCTCAACCCTCTGCACCGGTCGGAGGGAAATCTCCGTCTGCTGCCAGGAACAAGATCGTGGCAGCAGGGCTCATCGTCCTTGTCCTCCTGGGAGGAGGGGCTTTTTATCTCCAACAGCAGAAATCCAGGGACGCTTCCCAGGCTGCAGCCATAGCGGCCCAGGAAGCCCAGCAGGAAAAGAAGGAAAAACCAGCGGACAAGCAGGAAGCTAGAGATTCCATTGCTGTCGTCCAGGGAATCTTGGATCAGGAAGGGCTCTCAGGGAAGGTGATGGCCACATCCTATGGCCATGATTCTAACGGCAGCCTGAGTTTGATCGGAGGCAAGGGACGCCGTCTCTTTGTCATCGATGAAAAAAATCACCAAAAGGCGTTCGTGGATGCCACCTCCCAGCTGTACCGCTTCATCGACAACCGTACTGGCAACCGGCCGCCGGTGACCTTCCAGATGCGGGTCCTCAATGAGAAGCCTGGAGATGATGAAAAAGAAGGATACTGGGATGGGACCAGCCATGTGCTCCCCATCTATGCCCAGTACTCCTTCGATGGAGAGGGCCGGGTGGTCCCGGGGATGCTGAATACGGGACGGGGCGGACGGCCTTCCCATTATCATGATTATCTCAAGGAACAGCGCCATGTGGACCTGGCCAATCTGGTCCTGACAGAAATGCAGGCCCTCCACGAAAATGCCGATGCCCATAATATCAAGCTGTAAGTTTCCGGTCCAGCGGGGGAAAGGATGATACTATGTTTTGTATGAACTGCGGCACCAAACTGCCGGATAATGCCAAATTCTGTTATAACTGCGGAGCGAAGATCCCGGAAGGATTGGGAAAGGAAGAGACGGCCGTGCCGGAAAGTCCGGAGCCGCCGGCTTCTCCTGTTCCGCAAAGCGCTGCTCCCGTGGAACCAGCAACTCCGGAGGAAGCTCCTGCAGCTGCGGAAGATGCCCTGCCGGCGGCAGCCCAGCAGGAAAATCCTCCGGAAGTACCTGGCAGCCATTTCACGGTGCTGGGGAAGTACTCGGTGGACCTTCCCCGGGCTACGGCGCTGTACAACCAGCTGTGGGCGCCTTTTAACCGGGAAGGGCTGTGGGCAGCGGACCGGGCCCAGGATGAACTGGAGGACCACCTGAAGGAACATGGAGTGGACAATCCGGTGGAATTTTCCTCTCGGCTGCTGAAATACTGTCTGGCGTCCTGTGATCCTTTTTTTGAAAAAGCAGTGGATCTGCTCCTGGAATATGGCATCGATTATGTCACCAAAGAGGATCTTCGCAACAAACTGACAGATAAGATAGGAAAAACGGATCTGGTCCAGGCCATGCAGGAGGATCAGGAAGCCATCGAGGCATACCAGCATGAGCTGGCGGTGGAAGCCCAGGCCAATAAGGCCAACTGGCAGGGCGGAGGCTTTGGCATCACTGGGGCGGTGAAGGGAGCCATCAAAGCCCAGATGCTCAATACGGCCCAGGACGCCCTCAGTTCTTTGGGACGGACCCTTACCGGCAATTCTTATTCTGCTCGGCTCCAGCGGTTCATCGAGAACCGGATCAGCCAGCGGGATTATCCGGGGATGGCTTGGGATTTCATCAGCGGAATCTGCCGGTACGACTTGTTTGCCCTGGTCCACAGGATGCTGGTGGAAAAGGGCAGTATCCCTGCCACTCACTTTGAGAGCCATAAGGCCGACAGCCGGCGAAAAAATCTGTTAGAACGGTTTGCCGGGGGAAAGATCACCCAGGAAGAGATGATGGAAGGCTTCTGCCGTTGCCTGGAAATCACCGGGGATTCGCTGCCTGTCTATGAACAGATGCTCCTCCTGGATCCGGAAGCGGCCAGGGATGTGTTCCAGATGGCGGCTGCAGAGGGGTATGAACTGTCCTTGGCCCGCCGGATCAGGGACGAATATATCGACAAGCAGGAAATCGTGAAGAAGTTCCAGTTCCCGGACTGGATGCCTAAAAATCTCCATCGGGTGATGTATCCGATTTACGGTCCGGCTATGCTGGAAGCTACGCTGATCCTCCTTCGTGAAGCCCCAGGAGATTTCGATAAAAACGCTGATGGCAGGGTGGATATCGCCCTCATTGGGACTCCGGATCATTATTGGATCCCCTCCTGGACCGAACAGGTGGATTTCTGGGGCATGGAAAAAAGCTGTGCAGTCCTGGAACTGGAACAGCCGGGAAAGACCGATTGGGCCGGTCAGGGCGTCCATTTCCATCTGGTGGATTTTACCGGGGAAGCCGGGGAATGGGCGGAACAGGAGCAGGCGGAAAAACTCCAGGAAGCCCAAAAAGCTTTGGGAGCCGGGAAAAAAGAGGAAGCCCTGGCTGCCTTCGATGCTGCCCGGGAACTGGGGAGCGGAGAAGCTGCCTATCAGGCTGGCCTGCTCTATCAGGAACAGGAACAGGAAGCAGCGGCAGAATGGGCTTTTGTAGAAGCTGCCGTGCTGGAAGAACAGGAAGCCGCTTGGCAGGTGTACCAGATGCTGAAGAAAGTCAAGCCGGAACAGAGTCGGGTCTTCCTGAAACTGGCAGCGGAAGCGGTCAGGAATCTGGAAATCGACGAGAAGTATGCCGAAGCCATCGCTTGGTACCGGAAGCTCGCGGAAGAAAAAGATGGGACAGCCTGTCTCCGCTTGGGATGGATGGCCAGCCAGGGCGAGGGCATGGAAAAAGATGCCGGAAAAGCCGTGGAATGGTACGAGAAGGCCGTGGCATACGGCTGTGAAGATGCCAGGAAGAATCTGGGGGAACTGGCCTTTTCCCTGGGACAGCAGGCAGAAGAAAAAGCCGGGAATGGAACTGGGAATCAGGCCTTCCAAGACAGAATGCTGGCTCTGGAATATTATCGGAAGGCCCAGGCTCAGGAACAGGATGGGGCCATGGAAAAAGTCAGGGACCTGTCTCTGGCTCTGGGCAAAGAAAAGGAACAGAGGGGCCAGGATCAGGATGCTCTGGCCCTTTATAAGGAATCCATGGAACTGGGCAGCCAGGAAGCCCGGCTCCAGGCTGCCCGTCTCTGTGTGGATCCCCAAAGGGAGACCTATGACCTGGAGCATGCCTTGGATTGGTACCGGGAGGCAATCCGGGAATCTCAGCAACCGGATGATGTCCGGGAAGAATGGAATGGGCGGAAAGCACAGGTGCCCCTGGCAGACCGGGTGGCCTGCCTGACAAAAAAAGTTGCGGGAAACAAAGAGGATTTTCCTTACTATTATGCAGGAGATCGGCTTTCCGGTCCCTTGGACAATGCCATGCAGGCCTATGGGAGCAGCGGTGGCGTCCAGCGAGACCAGGTGGTGCTCCTCTGCGATTCCACTCATTCTATCCTGTGGGGGAAAGGAGAGCAGGGGTTCCTGATTACCAGGGACGGGCAACTGGTGAGTTCCCAGGGAATCCGGATCTCCCTGGATCAGCTGGGAACGGTGGAATGTAGTGGTGAAGAAATGGAGGAAGCCGCTTCCGGCACAGTGCTGGCCCGATTCAAGACACAGGATTTGGGGGATCAGGATTTCTGCAGTTTGCTTAATGAAATCGTCTTGCTGCCCCATCCGAAAAAACGGGAACCGGAAATGCCTCCTGCCCAGCCTGCGGCCGAACCGGCAGAACCGTCTGAAGAACTGCAGGATCCCGGACCCGGGAAGGCTGGAGTGTGTCCTCAGTGTGGCGCTTCTTTGAAGCCAGGGGCCTTGTTCTGTGGTCAGTGCGGGAATCCTGTGGCTGCCCAGGAGGCTGCAATAAAAGAGGACCAGGGGGAGACTGGAAATGGTCGCAGGGAAGCCATCTTGACTTTCTGCCGGGAATTCCCAAAAAAGATTTCTGGCCGTCCCTTCTATTTCCGCTGCATTCCCGATATCCCGGAGAAGAAATTGAGCAACGCCATGGCAAGCTACGGGGCCCAGGGCGGCATCCGTCCGGACGATGTGCTGGTGCTCTGTGACTGTACCCTGTTCGGCAGTGCCAAAGAGGGATTCCTGCTGACGGCAGACCGTCTGGTTTCCACTACAGGGAGCTTTGCCCTGGAGGAATGCGGTGAAATCCTTCCCGCCAAGGGAACCTTTGACAGCAAAGTCGTCCTGATGCCCCAGAATGTGGTGGTCGCCGATATGCCCCCCAGCGACGAACAGACGCTTTTTGTCCAGTTTTTCAACGAAATCGTAAAGAAATAAGAGGGAGCACTCTCCCAAGAAGCCAGTGCTGCTGGCTTCTTGGGAATTTCCTAGAAAGGTTATGGTGATATGGAATTTTTCCTTTTTATCCTGCTGCTGACCCTGGTGTCCTTTTCTATGGCGGTGCTCTGCTATGGCCTGACCCTGCGGTTCTTCAACGGATCCAAATTGGCCCGGTACATCCTGACGCCCCTTCTGGTGGTAGGGTGGGATTTCCTGGTAGTGATCCAGGAACAGACCCTGCGCTGGGTCCTAGGGCTCCTGCCCATTGCGGTGGTTGGCATCCTGTTCCTCTATGCCCGGAAGAAGTATGCGGAAGATCCGGAACCTTTGGAACTGGCCCGGAAGCAAAACGGGTTCACCATGGACCGGAAAATGCGCCGCTATCAGAAAAAGAATCAGAAAAAAAGCAAAAAATAAAGGGATTTTCTGGAAAACGGCGAATAATATCCCTAAAGAGCAAGGAAGGGGATGAGGATATGTTCCAGAAAATCTTAGTACCGGTAGATGGGTCGAATTCGGCGTGGAAGGCACTGCAAACGGCAGCTGCGCTGGCTGAGCGGTTCCAGGGAGAGCTTCGGGTGTTTACCGTGATGGAACCCTACAACAGCCTCAGCCTGTTCCAGATCACACTGGATGAAAACCTGATGGACCGCAGCAATCGGGAGATGAAAAAAGCCAGTCTGGCCGTGCTGGATATGGCCAAAGAGAAACTGCAGGAATATGGATTCAAGGGAAAAGCTTCCTTTGAAGAAGGCGAAGGCAATCCGGCCGAACGGATCCTGGAAAAGAGCCGGGAGACAGACTGTGATTCCATCGTCATCGGCAGCCGGGGGCTCAGCGGGATCACCGAATTCCTGCTGGGGAGTGTGAGCTCGAAAGTCTCCCAGTATGCCGCTGTGCCAGTATTTGTGGTGAAATGAAGGGGGAGATTTTATGTTCCAAAAGATCTTGGTACCGGTAGATGGTTCGAATACGTCCTGGAAGGCGTTGGAAACAGCAGAATCCCTGGCCCAAAAGTATGGCGGGAAGCTGACCGTCATTACGGTGATGATTCCCTACGGTGTGGGAAATCTGCTCCAGATGTCCCTGGACCAGACCCTCATCGACCAGAACAATGCTGTCATGAAAAAAGCAGGCTATGCCACGTTGGATACGGCCAAAGAAAAACTCCAGGGATTCCAAGGTGATGCGGAATTTCTGGAAGAAATCGGGAATCCGGCTGAACGGATCCTGGAAGTGTGCACCGCCAAGGGCTGTGACACCATCGTCATCGGCAGCCGGGGACTCAGCGGAGTGGAAGAATTCCTGCTGGGAAGTGTGAGCAGCAAAGTTTCCCAATATGCCAAGGTGCCGGTGGTCGTGGTGAAATAAAAAAATTGCGCAGCGACAGTGATTTTTTCCAAGATAAGCAGGAATTTACAGTTTTGCGGTGAATATATCCTATAGGAAAAGGGAAAATGTAAAGGATTCACTTTGGAGGTGGTTGTATGTTTGAAAAAATCTTGGTCCCGGTAGATGGTTCTGAAACATCCTGGAGAGCGCTGGCAGAAGCAAAGGAACTGGCAGAGGCCTTTAAAGGGGAACTGCTGGTGGTCAATGTAATCCAGCCTTACAACAATTCGGCTATGCTGGTGGTTCCTCTGGATCAAGCTACCATCAGCCAGGGGAATGAAGAACTGACCAAAATCGGCAACAGTGTGCTGGATACGGCCAAGGAAAAACTGAAGGGATTCAAGGGGACGGCTTCCTATGATCTGGAAGTGGGCCATCCTTCTGAACGGGTCCTGGCAGTCTGCAAGGAAAAGAAATGTACGGCCATCGTCATCGGCAGCCGGGGGCTCAGCGGCATTGCTGAATTCTTCCTGGGCAGCGTCAGCTCCAAGGTATCCCAGTACGCTGATGTCCCCGTCCTGATTGTAAAGTAACGGCTTTCAGTGCCGGCAGAAGGAGGAGTCCTTATGATCAACAAAATCCTGGTTCCTGTAGATGGTTCTAAGATTGCCCTCCGTGCCTTGGATTTCGCCATGGAAATCGGTGGCAAATTCGGTTCAGACATCATTGTCATCAATATCGATGTCCCTTATGATCTGAGCCGGATCAAACCTCCCCGGAAAGACAAGAACGGCAATCCGATTCCGCTGGAGGCAGCAGCTCCTACCCCGCTGGAAGAAGCAGAAAAAGAAGCCAAAAAGGTGTCCTATGAACGGATCACTTTTAAAAAAGTGGTGGACATCGATCCGGCGGAACGGATCTGTGCCGAGGCAGATCGGGACGAAGTGGATATGATCATCATGGGGAACCGTGGTATGGGTGTCCTGGCAGGGTTCTTCCTGGGCAGTGTCAGCACGAAGGTATCCCAGAGTGCCAACTGCCCGGTGACCATTGTGAAGTAAGACAGCACACCGACCACAAACTCCAAAGGGTAGAATAAAAAAGGGGGTGTTGCACGTTGCGTGCAACACCCCCTAGCTGTAGAGCCGCGTA
>CAJMQS010000031.1 GCA_905215645.1 uncultured bacterium
CAGACTTTCGACTACGGGGATGTTGCACATATATTTTTTACGTGCAACATCCCCTTTTTATATATTATAGATGGAATAATATTACGATTCCGGCGAGAAAAGATGCTATCCATACAAAAAAGCATAAATTCATCAAAACACGCCAAAACTTGAGAAATACAAAGGAAAGCAAAGGTTTTTAATCGATTGATTCCAGCGCTTACAGCTGATTTTAGGGCAATAAATGTAAAATTTTAATTTTTACCTCACTTTTTTGCCATCTATTTTTCACTTTCATAAGAAACGACATATACTTAAATATTACATATTGAACAGACAATTGCTATATGATACATTAAAATAGTAATTGCAGCAGAATCTTGTGCAGTCAATAACAATGATAATCTTGTGTGAAGAATCATTTTCTTTTGGGTGGATACTATATCATGGGGGGAGCATCATGAATCGCATTTATAAGGTCATCTGGAGCAAAGTACGGAACAGCTGGGTGGTGGTTTCGGAAATCGCCCGGAACCATGGGAAGGAACACGCCAGCCGGCAAAACAGGACCTCAGGGAGCGCCTATGCTTTGACTCTGGCCCTTTCTCTTGCACTGGGACTTTCCATGCCTGGAGCAGTCCAGGCGGCGGACCCGGTGGATTTGGGCAATGGGGGGACTGCGGCTTATGATGATAACGGCAATCTGACCATAGGGAACCAGGTCAAAGGGGAAGGGGAAAAGAAAGCGGGGAAGAACAATACGGTCGTCGGTACGGAAACCGATACCCTGCGTCAGGATTCAGCAGATACCATCAAAGGCCAACCCATGGATGAGGACAATAAACAGCTGGTGAAAGGGGAAGGACAGGCGAATGATCTGGCCATTTCCACGGAGGCAGAAGGCTCTACGGCTGTAGGCTATCAGAGCCGGGCCGAAGGGGAACGGTCTACCGCTATCGGCAATAATGCTAAGATCACCGATAAGCCTGTTGTCTATTATGCCGATGCAGATGGCAACAAGACCACAGATAAGGACAGTGCGGCCTGGTATAAAGATCAGGACGGCAAGCCTACCCAGGTACCCCAGGTCTTCCGGGATGCAGACGGGAAAACTACTACTACGCCTCAGTACGTCCATACTTATACGGTCAAAGATCCCACCACCGGGGAAGAAACCACCAAAACCGAAATCACCAGCGATGCCTCCAAAGCCGATCAGAAGGACGGCAAGCCGGTGTATAACTATCAAAAATCCGACAACCTGGACAAACTCTATTCCGTTACCCTCTACCAGGCATCCAACGACTCCATCGCTGCCGGGTCCAGTGTTTCTGCTCAGGGCAGCAAGGCCGTGGCTGTGGGCTACAGCTCCAGTGCCGACAATTCTGCCGTTGCCATCGGCGATACGGCCGTAGCCAAGGAAAATACCGTGGCCATCGGCAAAGGTACTACCGCTGTACCGGATGGTTCCATCGCCCTGGGTATGGATTCCCAGGCAGACCGCTCCGGCGGTGTAACGGGCTGGGATCCCAAAACGGGCACCACATCCGTCAAGACCGGCACAGCCTGGCAGTCTGGCACAGGTGCCCTTTCCATCGGCAATGGCAGTGCCAGCCGTCAGATCACCAATGTGGCTGCCGGCAGTGAAGACAGCGACGCCGTGAACTTGGCCCAGCTGAAAGAAGCCATGACCCATTACTACAGTGTGAAGACCACGGAAGCTACGGATGCCGCCGGGAACAACAACTACCTGAACGATGGTGCCACCGGGAACAATGACCTGGCGGCCGGGGTCAGTGCTGTGGCAACAGGAGACAATGCCACGGCCGTAGGTACAAATACCTATGCTTCGGGAGAAGATGCCTCTGCTTACGGCTACCGGGCTGCGGCTATGGGAAAGGACAGCGTATCTATCGGTTCTGGGACCAGTGCCCAGCAGGAAGGCTCTGTGGCTATCGGCGGACATGCCCAGGGGTACTATGCGGTGCAGGTAGGGACCGGTTCCACCGCCCAAAGCGCATACTCGGTAGCAGTAGGGGGCCACGCCAAAGGAGACCATTCCGTGGAAGTAGGGTATGGTTCCACCGCCCAGGGTTCTTATTCGGCTTCCGTAGGCGGCCATGCCATCGGAAACTATTCCATTGCCATCGGCTCTTCGAAGGATAACTGGGGCTATATCAATGCGGCTTCTGCCGCAGGGGATAACTCCATCGCCATCGGAGGCCATACCAACAGCGCCAACGATATCGCCATCGGAGCCGGCTCTGCCACCAGCGGCGGCCAGGCAATTACCGTAGGCGGTTCGGCCACGGGCCATCAATCTGTTTCAGTGGGAAACAGTGCCAACGCTACCACGAATCAGGCTACGGCCATCGGCTGGGGGTCTTCGGCTACTGGATCTCAGAGTACGGCTGTGGGCGGCCATGCCGGTGATACAAATTCCACGGCAGTAGGACAGGGGGCCAATGCCAACTATGCCTATGCCACGGCCGTAGGCAATAGCTCCGTGGCTTCAGGAGACCATTCCACGGCCCTGGGCTATGGGACATCTTCTCAAGGCAGCAATTCTACGGCTATTGGCGGGGCCAGTGCCAAAGGGACCAATGTGACGGCTATCGGCAAGAATTCCACCGTCGGCGGTTACTGGGACAGCTCTGTTTCAGATTCTACGGTCATCGGGGGCGCCCATATCAGCGGAAGGTTAACCAGTGGTACGGCCATCGGACCCAATGCTTCCGTCACAGGTTCCTATGGGGTGGCGTTGGGGCAGAATGCCAGTGTGGCTTACCGGAGTACTGGTGTAGGAACAGAAACGAAGGCCTCCAATACGGGCACCGCCGTAGGCTATGGAGCCCAGTCTTCTGGGTACCAATCCGCTGCCGTAGGGGCCGGTTCCATGGCTACAGGACAAAATGCTGTCTCTTTGGGCGGCGGCGGAGCCTGGGGGAATTATAGCATCGCCCTGGGATCCGGAGCCGGGACCACAGCCCATGCCATTGCTCTGGGCCAGAACAGCGGAGCTTGGGGAGAAAACGCCATTGCCATCGGGGAAGGGACCAACGCCTGGCGGGCCAACTCCATCGTCCTGGGCAAAAATTCCAAATCCGGGGCGGACAAGAATATCGAAGGCTATGATCCTCGGACAGGTGTGGCTTCTGTGGACGATACTTCAACCTGGTATTCCACGGACGAAGCCGTTTCCATCGGTCGGGCAGAAGAACGGGATGAGGACGGCAACATCACTGCCACTGCCATTACCCGCCAGCTGAACAATCTGGCTGCCGGGACTCTGGATACGGATGCCGTCAACGTAGCCCAGCTGAAAGCCGCTACCCAGAAAATCAATATGCACGACTACAGTGTCAACTCCACCGATACAGAAACGGATACCAACTATACAAACGGCGGTGCCCTCGCCAAAAATTCCCTGGCAGCCGGGGTCAGTGCATCTACTACGAAAGATGCAGAAAACGCTGTGGCCATCGGCTACAAAGCCCAGGCTGACGGCTACGGTGCCACGGTCATCGGACAGTATGGCAAGGCCACTGGCCGCTATGCCCTGGCTTTTGGCGGGCAGCAGACGGATACTACGGCAGAACCGGCCAACAATGTGGCCAGCGGGGACAATGCAGTGTCCTTCGGCGAACGGACCACAGCTTCCGGTTCTAATTCCACTGCCTTTGGCCAGGAAACCAAGGCTACGGAAAAACGGGCCACTGCTTTTGGCCAGCGGACCCAAGCCACCCAGTCCAACGCCACGGCTTTTGGCATTGATACCCTGGCTTCCGGACAGAACGCTACGGCTTTCGGCAATCTGACTCAGGCAACTAAAATCGGCGCTACGGCATTTGGCAACAAGAACCAGGCCACTGGGATGTATGCTACTGCCTGGGGCGGTGGGGACAAAGTCGTTGACAATGGGAACGGCACCACAACGAAAATCGGTACGGTAGCCAGCGGTACCTATGCCACTGCTTTTGGGGAACGGACCCTTGCCAGCGGAGAAAGTGCCACGGCATTTGGCAGTGATTCTACCGCCAGCGGGAAGAATTCAGTAGCTTTTGGAGAAAATTCTACAGCTGCGGCAGAAAATTCACTGGCGGCTTTGGGCGGTACGGTGGATGAAACAGCTGCTAATGCTGCTGCCATCGGAAACGGCGCACAAGCCAAACTGGCGGACAGCGTGGCTCTGGGCAGCGGGGCCCTGGCCAACCGTTCCAGCGGTTCCAAGGGCTATAATGTATTGACAGGGGATGTCACCACAGAGACTTCTGCAGCCTGGGTTTCCAATGCCAGTGCCTTTGCCGTGGGCAACGACACGGAAGGCAGCCTGCTGACCCGCCAGATTACGGGTGTGGCGGCCGGTTCCCTGGATACGGATGCGGTGAACGTGGCCCAGCTGAAAGCGGCAGGCCTGAGCTTCACCACCAACACCAAGGATGCCTCCAATACCACGGACAACTACAAGGGCTATAAGGTAGTCAGCCGCAAGCTTGGCGACACCATTGCTATCAAGGCCAGTGACGAAGCCGACAATCACAGCTACAGCACGGCCAACCTGACCACCCGGATTGCGGAAAACGGCGATATCTCCATCCTCATGGATGAAAAACCCACCTTTACGTCGGTCACTACCAGCGATGTGATCTTTGTGGGCAATCCAGACTTGACGGACAAGGACGGCAAGGCGGCCAAGGCGGACACCAATGCTGCCTACGGCACCAAGACCCTGACGGACAGCCAGAATATCACTTCTGCCGGTAACGACATCCAGGCCACACGTCTCCACTACAAGGACGACCAGGGCCATACCTACGAACTGGCTACCATGGATGACGGCCAGATCTACGCCGGCGATATCAAGACCGATGGCACAGCGGACAGCACCGGCTTTGCCCGGACCCTGAACCAGAAGACAACTATCAATGGCGGTGTGACTAGTAAGGATGCCCTCACCGACGGCAACATCGGGGTGGTCTCCAACGGCACCGATACCCTGACCGTGAAACTGGCCAAGGACCTCAAGGACCTGAATTCCGTCACCACCGGCAAGACCGTCCAGAACGACGGCGGCATTACCATCACCAACGATAAAACAGATGAAACCAAGAACGTTGTCATCAACGGGGACAAGATTTCCTTCGGCGGCAATCAGGTCAACAACATGGGCAGCGGTTCCGATGGCACTGACGCTGATAAAAAGCCTACCTACAATACCCTGACCAACGGGGCCAATATCGGCGACGTGAAGAACATCGCCAACAGCACTGTCCAGCCGGTGATCGATACGGTGAACAAAGGCTGGGAGCTGGATGTGGACGGCACCAAACGGAAGGACGTTACACCCACCAGCCGGGTGGTGAACCTTGCGGCCGGCCAGAACATCGAACTGGGAGGCACCGGAGATACGGTGACCATTGCTACCGCCGACGATGTGCGGTTCAATACGGTCCGGGTGGGCGGTACCAAGACCGGTGACACCTACAGCGGCGGTATCGTGATCGGGATCCAGAGCGGCAAGAATGCGGATGGTACGGAAAGCGCAAACTCCAATGACGATTATTACATCACTGGACTGAAGAACACCAACTGGGATAGCAAAAAAATCCAGAGCGGTCGGGCGGCTACGGAAGACCAGCTCCAGGCTGTGGCCGATGAAATCAAGAATGGCACGGTGAAGGGCGATGTCTACGTATCCGGAGGCGCTGTAACCTACAATGGAGAAGGCACGGATACCCAGACAAAGGATGGCAAGGGCAGCGTCACACTGACCCGTCAGAATGGCACGGACGTGCATATTGACGGCCTCCACGACTACTACATCACGGATGGTACGGTAAGCGATGACGGCAAGACTCTGGAACTGACCCGGAATGACGTGGATGACCAGGGAAATCATCAGAAGATCACGGTTGACCTGGGCAATGTACTGAAACACGACCTCCATCTGGTGCAGAACCCGGCGGCTGGTTCTGCTGGAAAGTATACGGTTGATACGAAAACCGGCACGGTGACTCTGAAGGTCCAGAATGCAGACGGAACGGATGCCAGCGACATCACCATTGGCGGCTTCGAAGGACTGGGCAAGGGCCTTAAGTTCGGTGCCAACCAGAAGGTGGCGGAAAGCGGTTCCAACCCGGTGACCAACCAGCTGGGCAGCACCATCAACATCACCGGTGCTGGGGATAAAACACTGGATAAATACTCCGGCAAAAACCTGCTGACTTCTGTGGAACAGGATGCAGACGGCAACACCACCATCCATGTGCTCATGGATAAGAATATTTCCGCGGACAGCGTGGTGGTCGGGCAGGAGGGCAAGGCCGGAAAAGACGGCAAGGATGGGTACATCGGCATCAACGGCAAAGACGGTGCTGATGGCATCACCACCACCTTCATCCGCACTGAAAAGGGCCAGCCCGGGGCAGACGGAAAGAATGGCAAACCGGGAGTGGACGGCCAAGACATTACCCGGATCGTTTACCAGAACGGTACGGAAAGCAAGACCGTAGCCACCCTGGATGATGGCCTGAAGTTTGCCGGGGATGACGGCCAGGATGATGAGACAAAAGTCATCGCCAAGAAACTCAATGAACGGCTGGATATCGTGGGCAAAGCCCAGGGAGACCTGACGGACGCCAATATCGGCGTGACGAAGGATGATAATGGCAAGCTCTACATCCAGCTGGCCAAACATGTCAATCTGGATCAGGACGGGACCCTGCAGGCGGGAGATGCCAAGATTGGACATTTCTCCAATACGGAACTGACCACCAACAAGGGCAACCATCCTGTTGATGGCAGCTATACGATCGGTCTGTCCAATAAGGACTGGAGTGTAACGGATCCAGATTATGTCAGCGGCCGGGCTGCTACGGAAGACCAGCTGGCCAAAGTCAGCGAAGCCATCAACAATGCCACTACGGCCGCCGGTAAGCGTACGGTGGTCACGGTGAACGATAAATCCAATCCGGCAACAGCTGAACCGGGAGCCAATGCCTATGGGGAATATGATACCCAGAATGGCAACCTGATGATTGCGGCCAAAAAAGACAGCGATGGCCTGATGACTTACAATATCAAGCTCAACGACAAGCTGGCTTTGGGCAAAGATGGTACGGACGGCCAGGAAGGCACCCTTGGCCTGACCGGCAAAGATGGCCTGCCGGGGACCGACGGCAAACAGGGGTACAGCACTACCATCATCAAGACGGAAAAAGGACAGAAGGGCGAAGACGGCAAGACCGGTAAGGAGAATCTTGCAGGAACGGATATTACCCGTATCGTCTACACCGACAAGGATGGCAGCAATCCTCAGACTGTGGCTACCCTGGATGATGGTCTGAAATTCGTGGGCAACGACGGCCAGGAAGTCACCCGGAAGCTCAATGAAATGTTGTCCATCAAAGGCGGCATTACGGATGCAGATGCATTGAAGAATGCCTCCACTAAGAACCTGGGCGTCCGCCAGAATGCGACCAAAGACGGATTGGAAATCGTCATGACCGACACCCCGGACTTCACCAAGGTCACGGTGGGTGGTGACAAGAAAATCACCATTGGGGGACAGGACAATTCCGATACCAAGAATCCGGCCAACGGCAACTACATCACCGGTCTGGACAATACCAAGTGGGATAAGGACCATGTGACGGAGAACCGGGCCGCTACGGAAGGTCAGCTGAAAGAAGCTATCAATGACATCAAAGGTTCTGCCAATGGCGGATTCGGACTGGCTGATGAAAAAGGTGGCACCGTGAAAAAAGACCTGGGGGATACAGTTACCGTCAAGGGCGATGGGAAGAACATCGAAACCACGGTGAAAGATGGTACCCTGGAAGTATCCCTGAAGAAGGATGTGGACCTGGGCAAAGATGGCAGCATCAAGGCTGGCGAAACGACCATCGATAAAGATGGGGTGAAGACTAACGAAGTTAAAGTTGGTGACATCACCATCACCAAAGATGGCATCAACGGCGGGGCCAAGCAGATCACCAATATCGCCAGCGGCATCGACGGCAAGCAGTATGCCGATGCAGGCGACAACAATGCGGCCAGCATCGGGGATGTGAAGCAGCTGGCTAAGAATGAAGCAAAGGCTTCGGAGACCAAGAGTGGCAAGAATATCACCGTGAAGGATGACCACACGGTGAACCTGAATGATGACATCACCTTGGGCGACGATCCCAATAAGCAGGTGGCCATCCATGGCTCCAATGGCCAGATGATCATCGGATCCGGTGACAGCGCCCTGACCCTGGGGCAGCAAGAAAACAACGTGGCTGATGGCAACCCTGAAAAAGGAAACTATCTGAACGGTCTGGACAACCGGAATTGGGATGGCGAGCACATCCAAAATGGCCGGGCCGCCACGGAAGACCAGCTGAAGACTGTCAGCGATAAGGTCAACAGCGGCCGTAAGTTCCAAGGGGACGATGGCCAGGAAGTGAAAGTGGGCCTGGGTGAAACCCTGAACCTGAAGGGCGGCGCCAAGGATGTGAGCAGTGCGGACAACATCGGCATCGTGAAAGGGGACGACAATACCCTGAATGTGCGCCTGGCCAAGGATCTTACCGGCCTGAACAGTGTCACCACCGGAAACACCACCATCAACAACAGCGGCCTGACGGTAAAGACCGGGGACTCTAACCGGACCATCACCGTCCAGGACGGCAACGTGAGTATGGGCGGAAACCAGATCCACAATGTGGCACCGGGGACGGCACCGACGGATGCGGTGAACGTGAGCCAGCTCCAGCAGACCGGCCGGGCTATCAACCAGCTGGGCAGCAGCCTGGACAAACTGGGAAGCCGGGTGGACCGGGTGGGGGCCAATTCAGCCGCCCTGGCCGCCCTCCATCCCCTGGATTTCGACCCGGATGACAAGCTGGACTTTGCGGTGGGTGCCGGGAACTACAGCGGTGCCAACGCCGTGGCCCTGGGGGCTTTCTACCGGCCCAACGAAGATGTGATGTTCAGCATCGGCGGCAGCACCGGCGGGGGAGAGAACATGGTGAACGTGGGGGCCACCTTCAAGATCGGCCAGCACAACCATGTGTCCAACAGCCGGGTGGCCATGGCCAAGGAAATCCGGGACCTGAAGGCTCTGGTAGCCCGGCAGGACGGAGAGATGCAGCAGCTGAAGACCCTGATGAACCAGATGGCCGGCCGTACGGTCATGAAGGTGGACAAGGATGCGCTATTCCCAGATATCCCGGAAAACCACTGGGCTTATGACTACGTGATGAAACTGGCCCGGGCAGGGATCATCGAAGGATACGAGGATGGGCAGTTCAAGGGTGACCGGATGATGACCCGGTACGAATTCGCAGCTCTGATCTACCGGGCCATCATGGCCGGTGCCGCTTCCAACCCGGATTTGAACCAGGACGGGACTCTGGGCAAATTGGTGAAGGAATTCGACGGAGAACTGAAATACATCCGCATCGACGTGATCGAAAAGGATAAACACGGGAATCCCACCATTGAACGGGTACGGACTGTGGAAGACAGCAAGAAACATCATGGGAAGTAAAAGCAGGAGGTGCTGCGCAGAACGCGCAACACCTCCTTTTTCTATAAAACTTTGATTTCTTTCAGTCCTTGGACCAGCCAGTTCCCTTGGGCATCCATCAGGCCCCAGCCTTGCTTTCCTTTGACGGGAGCTGTCTTGCCCTGGAAAGAGGCCGCTTGGGTCACTTCTGCTGGAATCTGGACAGGAAGCCGGTTTCCTTCCCGATCCATCAGCTGGAAGCTCTTTCCTTCCTGGATCCAGGTGACTTCGGCCCCAGCCCCGAAGGGTGTGACCGTTACTGGATCCGGCCAGGTGTGGAGCACTTGGCCGCTGGTTTCGGAAACCAGCCGGGTGGAGGACCCTTCTTTGACCAGCATCCGCTGACCACCCAGGAATTGGATGGCATCCCAGGCAAAGGGCAGGCGCAGGGAACCATCACTGAGATCCACTAGGCCATATTTTTTGCTGGCTTTGTCTTGGATGGCCGCCAGGCCTTCCGCTTCGTCCAGGCCGCCGCCGCTGATGTCGTACTTCCCTGGCCCGAAAAGGATCTTACCCTGCCGGTCGACGAACCACAGCTTTCCTTTGTCTTTCACAAAGGTGCCCCAAGGAGTCATGGGGAATACAGCATCGTTCCTGTCGTCGATGATGACCTGGCCGGAGCGGTCGATATACCCCCGTTTCACCCCGTCCCAAGTCAGGCTCAGGGGTGCTTCTGGATCGTATACATTGGTATTCCACAGGGCGGAGCCCAGAGCCGCTCCTACTGCACTGGCCCAGTTGAAGGAACGGACTTTGCGCCGGGTCTCTGCCAGGCCGTCCTGGAAGGGGAAGACCTGGTCATAGGGAGCGGCAAAAAGCTCTTTGCCCTGGGTATCGATGGCCACGGTCCTGCCGTTGTTGTTTTTCACAAAAGCGATGCCTTCGCTGAATCCTGTGAGTATAGCCTGGTAGACCGGGGCCAGGATAGTTTTTCCGGAGGCATCCTGGAATCCCCAGCGCCCCTTTTCCTTGAAGGGATGGAGTCCTTCCAGAGAGGCAGGGTCCTGGACCGGCTGGCCGGTCCGGGTCAGATACCGAGGCGCGTCTTTGCTTTCCCAAGCCAAGAGCAATCCATTTGTGCCAGCTTCCAGCTTTTTGAAATGGGGTGCCAGCAGCTGACGCCCCTGGCTGTCCCAAAGGCCCCAGCGTCCCTGCTGGTCCCTGCCGGCAAAGACCGGTGTCAGGGAAGCCTGACGGGAGATCCGGTCCAGCCGGGGCACTTTCCGATGGGGATTGGGAACCAGGATATGGCCCAGGATCTCTGCAGAGCCTTCTTTGTCCAGGCTGACGCTGCTGCTGGAATGGGTGGAGGTGGTGGAAGAGGAAGTGCGGGTGGAAGATTCTGTCCGGGTGGTGGTGTGGGATTCCCGATGTTCATGGGAATAGATCTCAGCTCCCTTTTCTGCCGCGGCGGGCAAGGGAAGGGAAAGAGAAGCTGCCAGAGCAGCCAGGAGCAAAGGGGATTTCAGAGAAGCAAAATGACGCATACCGTCTCCTTTCAGTAAACAAAGATATAAAAGTACAAAACAATAAAAAAATTATATCATATAGAATGGTTATCCGTAAAGAAAAAGTGGCTGCTGCAGATCGTATGCAGCAGCCACTTCTGTTTTTTTATGCTTCTTTCATGGAATTCAAGATTGCATCTACCAGGTCGTTCATGCTCCGTTCCTGGCCGCCGGTCATCCGGGAATTGATGGTCACGCCATCCTGAAGGACGGTCATGGCTTTCATATTGTTCTCCAGGAATTCCGTCATGAGGCCGCCTACGGTGCAGGCCCAGGAGCCATTTTCGATGATCCCTACGATCCGTTTCTGCAGGTTCAGGGCTTTCATGTCTTCCAGGAAGTTCAGCATCTTGGGATAGATCCCCAGGTTGTAGGTGACGGACGCCAGTACCAGATGGCTGTACTTGAAGGCATCGGAAATCAGATAGGAGATATCTGTCTTGGACACATCGTACATGGCGATGTTGGTCATGCCCTTTTCCGCCAGCTTAGCCGCCAGCACAGAAGCGGTGCTTTCGGTGTTGCCGTACATGGAAGCATAGACCAGCAGCACGCCTTTTTCTTCCGGTTCATAGGTAGCCCAATGGATGTACTTGTCCACGATGTATTTGATGTTGTTCCGCCATACCGGCCCGTGGAGGGGGCAGATCATCTTGATGTCCAGCTGGCTGGCTTTGCCCAGGAGGTCCATGACGAAGGGTCCGTATTTGCCCACGATGTTGGTGTAGTACCGGCGGGCATCATCCAGCCAGTCCCGGTCGAAGTCCACTTCGTCGTTGAAGATCCGGCCGCCCAGGGCTCCGAAGGAACCGAAGGCATCGGCGGAGAACAGGGTACCGGTGGTCAGGTCGAAGGAGACCATGGCTTCCGGCCAGTGGACCATGGGAGCGGCCACAAAAGCGATGGTGTGCTTCCCGAACTTCTGGGTGTCGCCCTCTTTCACAACGATCTGTTTTTCCCCTTCCACCCGGTAGCCGAACTGGTCCATCAGGGTGAAGGCCTGTTCATTGCTGATCACCGTGGTTTCCGGGTGCCGGAGCAGCACTTCCTCGATGGAAGCCGCATGGTCCGGTTCCACATGGTTGATGATCAGGTAGTCCAGCTTCCGGCCTTTCAGGACCCCTTCCACGTTTTCCAGGAACTGCTTGCACACGGACCAGTCCGCGGTATCGAACAGCACGGTCTTTTCGTCCAGCAGCAGATAGGAGTTGTAGGAAACGCCCCGGGGAATGGGATGGATGTTTTCGAACAGTGCCAGCCGGCGGTCATCCGCCCCTACCCAGTATAAGTCATTGGTTAATTTTCTTACACATTCCATAGTTATGCTCCTTTTCTCACTTTACGGGTACGAATTCAGTCTTGGCGGAGTTGCACAGCGGGCATACCCAGTCTTCCGGCAGATCCTGGAACTTGGTTCCCGGCTTCACATCCGCATCCGGGTCGCCCAGATCCGGGTTGTATTCATAACCGCAGCCCTTGCAGACATAACGGCCTTCCGGCATGTCTTTCAGGATCAGAGGTCTCTTCATCTTGACCATGGGAGGAGCGGGTTTCTTGGGCTGGCCGTTGTTCAGGGCCTTGGCCAGAAGGGGCAGGATCACTTTCACATCGCCTACGATGCCGTAGTCGCAGTTCTTGAAGATGGGGGCCCCGGCGTTGATGTTGATGGCCACAATGGTGGTGGCGTTCTTGATGCCCTTCAGGTGCTGGACCGCACCGGAGATGCCGCAGGCAATGTACAGATTGCCGTTGAACTTCTGGCCGCTCATGCCTACATACCGGTCAATGGGCACATACTGGAGGGTTTCCGCTACAGGACGGGAGGAACCTACCGCAGCCCCAGCCTGGCGGGCCAGATCTTCGATCAGTTTCATATTGGCTTTTTCTCCAATGCCCTTGCCGGCGCTGACCACCCGTTCCGCATCGGAGATGGGAGTATCCAGAGGGATGCCCACGGTGAAGTCGTAGCCGTCGTTCTTCAGGGCTTCTACCAGGGCTGCCACCTGTTCTTCCGGAGTTCCGTCTTTGAAGATCTGTTTCTTCCGGGCCCCGGTGATGGCCACATTCTGTTTGGGTGCGCCGCCGTGCTTGGCTACGGACATCTTATCCGTAATGTGGGAGGCGATGACCACCCGCTGGATTTCGTTGGTGCCTTCGTAGATGGTGGTGATCTTGGCATCCCGGTAGAACCGTTCCACATCCATGCCCTTCAGGTAGCCGGTGCCGCCGAAGATCTGGAGAGCATCGTTGGTGATGGAGACTGCCGCATCGGAAGCGTACATCTTGGCCATGGCGCTTTCCATGCCGTAATCCTGGTGTTCCTGTTTCAGCTCTGCAGCACTGTATACCAGGAACCGGGCCGCCCGGAGCTTGGTGGCCATATCTGCCAATTTGAAGGAAACACCCTGGTTCTGGCAGATGGGGGCATTGAACTGGATCCGTTCCTTGGAATAGTTCAGAGCTGCTTCATAGGCACCCTGGGCAATCCCCAGTGCCTGGGCTGCAATCCCGATCCGGCCGCCGTCCAGGGTAGCCATGGCAATCTTGAAGCCCTGGCCCCGTTTGCCCAGCAGGTTCTCTTTGGGCAGTTTTACATTGTTGAAGATCAGTTCTGCCGTAGCGGAGGAACGGATCCCCAGTTTGTCATAATGGTCCCCGAAGGTGAAGCCCGGCATGCCTTTTTCTACGATGAAGGCGCTGATGCCCCGGGTGCCTTTCCCCGGTTCGGTGACGGCGAACACCACATAAGTATCGGCTTTCCCTGCGTTGGTGATGAAAATCTTGTTCCCGTTGAGGATCCAGTGGGTCCCGTCGAATTCCGCGGTGGTTTCCGTTTCCCCGGCATCAGAACCGGCGTTGGGTTCCGTCAGGCCGAACACCCCGATCTTTTTCCCGGAAGCCAGGGGCACCAGGTATTTCCGTTTCTGTTCTTCGGTGCCGAAAGCGAAGATGGGGTAGGAGCCCAGGGACACATGGGCGGACAGGATGACACCAGCACCGCCGTCCACCCGGGCCAGTTCTTCCACGGCAATGGCGTAGCTGATGTAGTCCAGCCCGGCACCGCCATATTCTTTGGGGAAGGGGATGCCCATCCATCCCAGTTCTCCCATTTCTTTGACTTGTTCGTCAGGGAATTTATTTTCCTTGTCCAGCATGAACGCAATGGGTTTGATCTTGGTTTCCGCAAAGCCGCGGACTTTGGCACGAAATTCTTCATGTTCCTGTGTGGTGGTAAATAACATACGCGTACCTCCTCTGTCATGGAAAATCAGGCTGTCAGATTCCTTCAAGTTAGTCAAAACATACCAAATTAAAAATAAAATTATTTTAATAATAATTCTATCTTTTTACGATTCAATAGTACACTTTTCATATACGTTTGTCAATGGGAAAAATCAGAAAGTTTTTGCTTCAATCGGTCCAGGAATACCTGGCTGGACCGGGACATGAGACGGAACTTCTTCCAGGCCACCAGGCTGCCGGCGGACATAGGCGGGTCCAGAGGGATGAATTTCAGTCCCTGGGTTTCGATCTGGAGCAGCTTGTTCAATCCCAGGCCGTTGACTTTGCCTGTCTGGATCAGGAGGGAGGCATTGCCCATCAGATCGAACCGTCCCACCAGGTCCAGGGTATCCAGGTCCAGCTTTCCCTCTGACCAGGCACTCAGATCGAAGGTCTTTTGGGTGGTCCGGGAGGAAACGAGCAGGGGCATGGCCTGGAGATCCGCTGGGGTCACTTTTTCCAGATGGGCCCAGGGGCTGTGGAGGCTGGTGACGATCCCTACCTGGTCCGGTTCCGGGAGACGGAGAAAGTTGTATTTTTCCGGATTGAAGGGTTCGATGAACAGGGCAAAATCCAGTAGTCCATGTTCCAACCGTTCCTGGACCCCGTCCGCATTGTTGGTGAACAGTTCGATGGTGAGCCCGGGATATTCCTGATGGAGTTCCGCAAAAGTGTCCGTGATCCAGTGCATGGCCCGGGTTTCCCCGGCACCGATCCGGATGCAGCCGGTGAGATCCATATCGTCTTCCCGGATTTCTTCTTTGGTCTGGTCCACCAGGGCCAGGATTTCTTCCGCCCGCTGGCGCAGGTGCATCCCTTCTTCCGTCAGGGTGGTGCTCCGGTTGGTCCGGACAAAGAGCTTTTTGCCCAGTTCCTTTTCCAGGTCCGCCATCTGCCGGGACAGGGTGGGCTGGGTGACGAACAGCACATTGGCGGCTTCGGTCATGTTCTGTTCCCGGGCCACCGCCAGAAAATATTTCAGGGTACGGATTTCCATAATCTCCTCCTGCAATAGAAAAAACGTATTCAGATATAGTTACTATAAGCATTATACATCTTAAATGGTTTGGAATACAATACAAACAGAACAGGAAAGGAGAGATCATCATGGATCTGAAAGAACTGGAAAAAGAGAGTCCCTTTGCCCTGGGGGAAGAAAATACAGGCTATGCCCAATATTTCGATGGAAAGAGTTATTTGAACATGCTGACACTGGAACAGGTTCCCACTGCTGTGGTGACCTTTGAACCGGGGTGCCGGAACCACTGGCACATCCATCATGCAGCCAAAGGGGGCGGACAGATCCTCATCGTCACCGCCGGCCGGGGCTATTACCAGGAATGGGGGAAACCCGCCCGGGAACTGAAAGCCGGAGATGTGGTGAACATCCCGCCGGAAGTGAAGCACTGGCACGGGGCGGCCCCGGATTCCGCCTTCCAGCATCTTGCCCTGGAAGTCCCCGGTGAAGGCACCAGCAATGAATGGTGTGAAGCCGTGGATCCTGAGGAATACGGAAAACTGAAATAAAAGGAGGCACCATGGAAAAGAAACAATGGTTCTGTCACCTGATGGCAGGGGTTTTGACGGTTGTGACAGCAAGCGGAATCGGATTGCAGACAGGGGAGGTTTTGGCTATGGAACAGAAAAAAGAACCGGTCAAGGTGGTACAGACCGCAGGCAGGGATCAGCTGGGGACTTTTGCCCCGGATTTTGCCCGGTACAATGATGACATCCTTTTTGGAGAAGTATGGAGCGCCAACGATAAACTGAGCCTCCACGACCGGAGCCTGGTGACGGTGACGGCGCTGATTGCTCAGGGGCTGACGGACAGCTCCCTCCAGTACCACATGGCCACTGCCAAAAAGAACGGTGTGACCCGGGAGGAAATGGTCCAGGCCATTACCCAGCTGGGGTTCTACGCCGGCTGGCCCAAAGCCTGGGCAGCCTTCCGGTATGCCAAAGAGGTATACGGAAATGAATGAGAAGAGGCCGGAAAGCCTCAAAAAGGCGGCTCTGAGCCAGGAAGAACTCCAGGCGGCCGGCTGTCCGGAAGAGACCATCCGGAAAATCCTCCAAGAGAAGAATGACCGGTGCCAGTGCCGCTGTCTCCGCCAGTACCGGAAGGAGATCCTGGAAAAGCTCCACCGGGAGCAGGAAAAACTCGCCAACCTGGATTACCTCCTGTACCATTTGGAGGAAAAAGAATAATATCCTGGAACCGATTTCCATTATCAGAAAGGGGGAAGCACCATGGCAAGGAAAATACTGCCCAGCTTGGGAAAAAAGGCCCTGGGCATGAGCTTTCTGGCACTGGCGGCCATTCCGGTGATCCTGGCCAGTTCCTGTACGGTGCGCCGGGCAGCAGGGCTTTCTCCTGTGGCAGCGATGAACCGCCAGGCAGTGGTGGAAGCGGCCCGGGCGGATCTGGGCCTGCTCACCTGGCCGGAACAGTTGGATGCTGTCCGGTATGAATTGGAGGTGCTGGATGGCATCCCCCTGGATCTGGATCCTGCCCAGGCGTCGGACCATGCCTTGTACCGGAACAGCCGGATCTATTCCGCCCAGGCACTGCTGCCTATGGAGGAACTTCGGAAGAAACAGAATACGGGCATCCTGTATTACCGGGTCCGGGCTTTTGATCTGGATGGCCGGCCTCTGGGGAATTATTCCCAGCCGGCGGCCGTTGGGAGCAGCCTCCGGAAAGTGGACCGGAATGCCCCGGTCCCTCGGAGTCGGATGAGGGATACCAATGGCTCCCTGCTGCTTTATCCTGTCTATGCCTATACCGGGAACCCGGGAGCAGTCCAGTACGAAGTGGAAGTGACGGACCGGATGCCGGAGAATCCGGAAGGGACCGCGCCTTCTCGGTATCGGGTCTTTGCCCAGGTTACCTCGCTTACGGATCTATATGACGAGGCACCTCGGATGGGGAACTATTACTGGCGGGTCCGGGGTATGGACAAAGAGGGGGATCCGGTGGGCCAGTGGAGCCTGCCCCAGAAGTTCACCACCCTGCCTTCCCGGAAAATCCGGGTGGGCATCTACGGAGACAGCATTTCCCACGGAGGAGGGCATCTTTCTTTCAGTCCCGTGGATTATGCCTACAGCTACAGCCATTATCTGGCATTTCCCACAGTGAACCTTTCGGAAAGCGGGGATACCAGCGCTATGATGGTGGAGCGGTTCGAACGGGATGTGCGGCCCTTCCATCTGAAGTACCTGCTGATCCTGGGAGGCACCAACAGCCTTCGGGCAGGGGTGACGGCAGAAGAGGTGATCCAGGATCTGGACGAGATCGGCCGGAAGGCGGAAGCCCTGGGCATCCGTCCCATCTATCTGACTCTGCCGCCCATCAATCCCGCCAACATCCAGAAGGCCTTTGATGAACCTACTGTCGACAACTGGCGCCAAACCTTTGCCCAGGTGAACGCCTACATCCGCAGCCGGGACCATATCGACGTGGCGGCCTCCTTTGAAAACGGGGGAGACCTGCCTACGGAACTGGCCCTGGACGGGATCCACGGTGACTGGAATATGAAACAGGAAATGGCCCAGGTGATCAATGAGGGGATGAAGGGGTATGGTTTATAAAGGAAGGCGGAAACCTGTTTGGAGAAAGGAGATGGCATGAAATGCAGCAGGTGATCCTGAACCGCTGTCGGAGGGCAATTGGATATATCCTGGGCTTTCTTTTGTTCTATGCCCCTTTTGAGGGCTTTGCCCGGCTGTTCCGGCTGTTTGCAGAACCGGGAAGACGGTTCAGCTACCATGAACCTTGTTTCCGGATTCCCCTCCACTATCTGTTCGAGGGGCGGATGGATCTGGCAGGGCCCATTTCTTTGACGGCTTTGGGGCTGCTGATTGTGGGCGGCGTGCTGCTGGGACCGGTATTCTGCGGCAAACTCTGTCCCGCCGGGGCCCTGACGGAATATCTTTCCTATCTGGTACCCAAACGGTTCCAGATCGACTGGGGCCAGCATCTGCCGGTACGGACCCTTCGCTACGGTTTTTTTGCCGGCTTCCTGCTGGCCGGGCTGGCGGGCATCGAGGAGCACTGTTCCTACTGTAATTTCGGAGTCTTCGATACTCTGATCCGGTCGGTGGTGAATGGACGGCTGCCGTATTACAGCCTGTCTCTGCTGGTGAATTTCCTGGTCTGGTTCGTCCTGCTGGGACTCTTTACCCGGGGCGGCCGGGGCTATTGTACTTTTTTTTGTCCGGTGGGGGCTCTGAACAACCTGCTTTATGGGGTGGGACGGCGGCTGCCCTTTGCCTTCCGGCTGCGTCTGGATCAGCATAAATGTGTGGGCTGCGGTCAATGCACCCGGATCTGTCCCATGGGCGCCATGGAAATGGCCGGGAAACAGGTGGAAATCGACCCGTACCGGTGCATCCTGTGCCAGGACTGTCAGGCTGTTTGTCCCCGGAAGGCCATTTCCTACGGGAAAGGGGAGCTGAAAGATGGACATGCATAAATGGCTCAGCGGAACCGGTGCAGCGGGGGTAACCTTCCTGCTGCAGCTGGCGGAGCAGGGCAGAGGGCTTCCCGGCTGCACCGGGACCTGCGGTGCCTGCGGAGAAAGCTGTATCTTTGCTTTGGGAGCCGCTGGATGGCTGGGAATCCTGGCCCTTCGGCAGCGTGGAAAGAAAAAGGAGTTGGAACATGGATAGAAGGGAATTTCTGAAAGTTTCAGGAGCCGGACTCCTGACTTTGTTCCTCAGCGGATGCGGAACCTTTATGGCTCCCTCCAAAAGTTCAGGAGCGCAAACCATGCCCAAAGGGCAGATCTCAGGAGGCAAAAAAATGAAAATCGTTGTGATCACCAGCAGTCCTCATCCCAAAGATGAATCCACCTCCATCTATCTGGCGGAGCGTTTCGCCGCAGGGGCCAGGAAAGCCGGTCATGATGTATTTTTCTTCGATGCGGCCAACAGCAGCACCCATCCCTGCCGGGGATGTGACCAATGCCATATGGATGGGCCCTGCATCTTTAAAGATGATATTGAAAACACCCTGATGCCCCGGATGCTGGAAGCAGATCTCCTGGTGCTGACCACACCTCTCTACTATTATGGGATGTCCGCCCAGCTGAAGACCATTGTGGACCGGTTCTATTCCCGGACCGGCCGGCTCCACAAGAAAAAGTCCATCCTGATGGCCACCGCCTACAACAGCGCGGACTGGACCATGAATGCCCTAGTGGACCATTACGACACCCTGGTCCGGTACATGGAATGGCAGGATGTGGGCAAGATCCTGGGCATCGGCTGCGGATCCCGTTCCCTGGTGGAACATTCCGATTTCGGCAACCAGGCGGAAAAACTGGGGGAGAATCTGTAGGGAAATCTGTAGGGAAAGAGAAGGGATGATTGACATGATCTTGTCCAATGGAGTGAATCTGCCGGCTCTGGGTTTCGGAACTTTTCAGATTCCCCCTGGAAAGGAATGTGCGAAGGTGGTAAAAGAAGCCATTGACGCAGGGTACAGAATGATTGATACGGCCTATTCTTATCAGAATGAGAAATCAGTGGGAGAGGGAATCCGTAATACAGGAGTTCCTCGGGAAGAAATTTTCCTGACCACCAAAATCTATATGATGGGGGCGGATGGGTATGCCTTTGCTAAAAACGCATTTCCCAAAGTCCTGGAACGGCTGGGGGTGGATTATATCGATATGTATATGATCCACATGCCTTTTGCTGATTACTATGGGGCCTGGCGGGCCATGGAAGAATTCTACAAACAGGGCCGGATCCGAGTGCTGGGTGTCTGTAATTTCAGCAGTGCCGATTTGGTGGATTTCCAGAGAAATGTGGAAATCATGCCCCAGGTCAATCAGATTGAACGGCATCCGTTTTATCAGCGGTGGGAAGAATTGAAGCTGATGCAGGACATGGGAGTACAGCCCCAGGCATGGGCTCCCTTTGCGGAAGGGATGCATGGTATGTTCCGGCAGCCTGTGCTGCAGGCCATTGCCCAAAAACACAGGAAAACGGTAGGACAGGTCATTCTTCGCTGGGAACTGCAGACTGGCTGTTCGGCTGTGGTAAAAAGTGTCCACACAGAACGCATCCAGGAAAATTATGGAATTTGGGATTTCGCCCTGGATCAGGATGAACTGGAGAAAATCCGGAATTTGGATATGGGACATCCTCTGATGCTGGATACGGGAAACCCTGTGGAAGTGAACCGCTGCTATGATTTTTTGGAAAAGCCGGTTGTGACTTCTTTGTCCTGATATAGGGAAGAAAGGAGATCAATATGGAATATACGACTCTGGGTCATACGGATATCCGGGTATCCAGAATTTGTGCGGGATGCATGAGCTTCGGACAGCCAGGCACCATGCACCAATGGACTTTGGATGAAGAACAAAGTACCCAGATGATCCATCACGCACTGGAATTGGGAATCAATTTCTTTGATACGGCCAATGGCTATTCCAAAGGGACCAGTGAGGAATACCTGGGCCGGGCTTTGAAAAAATTCGTACCCCGGGATCAGGTGGTTATCGCCTCCAAAGTCTATTTCAATCCAGGACGGCTTTCCAGGGAAGCCATCCAGAGAGAAATCGATGGTACTTTGAAGCGTCTGGGTACGGATTATCTGGATCTGTACATCATCCACCGGTTCGATTATGACACGCCCATCGAGGAAACCATGGAAGCCCTGGATGGACTGGTCAGAGCGGGAAAAGTCAGGGCCATCGGCGCTTCGGCCATGTACGGGTACCAGTTCTACAATATGCAGCTGGCTGCCAGGGATCATGGCTGGGCCCAGTTCCAGACTATGGAAAACCACTACAACTTGCTTTATCGGGAAGACGAACGGGAGCTGATCCCTATTTGCCGGCAGATGGGGGTTTCCCTGATGCCCTACAGCCCGTTGGCAGCCGGGCATCTCACCAGACCCACCTGGAAGTCGGATTCCCTGCGGTGCCGTACGGATCTGGCCGCTAAAGGGAAATATGATGATGCCGAGACCAATGATATGGAAATCGTGAAACGGGTACAAAAAGTGGCGGACAAACATTATGCATCCATGGCCCAGGTAGCCCTTGCCTGGCTGTGGGCCAAAGGGGTGGCTTCTCCCATTGTAGGCGGCACGAAGAAAAAGAATTATGATGATGCTGTGGGCGCCCTGGATATCAGGCTGGAACAGGAAGAGGTGGAGTATCTGGAAGAACCGTATCTTCCCCACAAAATCATCGGGGCCATTGGGGCCAATCCACCGGAAGGGACTATGCTTCTGGATGTAAAAAAATAAACCGGTCCAGTTGGTGCCCTTCCCAGGGGAGTAACTGCCGGTATACAATAAAAATAAAACGAGATGTTCAAGGAGGAATAAGAATATGAAGTGGAAAAAAGCAATCTCTATTGTTTGCATGGCTCTGTCCCTGCTGGCGGTTACGGCCTGCGGCGGACAGCAGGCCGCCCAGAACAATGGAGGCAAGGCTGCAGGTACGGCGGCTGCGGAAAAGGCCCCTGCCAAGGCCAAAAAGGTACTGGTGGTCTATTATACCAATACCCATCGGACGGAACAGGTGGCCAAGGCCATTGCCGGGGAGACCGGCGGGGATCTGTACCTGCTGGACCTGGAAAATCCTTATACGGAAGCAGATCTGGACTACAACAACAAAAGTTCCCGGGTCTACAAGGAACATGATGACCCCAGTCTGCGGAACGTGGCTCTGAAAAATGCTAAACCCGCCAATTGGCAGGACTATGACACCGTATTCGTGGGCTATCCCATCTGGTGGGGCATTGCCGCCTGGCCCATGGATACCTTCGTGAAGAGCAACGACTTCACCGGCAAGACGGTGATCCCCTTTGCCACCGCCTACAGCTCCGGCCTGGGCAGCAGTGCCGACCAGCTGAAGGAAATGGCCGGCAGCAAAGGCACCTGGCTCCAGGGCCGCTGCTTCACCGGCACCATCCAGGACAGCCAGGTGAAGGATTGGGTGAAAAACCTAGGCGTGAAATAAAAAAATCGGGATGCCGTTGCGCATCCCGATTTTTTTATTTCTTTCCATGGCAAAGTCCACAGCTTCCGCAGTTTCCTCCGCAGGAACTTTTCCCGGCCTTATGATCCCTGTACATCTTGCGGATCACTGCCGCAACGATGAGAAAGAGCACCAGGCCCACAATAAATGTACCCATAGGTCATTTCTCCTTTTATGCATTGACAGATGCTTGCATCTGCCTTCCTTCGGCCGCTGACCGTTGACAGCTGACCGTTGACAAAATGGGGGTGCGGATCCCCACACCCCCATTATACCTTATTCCGTTACATCCGCTGCATCTTTGATCTGGATTTCCCCGTTATACTTGGGAGCCGGACGGAAGAGCAGGTAGATCATGATGGCCAGGACCACACAGGCTGCTACCGTTCCCAGGGTAAAGGTACCGGTGGAAATGAAGCTGCTGAACTGATAGAACATCAGGGCCATGCAGTAGGCGAATCCGCACTGGTAACCGATGGCGATCAGGGTCCAGCGGCCGTTGTTCATTTCCCGTTTGATGGCGCCCATGGCAGCCACACAGGGAGCGCACAGCAGGTTGAACACCAGGAAGGAGTAGGCGCTGAGCACCGAGAAGTCCTGGGCAAAGGTGCCCCAGAATTCTTCTCCGTCTTCAGCGGCATCTGCCAGCCCGTACAGGATCCCGAAGGTCCCTACCAGGTTTTCTTTGGCAATCAGGCCGGTGAAGGCAGCCACAGCGGCTTTCCAGTCACCCCAGCCCAGAGGGGCGAAGATCCAGGCCACTTTGGAACCGATGAAGGCCAGGATGCTTTCATTCAGGGCATCTTCGTCCAGCATGGTAAAGGCACCGTCGTCCCAGCCGAAGCTGGACAGGAACCACACCAGGATAGTGGACAGCAGGATCACTGTGCCGGCCTTCTTGATGAAGGAGGAGCTCCGTTCCCATACGCTCCGGGCAATGTTCCCCAGGGTGGGCATGTGGTAGGGGGGCAGTTCCATGACGAAGGGAGCCGGATCCCCTGCGAACAGCTTGGTCTTTTTCAAGATGATCCCGGAAATGATGATGGAGAAGATCCCCACAAAGTAAGCAGAGGGAGCCACCCACCATTCTCCGCCAAAGTAAGCCCCAGCGATCAGGGCGATGATAGGCATCTTGGCGGAGCAGGGGATCATGGTAGTGGTCATGATGGTCATCCTCCGGTCGGATTCATTTTCAATGGTACGGGAAGCCATGATCCCGGGCACACCGCAGCCGGAGCCGATCAGCATGGGGATGAAGGATTTCCCGGAAAGACCGAACTTCCGGAAAGCACGGTCCAGGATGAAAGCGATACGGGCCATGTAGCCGCAGGCTTCCAGGAAGGCCAGGAAGATGAACAGGACCACCATCTGGGGTACAAAGCCCAGCACGGCGCCCACCCCGGAAATGATGCCGTCCACGATCAGCCCGTGGAGCCAATCTGCCACTTCCAAGCTGTCCATCAGATCATCAGCAGCAGGGATGAGCATCTCTCCAAAGAGGGTGTCATTGACCCAGTCCGTAGCGTCGGTCCCGATGGTGGTCACAGAAACATAATAGACCAGGAACATAATGGCGGCAAAAATGGGAAGTGCCAGCCACCGGTTGGTGACGATTTTATCGATCTTATCGGACGTGGTCAGTTTGCCCTTACTCTTTTTGATGTTGCATTCGTCGATGATGGAGCTGATGTATTTGTACCGTTCGTTGGTGATGATGCTTTCCGCATCGTCATCCATTTCCTGTTCCACCGCTTCGATATCCCCGTCAATGTGGTCGATGACGGATTGGGGCAGTTTCAAGGCATCCCGGACTTTTTCATCCCGTTCGAACAGCTTGATTACATACCACCGTTCTTGATGGGCGGGGAGCATTCCTTGGGTGGCTTCTTCGATGTGGGCCAGGGCATGTTCCACCGGTCCGTCGAAGGAATGCTTGGCTACCATCACTTGCTGGTGCTTGGCCACCTTGGCAGCCAGGTCGGCAGCTTCCTTGATCCCTTCTCCCGTACGGGCAGAGATTTCGATCACCTGACAGCCCATCTTTTGGGACAGTTTATCGATGTTGATGATGTCACCGTTCTTCCGGACCATATCCATCATGTTCACGGCCATGACCATGGGGATGCCCAGTTCTGCCAGCTGGGTGCTCAGATACAGATTCCGTTCCAGGTTGGTCCCATCCACGATGTTCAAGATGGCGTCCGGCCGTTCTTTGACCAGATAGGTCCGGGACACCACTTCTTCCAAGGTGTAGGGAGAGAGGGAATAGATGCCGGGCAGGTCCTGGATGACTACATCCGGATGGCCCATGAGTTTCCCTTCCTTTTTTTCTACCGTCACACCGGGCCAGTTCCCGACGAACTGATTGGACCCGGTCAGGGCGTTGAACAGAGTAGTCTTGCCGGTATTGGGGTTCCCGGCAAGGGCGATTTTAAATTCCATGAAAATACCTTCTTTCCCGTCTATTACTCTTATCAAAATAAGTTAGAAAAACCTAATGCAATGGTAAAAATGTTACAGCTCCTTGACTTCCACCATTTCTGCATCGGCTTTCCGCAGGGAGAGTTCATAGCCCCGTACGGTCATTTCCACAGGGTCTCCCAGAGGAGCCACTTTCCGGATGTGGACTGGCGTTCCCTTGGTGATGCCCATATCCATGATCCGGCGCTTGATGGCTCCGGTGCCGTGGAGTTTCACCACTTCATAATCTTTGCCCGTCTGGGCGTCTCGTAATGTAGTCATTGCAGATTTCCCCTCCTTGGTTTCGGTTTACTGTACAGTGATTTTGGCGGCCATTTCCATACTGATGGCGACCCGGGATTCCCGGATGTTCAGGATCAGTCCGCTGGGGGTGTGTTGGACGATGGAGATCACCGCACCCTGGGTGATGCCCAGATTTTCCAGATGGGTCCGGATCTTGGCATAACCGCCCACCCGCAGGACAGTCAGGTCCCTGCCTTCGTCGGCAAATGTCAAGGGCATGTTGCTACCTCTTTTCACAATTTATTCATGAAGCCTTAACTTCATACAGAATATGTTAGCACACACTAACAATAGAGTCAACAAAAATGACAAAAAATAGGTGCTGTTGCGTGGGCAACAGCCCGTCATACGTCATAGGTCATACGTCATACGCCGATGGAAGCCAGC
>CAJMQS010000032.1 GCA_905215645.1 uncultured bacterium
TTTTCCTTTTTAGAGGAAAATCTTTGTTGCACTTAGATTGTAAATCCGCCTATGTGAAAAGTAATCCTCTTGGAATTTATAAAAAAGTAAAAAAAAATTTAACGCAGGGAAAAAAGGTGCTATTTATTGGTTTACCTTGTCAAGTGTCTTCTATGAGAAATTTTGTGCGGGATCATGAAAACTTGTATACAATAGATTTAATTTGTCATGGTACTCCATCAATAAAGCTTCTTCAAGACTCTATTGAAGGATATGGACAGTCTTTATTTAATATACAAAATATCCTTTTTAGAAACCATAATCGGTTTGCCATAAAATGTAAACCGAAAAATATTCTTCCAGATGGAGTACAAGATTGCTATACGAGGGCCTTTTTAAGAGGGCTCAGCTATACGGAAAACTGCTATTCTTGCCAATACGCGTGTCAAAGCCGGGTAGGGGACTTAACATTAGGTGATTCATGGGGAACAGATATGAAAAAAGAATTAAGCAATGGTATCTCGTTAATTCTTTGCCAGACTGAAAAAGGGAGAGAACTTTTGAATATGGTAGATTTTCTTTTTTTTCCTGTTAATAAAGAAAGCTCCGTTAATTTGAACCATCAGTTAAGTTATCCAACCCCAATGCCTAAAGAACGGAAAAGTTTTTTTTCATATCTTGACAATGGAATTTCTTTTAATCATGCGGTAGGTTTGATATATCCCAAAGACTATTTTAAACAAGGGTTAAAAAAGTACCTATCTAAACTAAATTTATATAAAGCAAAATAAAATTATGTGGTATATTGAATTATATTTTAGGCGCCATTAAATAATTTATAAGATTATGTCATTATAAACCACGTAAAAGGAAATTTCTATAAAACTAGATATATAATTACTATTAAGTATAATATAGGCCAACCAAAAATTATAAAATTTCAAGATGAAATGCCCCGTGGTTTACCTTAATAATTTCCTAGAACAGAAAGGAATACTAGAATATAAGGAGAAGATTGTTTATTATTCTACGTTGACGTATTCAAAAATGATATAGTACTGACGTGTTTGATGCAATCAGTACTAAAATCGGATTCGAATGCAAAATGATAATAGGTAGAGCGGTATTTTTTCAGTAATATTGTAAAGAAATTTTGAATTGACTATCCGGATAGTCTTTCTTATTAGCAGTATTTTTGATTAGCTCACTTAGATTAAAGTTATTGGAATGAGGAATGTTATGGATAACAATGAAAATAAATTTGACTTATTTATTGGATTATTTAATCGTGATGGATATGTTCTTGATTTTAGTAATGCTCGATTTGATTCATTTACTGCTAAGAGTGTTGGAACTGCAATTCAAGCAAAATATGGATTGTCAAAAGGTAAATCATTGAAAGCGTATCTATATGATTTAAATGTTGATGGAAAAGAAAAATGGAAATTAGTAAAAGATTTACTTGAATATTATGAACAAAAATATGAACAGGAATATACCCCAGACTTAGATAGAAATGATTATATTCCTGGAATTAATGCTGAAGGAGTTGAATACAATAAGGGGTACAGCAAATTATATTATAAATGTAAAAATTTATTAATCAACCATAATAAAGTAGGGGAAATATGTATAACACAAACAGATTTGATAAAAAAAGAATTATTTACCAGTACATACTTACAAAACGAAATAGATTTAATGATTAATGAAATAGAATCAAATCCTACGGATGCAATAGGAAAATCAAAAGAACTTATAGAATCTTGTTGTAAAACAATTCTATCTGAAATGAATATAGAATATGATAAAAAATGGGACTTATCAGCTTTAACTAATAAGACATTAGAATTGCTAAAATTAACTCCAAATACTATATCTAATGATAATCCAGTAAGCTCTCAATTAAGGGCGATATGTGGCAATTTACGTGGCATTGTCACTAAGCTTGCAGAAATTAGAAATGTATATGGAAGTGGTCATGGAAAAGAAGATGAATTTAAAGGTTTAGAAGAAAGACATGCTCAACTTGCAGTAGGCTGTTCTGCTACATTTTGTTTATTTGTATGGAACACATGGAAAAAACAAAGGAATAATATCAATAATTTCTAGGTTGTTGAAATATAAATTAGATGCATCTTTCTGCCGATAGAGTCAGCAATGCTCTATTCCATTTAATAATGTTAAAGAAAGGATTAGTTACCAGAAATTTATGCGTGACATTATTATTATATTAATAAATGCTCTTTAAAAAGAAAATAAATTACATATATGCCATCAGGTATCCAGTTATAGAAGTTAATTATAAAGTAGTATTGTATCAATTAGCACAAAAATATAAAAAGAACAGTAAAATATTAAAATAATTTGACAAGATTAAGGAAATTATATATTCTATAGAAAACTGGAGAAGATAAAATGATGAAGAATACTAAAGAATATGTAGATAAATCACCATTAAGTGAAAAAGTTTATCAAAAATTAATCAATAAGATCGTAACAGGAGAAATTGCTCCAGAAAGTCGTTTAAGAGAAGAACATATTGCAAATGAATATAATGTTAGTGCGACGCCCGTTAGGGAAGCTTTTAAAAGACTTGCAAGTGATGGCTTTATTGAAATCATACCTTATCATGGGGCGATTGTACGTGGTATTGATGAAAAAGAAATTGAAGATGTTTATCATTGCCGACTAGCTTTAGAAAACCTTGCTTTGGAGGAAGCTATACCACGATTGACTCAAAATGATATTAAAAAATTTGAAACCCTTGTAAAAAAAACAGAGTCACTGAGTGATATGTTTGGAGTTGCAGATACAAATAAAAAATTTCATGAATTAATTTATGAAGCAGCTAACAATAAAACACTCACAAGATTGATTGAATCTTTGAACATGGTTCTACTTAGAGATATGAAGTTTTCGGCAAGTGATGAGAGCCGGAAAAGAGAAATTATAAATGAACACAAGGATATTATAACAGCATTGAAATATAAAAATATAGAAGAAGCAAAAAAGGCAATGCGCAGACATATTTTAAATGGGAAAGAATATATTGAAAAAAGGAAAGGATAAAATATTATGAGAGAAGGGATTCTTTCATAATACAAATTCTATAGAATATATAATATAGAAAGGGTGAGCGTTCATGAAAAATTTTATGATGGCAAGAGGTGCTGAAAAGATTGTAACTACTTGTGTAAAGGTTCAACCAGGAGAAGAGGTATTGATTATCACTGAAGTTGAAAAATTTTCTATTGCTGAGAGTTTGGCCGCAGCTGCCTATGCTAAAGGCGGACATGTCATAATTTCAGTTATTGAACCTCGTATGCAAGATAGTGCTGAACCACCTCACGCAATTGCAGCGGCCATGAAACAAAGTGATATTTTTATTTGTGTGGTAGGAAAGTCGATTACACATACGCATGCTGTAAAGGATGCTATTACCAATGGTTCTCGTGGGGTTGTCTTAACCCAGTTTAGTGAAAATATGTTGGTTCATGGCGGGATTGAATGTGATTTTGAACATGCAAAGTTGGAATGTAAAGCAGTTGCTGCAGCAATGGCTGGAGCAAAAGATCTTTTATTAACATCTCCTGGTGGAACCCATTTACGTTATAGTGCAGAAGGGAGAAGAGGAAATTCGTTATATTGTATGGTAGAAAAAGGAGAATTTTCTACCGTCCCAACTGTTGAAGCAAATGTCTCACCTTTGGAAGGTACTGCTAATGGGATTATTGTAGCAGATGCCAGTGTTCCATATATTGGAATTGGCGTATTGGAAAAACCAATTATCTGTGAAGTGAAAGATGGCTTTATACAGTCGATTACAGGTGGAAAAGAAGCCGAAATCTTAAAAAGAGATTTAGAAGCAAAGCATGATCCTAATGTATATAATGTGGCTGAAAATGGAATTGGGTTGAATCCCAAATGTAAATTTATGGGATTTATGCTGGAGGATGAAGGCGTGTATGGTTCAGCCCATATAGGGATTGGCACAAGTATTACTTTGGGGGGCACTGTAAAGGCTTCTTGTCACTATGATCTCATCATGAAAGATGCTAGCCTTGTAGCAGACGGTAGAAACATACTAAAAGATGGCAAGTTGCTTCTTAAAATTTAATAAGAAATAAATATTGTGGTTAGAGAAAAATAGATTTGTATAGGGCCTTTTAAGGGAGTGAAGATTATGACCTTATCATTAAATCAATACCACACTATTGCAATCTCAATTTTAATACTGATGTTAGGTGAATTTTTGCGTAATCGTATTTTTTTACTAAAAAAGTACTGTATTCCGGTTCCTGTAGTAGGTGGATTGTTATTTACAATTCTTTTATTGATTGGATATGAAACAAATAGTTTTCATATAAAGCTAAATATGGTTTTTAAAGACTTATTTATGCTTCTGTTTTATGCGGGTATTGGTTTTACTGCTAGTTGGAAGTTATTAAAAAAAGGCGGTCCTCAAGTCATCGTATTTTTAATATTATCTTCAATTTTAGTGGTATTTCAAAATTTATTAGGTGTAATTTTGGGAAATCTTTTAGGAGTTGGATCCTTGGTCGGCATTGCAACTGCATCAATTCCGATGACGGGAGGACATGGAACATCTGCTGCCTTTGCACCAGTACTAGAGAGTGTAGGATTAGAAGCTGCAACTACAATTTCTTTAGCAGCGGCAACTTTTGGCCTTGTTGCAGGAAGTTTAATTGGAGGTCCTACTGGACATTATTTAATTGAAAAATATCATTTAAATAGTTCTGAAGCGGGGAAAATTGACTTAGATAAAATTGATGATAAGGACATTATAAAGGAATCAAGGGAACGGTCTTTAATAGTTGGAACTTATCAACTACTTTTAACAGTCGGCTTTGGATGTATTATTTCAGATTTACTGACAAAGACAGGGCTTGCTTTTCCAGCTTCTGTTGGTGGGATGACAGCGGCTCTGATTGTAAGAAATTGGGCAGATAATACGAGTTGTTTTAAATTACGTCTTAATGAAATATCTATAATAAGTAATGTTTCTTTGCTAATCTTTCTTGCGTTATCGATGATGACGCTAAAACTGTGGCAGCTAACATCTTTAGCAGTACCTATGTTAATTTTATTATTTGCTCAAACTGGAATGATGTTTCTGTTTGCAGTATTTGTAACCTTTAGATTTATGGGTAAAAATTATGATGCTGCTATGATAGCTGTTGGACATTGTGGATTTGGCTTAGGCGCAGTACCAACAGCGATGGCAAATATGCAATCTGTTGAAAGTAAATATGGACCGTCGCCACGTGCATATTTTATTGTTCCTTTAGTGGGTTCTCTATTTATAAATATTGTGAACTCTTTTATCATTACAATTTTTATCAATTATTGTAAATAAATTTTCGAAGCAGATTAAGGCTTTATAAATTGATTAGCTAAAAAGGATGTGAGTAAAGTTTTCTCATATCCTTTTTTGTATTATGTAATCATATGCAACAATAGTTGCATTTTAGAAAATTTCTGATATTATGTAATTATTCAAACTGGTGTTTATATAGTATTTCAACAAAGGAGTAAAAAGATATGAAGCGATTAGAATTGATGCCAACTGATGAAAATATCCTCAAATCTTTGAAAGAAGATATCTTTAAACGGAATCAGGAGTTGGGATATTTCATACAATTATTGGATAACATTGAAGGACCATATAGTCTTGCAGTCAATGGAAGTTGGGGAAGTGGAAAAACATTTTTTGTAAAGCAGGCAAAAATGATATTGGATGCCTATAATGTGAATTTTGATATGTCAAAGGAAAATCGATTTATAATTGAAAATTTAATTAAATTTCCGCAACATCCAATCAAACCTCAATACTGTATCTATTATGATGCATGGAAAAATGACTGTAACCTGGATCCAATTTATTCTTTGATTTGCAGTATTACGGCAGGATATGAATATTTTAATGATAGAGGATCAGAAAACAAGAAAAAAGTGATAGAGGCTGGGATTTCTGTCATCCAAAATATGATACCTTTTATTCCTAACAGTGCAGTAAGGACAATGCTCTCTATTTTACCGCTTGATAAAATGAAAGATGCCTTAGAGAAAACAAATCCCTTGAACAACGTAAAAGAACACATCGAGTTGGAAGAAAAGATACAGGGGTTTCTTCAGAATTTAAGTTCCGAAAAAGAAGAACGGCTTGTTATCTTTGTTGATGAGCTGGATCGCTGCAGGCCAGACTTTGCAGTGCAGTTGTTGGAACGTATTAAACATTATTTTGATTTGGAAAATATTACCTTTGTGTTTTCTGTAAATTGCGAACAACTCGTACAAACCATCAAAAAGTTTTATGGAGAGGAATTTGATGCGGGAAGATACTTGGGACGATTTTTTGATCAGGTTATACCATTGCCGCAAGCGGAACTCCCAAATTATTTTACTAAATTGAATATAGGAAGTAGTGTTTTCTTTGATTTGACAATTCAAAAATTTATTCAAACTAAAAACTTGAGTCTCAGAGATATTGTACGCATTGCAAATATTGAAAACATTATAAAAAAACATATGACAAATAGAGACTTTTGGTTTATTGGTTCAAATCAAGATACAGGCTATTTTATTTCACATTGTGTGATTCCATTACTAATAGGAATTAATACTTTAGAACCTCAACATTATAGTGCATTCGCTAATGGGGAGAATGTAGCAGAATTTATCGCTTTTATGAGAGAAAATGATTATAGTGTAAGAATTCAAGAGGCTTTAAAAGATAGACAGAATGATGAAATAATTGAAAGAGATGAAAGTTTAGAGGGAGGATTACAAGCAATTTACATTGCGTTATTTAATAAAAGCTATGAAAATGAAAATGTGTATGTAGGAAAATATTTATTTACTCCTAGTATTAGGCAATACATCAAAGAGGCCAGTTCTTTACTGTCCCAATATTCTAATTTTAGTTATTAAGGGGTGTTAGAGTCGGGTTAAAATAGCCAATTACAGTCGGGCTAAAAACGCCAATATCAGCCGGATTAAAATCGCCAATCCTGGTCGGATTAAAAAAGCCATTGCTACTTCTCTGGTGATATCTTAAACTGAATGCGACCAAGCATCAGCCCCAAAATATTCATCATGACTAATGAGAACAACAGCAATGGCTTATTGGTAATGATATCATAAGAGAAAATCCCAGTAAATGGATATTCTTCTCAAAAGAAACCGAGAATCCGCTGTGTGTGAACTGATATTCCGGTTAAAGGGAAACTATCCAGTCTGTGAATGACCACGAAAAAGTGAGCCACGTGCTTGCCAAAAAGTGAGCCACTGTGATCATGAATCATTGAGCCACCCCAGGAGGCAAGACAAGAAGGCAGAAACGGCCCAAGGGGCCTTGAGAAGGCTTTGATAAGAAGAAAGAAACGGCCCCCGAAGGGGCCTTGAGACGTCAGACGTCAGCTTTGTTCGGCTAAGCAGTAGGTCCAATCTGCTCATCGCCAACAAGCTGACGTCTGACTTCTGAAAGGCACGCAAGGGGCCGGTCTGACTTCTTATCAAAGTCCAGTCTGACGTCAAGCCGCTGATGGATAATTGATCACTGCAATTTCTGTCAGTGAATTTTTGACCTGGCTGACAATTTGTTCCAAACGGGCCACCACTTCATCAGAATAAGAAACTTCTCCACACTGTGTACAGACTTGAGAGGGCACGTTCTTAACAATAACAATGCAGTTTCCCAAATCGACCATGAAGGTTGTCAGTTTATTTTCAAGGGTTCCTTTGCATAAAAAACATTTCATTTCAGATTACTCCTTATGACTGTATTAGTTCTATGGTCAGCATCTTTTTGTATTCCTTTCGATCAGTTCGTATTATTATAACATGGAATGGAATGAATTTGTAAACTGAAGAAGAGACAGGCCTATGATAAGAAGTCAGAAACGGCCCTGACGGGCCTTGAGACGTCATAAGAAGAAGTCAGATACGGCCCCGAAGGGGCCTTGAGACGTCAGACGTCAGACGTCAGCTTTGTTCGGCTAAGCAGTAGGTCCGATTTGCTTTATCACGAACAAGCTGACGTCTGACTTCTGAAAGGCCCGCAAGGGCCGTTCTGACTTCTTAAATCTGACTTCTGAAAGGCCCGAAGGGCCGGTCTGACATCTTTTATCTTTTACAGAAGCCCGTGCACCTTTCCCAGTTCCTGGATTTGCTCCAGGGAGTAGTGGGTGATCCGGGAAATGGTTTCCATGGGAATCTTTTCCTTCAGCATGGCGACAATGTTGGATTCCCTCTCTTCCTGGCGGCCTTCCTGGCGGCCTTCCTGGAGACCTTTCTGAATACCTTTCTGAATACCTTTCTGAATACCTTCTTGGAGGCCTTTCTGAAGACCTTCTTCTTCAGCTTCTCTCTGGCGTCTCCTGATTTCATCGCTTAGAATCATATACTCTCGCCTCACTTTATCCATACTTTTCACAAAATGGACTTCCTGATCCAATCTTTCTGCAAAATGCCCTTCCGCCGCTTTTCCGTCCACGTACCGGAGAAAAGCCGCGATATCGGGATCTGCTGCATTTTCACTGCCTTTGCTGTTCAAGAACATCCGGGTCTCCTCGTCTTTTAATTGTACCTTGTTATCCTCTTTACAGCAATGGGTGAATGTGTAAATGGGCAGCCCTTTGTGGAAAGGGTCAAAGGTACAAATGAAGATGACGTAGGATGGGTTCAGGTCTTCGTAAGGCTTGCCCTTATCCAGGAGTTCCCCATCAATCATGCTCTGGTAGAAACGGCTGCGTTTGGCCAGGTCGTTCTTGGGGGAATTGGAACACTGTATCTCGATGTCATAGACCCGTCCTTCATCGTCTTCTACATAGACATCCAGACGGATGCTTTTGCCGTCCAGACGGAGGTCGATGGTCTTTTCGAAATCCAGGTAGCGGAGGGAACAGATATTGATGTCCAAGATTTTTTCGATGAGATGGGTGCAAAGCCGTTCATTGCGCATGACATGTTGGAAGAGAAAGTTGTCCCGGATAGTGAGTTCGTCAAAAGTCTTGATTTTTTCCATTGATCTGCCTCCTTATAGAATGGGTATAGTGAACTCATTCGACAGGAAACAAGGACTTCCTTCTTGGGTGGAAAAAGACCGTCATTAAGTGGAAAAAAGTGCTGTAAGTGAAAAAAGAAGTCAGACACGGCCCTGACGGGGATTGAGACGCATAAAAAGAAATCGGATTCGGTCCTGACGGGGCTTGAGACGTCATAAAGAGAAGTCAGAAACGGCCCCGAAGGGGCCTTGAGACGTCAGACGTCAGCTTTGTTCGGCTTAGCAGCAGGTCCGATCTGCTCATCGCCAACAAGCTGACGTCTGACTTCTGATAGGCCCGAAAGGGCCGTGTCTGACTTCTCATAAAGGGCCAATCTGATGCCTTGCAGTCTTATTATTTTAGCCAGGGTTCAATGGTGATACCGTTCACATTGAGTAAGCTTCAAGAGAGGATAAAGTGAATGGATAAGAAAGGAATGGATCAATGAAAATCGCAGTCACCGGCGGCGCCGGCTTCATCGGCTCCAACTTTATCTTCCATATGCTGAAGGCGCATCCGGAGGACCGGATCATTTGCTTGGACAAGCTTACATATGCAGGAAATCTGTCTACTCTGGCTAGTGTCATGGACAATCCAAACTTCCGCTTTGTGAAACTGGACATTTGTGACCGGGAAGGGGTATATAAGCTTTTTGAAGAAGAACACCCTGATATGGTGGTGAATTTTGCTGCGGAGAGCCATGTGGATCGGTCCATTGAGAATCCGGAAATCTTTTTGCAGACCAATATCATCGGGACATCTGTGCTGATGGACGCTTGCCGGAAATATGGGATCCAGCGGTATCACCAGGTTTCCACGGATGAAGTCTACGGGGACCTGCCGTTGGATCGGCCGAATCTATTCTTTACGGAAACTACGCCCATCCATACTTCCAGTCCCTACAGCAGCTCAAAGGCCGGGGCGGACTTGCTGGTGTTGGCTTATCATCGGACCTATGGACTGCCTGTGACCATTTCCCGGTGCAGCAACAACTATGGGCCGTACCATTTTCCGGAAAAATTGATTCCCCTGATGATCATCAACGCCCTTCACGATAAGCCTTTGCCAGTATACGGGGACGGACTGAACGTCCGGGACTGGCTCTATGTGGAAGACCACTGCCGGGCCATTGATCTGATTCTTCAAAAAGGAAAAGTGGGAGAGATTTACAATGTGGGCGGCCACAATGAAATGCGGAACATCGACATTGTAAAGCTGATCTGCAAGGAACTGGGCAAACCGGAAAGCCTGATTACCCACGTGACCGATCGGAAAGGCCACGACAGAAGATACGCCATCGATCCCACGAAAATCCACAACGAACTGGGCTGGCTTCCAGAAACCAAATTCGCCGACGGCATCAAAAAGACCATCAAATGGTATCTGGAAAATCAGCCCTGGTGGGAAAACATCGTAAGGGGAAACGGATTTTTCGGCAACCCCCGTTTCTGGGATTTTTCGTTGGTCCTTTGACACCAACGTGGTAGGGGCTTCCCGGAGGGGAGACCGTCCCGGCCGCCCAGGGGGCATGAAAAGAAATCAAAAACGGCCCTTCTGGGCCTTGAGACAGCTTGATAAGAAATCAGACACGGCCCAAGGGGCCTTGAGACATCAGACGTCAGCTTTGTTCGGCTTAGCAGCAGGTCCAATCTGCTTATTGCCAACAAGCTGACGTCTGACATCTGAAAGGCCCGAAGGGCCGGTCTGACTTCTTAAATCTGCCTTCTGAAAGGCCCGAAGGGCCGGTCTGACTTCTTTTATCTTTTACAGGAGTCCGTGCATCTTCCCCAGTTCCTGGATCTGGTCCAGGGAGTAGTGGGTGATCCGGGAAATGGTTTCCACGGGGATCTTTTCTTTCAGCATGCCAAGGATGTTGGCTTCCCGCTCTTTTTGCATACCTTTTTCCATACCTTTTTCTAGGTTCTTTCTTGCAATTGCGTGTCCGATTCCGCACATGGTCTCCGCCTCCTTCTTCATTTCAACAGTCATGGGAATATCGTATTCCCGTTCCAGGATCTCTTTCTTTACATTAGGGTCCATTTCTGTGGACAAGAGGACACTAAGCAGGTAGATGATATCTTCCTGTTTTCTGTCCGGCTGTCCCAGGCCAATCATAATCATGGACACCATATCATAATTCATTTTATCATATTTGGCGTTCCCCACCAAATTTTCCTCTTTCATATGGAAAGCAGTCAGGGTGTTCTGTTTGGATTTCGGTGGATCTAAACAGACCCAGAGGGAATAGACCTTCTGGAGTTTCTGGTAGTCAGAATGCTGGAAGACAATCCCTTTCTGACGGGAAAGCAGTCTTCCACAGTAATAGACAGCCCGTTTCAGCAAGGGATAACCGGGGCTCCAATTATCTTGACTTTCCACGTTGATGAAAATCTGACGAGAGTCGTTGCCATTAGGGGTTCGCGCTGAAAACAGGATATCGAAAGTCACATTCCCTTCCATGATGCTTTTGTCTGCGGTGTTTTCACCCCTGATGTGTCCAGGATCCTGGACGTCTTGATCCACGGCCACAGAACAGACTGCAGGGGTCCCTTCCAGACAGGGGAGCAGTTCTGGAATGGAACAATGCTCGTATTCTGGAAGGCATCCCTGGAGAATGTGGGCCAGGATGATTTTGTTGGTAAGGAGCCGGCAGCAGGCTGCATCCAAGGTTTGTTCTTCCTGCCACGTGTCCAGATTCTGGGCAACAGTGGTAGAGTTTTTCATGGAATCACCATCTTTCTGTAATTTTAGCAAGGGTTCAATGGTGATACCATTCGGCAAGAAACAAGAACTTCCTTCTTGGGTGGAAAAAGACCGTCATTAAGTGGAAAAAAGTGTTGTAAGTGAAAAAAGAAGTTAGACACGGCCCTGACGGGCCTTGAGACAGCTTGATAAGAAATCAGACACGGCCCAAGGGGCCTAGAGACGTCAGATGTCAGCTTCGTTCGGCTTAGCAGCAGGTACAGTCTGCTTATCGCTAACTAGCTGACGTCTGACATCTGAAAGGCCCTAAGGGCCGGTCTGACGTCTTAAATCTGGCATCTGAAAGGCCCGGAAGGGCCGGTCTGACTTCTTATCAAGATCCAGCCTGACGTTTTCCACTAGCCAGTGACCAGGGCAAAAAAAAGACCGCCGGAGCGGTCTTTTTTTTTACAATAGCACATATTTCAGCACGAACAGCACAGCCAGGACGTACATCAGGCCGCTGATCTTGTTCTTGTGTCCGGTGAGGACGTTGAGGATCACGTAGGTGATGACTCCAAAGGAGATCCCTTCCGAAATGCTGTAGGCGAAAGGCATGGCGATGATGGCGATATAGGCCGGGATGGCTTCGCTCAGATCGCTCATGTTGATCTTGGTCACGGCGGAGAACATCAGGAACCCTACGATGACCAGGGCCGGGGCGGTGGCGAAAGCGGGGATGGCCATGAAGAAGGGGGAGAAGAACAGGGAGAGCAGGAACAGCACGGCCACGGTGATGGCGGTGAGTCCAGTGCGTCCTCCTTCAGAAACCCCGGCGGCACTTTCTACGAAGGTGGTGACGGTACTGGTACCCAGGAGAGCCCCGGTGCAGGTGGCACAGGCATCGGCCATCAGGGCTCCTTTGATGTGGGGCAGCTGGCCCTTTTCGTCCAGCATGTCGCTCTTGGCGGCGACCCCGATGAGGGTGCCCAGGGTATCAAAGGTATCCACGAACAGGAAGGCGAAGATGACGGCGAAGAAGTTCAGGCTCAGCACATGGGAGAAATCCAGTTTCAGGAACAGGGGAGCCGGGCTGATGGGGGCAAAGGAAGCCAGCCCGCCGGACAGGTTGGGGAAAACGCTGAAGGTCCCCAGTTCCGGATTGGGTACATACAGGCCGGTGGCTTCACAGATCATGCCCAGGATCCAGGTGCCCAGGATGCCGAAGAGGATGTTCCCCCGGACGTTTTTGATGATCAGGAAGGAGGTGAACAGGATCCCCAGCATGGCGATGAGCACGGTGATCCCCACGCTATGGAAGGTGCCGTCGGCCATAGCTTTGGTGAAGGAATAGAGGGAGACCTTCGTAGCCGGGTTGGCCACGATGATCCGGGCGTTCAGCAGACCGATGAAAGCAATGAAGAGACCGATCCCCACGGAAATGGCTTGTTTCAAAGTCATAGGGATGGCGTTGAAGATGGCTTCCCGGATAGAGGTCAGGGAAAGGATGACGAAGATGATCCCTTCGATGAGGACGGCGGACAGGGCCATTTCCCAAGAATTCCCCATCTGGAGGCACACGGTGTAGGCAAAGTAGGCATTGAGCCCCATGCCCGGTGCCAGGGCGAAGGGATAGTTGGCAAAGGCGGCCATGAAGAAGGTGCCCAGGGCAGAGGCGATAGCGGTGACGGTGAGCAAGGCTCCTTTATCCATCCCGGTGGCACTGAGAATGGAAGGGTTCACGATCAGGATGTAGGCCATGGTCATGAAGGTGGTGATCCCGGCGATGATTTCCGTCCGCATGGTGGTGTGGTTTTCCTTCAAATGGAAAACCCGTTCGCAGAATTGTTCCATGATAAACTTCCTTCCTTTCGTACTTTATAAAGGATTCTTCTATTATAGCAAAAAAAGCGGTAATCTGTTAGAATATTAGAGAACAAAACGAAAGAATCGAGGAAAAAATGAGAGACCTTTTAGCTTCATTGAACGAACAACAGGCTGAGGCAGTCCGTCAGATTGCCGGGCCTATTTTAATTTTGGCCGGGGCTGGCAGCGGCAAGACCAAGGCCTTGACCACCAAGATCGCCTATCTTCTGGAAAAAGGGGTGAAACCCTGGAACATCCTGGCCATCACCTTTACCAACAAGGCGGCCAAGGAAATGCGCCAGCGGGTGGATGCCCTGGTAGGCCCGTCCGCCAAGGATGTATGGCTGTACACTTTCCACGGGTTCTGCAACCAGCTGCTGCGCCGTGAAATCGGCCATCTGCCCGGGTACACCACGGCTTTTTCCATCTATGACCCTTCCGACTGCAAGAATGTGTTGAAGGAAGCCCTGAAGAAGCTGAACCTGGACGAGAAGTTCTATCCTCTGCCCGGTCTCCTGACCACCATTTCCAATGCCAAGAATGCCCAGGTGGATGCGGCGGAATTCGCCCGGCAAGCCGATGATTTCCATGCCCGGAAGGTGGCAGAGATCTATGGGGAATACCAGAAGCACTTGGTCCAGAGCAATGCGGTGGATTTCGACGATCTGCTGCTGCTGACGGTGAAGCTGCTCCAGACAGTGCCGGAAGTGCGGGAAAAATATCAGAACAAGTTCCATTATGTGCTCATCGACGAATACCAGGACACCAACCATGTCCAGTATCTCTTGGCCAAGCTCCTTTCTGCGCCGGAAAACAACCTGTGTGCCGTGGGGGATATCGACCAGAGCATCTACGGCTGGCGGGGTGCGGATATCAGTAACATCCTGGATTTCGAAAAGGATTATCCCCAGGCCCGGATCTACAAACTGGAACAGAACTACCGGTCCACCCAGGTGATCCTGGATGCGGCCAATGAGGTGATCAAGCATAATGCGGCCCGCCGGCCTAAGAACCTGTGGACGGAAAACGGCAATGGACAGCCCATTGCTTATTACCAGGCCCGGGATGACCGGGAAGAAGCAGAATTCGTGGTGGGACAGATCCGGAAGCTCCAGCAGGAAGGCACGAAGCTGGGGGATATGGCCATCCTGTACCGGACCAATGCCCAGAGCCGGATGTTCGAAGAGAACCTGATCAACAACGGCATCCCTTATGTGATGGTGGGGAGCTTGAAGTTCTACGACCGGAAAGAAGTGAAAGATACCCTGAGCTACCTCCGGTTCCTGGCCAATGAACGGGATATCCAGGGACTGGAACGGATCATCAACGAACCCAAGCGGGGCATCGGGGCGGCTACGGTAGCCAAGGTGCGGGGGCTCCTGGAAGAAAGCGGCATGCCTCTGCCGGAAGTGCTCCGGACCGTCCAGGCCCAGGAGGTGCTGGGCCGTTCTTTGGGGAAGATCCAGGCCTTCAGCCAGATGATGGAAGAACTGGCCCGGGTGAAAGATACCCTGCCGGTGAAGGAACTGATGGAACAGGTGCTGGAAAAGACCGGCTATCTGGAAGCCTTGCGGCTGGAAGGGTCGGACCAATCCAAGAGCCGGCTGGACAACCTGAACGAATTCCTCCGGATCGCCGATGAATTCGCCAAGGACCCAGGAGAGGAGAACAATAAGACCCTGGAAGATTTCCTGAACCATGTGGCCCTGGTAGCGGACATCGACGACGCCAAGCTGACCCAGGATTCCGTCACCCTCATGACCCTCCATTCTGCCAAAGGACTGGAATTCCCGGTGGTGTTCATCGGAGGCATGGAGGACGGGCTGTTCCCCAGCCAGCGGAGCTTGGAGGACGAGGACAAGCTGGAAGAGGAGCGGCGGCTGTGCTATGTGGGGATCACCCGGGCCAAGAAACGGCTGTACCTGACCAGCTGCCGGAACCGGATGGTCTACGGCCATGTGGTCATGTATCCCCCTTCCCGGTTCTTGGAAGAGATTCCCCGGAACTTGATCGAAAATGTGGCGGTGCGCCGGAGCTCTTATGGAGGTTATGGAGGCTATCGGAGCCAGAATCCAGCGGCGGCTCCCCATGCCAGCCTGCGGAACATTGCCCGGAAGCGGGGAGGCAGCATCCTGGATACTCCGTCTCCCCAAAGCCGGTTTGTGCCGGAAGGGGATGTGGTGCCACAATTCCATCCGGGCGATAAATGCTTTCATAAGAAGTTCGGGACGGGGACCATCATCGAGGCCCGTCCCGATGACAGCGAAGGGCAGCTGGTGACGGTGGCTTTCCCGGGCAGCGGCATCAAGCAGCTGGCCACCAAGTATAAGATCCTGCAGAAAATCTGAGGGAGGCAAGGCCATGAGTGAAATGACGAAAGAGGCGGCGGCAGCCCGGATCGACGAGCTGCGGGCCGTCATGAAGAAAAATTCCTATCTGTATTATGTCCAGGACAATCCCCTGATCACCGATGCGGAATACGATGCCATGATGCGGGAATTGAAGGCCCTGGAAGCCCAGTATCCGGAACTGGTGACGCCGGATTCTCCCAGCCAGCATGTGGGGGGGTATGCCAAGCCGGGCTTTACGGAAGTGAAGCATATGACGCCTCTTTTGAGCCTGGCTAACGCCTTTTCTCCGGAAGAGATGGAAGAGTTCGACCGGCGGGTCCATGAAGGGCTGCCGGCGGGCACCAAAGTCCAGTATGTGGTGGAGCCCAAGATCGATGGGCTGGCCTGCAGCATCATCTATGAGAACGGCCGGTTCGTCCGGGCGGCTACCCGAGGCGATGGGGTGGTGGGAGAAAATGTCACGGAAAACGTCCGGACCATCGCCAACATCCCCAAAGTGCTGAAGCCCATTCCCGGCATGGAGATCCCGGAGCTTTTGGATGTGCGGGGGGAAGTATACATGCCCCGGCAGGCCTTTGTGAAGCTCAATGAAGAACGGCAGGAAGCCGGGGAACAGGAATTCGCCAACTGCCGGAATGCAGCGGCGGGCTCTCTGCGGCAGCTGGATCCCCGGGTGACGGCCAAACGGTCCCTGGCTTTCTTTGCCTACGGCATCGGGGTGGGGGCCGGGAATCTGCCCACCCACAATGCGTCCATGGATATGCTCCAGCAGTACGGCTTCACCACTACGGAGGGCCGGGCCTTGGTGGATACCATCCAGGAAGCCAATGAGCTGATCAAGAAGCACGGGGAACGCCGGGCTCTCCTGGGGTATGATACGGACGGCGTGGTGGTGAAGGTGAACGATGTGTGGCAGCAGGATATCCTGGGGGCCACCGGCAAGGATCCCCGCTGGGCCATGGCTTATAAATTTCCCCCGGAACAGGCGGAGACCCTCCTGGAAGACATCGTGATCCAGGTGGGACGGACGGGGGTACTGACGCCTACGGCGGTACTGCAGCCGGTACGGCTTTCTGGGAGCACCATCAGCCGGGCCACCCTCCACAACGAAGATTTCATCCGGGAAAAGGACATCCGGATCGGGGATCATGTGATCATCAACAAAGCGGCGGAAATCATCCCGGAAGTGCTCCGGGTGGTACCGGAAAAACGGACCGGGGAGGAAAAGGTGTTCCACATGCCGGAAACCTGCCCGGAATGTGGCTGGAAGGTAGAACGGAAGGACGGGGAGGCGGCCTGGCGCTGCACCAATCCCCACTGCCCGGCCCTGGGACGGGAAGGGCTGATCCATTTCACCAGCCGGGATGCCATGAATATCGACGGCTGCGGACCCAGCGTGCTGGCCCAGCTGACAGCGGCGGGACTGGTGAAAGATCCGGGAGACCTGTACCTTTTGACCCGGGAGCAGGTCCAGCAGCTGGATCGGATGGGACCCAAAAGTGCGGACAACCTGATCAATGCCATTGAGGGCAGTAAGAGCCAGAGCTTGGATAAGCTGCTCTTTGCCCTGGGGATCCGCCATGTAGGGGCCAAGGTAGCCCGGACTTTGGCGCTGAAATACGGCACTATGGACAAACTCATGGCGGCCAAGCAGGAAGAATTAGCCCAGATCCCGGATATCGGGCCGGTGATTGCGGAAAGCGTGGTGACCTGGTTCGGAGAACCCATGAACCAAGCCTATGTGGAACGGCTGAAGGAATTGGGGCTCAACATGGAAATGACAGCCGGCCAGGCCCAGGATGAGAACCATCCCTTCTACGGGAAGACTATGGTGTTTACCGGAACCCTGCCTACCCTGGACCGGGCTACGGCCCAGACCATGGCCCAGGAGGTAGGGGCTAAAGTCACCAGCAGCGTCAGCAAAAAAACCGACTACGTAGTGGCCGGTGCCGACCCAGGGAGCAAGTACACCAAGGCCCAGAGCCTGGGTGTGAAGATCCTGGATGAAGCGGAATTCCTACGGTTGTTGGGGAGGTAAAAAGACTGTTGCATGTGTGTAAATCGCACATATGCAACAGTCTTTTTTATGGATGGTTACTGAAAATATACCAAATTTGGTATGAAAAACGTATAATAATGGCATTGGACGTATAAATGCTAAGACGCTATACTGGTCCATATGAAAAAGAAAAAAGCTTTATTATACATGCTGGCTGCTGCTCTGCTTTTTTGTTTTACAGAAATCAGCCTGAAAGAATTGAATGGATCGTTAAACAGCATTGAGGTGAATTTCAGCCGGTATTTACTCGCTGGGATTTTGCTTTTGCCTGCTGGAAGAAAGGAGCGGAAAAGGCGCAGAATCCAGCTGGGCAGAAGACACATCCAGTGGTTATTCTTGTTGGGGTTCATTGGCATTGCCTTGGTGGGACCTTTGTATCAGCTGGCTACCGTTTATCTGGATGCAGGTGTGACCGGTGTGATTTTTTCCATCAACCCCATATGCATCGGAATCTTAGCTGCATTCTTGCTGAAAGAACCGATTTCTCTCCAGCAGGCTGTGGGATTTGGCCTAGCATTTGCGGCAATCTTAGTAATCGTGGATCCTTTCCATGTGAGCATGGATCCCATGGGTCTTTTCTTACTGGGGCTGACCGTCCTTTTTTATAGCCTGTATGCAGTGCTTGGCAAGAAAATGACTGATGAACTGGGAAGTGCTGATGTGACGGCAGGCAGCTTCATCTGTGGCGGTTTGCAGTTGTTCCTGTTTGCTGCTGCCAGCCACGTGCCGTTGCTCAGTGACTTTGCACGGCAGGCGGGTTTCTCCGGATTTGCAGATATTCCGTTGTTTTCCGGATATACCCTGAAGAATCTGCCATGGGTCCTTATCCTGTATGTGGGAGTGACTCTGGGCGCGTATTATTTCTGGTTCCAGGCCATGGAATATGGCAGCGTGGCCATTGGAAGCATGACATATTTCATCAAACCAGTATTGACACCGTTTTTTGCGCTTCTTGTTTTGGGAGAAGGAATCAGCGGAAGGATGATGACCGGCATCCTGCTTATGCTGACGGGGGCGGCAACCAGTCTTGGTAGGAAACAGACAGGCAGGACAGGAACAGAATCGATTGTGGATGGAGGGAAAAAATCTTGATGGATCTGCAGAATATGAAAGTGTTCCTGAAAATAGCGGAGTATGAAAATCTCAGCAGAGCTTCTGATGAACTGCATATAGCCCAACCCCATCTTTCGAGACAGTTGAAAGCTATGGAAAAAGATATGGGAGTCTCCCTGTTTATCCGGGAAAAGAAACGGCTCCATATTACTCGGGAAGGTGTGTATCTGGTCCATCAGTGCAGGGAAATGTTGAGTCTGGAAGAAGAAACGAGGAACAGGCTCCTGGAGATGGGACAGGGGACTGCAGGACGGATTTATCTGGGGGCCATCGAAACTGCCGGAACGGTATTCCTGCCAGATTGGATTGAAGGATTTCAGAAAAGGTATCCTTTAGTCCGTTACTATATATGGACAGCGAATTCGGAAGATGTGGTAGAGCGGCTTCGACATCATCTGATCGATCTTGCTTTGATTCGTACGAAATTCGATAAGGAACAGTATGAAGGGATGCCCATTGGACAAGAACGGTGGATTGCTCTGATTTCTCGGGATCATCCTCTTGCCCGAAAAAAGGAGAAACTCTCTTTGGAAGAGCTGAGCCAGGAGTCTCTGATCGTACCCACCACACGGTCTCGGGAAATTCGAGAGTGGTTTGAAGATGCTGGTTTGTCCGCTAATATTTTCTGTGAGTTTTCCCCTTTGATGAATGCTTTGGTCATGGCGGAGCGGAATCTTGGGATTGCTATCCTTCCGGAATCTGTCATTGTGCATTTTAAGATGCATCCGGTGGTTGTCAGGCAGCTGCAGAAGAAAGTCGTGACGGAGGTATCCCTCATCTGGCGAAAGGATAATACCTTATCGGGTGCAGAGCAGAAATTCGTGGAATATGTACGGGAAGTGAAGGGGAATGATGAAAATAAGATTTCTGAAACAAACAATTGACACCCATGTCCATACCATACCTGATGGAGCACCGAGAAAAATGACGGATTTGGCATTGGCTATGGAAGCGGTGAAAGCAGGCATGGCTGGATTTGTCACCAAATGCCATCAGGGAGATACCAGCGCACGGGCAGCCGTAGTGGAAGAAGCCATGGGTCTCTTATATCCTGGGAAGAATTTTCGGGTGTGGGGCGGTGTAGTCTTGAACCATGGAGCTGGTGGACTGAATCCTTCCGCAGTCTATGCATCCGGAAAGATGGGGGGCCGGTTTGTCTGGTTTCCTACTGTTGATGCGGAAAATGATGCGCTGTATAAGAAAAAACATGCATCACAGCAAGGACTGGGGAACGCCAATGAACAGCCCATCAGAAAAAACAAAATAAGGATTCTCGATGAACAGGGAGCCCTTATTCCGGAAGTGAAAGAGATTCTGCAGCAAGTGAAAGCTTTCAATATGGTCCTGGCCACGGGGCATATTGCTGTTCAGGAAAGTCTAGCTCTGGTGCGGGCAGCTGCGGCTATGGGAATCCAGAAGATACTGGTCAACCATGTGAGCCTACCCATAACACTGGCTCCCTTGGCTGTCCAGAAGGAATATATTGCATGTGGTGCCATAGTAGAGCATTGTTACTACACCCCTATGGCGGGGCTGTGTTCCTGGAAAGAAATTGCAGAAAGCATAAGGACACTTGGGCCGGAGCATGTGATCCTTTCCACTGATCTGGGCCAGCCGGCCAATGTCTCTCCCGTAGAAGGAATGGAAAAGTTTGCGGAGCATCTTTATTCTTTGGGTATATCAGAAAAAGCCATCTGCCAGATGATAGTAAGCAATCCTGAAAAACTGCTTGGCTGATCAGGAATAAAAATAAACCGCTGCAAAAGCAACGGTTTATTTTTTGGAGTGATGAAAAAAGACTGCCCGCGGGGGCAGTCTTTTTGTTATTTGTCGGCGACTTCTACTTTGCCGGTGAACAGTTCTTTGGTGCAGCTCCGGACCACGTTGATGGCCAGGAACATCAGGCACAGGGCAACTACCAGCTGGAGACCTTCCACCATGGGGAAGAAGACACCAGCCATGGCTTTCTTGTAGATGCCGTAAATGGACAGGCACAGGGCGCTCATGGTCACCAGGAACATGAAGGTCATGGGCACATAGAGCATCCAGCTCTTCCGGCCGGTGACTTTCAGGAATACGGCCAGGGCAACCAGTACCAGAGCACTCAGCAGCTGGTTGGCAGCACCGAACAGCGGCCAGATGTTCATGTAACCGCCCAGGCACAGCAGGTAGCTGGGAATCAGGGTAACGATGGTGGCAACGTAGGTGTTGCTCAGGAATTTAGCAGCAGCGCCCTGTTCTTTCCCTTCTTCCGGAGCCAGGATTTCCTGGAGCATCATCCGGCCGATACGGGTCACTGCATCGATGGTGGTCATGGCCAGAGCAGATACGCACATGGTCACGATGCAGGTGCTGTAATATTTGGGGATACCGAACATGGTGAAGTAGCCGCCGATGGCACTGCCGAAGATGGCGAACGGAGTGGCTTTGGGCAGCTGGCCGTTCACAGCCACGGAGCAGGCGATAACCAGGGAAACCACACCCAGGGTGGATTCGATCAGCATGGAGCCGTAGCCTACAGGCAGCATGTCTTTTTCGTTAGAAATGGTCTTGGACGAAGTACCGGAAGAAACCAGGGAATGGAACCCGGATACAGCCCCGCAGGCGATGGTGACGAACAGGATGGGGAACATGGGCTTGCCGGCCACTTCGAAGGAAGTGAAGGCAGGCATGTTGATGGAAGGATTCCCGACGATGATGCCCAGCACGCCGGCCAGGATCATCCCCAGCAGCAGGAATACGGACAGATAGTCACGAGGCTGGATCAGCAGCCACATGGGCATGATGGAAGCTGCGAAGCAGTATGCATAGGTCACATACAGCCAGGTGGTACGGGAAGCATACATGGGATGCGCAATCCCCAGGCTGACCATGGCCACCATGCACAGGATCCCCAGGATCAGTTCTTTGGAACCATGGATATTGAACCGGCGGGTCACGATCCCGAAGACCACAGCCACGGCAATGTAGATCATGGAGATGGAAGCGGCGGAAGCGTTAGGCCCCATCAGTTCACCGGTCTTGGAGAAGCCGTTGAAGGTGCTGGCCATGATATCAGAGAATGCAGCGATAACTAACAGGGAGAACAGCCAGCCGAACATCAGGAACATCTTGCAGCCGGTACGGCCTACATACTGTTCAATCAGGGCGCCCATGCCCTTGCCGTCGTTCTTCACGGAAGCATACAGGGCAGTGAAATCCTGGACGGCACCGAAGAATACGCCGCCGACCAAAATCCATAAGAAAGCAGGAACCCAACCGAACATGGCGGCGATAATCGGACCGGTTACAGGGCCGGCACCCGTAATGGAAGAAAACTGATGGGCAAATACCGTGAAGCGGGAAGCGGGAGCAAAGTCCTTGTCATCCCGGAAGCGATAGGCAGGAGTCTTCGCATCCGGTTCGATCCCCCAAGTCTTGACCAGCCAGCGTCCATAAAACATGTACGCACAGATAAAGATTACAATAGCAAGACACACAAGCGTTAATCCGTTCATCTTCATCACTCCTTTGAAAAAAATCGACACTTCTGTTCGCAAGTGCCGTCATCAAATCGGAAGCTTGTTGATAGTTACGTAATTTACCACTTGTTCACGCTCTTGTCAACAATTTTTTGTATACTTCATACATTATTTTTTCAAAGTGTTATCGTACTAAAGACAAGTTCCCGAATTTACAGAGAATTAGTCCATTCTCAAAATACCATATAGAGAAAGTCTCCGGAATTTGTCTTTTTGGAATGGAATAATGTTTGATAGTAAGGGAACGGACGCTTTCCATAAGATACTTTGAAAAAACGGAGAAAAGGCACTTTCTTCTTCTGGAAGAAAAGGTGTGTCATTTTAAACAAAAAAAGACGTTTTTGGGGCCTGAAAAAGAAAAATGAAAAGAAAGGTTGCATTCCTGGAAATATCGTGCTAGTCTATGAACCATCAATTCCACAGAGAAAATGCCACGAAGAGAAGGAGTAAGCTCCGGAATCCCTTCAGAGAGCGCCCGGCTGGTGTGAGGGTGCAGGGAAGAAGAAGCTGAACTGGTCTCAGAGCAGCTGCCTGAAAGCCTGGTCCCAGGAAGTAGGGCACGCCGGAAACCTGACCGTTAGCAGACAGGAGGATATCGGCCCTAGGCCCGTATCTGTACAAGAGCATGCAGCTTCGGATGCATGAACAAGAGTGGTACCGCGAAATTTCCTTTCGTCTCTTAGGAGACGGAGGGATTTTTTTTATGATTACAATTCAGGAGGGGTAAGAATGGTTCAAGTTGGATCACTGGCATTATTGTTCTTTGTTATTTTCTTAGGGATGATCACCAAGAAAAATGTGGGGATCATCGGGTTCCTGGCGGCGTATGTCTACGGGACTTTTGTCACCGGGATGAAAGCCAAGGAGATTTACGCAGGCGGGTTCCCTACCACGGTGTTTTTTCTGATCATGGCGTCCACCTTCTTGTTCGGCATCGCCAACCATAACGGGACGTCCACAGTCCTGGCCAAGAATGTCTCTTTTCTTTCCAGAGGGAACAACAAATTGATCCCCTGGATGTTCTTTGCCGCAGCCGCCATCCTGGCAGGGGTGGGGGGCTCCATGCTGATCTTGGTGGTGATCATGCCCATTGCCTATAGCACCTGCTTGAGCCGGGAGTTGGATGTGACCATGACTTCCATCATCGTGCTGGCTGGCGGGATGATCGGCGGCCTTTCTCCCATTACTTTAAACGGGATCGTAGCCAACACCCTGGCTATCCAGAATGGGGTGGACAACTATATGCCCATCTGGGGAGCGTATTCTCTTTCTATCTTTGCCATGGCTTTCATCGCCTATCTGGTGTTCCAGGGCTGGAAGGTACCCAATACGGAACCGGACAAGGATTTCACTCCCTTTAACCGGGCCCAGATTGTAACGGTGATTTCTATTATCCTGGTGTGCGTGGCTACCATTTTCTTCAAACAGAATATCGGCCTGCTCTGCCTGGCTTTTGCTGCCGTCCTGATCCTGCTGGGGTATTGTGATCAGAAAGTGGCCATCGCCGCCATTCCCTGGGGGACGTTGATCCTGATCACCGGAATGAGCATGCTGCTCCATGTGGTGGATAAATCCGGCGGAATCACCTACTTGACTTCCATGCTGTCAAAAGTCATCACGCCGGCTACGGCTCAACCCATCATGATCCTTCTGGGAGGCCTGATGGGGGCAGTAGCCAGCGGTACCGGCGTGGTGATGCCCACCTTGATCCCTCTGGCGGCGAAACTGGCGGCTTCCAATCCGGCCCTGGACGCCACGGCTTTGATGCTGGGGGTCATCGTAGGGACCAACGGAGTGGTGCTGAGTCCCTTTTCTACGGTGGGGGCCCTGGCCTGCGGCTGTGCACCGGAAGGGGTGGATGTGAACAAGCTCTACAAGAACCTGCTCCTTACTGCCATCCTCTTCAGCCTCTCCGCTTTTGCGGTGTCCTATCTGGGAATCTATAATATGTTGTTTTTGTAAATAAAAAGGGGGGGTGTTGCACGTTGCGTGCAACACCCCCAAGCTGTAGAGCCGCATAGCGGCT
>CAJMQS010000033.1 GCA_905215645.1 uncultured bacterium
GGTTGTTGCACGTGTGTGGTTTTCACACGTGCAACAACCCCCCTGTTTCCATGATAAGGAGAGATGGCATGCGTTTACGTAAGAAACCCTGGATCCCCCAGGCCCTGGAAGATTTTCGGGGAAAAGAACTGCTGGAAGACAATCTGGAACAGTATAAGGGGAAATGGTCCCAACTGGTCCTGGGCGGGCGCCCGGTCCAACTGGAAATCGGCTGCGGCAAGGGCCAGTTCCTCACTGCCATGAGCGGCCTCCATCCGGAAATCGGCTACCTGGGCATCGAGACCCAGCGGGAAGTCTGCTACTATGCCGTGAAGAAGCTCCGGGAAGGGGAGATCCCCAATGCCCGGATCGTCCATGCGGACGCCGCCCACCTCCTGGAATGGTTCGCTCCCGGGGAAGTGGACCAGATCTACCTGAACTTCAGCGACCCCTGGCCCAAGGCCCGCCATGCCAAACGGCGGCTCACCTACCGGACCTTCCTGGCCCAGTACAAAGAGATCCTGAAGCCCGGCGGCCATCTCCGCTTCAAGACGGACAATGATGACCTATTCGCCTTTTCTGTAGAGGAGTTCAAAGAATTCGGTCTGGAAATCGTGGCACTTTCTACGGACCTCCACCATACGGACATCCTCAACGAGGCCCAGACGGAATACGAGCAGAAGTTCAGTGCCCGGGGCAAGAACATCAATTTCTGCGAAGTGGTTTTTTAAAGGACCGAGGCATAGCATGGGAAAACGGTTTTTACTACTCTGGGCGGATCCTAGGGACGCCCTGGTCAGCCTGGTGTATGTGCTGATGCTCGTGGGGGGAGAGAACATCTTCAGTGCCAGCTTCGTAGCGTCCCAGGATATGTTCGGCAACGAATACCACTACCTGATCCGCTACTGGGCCTTTGGGCTGCCGGGCCTTGTGTTGATGCACGCTATCGGACGGAAAGGGGATTACCACAAGCTCTTCCCGTATGTCCAGCGGATCTGTGTGTTTTTGATCGGGCTCCTGCTCTTTGTGGATGGCTACGGGAAAACCCTCAAAGGGGCCCAGCGCTGGCTGATCCTGGGGCCGATTTCCTTCCAGCCCTCAGAGCTGGTGAAACTGGCAGTGATCCTCCTGGGGGCCAATTATCTGGGCCGTCTGATGGAAGAAGGAAAACAGCCCCATCTGCTCCGGAAGGACACCTGCCTGGCCTTCCTGGAAGCGGCCTTCATGTCCTTTTTGGTGCTGATCCAGCCGGATATGGGCACCGCTGCCATCATCCTGGCCCTGATGATCGTCCTGTACGTGGTGGCCGGACTCCCCTACCGGGAAATCTTCGTCCTCCTGGCTTCGGGAGCGGCCCTGGCCACGGCTGCCGTCATCCAGGCCCCTTACCGGCTGAACCGGGTCCTGGTCTGGCTCGATCCCTGGTCGGATCCCCAGGGGAACGGCTATCAGGCCGTCCAATCTTTTGTGGCCATCGGCAGCGGAGGGATCAGCGGCATGGGCCATGGGATGGGTTCCAGCAAATTTTTCTTCCTTCCCGAGGCCCATACGGACTTCGCTTTTGCCGTTTTCTGTCAGGAATGGGGCTTTTTGGGAGCCCTGCTGATGCTCCTGGTATTTATCATCATGGGGCTGGCCCTGTACCGAATCGGAAAGGAGACCCAGGACCGGCGGGGCTTTTTGCTGGTCACCGGGGTCAATTTCCTGGTGGTGGGCCAGGCCATTGCCAATATGGCCATGGTCTGCGGCATCCTGCCGGTGATCGGGGTCCCGCTGCCCTTCATCAGCTATGGGGGCACGTCCCTCGTGATCACCCAGGCTGCCATCGGACTGGTGCTTTCTGTCTGCCGGCTGGAAAAAGCAGGCAGGGAAAGGACGGAAGCTCCTCAGGGAACCCTCCGGTTCCAGGCTGAAAGAAAAGGAGCAGGGAGGTGGCGGCCTTGAAGTTTCCCAAATTCCCGGGCTTTCCGAGAGCCCAGAAAAAGCGAGCAGCAAAACAAAAAAACGCAGAAAAAGCTAGGGAGTCTTCCCTGCTGCACCTGGATCCCTCCCATCAGGATGTGCTGGAAAAGGGCAACCGCCGGGTGATCACCCTGGGCTGGGTCCTGGGATTCGGCATCCTCCTGGTGGTGGGGAGACTGTTCTATCTCCAAGTGGTCCAGGGACGGGCCATGGAACGGGAAGCCCTGGACCAGATCAGCGGGGAACATATCGAGATCTCCCCTCGGGGCAGCATCCTGGACCGGAACGGTGAAGAGCTGGCGGTCAGCGTGGTGAGCAAATCCCTCTATGTGGATCCCCAGGAGCTGGTGGATGACCCGGCCCGGTGGCCGCTGGGGAAAATGCCCAGCCGGGACCCCAAGAAAGTGGCGGCAGAAGCCCTGGCACCGGTGCTGGATCTGAAAGCCGATGAACTCTATGGGGAATTCTGTGAGCCGGACCGCCGGTTCGTCTGGGTGAAACGGACCCTGGACCCCCATGAGGCGGACCGGGTGGAAGAGATCCTGAAGGACCAGAAGCTCAGCGGCTTCCATTTCAAAGAAGAAAGCAAACGGTTCTACACGAAGAACAACCTGGCCGCTCAGGTGTTGGGCTTTGTGGGCACCGATGATGCGGGCCTGGAAGGGATCGAAGCCTCTGAGGATGAGTACCTGAAGGGCCAGAACCAGAAAAAACGCAGCTTTTTCGATGCCAAGGGGAACCTGGTCGGCCCCAGTGCCATGAACCAGGTCCAGGCCCGGCGGATGAATACCGTCCAGCTCACCATCGATGCCCGGATGCAGTTCATCCTGGAAAAGAGCCTGGATGAGGCCATCAAGAAGACCCATGCGGCCAGTGCGGCAGCCATCCTGATGGACCCCAACACCGGGGAGATCCTGGGGATGGCCAGCCGGCCCACCTTCGATCCCAACCACTTCGGGGATGCGCCCAAGGGAGCGTTTATGAACCGGGGCGTGGGCATCGTCTATGAGCCGGGTTCCGTGTTCAAGCCCATCATGGGGTCTGCCGGCCTCATGGAAGGCGTCATCACCCCCAATACGCCCTTCAACGATGAAGGCTCCATCGACGTGGGGGGACGGCGGATCCGGAACTGGGACGGCAAAGGGATGGGCCATGTGACATTCACCGATGTGATCAAGTTCTCCCTGAATACGGGGATGGCCGCCCTGGGGCTGAAACTGGGGGGCGAACGGGAAACGGCCTATGCCCGGGATTTTGGCTTCGGCAGCGTCACCGGCAGCGATGTACCGGGAGAAGAGGCTGGGATCCTGTACGATCCCAAAGACATGGTGCCTTCCGATGTGGCCACCATGGCCATCGGCCAGGGGATCGCGGTGACCCCCCTCCAGATGCTCCGGGCCATCTGCGCCATCGCCAACGGGGGCACCCTGGTGAAGCCGTATATCGTCCAGAAGATCGTGGCTCCTGACGGGACCGTCCTGAAAGAAGGGAAAACCGAAGCGGTCCGGAAAGTGATCACCCCGGAAGTGGCAGAAGAGATGCGGACCATGATGGAAAAAGTGGTCTCAGAAGGGGGCGGCAAGACGGCCCAGATCAAGGGCTACAAGATCGCCGGCAAGACCGGGACCGCCGAGAAGCTCTCTCCCAAGGGGGGATATATCCCTGGGGTGTACATCGCCTCTTTTGTGGGCTTTGTCCCCAGCGATGCTCCCAAATACGCCATGATCATCATGCTGGATTCTCCCAAGGGGGCTTTCTATGGGTCCCAGGTCTCTGCACCGATTTTCCGGGATACCCTCCAGCAGATCCTGGTGGCGGAAGGCATCCAGCCCAGCAATTGGGACGGGCTGCCCACAGTGGAATCCCTGCTGTCCAAAACGGCCAAGGAGGCGGCGCCTCTGGCCACCCTGGAAGCAGGAGAAGGCGGCTCTGTGAAACTGCCCAACCTGGCAGGCCATTCCATCCGAGAGGTGGCGGCAGCCCTGGGCGGAGCGAAGCTGTCCCTGATCCCCATCGGCAGCGGCACCAGCTGGAAGCAGACCCCGGCCCCAGGGACGGTCCTCCACAGCGGGGATACGGTGACCGTCTATTTCCGGTAAACACACACCCTGCTGCCCGGCTCTTTTCAGCCGCGGCAGCAGGGTGTAAAATAATAGAAAAGGAAAGAGGGGCTGCTGCGCAAGCAACAGCCCCTCACAAGGAGATACCATGGAACAGATCATCATGGCCGGGAAACCGGTCGCAGAAAAAATACGAAGGGAACTCCAGGAAAAATTCGCAGGGAAGGACCTGACCCTGGCCACTTTCCTCATCGGGGACAATCCGGCGGCCAAGGTCTACAAACGGAGCCTGCTCCGGACGGCTGCCAGCCTGGGGATCCATACCCGGGATGTGGTACTGCCCAAAGAGACCAGCCAGGAAGAAGCAGAAAAAGTCCTGCGGGAACTCAGCGACGATCCCCAAATCAGCGGCATCCTGCCTCTGGTCCCCTTCCCCCCACACATCCGGCGGCTGGACCTTGTCCAGCAGATGGATCCGGAAAAGGATATGGACTGCATCCATCCCATTAACGGGGGGAAGTTCTATCTGGGCATCACGCCCTGGGCCCCCTGCACCCCCCGGGCCTGTATGGCGATCCTGGACTATTACGGGATCCCCCTAGTAGGACAGAATGTAGTGATGGTGGGCTACGGCGAAGTGGTGGGGCGGCCGCTCACCCTGATGCTCATGGGGCGCTATGCCACCGTGACCGTCTGCCGTTCCCGCACAAAAAATCTGCCCGCCATCACCCGGCAGGCAGATGTAATCCTCAGCGCCGTAGGGAAACCCAACCTGATCACAGAAGATATGATCCGGGAAGGCGCTGTGGTGGTGGATGTGGGCATCAATTCCGTAGACGGGAAACTGGTGGGGGATGTGTCTGAAGCGGCAAAGATCGCCAAGGCTTCTGCTTATACCCCGGTTCCCGGCGGAGTGGGTGTGGTCAGCAACCTGATGGTGATGGAGACCTTGACCCGCCGCCTCTGATCATTTCTTGTCCTTGGCAGCCAGCTTGCCCAGGAATTTGGCCTTGTTCACCAGGAACCGTTCATGGGTGCCCTGGCCGATGGTGCCATAGTTGTCAGAAACAGTGATCTTGAAGGTCAGTTTCCGTCCGTCCACGCCTACCAGGACGGCTTTGGCCGTAACGGTCTTGCCCACGGCGGTGGCGGCGTCATGGGACAGGTTCACGCTGATCCCCACGCTGGTGGTTTCTTCATCCAAGCAGGGATCGACGATATTGCAGGCTGCCTTTTCCATCAGGGCCAGCATGGCTGGGGTGGCATAGACCTCCAGGGAACCGCTGCCCATGGCGGCTGCGGTGTTGGTGTGGAGAACGGTATCCGTGGCTTCGCCCACGGCGCCGATACGGAATTCTTTCATGGTATCCACTTCTCTCTTTTAGATTTTTGACAATTCCATCTTACTCGTTTTTCACAGGAAAGGCAAGGAGGCAGCATGTTTTATGATGAATTGCTGAAGGGGAAGGCTCCTGGCCGGCTGGCCCTGGTGGACCAGGAAGAGGAGCTGACCTATGGGGAACTGGAGGCAAAGGTGGACCGCTGGGCCGCGTTCCTCCAGGCGAAAGGGCTGCAGCAAGGACAGCGGGTGGCTCTGGTGAGCCGGAACTGCAATGGTTTTGTGGCCGCCTATCTGGCGGTGATCCGGGCTGGGGGCGTCATCGTCCCCCTCAATTTCCAATTGGTCCCCCGGGAAATCGCCTATATCCTGAAAGATGCCGGGATCTCCCTTTTGATCAGCCGCCGTCCTCTGGAGCTTGGGGAAGCTCTGGAAGAAGCGGGGATCAGCGGGGTCCGGCAGTTCCTGTACGAAGATCTCGATGAGCCGGTGGAATGGACCTTCCAGCCGCCGGAACGTCGGGAAGAAGAAAACTGTACCATCATCTACACTTCCGGGACCACCGGGCATCCCAAGGGAGCCATGCTGAGCCACCGGAACCTGCTCACCAACGCCCGGGCCTACTGTGAAGCGGTGGGACTGCTGCCGGAGGACCGGATCCTCTGCCTCCTGCCCATGTACCACTGCTACGGCTGGACGGTCTGTGTCACCAGCGGCCTCCTCCTGGGGGCCCGGATCGTGATCCAGACCAGCTACAATTTCAAGACGGCCCTGCGGCTGGTGGTCCGGCAGCAGGTATCCATCTTCGTGGGGGTGCCGGCAGTGATGGAACTGCTCCTGAACGGCGCCCCTCTGCCGGATCTGTCTTCGGTGCGGGCCTTCATCTGCGGCGGAGCGGTCCTGGGGAAGGAACTGGGAGAGCGGTTCGCAGCCTGGAGCCGCAGACCGCTGCTGGATGGGTACGGCCTTTCGGAAACGTCACCGGTGGTCAGCTTCAACCGGCCGGGAAAGACCCGGTTCGGGACCATCGGGATCCCCATCCGGGATGTGGAAGTGGCCATCTTGGATCCCCAGGGCCAGGAGCTTCCGCCGGGAGAAACCGGGGAAATCGCTGTCCGGGGACCCAATGTGATGCTGGGCTACCTGAACCAGGAAAAAGCAACGGAACGAGCTTTCCGCTATGGGTGGTTCCATACGGAAGATGTGGGCTTTTTCGACCAGGAGGGCTTCCTCCACCTGGTGGACCGGCTGAAGGACCTGATCATTTCCAGTGGGGAGAACATCTATCCCCGGGAAGTGGAACAGGTGCTCCTCCAGTATCCCGGAGTGGCGGCAGCAGCGGTGATCGGATATCCGGATCCCCTCCGGGGACAGTCCGCGGCAGCCTGGGTGGTCCCGGAAGCGGGGACGGCAGTGGATCTCCGCGCCCTGCGCCGGTACCTACTGGACCGGATCGCCCCTTACAAAATCCCGAAGAAATACTTCCTGGCCCGGGAACTTCCCCGGACCGGATTGGGAAAAGTCCGGAAGAATGTACTCCAGGAAGAAACCTTGAAACTTTTGGAAAAGAACAGAACAGCCGGGAGGGCTTTATGAAAAAAATCATGCTCCTTGGGTGCCTGCTGCTGAGCCTTCTCTTCAGCGGCTGCGCCAAAGGCCACATCACCTTGGAAATCACCCGCCTGGGGGCGGCCGACCTGACCTGCAAACTGGTGACGGCACCGGTGCTGAAACCCACCGTGGACGCCTTCCAGGAAGATTTCCAGAAGGACGGCTACGCTGTCCAGCCTGCCAAAGAAGGGCAGTATGAAGGGTTCCTCGCCACCAAGCATTACAACCAGGTGAAAGACATCAAGGATTCCAAGGTGCTGAAGACCTTCGACATCCGCACCTGGGAAAATGCGGCCCAGGACGCTGCCGGTCCCCAGAACGGGGGAACGGGGAAAAAAGCAGAACTTCCTAAGGAAGGGAAGAAACCCATCGTCCAGCTCCAGGGAGGACTGCTCTTCGATACCATCAGCGTCCATACGGGAATCAACATGGCCCCCAAAGAAGAACTGAAGAACCGGGATGCCCAGGCCGTGCTCCAGACCATCATGAAACAGTTCGACCTGCGGTTCACCCTGATCCTGCCCACGGGAGTGGACGCCACCAACGCCACCCAGGTCAGCGATGACAAACGGGTCCTCACCTGGAAACTGCCCCTGGGAGAAGAGACACCCATGGATGCCACCGTCACCTACCTGAACCCGGTGAAAGCCGCCGGCTGGCTCATGGTACTCTTGGTGGTAGGCGGCGTGGGAGACGCCTATTACCGGAAACGGAAAAGAATGAAGGGGACTGAGGCGTGAGCCGCAGCCTTTTTCCTAATAAAGCAAAGCCCTGTTGGATGAAAGAGGGGGAGCATCCAACAGGGCTTTGTGTGGTTTATGGACAATCTTCAGAAGGTATGCAAGAGTTAGAGATGTGGACCGGCTCAGTCTTCCACCGGTTCCAGATCCAGCTTTTCCAGGATGGGCAGGAGTTTTGTGACGCCGCAGGTGAAGAAGATGATCCGGATGACTTCGCAGATGTCGTCTACGGTGGCGCCATTTTCCTGAGCCAGCCGGGCATGGACTTTCATGGTGGTTTCGGTACCTGTGGCCATGCCGATAGCCATGACGATCAGTTCCCGATACTTTCGGGGAATCTGGGTATCGGACGCATTGTCTTTGTACCCGTCCAGAAACGCTTTGACCAGCATGGGGTCATTGCCCATTTTCCGGTGGCTGTCCATAATGGACCCTCCCCGGGCTTGTTTCAGTTGTGCCAGGAACTGGCGGCTTTGGGCCAGTTTTTCAAGATTTTCTTGTTTCATGGTTTCAGGCCTCCCAATGGTACTTTTTCTTCAGGAAATCCGGTGCAACGGTAGGGAAGAGAGCATAGGTCAGCACATCTTCCTCGCTGCGGGCCAAGCTTCCGGCTTCTCTCTTGGCTTTTTCCCAGCCCGGTTCCAGCAGGCTGGCCGGCCGGCAGTCAATGGGCGCTTTTCCGCCCAGGGCTTTCTGCAGCAGTTCTGGAGCGATGGGCCCGGGAGGACAGCCGTACATGCCCCGGCAGTAGTCCCGCATTTCTTTGCTGATGAATTTGTACCGTTCTCCTATCAGTACATTGCTGGTGGCCTGGGCCCCACAGATCTGGCTGCTGGGGGTAGCCAGGGGAGGATAACCCATGTCCTTCCGGACCCGGGTGACTTCTTCCAGGATTTCCGGGAGACGGTCCAAGGCGTTCATGGCTTTCAGCTGGTTTTCCAGGTTGGTGAGCATCCCGCCTGGTACCTGGTGCTGGAGGCATCCCACATCAACTCCGATCAGCTGGCTTTCCACATCCTTGTGGAGCTCCCGGAGATATTGGAATCCCTTGTTCAGGGCTGCAAAGGGAGCCAAGTCGATCTGGGGATCCCGGCAGGTCCCACGCAAGCCTGCAATGAAACTTTCGATGGGGGGATGGCCGGGCCCCAGGCCCAGGCTGGAAACGCACACATCTACTCCGTCAGCGCCCGCCCGGATGGCTTCCCAATAGCACATTTCCGCCATGCCTCCGGTACAGTGACAGTGGAGATGGACTGGGATATCCAGAGCCTCTTTCAGGGCGCGGATCAGGGTATAAGCCATAGGAGGAGTCATCAGGCCGGCCATGTCTTCCACATGCATGAGCTGGGCTCCCATTTTTTGCTGCGTCAGGGCGTTTTTCACAAAAGTATCGATGGTGTTGAGGGGACTCAGGTTGTACTGGAGGCTCCCCTCGATTTTTTTGCCCATTTTTTGTACCGCCCGGAAGGCGGTCTCACAGTTCCGCAGATCCTGCAGGGCATCGAAGATCAGGAAAACATCGATGCCGGCCTTGGCAGCACATTCCACGAACTTATCCACGATGTCGTCTGGATAAGCATGGTAGCCCACCAGATTCTGGCCCCGGAGGACCATTTTCAGCGGAGTATGTCTCATATACCGTTTGAAGGTACGGACCCGGTCCCAAGGATCATCCTGGAGGAAGCGGATGCAGACGTCAAAAGTAGCGCCTCCCCACATTTCCATGGATGCATAGCCGAGCTGGTCCATCCGGGAAAGAAACGGGATCATTTCTTCGGTTTTTACCCGGGTAGCCAGCAGGGACTGGATTCCATCCCGGAATTCTACACTGTTGAACTGGACAGGTGCTGTACTGGCAAAAGAAGGCCCGCCAGTAGAGGGTCCTGTTTTTTTTGTCTGTTGTTCCGCCGACAATTCCATCACAACTCCTTTCCCTGTCTAAGGGATCAAAGAATTCTTTTTTTGCAAGCTTGCTAAATCGTTTCACTAAAACGTTTAACTTATTTTTGCATGATTTTTTTGTTTTGTCAATAAAAAAATGGAGGGGTGCTGCATATTTCGTACAGCACCCCTCCATTTTTGTGATGGGTCACAGGGTAAAGGACTCATGGAGCTCGATCCGGGCTTCATTTTCGATGTGGACCGGTTCCCGGCTTCCCGTACTGATCTGGGCCAGCAAAGCATTCACCGCCTGCTGTACGATGTCGTCACTGGGCATGGCCACGATGCTGACCGAGGGAATCAGGTAACGGGTATTCTGGGGATTTTGGGTGGCGAAACTCAATAGTTCCAGATCCCTGGGAACTCGGAAGCCGTATCTGTGCAGAGTATAGAGGACTCCGGAGACCATGGCATCGCTTTCGCACAGGATCATTTGAGGCTTTTCTTTTTGGGCGCAGAGGCTTTCTGCGGCAGCTGCTCCGCCCTTCGGGTTGTTGATCCCATGGAAGATCCAGCTATCCGGAACTTGGATCCCGAACTGCCGGCAGACAAAGAGAAAGGCTTCCGTCCTTCGGGATGTAGCCATATAACGAGTGCCGCTTTGGATGAGAGCAATCTTTTTATAGCCTTTCTGACGGATCAGGCTGGCTGCCTGGAGAGCGATTTTATTGCTGTCACAGCCGGAAGTGCTGAATTTGTTGCTTTCCCGGTTGATCAGCACCAGGGGCAGTTGGAGATCCAGGCTTTCCAGATAACGGATGTCTTTTTCACTGGCAGCTCCGATGATGGCCCCCGTGTAATTGCTCTTGATCAGCTCAGAACAGGATTTCGAGATCCGGTCGTTGATATAGGGACGGACCAACAGTTCGCAGTCTTTCCCTTTTTCTTTTAGGGCATTCTGGATCAGGGAGAGGAAATATCCCATCAGGTTGGCCCGATAGTCCAACGGCCAGAAAAAGGCGATGACTGGTTTGTGTTCATCCTTATCATGGAGACGGCGGGCACTGAGATTGGGCTGGTATCCCAGTTCCCGCATTGCGGTCCGGATCCGTTCGATGGTGCTTTCCGGGATCCGATGTTCCGGTCCCCGGCCGTTCATGACCAGGGAGACGGTGGTGGGAGAGACTTTGGCCGCAGCGGCCACATCTTTTATGGTTGGCATAGAAAAGCTCCTTTTTGCAGAACATATTGTTTAGTAAATTATAGTAAATATCAGTAAAATCGTCAATGGTTAGTAAGTTTAGTAAAAGTTAATGATAGGATGAAATATGTAATATAAAAAGCAGAATCAAGAAATTATAAGAATAAATCGTTAAAACTGATTAAATAAAATGTACAGTTATGGGGAATTGACAATGCTAAAACGATTTACTATAATGCAATCAAGTAAAACGTTTTAGCTATTTTGAGTCACGCGTAACCTGAAAAACAAGCATCAGAAAGGGAGAATTCAAATGGCACACAAGAAAACCATGGACGGGAATGAAGCTGCGGCCTATGCCTCTTATGCGTTTACGGAGGTAGCAGCCATCTACCCGATCACTCCGTCCAGCCCCATGGCCGACCATGTGGACACTTGGGCGGCCAACGGAATGAAGAATATATTTGGGCAGCCGGTGAAACTGGTGGAAATGCAGAGCGAAGCCGGTGCAGTAGCCTCCATGCACGGGGCACTGGATGCCGGGAGCCTGGCCACCAGCTATACCGCCAGTCAGGGCATGATGCTCATGATCCCCACCATGTACCGGATCGCTGGGGAGCTGAAGCCGGCGGTGATCCATGCTGCTTCCCGGAATGTGGCCGCCAACAACATTTCCATTTTCGCAGAACATTCCGATGTGATGGCCTGCCGGCAGACCGGTTTTGCCCTCCTGGCTTCTTCCAGCGTGCAGGAATGCATGGACATGGGGGCTGTGGCCCATCTGTCCGCCATCAAAGGCCATGTGCCTTTTCTCCATTTCTTCGATGGGTTCCGGACCAGTCACGAGATCCAGAAAATCGATATGCTGGATTTCCAGGATCTGGCCAAGCTGGTGGACTGGCAGGAATTGGAAAAATTCCGGAAGCGGAGCTTGAATCCGGAACGGCCCTTGCTGCGGACTGCGGGTCTGAATGCAGATACTTATTTCCAATGCCGGGAAGCTATGAATCCATATTATGATGCGCTGCCAGCCATTGTAGAAGGCTATATGGAGAAAATCAGCGCCCTTACCGGAAAAGAATACCACTGTGTGAATTATTACGGCGATCCGGAAGCGGAGCTGGTCCTCATCGGCATGGGCAGCGTGGCGGAAACCGCGGCAGAAACTATTGATTACCTGCGGCAGCAGGGAAAGAAAGTGGGCTATCTGGATGTCCATCTGTATCGGCCTTTCCCGGTCCAGTATCTGCTGGAGGCTCTGCCTTCCACCGTCAAAGCTGTGACGGTATTGGACCGGACCAAGGAACCGGGAGCTACCGGGGAACCTCTCTATGAAGATGTCTGCTCCGTCCTGAAGGAATACCGCAGCGATCTTCCGGTGTATGCCTGCCGCTTCGGCCTGGCCTGCAAGGATACCACTCCGGCCCAGATCGTGGCCATGTACGAAAACATGGAACAGGCGGCTCCAGCCAACCACTACACCATCGGCATCAACGATGATGTGACCCATCGTTCCCTGGCTGTTGGGAAGGAAATCAACATCATCCCGAGCAGTACCTACAGCTGCAAGTTCTGGGGCCTGGGCTCTGACGGGACGGTGGGAGCCAACAAAAACACCATCAAGATCATCGGAGACCATACGGACAAATATGTCCAGGCCTATTTCGAATATGACGGCAAGAAGTCCGGCGGGGTCACCAAGAGCCATCTCCGGTTCGGGGATACACCCATCCGCAGCAGTTATCTGGTGCGCCACGCTGATTTCGTGGCCTGCCACAACAAGGCGTATGTACAGACCTATGACCTGATCAGCGACCTGAAGCCGGAAGGCAGCTTCCTCCTGGCCTGTGACTGGAAAACGGTAGAGGAACTGGATGCCCATCTGCCGGCTGCCATGCGCCGTGCCATTGCCCAAAAACACATCCGTTTCTACGTGATCGATTCCGTATCCATTGCGGCAGAACTGGGGCTGGGCAATCGGACCAATACCATCCTCCAGGCGGCTTTCTTCCACATTACCGGGATCATCCCTGATAATCAGGCAGTGCAGTATATGAAAGAAGCTGCTCTGAAGAGCTACGGCCGCAAAGGGGAAAAGGTCGTGAACATGAACTATGCAGCAGTGGACCGGGGCATCGGCGGTGCCGTGGAAATCCATTATCCGGAATCCTGGGCCGATTTGCCGGATGAAAAGCCCCAGCCTCGGAAGGATGTGCCTGAATTCATCACGAAAATCTTGGAACCGGTGAATGCCATGCACGGGGACGAACTCCCTGTCAGCGCTTTCAAAGACTGGAATGACGGAACCTGGCCTCAGGCCACTTCCAAATATGAAAAACGGGGCGTAGCGGTGAAAGTCCCTGCCTGGGATGCTGCCAAATGCATCCAGTGCAACCAGTGTTCCTATGTATGTCCTCACGCGGCCATCCGGCCCTTCCTGCTGACACCGGAAGAAGTAGCGAAGGCTCCGGAACCCATGGCGGTGGCCGACACCCGGCCCAAAGCCAGCAATCTCAAATTCCGCATGCAGGTGGCTGTCCTGGACTGCCAGGGCTGCGGCAGCTGTGTCAGTGTCTGTCCGGTGAAGGCCATTTCCATGGAATCTCTGGACAGCCAGAGAAAAGAAGAAGCCAACTGGGAATATCTGGATGGGCTGCCGGAAGTCCGGAATCCCTACGGGGTACAGACTGTCAAAAACAGCCAGTTCAACCAGCCCCTGCTGGAATTCAGCGGTGCCTGCGCCGGCTGCGGAGAGACGCCTTATGCCAAACTGGTGACCCAGCTTTATGGGGACCATATGTACATTGCCACGGCTACCGGCTGCAGCCAGGTCTGGGCCACCAGCTTCCCCAGCTTCCCGTACTGCAAGGACAAGAAAGGGTTCGGACCGGCGCTGGGAGGATCCCTGTTTGAAAACAATGCGGAATTCGGCATGGGGATCAGCCTTTCCGTGGAACAGCAGCGGAAAGCACTGTACAGCAAGGTGGAAGAACTGCTGGCAGCCCTGCCGGCGGACAGCGGACTGGCGGAAGCTGCCAGAGCCTGGATGGACAGCTTCGATGATGAAAAGCTGAGCGGGACGGCCAGCGATGCCTTTAAAAAGGCGTTGGCACAGGCCCAGGTCCCGGCTCAGGCTCAGGAAGCCCTGGATTATATCCGAGCCAATGCAGAACACCTGCGGAAAAAATCCATCTGGATCTTTGGCGGTGATGGCTGGGCTTATGATATCGGCTACGGCGGCCTGGATCATGTGATTTCCACCGGAGCCAATGTGAACATGATGATCTTCGATACAGAAGTCTATTCCAATACCGGCGGACAGGCTTCTAAATCCAGTCCCCGGTCTGCTGTGGCCCAGTTTGCGGCCGCTGGGAAGCGGACCAAGAAAAAGGACCTGGGCATGATGGCCATGAGCTATCGGGATGTCTATGTGGCACAGGTAGCAATGGGGGCCAATCCTGGCCAGCTGCTGAAAGCCGTCCAGGAAGCGGAAAGCTATCCTGGCCCTTCTGTGATCATCTGCTATTCTCCCTGCATCAACCATGGCCTGTGCTGCGGCATGGGGAATGTGATGGCGGAGATGAAGAAAGCTGTAGAATGCGGCTACTGGCAGCTGTACCGGTATGATCCCCGTCGGATTGAAGAAGGGAAGAATCCTTTCCAGTTGGACAGCAAGGAACCTACCGGCGATTATCAGGCTTTTCTCCAAGGAGAAGTGCGGTATTCCAGCCTGGCTCGGAAGTTCCCGGAAATTGCGCCGGCTCTCTATGCCAAGAGTGAACAGGATGCTCGGGAACGGTTTGCCTGCTACAAAGAACTGGCGGCAATGAAAGAAAATCAATAACAGACAGCATCAGAAATGGAACAACAGGCTGAATTCCTCTGCTTCCTGGGAAGAAGCAGAGGAAAGCAGTCTGATAAAAAGGAGACGGTAAAAAATGGCAACTCCCTTGATTGAAAGAATACTGGGTGCTCCTGCAGGGACTGTGGTTTCCTTCCAGCCGGACTGGCTGCTGGTGACCAATGGTGTAGCCCATCAAGCGGTACTGGAAGCACAGAACGTGGCACAGCCAGCCAAGGTCCAGCTTTATTTTGACCACAATGTCCCGACCGGAGATCCGGAAGCGTCCCATGTATTCGACATCCTCCGAGATTTTGCTAAAAAATATGGGATTGCTTTCCATCAGGCGCTGGGAAGTGCGTATGAATGCCTGCTCCATATCGTCCAGCCGGGACAGATCTTGGTGGGCGGCGGCTCTCATGCTTCCATTCTGGGGGCCGCAGGTGCCTTGGGAATCGATGTTAGCCCCTTGGAATTGGCCAGGACTTTGGAAAGCGGAAGCTATCAGGTGGTGGTACCAGAGACCTTGACGGTGAGGATCCAGGGAACCCTGCCGGAAGGAATCAGCAGCATGGACGCGGCCTTGCAGTTTTTAACTGAAAATAAAGATATTTCAGGGAAAATGCTCCAGATCATCGCTCCCCAGTGGAATCTCCATCAGAAAAGCGTATTCTGCAGCATGGTCTGCGGAACCGGCGCTTTTTCAGCAATTTGTACAGATGCCGGGACGCCTGACCGGGTCCTGAAACTGGACGGCTGCGGAGCCATGGCCGTAGGCCCCTGCGGCCGCCGGGAAAATCAAAAGACGGCGCCCATCTTCCCAGTTTCCCAACTGCGGGGCAGGTCGGTGGAAGCCGGCCAGATCGGCGGGTATACAGGCGGGACCATCGAGGACCTGCGGCGGGCTGACCGTCTGATCCAGGGAAAGCAACTGGCCAAAGGCTTCCGGTTGAGCGTTTGCCCGGCCACCAGCGCAGATTACATCAAGGCAATGGAGGAAGGAATCATCGAACACTTCATCGATTATGGGGCACAGATCCAGGCAGCAGGGGACCGCAGTGAAGTACGGCAGGGAGCCGGCGTCATCGGCAGGGGAGAAACTCTGGTGACTACGGGGCTCTATACCTATGCCGGCTGTATGGGGGTGCCGGACTCCTCCGTGTATACGGCTTCTGTGGAAACGGTGATCCGGGCATCCTGGACCAAAAGTTTATAAAAGGGGAGAAGCAATTATGGAGAAAGTTTTCAGCGGAAGGATCTGGACCTTTGGCAATGATATCGATACGGATACCATCATCCCCGGCAAGCGAGGCACCATTCCCACCATCGAAGAAATGAAGAAGTATGCTTTTGAGCTGCTGAAACCGGAATTTGGGTCTACGGTACGGCCAGGGGATATCCTGGTGGCAGGCAGCAATTTCGGCTGCGGGTCTTCCCGGGAGCAGGCAGCTACGGTCCTCAGCCACAATGGAGTACGGTGCATCATCGCCAAAAGCTTTGCTCGGATTTTCTTTCGGAATGCCTTTAACAGCGGCATCATCCTGCTGACCTGTGATGGGATCCAGGATGTGGTAAAGGGAGGTGACATCGTCACTGTCGACCTGGAACAGCACAAGGTCAGCGCCAATGGGAAGGAGTTCCCTGTAGGTGCCATTCCCCAGAATCTTTTCGATATCGTAGCTCACGGTGGGTTGATTGCCGATACGAAACGGAGATTGGCAGGAGGGTTCCAGCCGGAACCCCATAAGGAACTGGATGACCGGGAACGGCGCAGGAAAGGCTTTACCCTGGCGGAAAAGATCCTGCGGAAAAATGCGGGAGTGGAACAGGTCAAACCAGGAGATATCGTGATCTCCCATCCGGATATGTTCATGATCCATGATATCTATACCCCTTATCTGCTGGATACCCTTCACCAAATCGGAGCCAAAAAAATCTTTGCTCCGGACCGGGTGACCATTGTGTTCGACCATTGCATGCCTACGGCGGTGGCGAAAAATGACTCGGCTCATTATGATGCAGGACTGGAACTGGCCAAAGAGTACGGAATCGAAAAACTCCACATCGGGGAAGGAATCTGCCACAGCCTGATGCATGAAAAAAAGTATGCCAGACCGGGCTGCGTAGCCACAGCAACGGACAGCCATACCACCACTTACGGAGGAGCTGGGTGTTTTTGCAGCGGCATTGGGACGGCGGAAATGGCGGCGGCCCTGATTACCGGGGAACTGTGGTTCAAGATCCCGGAAGCCATCAAAATCGTCCTGAATGGGCATCTGCCCAAAGGGGTACTATCTAAAGATGTGATCCTGAAAATCCTGGGAGATATCAAGGCGGATGGAGGACAATACAAGAGCCTGGAATTTACCGGTCCGGCCGCTCATGAAATGAGCATGGATGCCAGGTTCACTGTGGCCAACATGGCCTTGGAAGCAGGAGCCAAATGCGGTCTTTTTGAGGCAGATCAGAAAACAGCCGATTACTATGGCGTCCCCCTTTCGGAAATCGATTGGGTGACCATGGACGAAGAGGCCCAGTACGAAAAAGTCCTGACCTATGATGTGAATGAATTGGAACCCCAGCTGTCCTGTCCTCAAGGTGTGGATAATGTCCATCCTATCCGGGAGGTGGAAGGGACTCCCATGGATGAAGTTTATCTGGGCAGCTGTACTAACGGGAGCATCGAGGACCTGGCCATTGCTGCAGAAATCCTGAAGGGAAAACACGTGCCGGAAACCATGCGGTTCATTGTGGTTCCTGCTACCAATGCGGTCTTCAAGGAAGCCATCCGGCGGGGCTATATCCGGACCTTCATCGAAGCAGGGGCTGTCATCTGCCATCCTTGCTGCGGGCTGTGCTGCGGTATGCCCTATGGGCTGATGTATGACGATGAGCGGATCCTCTCTACAGCCAATCGGAATTTCATCGGCAGGCAGGGAACCAAGAAGACCCTGAGTTATCTGTGCAGTCCAGCAGTGGCAGCGGCTACGGCTCTTACTGGCGTAGTGACTGATCCTCGGAAACTTTGAGAAGGAAGTGCCGTGATGCTGAAAAATTTTGAACAGATGAAAGAAATGCTCCGGCAGCAGCCGGGGAAACGGCGGGTGGCAGTAGCTGTAGCCCAGGATGAACATACCCTCCAGGCGGTGAGCCAGGCTGCTCGGGACGGTTTGGTCCGTCCGGTACTGATTGGAAAAGAAACAGAAATCCGGGAAATCCTGGAAAAAATCGGCTGCCCAGAACTGGAAGTGGACATCATCGACCTGGAAAATCCGGTGGCATGTATCCAGAAAGCAGCGGACTTGGCTCGGGAAGGCCGGGTGGACTGTATCATGAAGGGCAAATGCCAGACCGGGACGTTGATGAAGGTCCTGGTGAACAAGGATACGGGAATCCGCACTGGGGACATCATGAGCCTGGTGGGATTCTTTGAAAGTCCTTATTACCATAAAGTATTCGCCATTACGGATCCGGCTCTTCTGACCTATCCGGATCTGGAACAGAAAAAAGCGGAAATCCGTAATGCAGTAGGCGCTTTCCATGCTTTGGGAGAAAAGGATCCTAAGGTGGCCATGCTTGCCGCTGTGGAAAAAGTGAACCCCAAGATGCCGGAAACGGTGGAAGCGGATGCCATCAAACGGGAAGGTATCCCCGGCTGCACACTGGAAGGGCCCATCAGTCTGGATTTGGCCATGGATCCGGAAGCGGCCCGGATCAAAGGCTATGAAAGTCCGGTGGCAGGGGATGCGGATCTGCTGGTGCTGCCGGATATCGTGGCAGCCAATGCGGTGGCCAAGGCCATCACGGTCATCGGAGGCGGCAGGACCGGTGGGGTGGTCCTGGGTGCAAAAGTTCCGGTTCTCCTGGTTTCCCGGGCCGCTTCTGCCGATGATAAATACATGTCCATTGTAGTGGCTGCCCTGATCGGCCACGGCTGTTAAAAGACAAGGGGAATTTCATATGAAACAAGATATCCAATTCCAAGTTTGCGGACTGCAGTTCAAATATTTCCTGCCATTTTTCCTGATCATCATGATCTGTACCTATATGGGCTGGCTGCCTACCACCACGGTCTATGCCAATACAGCAGGAAAATATGTGGCGACCAACTACATTGCCACTGGAGCTTTCCTGATGGCGGTCGGCGGGCTCTTTTTCTGGCTGGGGGACGCGGTTCCCATCGTCAATAAATATCTGGGCGGTGCCTGCCTGCTGCCTCTGTTCGGGGCCTCTCTCATGAATTATATGGGGATGATTCCCCAGACTTTGGTCAATGGATGCCGTGTCCTGATGAAAACAGGGTTCCAGGATGCCTATATCGCTCTCCTGCTGGTGGGATCCGTCCTGGTCATGGATCGGAAAGTGCTGCTGAAGGCTACCGTGCGGTATCTGCCCACAGTGGTAGGAAGCCAGGTCTTTGCCTTGGGCTTCTGCATCCTGGGAGGCTGGCTCACCGGGTTCGGCTGGAAAGAAGGACTGTTCTATGTAGGCGCTCCCTGCATGTCCGGCGGCTCTGCCGGTGCCATGACCACGCTGCCGGCCCTGTATTCCAATCTGGCGGGAAAGGATTTGACGGGGCTGGCAGGACAGTTCCTCTGTTATGCCTCCATTTCCAATGTACTGGCCGTACTCTTTGCCGCTGTCGGCGGTCCTCTTACGGAAAAGATCCCTGGTCTCAACGGGCGGGGGAAGATCCTGATGAACCAAGATGCCATTGAAGCAGAAGATGAAGTCAAAGGGGAAAAGAGAGACGTGACTTCTGCCGATTACAAGAAACTGGGCGGGGGCATCTTCATGGCTCTGGTCCTCTACCTGGCTGGCGTCCTGCTGGCCCACATCCCGGGGCTGAATCACATTGCCGGCCTGGCTTGGACCATCATCCTGGCCATTCTGATCAAGACCACCAACATCTTGCCGGAAGATGTGTCCTATGACTGCGTCTATTCCATGCAGTTTGCCCTGAAGGCCATGCTGCCCATGCTGATTGCCGGCATCGGGGTCTGCTCCCTGCGCATCACCGACCTGACCAGCTATTTCTCCGGCGGCGTGCTGCTTGTGATTTTCTTGGGAGTCTTGGGTGCCATGGTGGGGGCCATGCTTTTCGGCCGCCTTGCCGGGCTGTACCCCTATGAAGCCGGAGTCACCGCCGGCCTGTGCTGCTGCAATATCGGCGGTTCCGGAGATATCGCCGTGCTGACCGCTGCCAAACGGATGGACCTTCTGGCTTTTGCCTCTATTTCCACCCGGATCGGAGGGGCCCTAATGGTCATCTGGCTGGGGCTTCTGTATCCGCTTTTCATGCTGTGATGCTGCTTTTGCCAGGAGCTGGAAATTTACAAGATTTCCGTTCCTGGCTCTTTTTATCCTGTTGGGAGGAATCATATGATGAAGGAATATAAAGTATTTGCCATCAATCCAGGCTCTACATCTACCAAAATTGCCCTTTTCCAGGGAGACGTGGAAGTGTTCAGCAAAAATATCACCCATGAAGCTGCTGAACTGAAGCAGTTCCGGGAAATCCTGGATCAGCTGGCTTATCGAAAGGAATCTATCCTGGAAGCTCTCCAAGAAGCCAATCAGAGCCTTACTGGTACCGATGCTTTCGTAGGGAGGGGAGGAGGATTGGTCAGTGTGGTAGGGGGTACATATCCCGTCAATGAGAGGATCCTGGCCGATCAGCGCAATAAAGTCAGTGTCCAGCATCCAGCCATTTTGGGAGCCCAGCTGGCCCATGAATTCGTAGAAGAGTACGGGGGACAGGCTTTCATCGTCAATCCTCCTGATGTGGATGAGTTCATCGATGAGGCTAGGATCACCGGGCTCAAGGGCCTTTACCGGGAAAGCAAGCTCCATGCCCTGAACCAGAAAGAAGTGGGGATCCGTTATGCCAAAAGCCTGGGGAAACGATATGAAGAGATGGATCTGATCATCTGCCATATCGGGGGCGGCATCTCCGTTACCGCCCATCGGAAAGGGAAGATGATCGATTCCAATGACATCGCCCAGGGAGACGGACCGATGGCGCCTACCCGCTGCGGTGCTCTGCCGGTGAAAGATGTGGTACGGATGTGCTTTTCCGGAAAGTTCACAGAAGAAGAAATCTATCAGAAAATCACCAAGAATGGAGGCCTGGTGGATCATCTGGGGACCAGTGATGCCCGGGAAGTGGGAAAAAGGATCGCTGCCGGGGACAGGTATGCCAAATTGGTCTATGACGCCATGATTTACCAGATTGCCAAACAGGCCGGAGCCATGGCGGCTGTCCTGGAAGGAAAGGTGGACGGTATTGTCCTGACCGGGGGCATCAGCTATGATCCCTATGTGGATGCAGAACTGAAACGGAAACTGCAGTTCATTGCGCCGGTTACGGTGATGGCCGGAGAATTTGAAATGGAGGCACTGGCAGCTGGTGCCCTGCGGGTCCTTACCGGAGAAGAGGAACCCAAAACCTATACGGGGATCCCCTGCTGGAACGGGTTCCATTTTGGCTGACTGTCGAAAGCTGAAGCCCTGGACATCCTTTTCCCAGACATTTCTCCGTTATGGGAGCATCCTTGCAGGATGTGTCCTGATGGCTGGAGCTTTCCATATTTTTTTTGTTCCCCATCATTTCCTGACAGGGGGCCTTACCGGGCTGGCCATTATTTTCTACTATCTTTTCGGGTGGCCTCCTGGGATGGTAGGTTTTCTGCTAAATTTCCCTCTGTTCTATCTGGCCTGGCGGTATATCAGCCGGAAATTCTTTGTGGACAGCCTGATCGGAACTTTCCTTTTTTCAGCAGCCTTGGATGGGTTGGCTTTTCTCCAGGGAAAAGTCCAGGTAGAGGATCCTATCCTCGGCTTGGCTGCCGGCGGAGTCCTGACAGGACTGGGCTATGCACTGGTTTTCAGGGCCGGTTCCACCACAGGTGGAGTGGACATCCTAGGGTTCCTGAGCCAGAAATACTACAATGTTTCGGTGGGGACCACCAATTTCCTGTACAATTTTACCCTGATGCTGTCGGCTCTTTTCTTCCTGGGGCTGACTCCAGTGCTGTACAGCATGATGATGTTCTTTGTGATCTTCAAATCTACCAATACCTTCGTGGTGGGGTTCGATTTCAAGAAAAGCGTCCTGATCATTACAGAACGGCCGGAAAATATCAGTACCCGGATCATTCATGAACTGGACAGGGGGGTGACCTTCCTCCAGGGAGAGGGCGCCTATTCCCGTCGGAAACTGCAAGTCCTCTTGGTGGTCCTGAAACTGACCCAGCTGGCCCAGTTGAAGGCCATCGTACAGGAAGAAGATCCTCAGGCTTTTGTGGCCATACAGGATGTGAATGAAGTCGTGGGAAAAGGATTCACCTGGTGAAAGATTTTTTCTGGCTGCAAATTGACTTTAGGAGGTAAGCGATGGATATGATCAACGAAAAATCGAGTACGTATGGTTCCAGTCATTTCCTGGAAATTTCCTTGAAAAAGCAGGAAATCAAACAAATTTCTGGGATCATCTATGAACAGGTTTCCTGCCATGGGTATCCCAATATGCCCATGGCACTGGATCTGCTGCAGCCTCAGCAGGAAGCGCCCCTGCCCTTGGTCATTTTCCTTACTGGCGGGGGATTTATCTTCAGCAACCGGGACAATGGAGTGCAGCTGCGGTACTATCTGGCAGAAAGAGGGTACGCCGTAGCCTCTGTTGCGTATCGGGTGACCCCCGGTACCCAGTTCCCGGGACCGCTGGAAGATGTAAAAGGGGCCGTCCGTTATTTACGGTCCCATGCAGAGAGATGGAATCTGGATGCCACGAGGATAGCACTGGTAGGCGCCAGCGCCGGTGGATATCTGGCTTCTTTTGCTGGCATCACAAATGGTGTCGCGCGGTTTGATAAAGGGGAGAACTTGCAGGTAAAAAGTGATGTAAGCTGTGCAGTCAGTCTGTATGGACCTTCAGATCTTTCCAAAGCAGCCGAGGACTATCGTGAAGGAATCCAGGCATTCCATAGGTCAGAAGGGTCTCTCCAATCGCTTTTTGTCAATGGAATACCTCAGATTGGAGGCTGTCCGGGAGGCCTTCAGGCCAATCCGGAAAGAGCAGCGGCTGCCAATCCCCTTTGTTATATCAGTAAAAAAAGTTCTCCCATCTTGTTGATGCATGGAAGTGAAGATTTGGAAGTCTCTCCCAGCCAGACAGATTTGCTTTTCCAAGCTCTCCGGGCCCAAGGAATCTCCAGTGAACGGTATGTGATACCGGGTGCCGGACATGGGGGAGCATACTGGGTCCAAGATGAAGTCCTCCAAGTCATTGAAAGTTTTATTAGGCAGTATTTGGAGAAGAGAACTGTATAAGGGAAAAATAAGGAACACTGTAGTTAGTGTCCAAAAGAGCCGGGAGACCGTGTAAAGAAGTCAGAAACGGCCCTGCCAGGCTTTCAGACGTCAAAAAAAGAAGTCAGACACGGCCCCCAAAGGGGCCTTGAGACGTCAGACGTCAGCTTTTGTTCGGCTTAGATGCAGGTCCGTCCTGCTCATCGCCAACAAGCTTATATCTGACTCCTAAAAGGCCCGTCAGGGCCGGTCTGACGTCTTAAATCTGTCATCTGAAAGGCCCGTCAGGGCCGGTCTGACTTCTTATTAAAGGCTATCCTACTTACAGCACCCCATGCAATTTCCCCAGTTTCTGGATTTGATCCAGGGAATAATGGGTGATCCGGGAAATGGTCGCCATGGGGACCTTTTCCTTTAGCATAGCAACAATGTTGGCTTCCCGTTCTTCCTGTTTGCCTTCCAAGCGGCCTTTTTCCAAGCCTTTTTCAATGCCTTGTTCTATCCCCTTTTCCAAGTTCTTTCTCGCAATGGCGTGTCCGATACCG
>CAJMQS010000034.1 GCA_905215645.1 uncultured bacterium
ACTGGCTTCCATCGGCCTATGACGTATGACTTATGACGTATGACGGGGCTGCTGCTCATGCAACAGCCCCCTTTTTATGGATTCTCTTTCAGATAATCTGTCCAGCTTTGGGTGATTTTCCCCTGCTGGAGTCCTTTCACATACGTATAAAACTGCTTCAGCCGGTAGATCTTGTGGTCGTCGATGGTCTGGCGCCACCCTTCCTTATGGGTCATGTGGAGCACGTCCTGTCCCCCCAGGGCATGCTGCCGGGAACAGATGGTTTCCAGACTGTCCTGCTGCCCGTTGAGCCAGATATCCCGCATGATCATGTAGGCGGTGGTCCTTCCCTTCCCGGCCTGACAGTGGAAATGGAGCCAGGCATCGGCCGGCAGGGACTTCTGCCACTGGAGGAAGGCATCCACTTCTGCCGGTTCCGGCCAGGTATGGTCCGTACTGGCAAACCGGGCGTAGCCCAGACCGAACAGGGCCGCCGCCTGCTGTTCCGTCAGGGCCGCCTGGACTTTTTCCGTTCCCTTATAATGGGGCTTTTTCTTTTTGTCCAGATGGTAGTAGGGTGTTTCCCGGTTTTCTTCCTTTTGCAGACGCCGGGCTTCCTCCTGCCGGATGGCGGCATCGTTTTTCCCCACATTGGCCCAGTTGTTGTCCCCGTACCAGCTTACCGCTGTCCCATTCAAGTACCCGTGATCTTCCTGGCGCAGATCCACCAGGATCACCTGGTTTGGCTGGACACCCTGTTTCTGCAGCTCCTGAGTGAGCGCCGCCAGATTCAGGATGGAAGGCTGGCCGCTGCCGCTCATCCGGTTGGCAGCATCCACCCGCCAAGACCGGGGCAGCCGGAGCTGGTTGGCCGCATCCAGACGCCAAACGTAACCCTTGGAAGGTTTGACGATATTTGCAATGGACGGGGCCGCCGCCAGGGCCATCCCCAGTGAAACCTGGCTGAACACCAGCACCCCCGTCACGATTTTCCAAATGTTCATCTTACCCCACTTCCCTCTGCACTTACTCTTTTATCCATCCGAACTTCCGGCAGGCATTGAGGATGCCGCCCTTGTCGTTGTCATCGGTGATATAGTCCGCCCTTTCTTTGATCACCGGCCGGGCATTCCCCATGGCCACCCCAAAGAAAGGTTTCCGGAACATGGTGATGTCGTTGAGTCCGTCTCCAAACACCACTGCATCTTTGGGATCCGCTCCCATGAGGCCCATGAGCTTTTCGATGCCAGCCCCCTTGTCCACCGGTTCCACCAACCAGGTGTTGTCGATGAAGGGCAGATGGGGCAGCTGCTGCCGGTCCGCCGGTTCCATGCCCGGCTGTTCCCGGACGTACATGATCTTGTACACATGGTCCAGGCTGCCGATATCCACCGGCTGGACTTTGGTGTTCATATAGTTGCCCGGATCTTCCCGGGGATAGTCCGCATAAGGGGTATATCGGTCCAGGGTGTTGTCCAGCACTACGGACCAGGGCTGGTTCCGTCCCGTCAGTTCCCGGAGCAGGGCCTTGGCCGGTGCCAGGGGCAGTCCTTCCATCTCCAGGATCTTTCCGTCCACCGTGAGGCTGTTGCCTCCGTCGGCCACCATGGAATGGATGCCATGTTTGGCCGCAAAAGCCGCCGCATCACACTGGAGCCGTCCCGTAGCCAGAGCTACAAAATGCCCCTGCCGCTGGAGCTCATCCACACAGTACTGAGTGTCTTCCGGCACCTGGCCAGTGATTCCCAGCCCCAAGGTCCGATCGATGTCAAAGAAAAAATATTTTTTATCCATGGATTCCATCCTTTTCATTTTGGGTTATCTCTGCAATAATTTCCTATTATAACACAGTCTCACGCCAAAGGTCTTGACTATGAAAACGACGCGCAGCTGTCACGTTGATGTCGGACTATGGATACAACAGTCATAGAAATGAATCAATCGAAGATCTCGTTTCTATGATTTCCTGTTGAGGCTTTGACACCAACGGTGTAGGGGCTTCCCGTGGGAAGCCCGTCCCTGCCGCCCAGAGGGCAAAAAAATCTGCTGTTCAAGAATGCAATACATTATTTATATATTGTTCCATCGGAAAAGTATAATCCAGCACAAGATCTTCATCTGATATATATAGAGATTCTTGTATGATTTGATCAATCCAATCCGTGACTTGATGGATTGCTTTAGTTCCTTTTAACTTTTTCTGCTTGTTATAGATTACCGTTACTGCTCCCCAATTCAATTTCCTGTGAAATTCTTCATGGCTGCATAAATTGAAATCATCGGGTTTTACAAGCTGGATCCCAGCACAGATTTTTCTGTCTGCATTTGTCAGTTTTTGGATTATTTTTCCTCTGTCATGGTGATTACAAACATGCAGGGATAATTTTACCTGGGGCAGTCCCAACTCTTTTGTTTGCTGTAATTGGGAAATCTGCTCTTTGATATTCCATATTCCCTTTCGAAGGATGATCCGATCCAGTTTCTTTGCTTCTCTTTCATCTCCGTATATAGTCCAGAATTTCACTGATTGATTGGTTTCATATCGAATGACTCGAAATATCTGTTCAAGGCTGATGGTTCCCCCATTGCGATTTCTTATGTAAATATGTTCCGGTTCACGAAAGTAATATTCCATCAATGAATCATACTGCAGCATCCTCAACGGTACTACTGCCATTGATGTATATGTTATAGAATTTGCATTATGGCATTCTTTATTTTGCAGTTCATCAACGATCAATGGATTCTCCTTCTTCCGCCAACCTTTTCTGCTGACGATTTTCATAATCAAGGAATAAACTGGCAGACAAATTTTTAAGATGTGCGGTTCGGACCCGTAGGGACTGCACAACCGGAGGCCTGCCATCTGTACCATAACTCTGACCCTGACGCTGATTCCTTAAAAAAGCTGTAGGGGCAGGATTTTTTCATCGCTGCCCTCCGGGAGGCCGGGAAGGGCTTGCCTGCGGTGAGCCCTACACCGTCTGCGGCGAAACTCCGATAAAATATTTTGATTCCTTTTCTGGAAAACGATACTGCGTTGCCTGTTCATTGCTGGATACCAGTATACCGTAAGGGTATCTCTCTGACAAGATTGCCGTTTTATTCGTTCACGAGGCTCCTTCCGCCATGCGGATTCTTTCCTATGGCTTCTGACTCCCGACTGGAAAAGGCTGCTGCCTTCCCAACAGACTCCGCCATTGTTTTTTCTCCCTAGGAACGGTACAATAGATTCTGCCGGCCGGACTGATCAGTCGGGCGGTACTTCTTCCATAAGAAAGGATTTTTGCCATGCTTCGCAGAATCATGAAATGGCTGACGGGCTTTCCGGAAGGAAAGCGCCCTGCTGCAGCCTCTTCTTCAAAGGAAAGACCCCATTTCTCTCCCCAGCGTCTCCTGTCCATCATCCTGATTGTTGTCCTGGCCGCTGGGCTCTTTTTCTGGCACAGCCTATCCGCCAAACGGGCGGAGGAAAAAGCGGCCCAGGAACGGAACCGGATCATGGACCAGCAGAAAACCAGGCCCAAAACGGCGGCACCGAAGCGGCCTCTCCCCCAATCCGGACAGAAGCAGGCCCCCTCCATGAACAAACAAACCGCCGCACCCCTGCCCCAGCCGACCCAGCCCCAGGGCCCTGTACCCACCGGACCCAAGGTCAAGGCCCAGACCCCGCCCATGATCCAGCCGAAGGCAAGATAAAGGGATGTTGCACGTTCTATGCAACATCTCCTTATCTGTCAACGGCCCCTCCAAAGGAACAATAAGGTTGCAACTTTTTCCAGACTATAATACAATAGAAATCACTGAATTGTCACATTTTGAAATGAGGTGTTTTTGTGTCTGAGAAATCTGTATCTACAGAATCTTTCAGTTCCCGTCTGGGATTCATCCTGGTCAGCGCCGGCTGCGCCATCGGCATCGGAAATGTATGGAAATTTCCCTATCTCTGCGGCCAGTTCGGAGGCGCCGCCTTTATCCTGATCTACCTGGTGTTCCTGCTGATCATGGGAATCCCGGTGATGGTCTGCGAATTCGCCATTGGCCGGGGCAGCCGCTGCAGCGCCGCCAAAAGCTTCGAGGTGTTGGAACCTCCGGGCACCTGCTGGCACCGGTTCAAGGCCATCAGCATCGTTGGCTGCTACATGCTGATGATGTACTACACCACGGTCACCGGCTGGATGCTCTACTACTGCTGGCTTCACATTACCGGTACCTTTGTGGGCGCGTCTCCCCAGTTCATCACCGCCACCTTTGGGGCCATGCTCAAAGACCCAGCCAACCTTCTGTTCTGGATGGTACTCACCTGCGTACTGGGCTTCGGGGTCTGCTACCTGGGCATCCAAAACGGGGTGGAGCGGATCACCAAATGGATGATGAGCGCCCTGCTGCTCCTGATGATCGTCTTGGCCGGGCATTCCCTGTTCCTGGAAGGCGCTGAAAAAGGCATCCGGTTCTACCTGGTCCCCAATTTTGCTTCCCTGAACCAGCTGGGCTGGGGAAACGTAATCTATGCCGCCATGAGCCAGGCTTTCTTCACCCTTTCTATCGGTATCGGAGCCATGCTGATCTTCGGGGCCTACCTGCCCCATGGCCGGAGCCTTTCCGGGGAAGCAGCCACGATTACCGCCCTGGATACCTTTGTGGCCCTCATGGCCGGATTCATCATCATCCCCGCCTGCTTTGCCTTCGGGATCCAGCCGGATGCCGGACCTTCCCTGATCTTCCTCACCATCCCCAATCTGTTCGTCCAGATGCCGGGAGGCCGCTTCTGGGGCATGCTGTTCTTCGTATTCCTTTCCTTTGCCGCTCTTTCCACGGTCATTGCTGTATTTGAGAACATCATTGCCTTTGGCATGAACCTGTACGGCTGGAGCCGGAAAAAGAGCGTAGCCGTCAATGGGCTGGCCATTGTGCTCCTGAGCATCCCCTGCGTCCTGGGTTTCAACCTGTGGAGCGGTTTCCAGCCTTTGGGCCCGGGGTCCTCTGTGCTGGATTTGGAAGACTTCATCGTCTCCAACAACCTGCTGCCCCTGGGAAGCCTGGCCTTTGTGCTGTTCTGTACCAAAAAGAACGGATGGGGCTGGAAAAGCTTCCTGGCGGAAGCCAACGACGGAGAAGGCCGGAACCTGCCAGCGTCTCTCCACAGCTATCTGCTGTATATCTTGCCCCTGCTGATCATCACCATCTACCTAAAAGGATATTATGACATGTTCAGCAAACAGGGCCCGGAAGTCCTGGCCAAGTGGCTGATCCTGGCAGCACTGTTTTTGGGATTCATCTTCTACACGGCATCCAGGAAAAAAGCATGAAAAATGGGCTGTTGCGCATGCAGCAGCCCTATCTTTTTGCATTCTTCAGCTATTTATTGTAAAATTGTAACATATTAATCATTCGTAGCATAGAAGTGAGGTAGAACTTATGTCAGAACAGCAAAGCACCCGTGATTCCTTCCAGTCCCGTTTGGGCTTCATCTTGGTCAGTGCCGGCTGTGCCATCGGCATCGGCAATGTATGGAAATTTCCCTATCTTTGCGGCCAGTATGGAGGGGCTGCTTTCATCCTTCTGTACCTGATTTTCCTGCTGATCCTGGGGATCCCGGTGCTCCTGTGTGAGTTCGCTCTGGGCCGGAGCAGCCGCCAGAGCGTGGCCCGGTGCTTTGACAGACTGGCTCCTGCCGGCAGCCGCTGGCCTCATTTAAGATACATCGGCATTGCCGGGGTCATCCTGCTGATGCTTTATTACACCACGGTCACCGGGTGGATGCTGGATTACTGCTGGCTCCATCTGAAGGGAACCTTTGTGGGCCAGTCTCCAGCCTTCATCCAGGCCACCTTCCAGGAGATGCTGGCTCAGCCTCTATCCATGGGATCCTGGACCTTCCTTTCCTGCTTCCTGGGCTTTGTGGTCTGCTACATGGGTCTGGAAAAAGGCATCGAGCGGATCACCAAGGTGATGATGAGTGCCCTGCTGCTGCTGATGATCGTCCTGGCCGTCCATTCCCTGTTCCTGCCGGGAGCGGAGAAAGGGATTGAATTCTACCTGGTCCCCCATTTCGCTTCTCTGGAAAAACTGGGCTGGGGAAATGTGATCTATGCTGCCATGAGCCAGGCTTTCTTCACCCTCAGCGCCGGCAACGGGGCCATGATGATCTTCGCTTCCTATATGGACAAAAAGCGGAGCCTGCCGGGAGAAGCCCTGACCATTACCGCTCTGGACACTTTTGTGGCCTTGATGAGCGGCTTCATCATCATCCCCGCCTGCTTCGCCTACGGGATCCAGCCGGATGCCGGCCCCTCCCTGATCTTCCTGACCATCCCCAACCTGTTCACCCTGATGCCTGGAGGCCGGATCTGGGGCAGCCTGTTCTTTGTGTTCCTGTCCTTCGCCGCCCTTTCCACGGTGATTGCGGTGATGGAAAGCATCATTGCCTGTTTCCGGGAACTGCTGGGCTGGGACCGGCCCAAAGCCGCCTGGTTCGTGTTCGGACTCATTGCCCTGGGCAGCATCCCCTGCGTGCTGGGTTTCAACCTGTGGAGCGGGTTCCAGCCCTTAGGCCCGGGCACCGGCGTCCTTGATCTGGAAGACTTCATCGTTTCCAATAACCTGCTGCCTCTGGGAGGGCTGACCTTCGTGCTTTTCTGCACCCGGAAGAACGGCTGGGGCTGGAAAAACTTCCTGGGAGAAGTGAACCAGGGGGCCGGGAGAAATCTGGCCGCTAGCTGGAAACTGTATTATACCTATGGTCTGCCCCTGGTGATCCTGGCCATCTACCTGAAAGGCTACGACGATCTGTTTGCCAAACAGGGCCCCGCCGCCCTGGCCCAGTGGATGGTCATCGCCCTGGTGTTCCTGGGGTGGATCGGGTATTGCGTGAAGGGACACGGGACGAAAAAAGAATAAGAAAAAGAAAAAGAAAAAGGGGGTGCTGCACGTTGTGTGCAACACCCCCAAGCTGTAGAGCCGCATAGGGCTCAAGTCTGGAGTCTGAAGTCTGGAGCCGGAGGTTAAATTTGCAAGCAAATTTTTGAATATGTAGAACCTTTGGACGAAATGATCTCTCAGATTGATTGCGATTCTGGTTCTACAGAATCAAAAGGATCCGTCTAGCCAGGCGGATCCTTTCCTGAGGCTTCCGACTTCAGACTCCTGACTTCCGACTACGGGGATGTTGCACATATATTTTTTGCGTGCAGCACCCCCTCTATTTACCGTTCCAGTTCCTTTACTGTCACTCCCGGATGCCGGTATTGATCTTCTTTCAATACCACACGTCCCCGGACGGTGACGGCCTGGTGGGGACAGCCGTGGAGGCAGGCCAGGCAGTGGAGGCAATGGTCTCCCATCACTGCGGCCTTTTCTCCCAGCTGGATGTTTTCTACCGGACACAGCCGCACGCATTCTCCACAGCGGACGCACCGTTCCGGGGCAACCTGTACTCCCAGATACCAGTATTCCAGTTTTCTTCCCAATGAAGTGGCCGCAAACCGTGCCATCAGAGAATCCTGTTCCTGGGTGTGGTCTTCTTTCCGATTCTTCACCGCTTCCGCCGCTTCCCGGACTGCTGCATCCTCTTTGTCCAGTTTTTTCAGGTCATACCCGATATGGGACTTCATGCAGATGGTGCTGTTGGCAATGAGGGGCACCGCCCGGCTCCAGGCAAGACGGCAGCCTTTTTCTCCCAACAGCTGCTGGAGGGTCCGGAAGGTCCGGCCCCAGGTGGAGCCACAGGTGGCCAGAGCATACACATAATCGTCCTCTGGGAAATCGTGGCTGCGGACAAATTCCTGCACGTTGGCCGGCACATCGCCCCCGTACACCGGGAACACCAGCCCGACAGCCTGTCCTTCCAATTTCGTTCCTGGAGTCCGGGTGACAGAACAGATCCCGTCCCCCAGGGCGGCGGCCAATTTCTGGGCCAGGGCTAGGGAATTGCCGGTAGTGGAAAAATAATAGATCATGGTTTGCTTCCTTTCCTGATACAGAAAATCCAGCGTCTCAAAGAGACCGCTGGATTTTTTTCGGTTTCCGGTTTTCGTCCAGGGACACGTACACAAACAGGGCATCCGCCGCCCGGACGGGCTCCTGCTCTTCCTGTTCCGGTTCCAGCCAGGCCACCACTTCCACGTCCATGGAGGTGTTCCCCACCCGGGTTACCCGGCCTTCCAGCTGAAGGACCGTGCCATAGGGGATGGGCACGTAAAAGTTCATGCCTTTTACAGCAGCCGTAGTCACCCGGGTCCATGCAAACCGATGGGCGGTGATCCCGCTCACTTCGTCCATCCATCCCATGAGGGTGCCGCCGAAAAGATGCCCAGCGGAATTGGCCATGGAAAGCATCACGGACCGGGTCATTATCACCGGCTGGTTGTGCTCCCATTTCATGCCTGCTCCTGGAGGGCGGCTTTCAGCACTCCTTCAAAGGCTTCCGCCACCGCCTGGTACCCTTCCTTGTTGGGATGGAGGCCATCCTGGAACATGCTCCGGCCGGTCTTTTCTTCCGCCTCACTGAGGACTTTTTCATAGTCCAGCACCGGCAGGTTCCGGCGTTCTGCTTCTTCCTGGAGCCATTGACGGTATTCCCGGAGGGCCGCATTGTGCTTTTCAAATTCACTGGGCAGCTGCCAGCCCTTTTCCGTACTTTCGATCCGGGTCAAAGGCGGGATCCCCAGGATTACGATGGGCAGCCCTGCATCCCGTGCCTTGTCCAGGGTGCCGGAGATATTTTCTTCGATGGAGCTCATAGGTTCATCCAGGAGGATGTCGTTCATACCGCAGCACAGGAAGACTCCATCGGCCTTTTCATCCACCACATCCATTTTGAACATGCCCCACATGACCAGGGTCAGTTTACCCCCGGCAGCGTTGTTCACCACTTCAAATCCCATTTTCTTTGACGCAATATCGTACCAAGTATTGGCCAAAGTTTCATTGGTGCAGCTTACCAGGCTGTCACCGATAAATGCCATTTTCATAACTTTTCTCCTTCAGTCTCTCTTGCTGAAATCCGCTCCCTGCTCCAGGGCAGCCAGGGCATCGATCACTACCTGGCTCATGAGTTTGGAACCGACCACCAGGGCATTCTCATTGGGGCACATCCGGGCATCATGGAGTCCATGGATGGGTTCCCCTTCTGTGCCGCAGCCCAGCCACAGGAAAGCTCCCGGGATTTCCTGCAGATAGAAGCCGAAATCTTCGGCGGTCAGATCCGGGACCACCTGGGAAACCAGCCCTTCATCCCCCAGGACTTTTCTGGCCGTATCTCTCACCAGCTGTGCCGGGACGGGCCAGTTGTCCAGAACGGGATACCCATAATAGTAATTGAATTCGCAGTCCACACCGGCAGATTTTTTCAAGCCATCCAGGATGTCCTGGATGAATTCCGGGATCCTTTTCCGATTTTCTTCGTCTAGGGTCCGGATGGTCCCTTCCAGGGTCACTTCATCGGGCACTACATTGTACCGGGACCCACCCCGGATGGTGCCGATATTGATGGTGGCCGTAGCCAGGGGGCTGACCCGGCGGCTGACGATATGGCTGATCTGCTGGAGGAAATCCGCCGCGGCCATGATGGCATCGATGCCTTCCTGGGGATGGCCTGCATGGGCCGTTTTCCCTTTGATCACCACTTTGATCCGGTCAGATCCGGCCATCATGGCACCTGCCTTGACGCCGATTTTCCCACAGACGAAGCTGGGCCACACATGGAGCCCGAAAATGGCCTTCACGTCTTGGAGGAACCCGTCTTTCATCATATACCGGGCACCGCCGGTGGGAGACAGTTCTTCCGAAGGCTGGAACAGGATCCGGACGCTGCCCTGGATTTCGTCCTTCCGGCGGAGCAGCCGCAGGATGGTTTCCAGCAGGGTGGTGATATGGATATCATGGCCGCAGGCGTGCATGACGCCAGGATTCTGCGAAGCGTAGGGAAGTCCGGTGGCTTCTTTCACGGAAAGGGCATCGATATCGGCCCGGAGAGCCACCATAGGCCCCGGTTTCCCGCCTTTGAGGGTGGCAGCCACACCATAATGGTCTGTGCCTCGTACCGGATCCAGTCCTAAATCTTTCAGGATTGTGAAGATTTTCTCCGAAGTCTTCTTTTCTTCCGTGCTGACTTCCGGGTGTTCATGGAACCACCGGCGCCATTCTACACATTTTGCTTCCAGAGCATCTTCCGTCAGGTTCAATACGTCCATTCAAATCCCCTCCCGCTCCGATGGAATCCATCAGAATGATTTTGTAGTAATGGTTTCATTCTACCATTTTTATAGGGATTTGAAAACGGGGTACGGAAGGGTAGTATATGTCAACAAGTTTTCAGTGAAACCTTCATCGCCGTATAGTTATTCAGAAATAGGGTCAAAAATTTTTTATCGCTGCTTCGAGGTCGACGACGTAGGGGTTTCGCCACAGGCAAACCCGTCCCGGCCTCCCAGAGGGGAAAAGTCTCCTATACCCGTACTCTCCTTTTTCAAAGCCAGCCAGTTGGAACACCCCTTTATTAACAGGACCGTAGGGGAAGCAGGCCGCCCTTTTTATATTTTACCATTCATAGGTTCCAAAGGTGTTCTGCAGCGTATGATAAATATTCTTTTCCCTTTCATTCATATCGGAAAAACTGATAATCTGAAGATACTCTGGAAATCTTTTTTCCTGAGTTGTCATGCTATTTTTTTGAAACTCGTCCGTTTTCCTATCAAACAGGACTCTCAGCGTGTTGTCTTTTTTATCAATGATGACAAATCCGCTTTTTCCATAACTGTAAATGTATCTTCTGTCCCATTGCAGCGATTGTCCGTCCTTTTCAATGGTAAATGCTCTCACATCATCATGGAGCCAATATTTGCCTTCATATTTGTTGATTTCGTAGCGGCTTCCGTCATAAAAATACAGAGAAGAAACCAATAGCCAGATTGAAATGACTCCTATGACTATCCCCGCAGCTTTTTTCATATGGATCGTTTGTCTCCTTATGCCCGCCGTAATCTCACGACCACATTTATTCTATTTGATTCGCCTCTTTACTTTTTTATAAAAATCCGGACAGATTGTTACCCCGTCCTCAAATAGACAGTCAAATACAGAGGCTTGTCCTGTATTTTTCAATTCTGTACAAACGGCGGGAATAATCCGGCTGGCTTCCTGATAAGTTATCTCCTGATATCCGAATGCATGAAATGTCTTTCGTACTGCGTTTTTGACTTCTTCCGTCTTGTCGCTGGTTGCCTGATTGGTAAAAATATACCATTCTGCGGTTTGACAGGTATGCTGTTCCAATAGATAGAATACGGGAAGCAACGGACTCACAAATACAATCAGTTCATCAACAGTCCCTGCCAACCTCTGGAAAAGGGCCTGATTATCATCCAAATACGGCTGATCTGGGGCCAGCAGGATTTTGTATTCCCGATCTGGATAAAGATCAAAATTACACCAATCCAAAATGGAAAAATGAGGTAGACCTTTTTTCAAGACATCATAAAAGTCCAGAGGAGGATTTTCCTGAAAACGGCAGGCCGTTTCTTTATACTTTCTATATTCTGCAGATTGCTGATACGCATAAGTCCCCCATGGTAAATTCCGGGGATAATATTGGTAAATTACTGAGATGTAATTTTTCATACAATATACCCCTTCCCTGAGGATAGGTCACCAAGCTCTCGTTGAAACCTTCATCATAGTGCGTTTTTATAAATTCAGCTTGCTTACCAAGTCGTTTTTTCCTATAATGACGATCCAGCGGTCGGATTTTGTTGCAGCTTCCGCCGTCAGCACATATTCTCCCTTAGTCCCTTTTACTCCCCCATTCCGCTGATTGGTCTTCTTCACTTCCCAGCCGGTTTCCAACAGGCTGTTTTGGATTTTTTCCTGGGCTGCTTCCTGGGACCCAGGGATGACCAAAGTCACTGCGAATTTTTGAGAGAGGAGTCCTTTGGTGTGGAGCAGAGAAGGAGGTTCCGACCCATACTGGCGGCAGACAGGCAGTTCCATTACCGCCTGTTCCATCATTTTTGCATCCTTACGGAATCTCTCGGCAAAAAACAGCCGTCCGATCCCGGCTGCAGCCAGCCAGAGCAGGAAGGCAGCAAGGACCATATTCCAGATTGCTCTACCCACCATTTTGCCCACAGACTCCACCCCTCTGCTTTTGCCCTTTCTTTTGTCCAGTATACCCTGAAAATATTTTTCTGACAATATTGCAGCAACATTGTTCCAAGGGGTTGTTGTATGCGCAACAGCTCGATCAACGGTCAGCAGTCAAAAAATACTGCCCTGGGAAGCTCCCGGAGCAGTATTTTTCATTCATGCATATTCCTCTCCGTCCCACAGGACGATGGTCCCGGTTTCCAAGGACTTGGGCACATTGATGATCCGCTGGTTTTCGCTGCCTTTGAAGCGCAGGTTCAGGTTCTTTTTACTTTCCACAAATTCCCCGTCCACCAGCACATCCAGATACCCCAGCATCTCCCGGGTAATGGCCGGATCTCCCAGCTTCCCGGCCAGCATGTCGTGGTCAAAAAGATAGCCGCTGTAGCACCAGATGGTCTTTTTCGGATACCGCTCCCGGATGTGTCGCAGCACCCCCACCAGCACTTCTTGGTTAGCCGGTTCGAAAGGTTCACCCCCCAGAAGGGAGAACCCCCGGATGTACTCCGGTTCCAGGTCTTCCAAGATTTCCTGCAGCTGGTCCTGGGTAAAGGGCTTGCCGAAGGCAAAATCCCAGGTTTCCTGGTTGAAACAGCCTTTGCAGTGGTGAGTGCAGCCACTGACGTACAAGGAAACCCGCACGCCGGGGCCGTTGGCCACGTCACATTTTTTGATGGTTGCGTAATTCAACGAAAAGCCCCCTTACAGATGCAGTACGCGGGATTTGATTTCTTTGGTCTTCCCCACGTTCCAGAAGTTTTCTCCCAGATAACCGCAGGTCCGCCGGGTCACGTTCATCTTAGACTGATCCTTGTTGTGGCACTGGGGGCATTCCCATTCCAGATTGTCGTTGATCTGGATTTCCCCATCGAAGCCGCACACCTGGCAGTAGTCGGATTTGGTGTTGAATTCCGCGTACTGGATGTTGTCGTAGATGAACCGGACCACATCTTCGATGGCGGTGGGGTTCTTCTTCATGTTGGGGATCTCTACATAGGAAATGCAGCCACCGGAAGAAATGGGCTGGAACTGGGCTTCGAACTTGAATTTGCTGAAGGCATCGATGGGTTCCCGCACATCCACATGGTAAGAGTTGGTGTAATACCCCTTGTCGGTGATATCCTTGATGGTGCCGAACCGTTCCTTGTCGATCCGAGCGAACCGGTAGCACAGGGATTCTGCCGGAGTCCCGTACAGGGCAAAGCCCAAGCCGGTCTTGGCCTTCCATTCATCGCAGGCCTGGCGTAGCCGCTTCATCACCCGCATGGCGAATTCTTCCCCCTCCGGAGTGGTGTGGCTGCAGCCTTTCATGGCTTTGGTGCATTCGTACAGGCCGATGTACCCCAGGCTCAGGGTGGAATAGCCTCCTTCCAGCAGTTTGTCGATGGTTTCCCCTTTCTTCAGTCGGGCAATGGCGCCGTTCTGCCAATGGATGGGGCTTACATCGCTGCGGATGCCCTTCAGGGCGTTATGCCGGACCATCAGAGCTTCGTAGCACAGTTCCAGCCGTTCATCCAGCAGCTTCCAGAACTTCTCCTCGTCCCCTTTGGCAATGATTCCGATCTGGGGCAGGTTCAGGGACACAACCCCCTGGTTGAACCGGCCTTCGAACTTGTAATTGCCCTTTTCATCCTTCCAGGGAGACAGGAAGGACCGGCAGCCCATGGGAGAGAACACGTTCCCCTGGTAGATTTCCCGCATCTTCTTGGCAGAAATGTAGTCCGGATACATCCGTTTGATGGAGCACTGGACCGCCAGCTTGGTCAGGTAGTCGTATTTGCCACCCTTCAGGCAGTTGAATTCATCCAGCACATAGACCAGTTTGGGGAAGGCCGGGGTCACATAGACGCCCACTTCGTTCTTGATGCCTTCCAGCCGCTGCCGGAGGATTTCTTCGATGATCTGGGCATTTTCTTCGATGTATTCATCCTTGGGGTCCAGATGCAGGAACAGGGTCACAAAGGGAGACTGTCCATTGGTGGTCATCAAGGTATTGATCTGGTACTGGATGGTCTGGACGCCGCTGGCCAGTTCGTCCTTCATCCGGCTGTCCAGGATGGCTTCCAGTTCTTCTTCCGGCAGCTGGCCATGGGTGGTTTCGATCAGGCGCTTGCGGAATTTTTCCCGGCTCCGGCGGAGGTATTTGCCCAGATGGGATACATCTACGGACTGGCCCCCGTACTGAGCAGAAGCCACAGAAGCGATGATCTGGGTCATGACGGTGCAGGCCACCTGGAAGCTCTTGGGGCTTTCGATCAGCTTGCCGTGCATCACCGTGCCGTTATCCAGCATATCTCCCAGGTTCACCAGGCAGCAGTTGAACATGGGCTGGATGAAGTAGTCCGCATCATGGAAGTGGATGACACCCTGGTCATGGGCCCGGGAAATCTTTTCCGGCAGCACTACCCGGCGAGTCAGGTCACGGGAGACTTCCCCTGCGATCAGGTCACGCTGGGTGGACACCATGACAGCATTCTTATTGGAGTTCTCTTCCATTACGTCCTTGTTCTTGTTGCTGATCAGGCTCAGGATGGAATCGTCAGTGGTATTGGCCTTACGGACCAGAGCCCGGTTGTACCGGTAAATGATATAGGCCTTAGCCAGTTCATAATGGCCCCGGACCATGATCTGTTTTTCCACCATATCCTGGATGTCTTCCACCAGGAGTCTCTTTTTGTTCTTATGTTCTACGAAAGAGGCAATCTCTTCAATATCTTCCTGTCCCAGCCGTTCCTTTTCTTCTACGGCTTTGTTAGCTTTGGATATGGCTGTGACGATCTTGTTCCGGTCAAAGGCAACCGTTGAACCGTCCCGTTTGATAACCTTCATGGCGCTTCCTCCCCTTGAGCTTTTACACATTTATTATCTTTTAAGAATGACTATTGATATTATACGATAAAAGAGGCAACTGTACAAATGATTTTTTCAGTTCTCTCTCTTCGCTGATAGTAATGATACACCAAAAAATGGATTTCGACAAGCTATATATAGTGTGTATATTCATTATATTGACGAGAAAAACACAATAGATAGTATGTTCTTTCAAGAAATACGCCTGTTACGTTTTCCGTCTAAAAATGCGTTCCTGCTATCTTCTGTTTTTGGCTTCTCCTAAAAAAACAGATGGTGGAATCAGCTTTTCCACCATCTGTTACAGATTTTCAGTTTACAGTGAAACCAGGTAACACTCGCGCAGTTACTTTTCTTCCGCCGCCAGCCGGTCCCGGAATTCCTTCTGGATGGAAGCCAACTCTGCCGGATCATCGATCAGTTCCAGGACCGTATCCGCCAGGATCTTAGCGCCGAAGACCACAGCCTGATGGGCCTCCTGGCTTTTCCCGGCAGCAATGAATTCGGGAGAATGGGAGCTGGTCCCATCCGGTACGAAGGCCACCCGGATGCAGGAACCCGGGACCCGGTGCATCACATTGGCAAAGTCCGTGGATCCAGTGCGCTGCCGGGGCGGCTGGCAGTTAGGGGCCTGGAGCTGGTGGGCATATTTCATCAGCACATCATTCAGCTGGAGATTGGGGATCTTGTTATCCAGGATCTTCCCCACCTTGGCTTCCACCGTGGTTTCCGTCATCATGGCCGCCCCTTGGAAGATTTTCTCCAGGCGGACCATCAGCTCTTTTACCGCTTTCACCGTATTGGCCCGGACCATCACCTGGGCTTTGGTCAGGCTGGGCACCACATTGGCCGCTGTCCCTCCTCCATCAGTGATATTGTAATGGAGCCGTACATCATCGGTCACATGTTCCCGCAGGCACTCCATCCCATGGAAAGCCAGGCACATGGCGTCCAGACTGCTCCGGCCGGCTTCCGGCTTCAGAGCGGCATGGGCGGCCTTGCCGTGATAGATCAGGTCATATTCAGCATTGGCCAGGCATTTGATATCCGTCTGGGTAGCCGGTCCCCCGTGCATCATCAGGGCTACATCCAGTTCTTCGAAAGTACAGCCATTCTGGATCATGATGTATTTGCCGCTGATGTTCTCTTCTCCGGGAGTCCCGTAGACCGTCAGGGTAAAAGGCCGGGTTCCGGCAGCTTCCTGGATGGCCACGGCAGCCCCCAAGATCCCCGGTCCCTGCATCTGATGGCCGCATCCATGGCCCATGCCCGGCAGGGCATCATATTCACACAGGAGCCCCATATTGGGTCCCCCTTCCCCGTTTTTCCATACAGCCCGGAAGGCCGTTTCCAGCCCCCCCACTCCTCGGGTCACGGTAAAGCCATGGGCTTCCAAATAATCGGTCAGCAGTTTGCTGGCAAAGACTTCATGGGGTCCGATTTCCGGATGGTCAAAAATGGTATCTGCCATCTTTGTCAATTCAGGAGCCTGTGCATCCACACAGGCATTGGCTTGGGCAATTTGCTGTTCCAGCATATTTCATCCTCCTCTGATTCTCTATACTCTTCACTCTTTACTCTGCACTCTCACCGTCACATGGGTCCCAGATGGATCAGCTGGGCGATAAAGGCCATCACACAGCCGGTGATCTGCCAGATGACGAACAATTTCCACATAAAGCGCATCCACCGGTCATAGGGGATATTGGTGACGCTCAGGGTCCCCATGAGAGCCGTGGAGGTAGGCAGGATGTAGTTACAGAACCCATCCCCGAAGTTAAAGGCCAGGACGGTGGTCTGCCGGGTAACCCCCAGCACGTCCGCCAGAGGGATCAGGATGGGCATGACGGCCACAGCCTGCCCGCTGCCAGAAGTCAGGAACACGTTGATGATGGTGTTGGCCAGGACCATGCCAGGAGCAATCACCACCGGCGGCAGGCCGCTGAGGATTTCCGCCATGCTGTGCACAATGGTATAGGTAATGTGGCCGTCATTCATGACACTGCTGATGGCCGTCGCCATGCCGATGATAAAGGTAGCCCCCAACATCTTCTTGCTGCCTTCCAGGATGTCCTTGCAGACCCCGTTGGGGCTGGTCCCGATCACCAAGTCTGCAATCACCGCATAGGTCAGGAAAATGGCTGCCATATGGCTCATGCCCCATTTCAGGGCAATGGCCCCATAGATGATGGCTGCAAAGGAGATGATCAGGAGCACCAGCGGGATGAGCATCCGCCCAGTCAGATGGCTGGCTTTTTCCAGGTCCATGCCGGCGGAATTGTCTTTCATCAGCTGGTCCAGATCATACATGGGGCTGCTTTCCGGATTTTTCTGCACTTTTTTGGCATACCGGATCAGATAGATATTGGTCACGATATAGAATACCACAAAGCACACCGCCCGATACCACAGGCCGGAATAAGTGGGCAGCTCTGCAATGCTCTGGGCCACCACCGTGGTGAACATGTTGAAAGTCCCGGTGGAGAAACCGATGGCCCCACCCAGGACCATGATGGCTTCCCCGGTAATGGAATCCAGCCCCATGGCCATGGCCAGCATCACCATCACCGGTGCAAAGGGAATGAAGGTATTCACTCCTTGGGTGGTGCAGATCAGGCCGAAGATCAGGGTCAGCACCGGGATGAAGATTTCCAGCCGGTTGGAAAATTTCCGGGCTCCTTTGGCCAGGATAGCCTGGAGAGCGCCGGTTTTGGTCACCACGTGGAAGGCCGCCCCGGCCATGAAGATCACCATCATCAGGTCGATCCGCTTGCTGAAAGATTTGATGATGTAAAGGGGCACCAGCAGCGGGTTCACCCCGGAATTCTGGATATAGCGGAAAGTGGAAGGATTGACCACCTTCCTCCCAGCCGCATTCTTGACGAAATCATAGGTCCCGGCAGGGACCACCCAGGTCAGCAGCACCCCTACCAGGATCATGATGAAGATGATGATGAAGGTATGGGGGAATTCCATCTTTTTGACCGGCTGCAGCGCCGTTTTCTTCTGTTCCATGCGATCAGTCCTCTCTTTCAGCCCAGCGGCCAGCTTCCATGAACATCCGGGTCAACAGATACATCCGGGGAACTACGCTGCTGACCGAAGCGCATTCCTGGGGCGTATGGTTCTTGCCCCCCTTGACGGCGCCGAAGCAGTCCACGGCTACAGCTCCTGCCGAGGCAGCCCAGTTGGCATCAGAAGCACCGCCTACGGACCGGACCACCAGTTTCCGGCCCAGTTCTCCATAGATTCCCTGGGCCAGTTCAATCAGCCGGTCCGTCCCCGGATTGGGGGAAAAGGGCGGATTGCCTTCCTGCAGGTCCACTTGTACCTCCGTCCCTGGGATGGAGGGATGGGAAGCGATTTTTTCCGCTTCCTGGCGCACCCTTGCGATTTCTCCCCGGTCCGTCACCCGGAGATCCGCCACCGCAGAGGCGTGGGCTGGAATGATATTTTCCCGTTCCCCGGCCTGGAGCAGGGTAAAATTCAAAGTCGTCCCTCGATCCGGTGCTTCCAGCTTCTTCATCTGCTGGATCTGGTACAGGATTTCCATCAGGGCGCTGGCGCCTTTTTCTGGAGCATTCCCGGAATGGGATGCAACACCCTTAACTTCCAGTTTCAGCAAATTAGATCCTTTCCGGGAACGGACCAGCCCATCTCCTTCCTGCCCGGATTCACAGCAAAGGTAACAATCATGCTGGGGAGCCAGCCGGGCGATCAGCTTCCGGCTGCTGGGAGAAGAAATTTCTTCATCCCCGTTGAACAGCAGGGTGATCTGTTCAAAATCCTCAAAATGGAGTGCCCGCAGCTGCTTCATGGCGAACAGCATCATATTGACGCCGCTTTTGCAGTCAGCCGCCCCCGGCCCTTTGGCCCAGTCGCCTTCGATCCGAAACGGCCGTTCCGCCACGGTCCCTTCCGGGAATACGGTATCCAGATGGGCACTGGCCATCACTTTCCCTTTGCCCTTCCCCTTGAAAACAGCCAACAGATGGCAGCCTTCCTGGGGATCCTCCATAGGGATCTTCTCCAGGGAAAAAGGCTGCAGCGGTTCCAATTCCTTCCACAAAAGGTCCGCCACCTGATTGATGCCCTTTCCGTTCCGGGATCCACAGTCCACATTGACCAGTTTCTCCCAGTTGGCGATGTACGCGGGAAGCGCTTTTTCACAAGCCTGATATAATTTTTCGTTTTTCATGATACTCCCCCATTCAAAGCCGGATCATACCAGCTTCCATGAGATTATTGTAAGATATACCGATCATTCATTCCAATTGTATTCTTTAACGTTCTGATAAATTTTATCAATCATGATAAGAATCCAGCTGATTTCAAGAGAACAAATGTTATAATAGGTACAAATTAGGAAAAACAGGATCTGGGGGGAGGCATCATGAACCTGAATTTTAAACAGCTGCACTATCTCTGCGCACTGGCGGATACGAGGAATTACCATGCTGCTGCCCAAAAGCTGTTCATTACCCAGCCTACCCTCAGCATCGCCATCAAAAATCTGGAAACTTCTCTGGGGACCGTGCTCTTTGTCCGTACGGCCCGGGAAGTGGTCCCTACGGAAGCTGGAAAGATTGTCATCGCCTATGCCCGCCGGATCCTGGAACTGGATCAGGAAATGTATCAGAAACTGGGGCAGCTCCGTCAGCCTTCCAAACAAGAACTGCGGATCGGCACCTATCTCATCCTATATGCCCTGCTGATGCCCACCCTGATTGCGGAGTTCCACCAGCTCCACCCGGAAATCAACCTGGCGACTCTCCACTGCCACTATGCGGCCCTGGAAAAGGCCCTGCTGAAAAACAATCTGGATCTGATCCTCTGCGTCCAGGATGAGCCCAATCCCCTCCTGGACAACATCCATTTGAAAAAAGAGCATCTGTTGGCAGCTCTTCCATCCGATCATCCCGCCTGTCAGAAGGCCAAACAGCTTCCGGATCTTCCCTTCCCGTATCTGGACATCCGAGAACTGAATGGAGAACACTTCTATTTCCAGTATCCCCATCAACAGATCCGCTGGCAGGAAGACAAGTTACTAGAAGCCAAAGGCTTCCAGCCGGGAAAGATCAAGGAAATCGACAGCATCGATCTTTCCGTCCGCTTGACTTCGGAAGGCCTGGGTGTCGCCTTCACCATGGAATCCTATCTCAAGGCTCTCCATGTCCAGAAACCCATCCGGTATTTCATCACCGGAGATCTGAAGACCTGTCCCTGGCTGACCATCTGCGTCCCCCGGGGCCATTCACAGCTCCCGGTGATCCGTGACTGCATCCGCCTGCTGAAAAAAGAAATACAGACCCTATGCTGATTTTTGCTCAGCTGGGTCTGTATTTTTTTATCCGATTCCACAGCGCCAGGCTTCTGCCCGGAGTTTCTCCCTGAAAGCGGGATGGGCCACGGCAATCAGCTCTTTGACCCGTTCTTTGACGGAGGCACCCCGCAGCCAGGCGACGCCGTATTCTGTCACCACATAGTCGATTTCATTCCGGGAAGTGGATACGATGGTCCCAGGTTGGAAATAGGGAACAATTTTTGATTTCAGGACCTTCTCCCCCCGTATATTCCGAGCGGTGTACACAGAATGGAGGGCCAGGATGGATTTCCCTCCTGGGGAAAGCTGAGCCCCCTGGACCGTTTCCGTCTGGGCCCCGGTAGCGGAAAACTGGGTGGCGCCCATGGATTCAGCAGCGCACTGGCCAGTGAGATCGATTTCCAGTCCCGTATTCAGAGATACCATGTTCCGGTTCCGGGCAATGATCTTGGGTTCATTGGCAAAGGTGCCCCGACGGAACACCACTCCCGGATTATCATCCAGGAAATCATATAATTCCTGGGATCCATTGGCAAAAGCACAGAGGGAAATCCCGTCCAGGAATCCTTTTTGGCTGTTGTCCACGGCTCCGCTGCGGATCAGATCCATCAAGCTGTCACTGAACAGCCCGGTATGGATGCCCAGATGCTTCCGATTCTTCAAGGCTTCCGCTACGGCACTGGGAATGTGGCCCACTCCCAGCTGGAGGGTGGACCCGTCTGGGATCAGCTCCGCCACCTGGGCTGCGATTTTCCGGTCCAGCTCGCCCATGCCGGGCAGGGGAGAAACCGGTGCTCGCCGGTCCGTTTCTACAAAGGCAGCCACCTGAGATATAGGCAGCAAAGTATCTCCCCAGGTACGGGGAAAATGGGGGCTCACTTCCAGCAGCATCAAAGCTCCCCGATCGATGATATCCCGTTCGAAGAGCGCACTGAGGGAAAGGGAAAAATAACCGTGGGAATCCATGGGAGAAGCAGAAGCCAGCAATACTGGACGCCGATGCAGGGCCGCCGCCCGCTGGAGGGTCTTCCGGACCAGACTGGTGGACCCGGCAGGCAAAAAGCTGCACAACCCTTCGGCATGGGCTTTCCGAGTGGGCGCGCTGAAGAACCAGGAAACATGTTCCAGTGTCTCCCCCATGGCTGGATCATGGTACCAGGGCAGATCTGCCATGGGCATACAGGAGTTATAAGTGATGCCCTTCCTGCCCCATTTTTTCAGCAAAGGCATCTGTTCCAGCAGGCTCACCGGCTCCGCCATAGCCTGGGCCGACAGCACATAGTCCCCGTCCTGGATTGCCTGCAGGACTTCTCCCGCACTGTTTTTCTTTTTGCGATTGTATTCCTCAGAAAGGCTCATAGGGATATATCTCCTTCGTTTTTTTCCATTATACATCGAGTAGGAGGGATTTCTGACTAGAAATCCCGACCTCTCACACCACCGTGCAT
>CAJMQS010000035.1 GCA_905215645.1 uncultured bacterium
CCAAAGCCCCCGGTGGATTTCGTCCCATCGCTGAGGCTGTCGCTGACCAGTTTCAGCTGGTCTTCTGTGGCTGCCCGGCCGCTCACCGGCGTACCGCTCCAAGTGGTGTTGTCCAGTCCGGTGAGATAATCCCCGGTGGCCGAGCCGCTGGCCTGGTTCCCCAGCACCATGTCGTTCCCCAGAGAAATAGAAGTGAGCCCAGTGAGCTGTTTAGCCAGCTGGAGTTTCAGGGTGCTGCCGGAAGCCGTGACCCCGATATTGTCTCCCGTAGAGAGATCCGTAGATGAAGTCTTTCCGCCGGTCACTGTCAGTGTCTTGTCCAAAGCCACAGATCCAGTACCGCTGTCCCCGGCCAGCTGCAGCCCATCATTGAGGGTGGCCAAGGTATAAAGGGTCTGGGAAGCGTCGCTTTCCGTCTGGCCGGCACTGGCGGCCCAGTACTGGATCCGGGGGGAGCCAGCCGTTGTGCTGTCCAGGAATTTGGGGCCTCCATAGTTCTGGACCATAGCCGCAAAGTTCCCGCTGGCGTCTCCCATGCGCAGAGAACCATCCGCCCCGTTCAGTTTCAGATAGGCCCCGCCCTGGCCGGTGGCCATAACGCTGCCATCCACCCCTGTGGCATCTGCCGTGGTCTTAGAACCGGCGGTGAGGCTGGTGGCCGTCAGGTTGTCGTCCAGGAGCACCCGGATATTTCCCTGGTCATCAATAGTGGTATTGATGTTATTGCTGTTGTACGTATGTCCATCCTGATTCTTACCGAAAACACCAATAGTGCTACCTAATTTGGCATTATAGCTATCCTTGGTCGCCCCATCTGCCTTGGCACTGGCAGTAAAATTAATGCCTTGATCCAGCTCTGCCTTGCTGGCCAAACCGGAAATCACGATGTTTGTGGGATCTTTTCCTGTCTTTTCATCAGCAGCATTGGTCACGTGGAGAGTCACTTTTCTATCAGCATCTACGACATACGCCCCATCCGCCGCATCAGATGCAACAAGACGGTCGTCGTTATTATAAACAGGAGTCAGGTCTACTGTAACCGTAGAATTGTTATCAGGTCCTCCATTCCTGGTTAACGTCATAGTCTTTCCGTCATCGCTGACACTGCCGCTCTTTACGTAGAAATCATGGAGTCCACTGATAGTCCCCGTTTTATTAGGGTTGGACATCTTGAGTGTACCGGTACCAGTGCCGTTATCTGCATAAGAAACACTGGCTCCGGTAGCATAAATATCCGAAGCACTGACTTCACCTTTAATCTGCTGAGCGACTGCATTCAACTGATCTTCCGTGGCCGCCCGGCCAGACATATAACTGTCAGTGGTCCATTCTGTATTTTTCAGTCCGGTAATAGAAGCAATGGTATCCGTAGCACTCCCATTGGCTCCACCACCAGCCTGAACACCGATATTGATACCTCCGGTATAGGTACCGTCTTTTCCTTTCACTGCCACCGTATTGAACTGGACATCCGGCTGGGTGGCGATGGTGATGGTGCTACCGCTGCCGGTCAGTGCCATATTGTCTCCGGCAGCAAAGTTCAGATTGCTGGCAGGAGTGACGGCTTTTAGGGTAGTCCCATCCACTTGGGCATTCCAGCCCGTGTTCACCGTAGAGGAAACGGCTGCCAGTTCATCTTCCGTAGCCGCCCGGCCACTTACATAGGTGGGATCTGTGGTGTTCCATGCGGTGTTAGTGAGACCGGTGAGATAGGTCCCTGCAGCCACTGTTCCATTCTTGTTGTCCGTCAGGGTCCAGGCGCTGTCCGTCCCCGTATAATTCCCCAGATGGAGGCTCCCGATGGTGCCATATCCATTGCTTCCGTCCATGAACAGCAGGGTCCCCAAAGACAGGGTCCCGGCGTTGCCGTTCAGTACGGCATGATCCCCTACTGTCAGGGTATCGTTCAGGGCCACTTCATAATCCACGGTGCCATCCGTCTTGGTGGTCTTGGTGACTTTCGTATTGTTCTTGGTGCTGTCCTTGCTCACCGTCACCATCTGGGCGGCGATGGTCTTCACATCGCCGATGTTGGCAGCGTTGTCCGTCGTCCCATAGACGGCTTTCCCTGCCGTATCCACTCCGCTGGCTCCGCTGGCCACTTTGGTGATCTGCTGGCTGCCGCCGCTGATGCCGCTAGTGGTGAGGCTGGGTCCATCAGTGATGGTAAGCCCGGTGCCATTTAGAGTGGAAGAACCGGTGGTCAGGGTGCCATTGGACCCATCCAGGGTCAGGGCGTTGCTCCCCGTCCCTACGGTGACCTTATCCGCCGTCAGCTGGGTATCCATGGCAATGGTGATGTTCCCGCTGTCATCGATGGAAGTGGTCAGGTTGTCCGTCTTGTAGGTATGACCGCTCTGGACATCATGGGCCTTGATGGACACCGTATCCCCCAGGGCCTTGTTCACTACTTTGTAGCCCGTGGTGCTGCTGGCATCGGTGGTGTTGGTGGTGAAGTTCAGGCCTTTGGCGATATTGCTGGTGTTGGTGGCAATATGGGTCCGGTTGGTATCCACCACATCGGACACGCTTTGCAGCTGGTCTTCCGTAGCGGCCCGGCCACTGACGGCCTTGGTGGTCCCTACGGTCCAGGTCTTGTTGTCCAGGCCGGTGACGTAATTCCCTGTTTTCGTAGCATCGCTGCCATCCGCCTGGCTGCCCATGACCACGGTCCCGGCGGTGACGGAATTGAGCCCCGTCAAATCTTTGGCCAGGAACAGATCCAGCGTGCTCCCAGAAACGGAAACTCCAATATTATTTCCCGTAGCAAAATTTGCCGCGGCCCTTTCTCCGCCGGTAACGGTCAGGGTATCATTCAGTTTAACCGTTCCAGTCCCTCTGTCTCCGGCCAGTTTCAGCCCATCCTCCAGGGTAGCTACGGTATGTTTGGTGGCGCCATCCCCATCGGTATACTGGATCCGGTTGACGGTGGTGCCATCCACAGCTTTGGCAGTCGTATCATAGGCCGTAGTCAGAGAGGTGGCTTCATATTTGGTGCTGTCGGAAGAAGCTCCCACGATTTTCACAGAACCGGCATACCCCTGGACGGAATCCGTGGTAGCCTGACCAGCCGTAACACTGTCCACCCGGATGTTCTTGTCCAAGCCGATATTCAGTTTGGTGGTAACAGTCTTCCCGTCATCGGCCGTTTCGCTGACCCCGGTGACCAGGATGTTTTCCCCGGAATATTCCGTAGCTGCCTTGGTGCCAGAGCCCTGGACCTGGAGGGTGCCCCCCTGGTTCATATGGACGGTGGTATCCGTATTGTTCCCCTGGAAATTCAGTCCTTTGCTTTCCACCGCTTTCAGCTGAGCCACATTGACCGCGTCTGTATCCTTGGTCCCAGCAGCCAGGTTAGTGATCTGCCGGGAAACAGTAATGGCGTTGCCGCTTTCATCTTTCGTGCTGCCACCCAAGGAAACAGCACCGGCAGTGGAAATCCAGGTGGTAGAGGTGTCGTTGTCGCCAGCCAGGTAGCCTTTAACCCCTTTGGCCGTATCGGCCACAGAATGCGCACCAAGGGCTACGGCTCCTTCCTGTTTGGCTTCTGAAGCTACACCAAGAGCCGTCCCTTCATCGGCCGTAGCCTGGGCATGATAGCCGTAGGCGGAACTGCCTGTTTGGGCAGCCGAAGCCTGGAAACCTACAGCTACAGCAGCTCCATTAGTCGTAGAACTGGTATCCGTATTGGCAGTCCCCGCATTGGCAAATACGCCAAGAGCAACGGAGAAATTCCCTGCAGCTTTATTTTCTGTACCTACAGAAACAGACTCTGTTCCCGAAGCTATATTGTCATACCCTACAGCCAGAGCGCCCAGGCCGCTGGCGGTGGAATTGATGCCCATGGAAGTGGCAAAATCACCGCTGGATTTGGTATTTACCCCAAAGGCCATGGAATAGGTTCCTGTGGCGCCATCATTATAATAATTGTTCAAGGTATTTTCCGCCACTGTGCTGCCATCGCTGTTTGTGGCCGTCTTAATGCTCAGGAAATGGCGTCCCGCCTGTTCCAGCTGGTCTTCCGTAGCTGCCCGTCCGGTCACATAATTCCCTGGCGTCCAAGTCTTATTAGAGAGTCCGGTGATATAGGTACCGGGATTTGTAGTAGCTTCTGTAGATTCCAGTTTCAGGGTTCCGTTGCTTTGCAGTACAGGCTTCAGATAGCTGTAGGTCAAAGTCTGGTTGCCGATGGCAATGGCCCCGATTTTGGCCAAGCCTGCCGTCCCGTCAAGGGAAATAGCATTTGCCTGGTCCGTGCTGAGGCCGGCGGAAATAGTTCCGGTTGTCCCATCGAGGACCACTTTCTTAGCACCGGTGGTGTCATTATCCGTATCCTGGAGGGTAATCTTCGGTTTCAGGCTGATGGTGGTGGTCTGCACCCCGTCACTGTCTGTAGTTTCTTCAGCATGGACGTTGGTTTCGTCACCCTTGACCTTGATCTTGTTCTTGGCTTCCGCCACCGCTTCCGCTTTGGCGTTCTTAAGCTGTTCCACAACAACGACGTCGTGGTCGTCGATACCGTCGGCTACGTTGACCAGACGGTTGTAGAAGGTATCCGTATAGGTTTCCTGGCTTACCGTATGATCCCATACATTGGACAGCGTATAATACTTGTCCCCGGACACATGGCCGAAGGAAATGGTGTTGGCCGTATTGGCCACTGCCTGATACCCGATGGCCGTTCCATAGGCCACATTCACAGAGGACTGATAGCCTGCTGCAAGGCCAAACATAGCGTCAGAGCTCGTACTGCCACCAGCCAGGCCTACGGAGTAATTCCCATTGGCAATAGACATCATCCCCCCAAGCACCAGGGAACTGTTGCCATTGGCTACATTATAGGCACCGCCCACGATGGTAGACCAGCCTCCGTTCGCTTGGTTGGCCGTCCCCCCGCTGACGGTGGATTCTTCTCCCGCCGCTTCATTCTGGGCGCCGCCGGCAACAGTGGAAGATTCTCCGGTTGCTTTGTTCTGCAGTCCGCCGCTGATGCTGGAATTTTTCCCTGAAGCGACTCCATCGCCACCCCCACTGATGCTGGAATTCTCGCCGGTAGCATGGTTCTTGGCCCCGCCGCTGACACTGGAATAATCCCCGGTAGCATGATTGACGAACCCGCCGCTGACCGTGGCATCCTGACCCGTAGCCTGAGAGGTATCTCCGCTGTCGGTACCGCCGCCCCCGATGACTTTCCCGCCTGTCGCTGCAAACGCCTCCGAACAGGGGCTCCCCATCAGGAGCACCGCCCCCAGGCCTAAGACAGCCGCCGTCTTCCCTGCCGTGGACAGACAGGTGCTCTTTTCCTTTCCAGCCCGTTTGGCCAGCTCAGACACCACCACATAGCAGTGCCGGACTCGGCTCCAGATGACTTTGTAGATTTTATTCATACCCCTACTCCTCTCTGACAGATCATTACTTCGTTTTATGGAACAGAAAAATCTTCAGCATTACTTTTATAAGTCCAAGATTTATTTATAGAAGTCATAATAGTAATCTGGAATGAAGATAGTATCATTATATTGACTTGTCAGTCAACTGTCAATATTTATTATTGATAGAGGATGATATCGTGTTACTATAAACTTGTTTTAGAATTGTCTTTTGTATATACTTATTTGCACATAGAAAAAGGGGGTGTTGCACGTTCTGTGCAACACCCCCTTAGCTGTAGAGCCGCATAGCGGCTCAAGTCTGGAGTCTGAAGTCTGGAGCCGAAGGTAAAATTTGCAAGCAAATTTTTGAATATGTAGAACCTTTGGATGAAATGATTTCTCATATTGATTGCGATTCTGGTTCTACAGAATCAAAAGGATCCGTCCAGCCAGACGGATCCTGTCCTGAGGCTTCCGACTTCAGACTCCGGATTTCCGACTAAGGGGCTGTTGCTCATGCAACAGCCCCTTGATTGCAGCTCCTTTACAGCCCTTCTCCCCCTTCAGCCACGGCCGGACGGCTTTCTTCTCTCCGGCAGTCAGCCGATACTTCGAACGGGATCCGGTTTTCCCGGACCGTCCTCCGGGCAAAAATGGTGAATGCGGTGGTCATGTTCATCCCCACATTGCTGCAAAATGCCTCGAATTCTTTTTTCAGTTCTGCATCCATACGGATATTTACATTAACAGACGCCATACCCATCAACCCCTCAATACTTGATGTGTTGCATTATACAGCCGTTGCAATGGAATGTCAACAAGGAGGTGCTGCTGTTGACGGGTGGCCCCTACAGAGTCGAGGTACAACGGCCAGGAAATGGGCCCCGGTTTCTCGCCAGGCGCGGAAGATGTGCCCAGATACGCGAAAACGGTTGGGTTCGTGGCATCGCTTCTGACTCCTTCCAGGCGCACGAGATGGGTCCAGATGCGCGAAAGCGAGAATTTTTGAATGTGGCATAGTACTAAAAGGTACATGCCACTTTCAAAAATTCCCGCTGACAAAGCAGATGGGCCCATCTCGTGCGCCTGGATTATGCGTCAGCCCTCAATAAGCCGCCACCGTCCCATCCGTCCTCGGCTCCGTAGCCCCTACCAAGGTCCCGTCTTCCCGGCGCCAGATGATCTGTCCCCGGCCGAAAGAAGTCCGGTCCTCTTTCACTACGATCTCGTGGCCCCGCTGCCGGAGGCCTTCTATGATTTCCGGTCCGGCCTGGGCTTCGACTTCCACTTTCTTCCCTTCGATCCACTGCCACCGAGGAGCATCCAGGGCAGCCTGGGGATTCATATGGAAATCCAAAGTGTTCAGCAGCACCTGGAGATGGCCCTGAGGCTGCATGAAACCGCCCATGACCCCGAAAGGCCCTACGGCTTGCCCGTCTTTGGTCAGGAAGCCAGGAATGATGGTGTGATACGGTTTCTTTCCCGGAGCCAGGCAATTGTCCATGGCCGGATCCAGGCTGAAATTGTTCCCCCGGTCGTTCAGGGCGATGCCGGTCCCGGGGATCACGATGCCGGAACCAAAGCCTCGGAAATTGCTCTGGATGAAGGAAACCATGTTCCCCTCGCCGTCCGCCGCACACAGGTACACGGTGCCGCCGCTGAAGGGTTTGCCCCAGTGAGGCAGGAGAGCCTGTTCTCCGATCAGGCTCCGGCGCTGGTCCGCATAGGCCGGGCTCAGCAGATCCTCCACCCGGGTGTGCATGAACCGGGGATCGGCCACATAGTGCTGGGCATCGGAAAAGGCCAGTTTCATGGCTTCGATCTGTTTATGCCAGCTGTCCACCGTCTCCCGCTGTTCCAGCTGGAATCCCTGCATGATGTTCAAGGCCATCAGAGCGGTGATCCCGTGGCCATTGGGAGGGATTTCCCAGACATCATAGCCCCGGTAATCCACATGGAGAGGTTCCACCCATTCTGCCTGGTAGGCGGCCAGATCTTCCTTCCGGAGGCAGCCCCCGGTCTCCCGGCTGAAACGGTCCATCCGGTCCGCCAGTTCTCCCCGGTAGAACGCCTCCCCCTCCGTCTGGGCAAGTGTCTCCAAAGTCCGGGCATGGTCCGGCAGAGTGACGGTCTCTCCTACTTCCGGGGCCCGTCCTTTCGGGAAGAAGGTATCATACAGGCCGGCAAAGGCAGGATCCTGCTGAAAAGGAGCAAAGGTCCCTTCCGCTGCCTTCCACAGTTTCCGGATGGTGGGCGAAACCGGGAAGCCCTCCCGAGCGTATTCCAGGGCCGGTTCAAACAGTTTGGCAAAAGGCAGCCGGCCGAACCGGCGATGGAGTTCTGCCCAGGCTGCCACCGCTCCCGGCACCGTCACCGGCAGCCAGCCCCGCTGAGGCATCTCCCGGTACCCGGCAGCCAGGACTTTCTCCCGGTTCAGGAGCCCGGGAGCCGGACCGCTGCCGTTCAGGCCATACAGTTTCCCGCCCGTCCACACCAGGGCAAAAGCATCGCTGCCCAGTCCATTGCTGGTAGGCTCCACCACGGTCAGGCAGATGGCTGCTGCCAAGGCCGCATCCACTGCATTCCCCCCTTGGAGCAGCATCCGGAGCCCGGCCTGGGCCGCCAGAGGCTGGCCGGTGCACACCATGCCCTTCCGGGCAAAGATAGTCCGCCGCCGGGAAGCATAGGGATACACAGACGCATCAAATTCCATTTCCGCACCTCCTGTTTTTTCAGTAGGCTCCCACCAGGAAGCCGAAATACAAAGGCAGTTCCAGGATCTTTCCCTTCCGGGCCACATTGTCCATCCCCAGCTGGATAGCCTGTTCCACTTGGTATTTCTCCGGCTGCTGGAGCAGGGTCTTCAGGCTCTTGGTATTCCCGGTGGAAGGAGTTGCTTTCACCAGGGTGCTTTTCCCCTCGTGGAGGATGACGAAATCCACTTCCAACCCGGAATTTTTATGATAATAATAGAGCTTCCGGCCGCTCTTGCTCAGAAGATCCGCCGCCAGGCTTTCATAGACAGCTCCCTGGCAGCCGGAAAGATCTCCCTGGAGGAGTTTCTGCCGATCTTCCCCGGTGAGCATAGCCGCATACAGTCCCACATCCTTCAGATAGACTTTGAAGATGGAATCGATGGCATGCCGTTCCAGGGGCAGTCCCGGTTCCGTCAGGTTGTAGCTCCGGGTGACGATCCCGGCTTCTTCCAGCCACAGCAGCGCTCCTTCGAACTGGGAGGCCTTGGACCCCTTTTTCAGCTGGGCATACTGGTATTTCTTGTTTTCCTTGTCCAGCTGGAGAGGGACGGCATCCAGCACCGTCTTCAGCTTGGCCCGGGCCCGCTTGTTCACCTGGACGAACAGGTTCTCCTCATAATCTTGGAGGATCTTCTGCTGCATCTCCAGGACTTTCTGCAGGTCATGGCTCCGGACGTATTCTTCCACTACGGCCGGCATTCCCCCCACCAGCACATACTGGCGCAGCAATTCATTCAGACGCAGATGGAGGGCTTCCGGCACCGGGGTTTCCCGGTCCAGGCTCTGGTGGAGCATATCCAGCACCGGAGTGGTGATCCCGTTGGCCCAGAGGAATTCCTCGAAATCCAGCGGGACCATATTTACCACGGTTTCACAGCCCACGGCAATGGGGACCGGTTCTTTCCCATAGCCCTTGACCCCCAGCAGGGATCCGGCTGCGATCACATCGTACCTTCCGTCCAGTTTAAAGGCTTTCAGGGCAGCCCTGGCTTCTGGGCATTCCTGGATCTCGTCCAGCACCAGCACGGTCCGGTAAGGTTCAAAGACCGCTTCCGGCCCTACCAATGCCGTGATCAGCATCACCAGGTAATTCACATCCAAGGAATCCTGGAAAATGGCGGCATAATCAGGTTTTTCCAGGAAATTCAGGTATACCACATGGGCATATTCCTTCCTGGCAAAATCCAGGATGGAGGTGGTTTTTCCGCAATGGCGGCATCCCTTGACCACCAGGGGATTGTGTTTCGGGACCCGTTTCCAGGTCTGCAGGAACTTTTCGATCTTGCGCTGAAGCATAGGACTCCTCTTTCTTTTCCAATGGGATACGGTTCATGGTTTTACTGAGCTCCTTACACTTTACAAGAAATGGGTCCATTTTTCAAGGAACTTTTTGGATTTTTTCCATTTTATTTTTTCAAAGTAAGACCGATACGCCCTCTCTTCTCATCCACGCTGATGACCTTGACCTGGACCGTCTCTCCCACGCTGACCACATCCAAGGGATGCTTGATCCGCCGCTCACTCATTTCCGAGATGTGGATCAGGCCGGCAGTCTTGATGCCGATATCCACAAAGGCGCCGAAATCCGTCACGTTCCGCACCGTACCCCGGAGGATCGTCCCCACTTTGATGTCTGACAGTTTGATGATGTTCTGCCGGGTCAAAGGAGCCGGCAGGTCCGCCCGGGGATCCCGGCCCGGTGCCACCAGGGCATCCAGGATGTCATGGATGGTGGGTTCCCCCGCCCCCAGTTCCCGGGCCAGCCGGGCTTCGTCCGCTTGTTTCCGTTTAGCGGCCAAGAGGGCCAGCTTTTCTTTATCTTTTAAATCGTCCAGAGCAAAGCCCAGCTTCTCCAGCAGTTTCTCGGCCAAGTCATAAGATTCCGGATGGACAGGAGTCGCATCCAGAGGGGATTTCCCGTCCCGGATCCGCAGGAACCCGGCACACTGGGTAAAGGCCGCCGGTCCCAGCCGGGGCACTTTCAACAGCTGCCGCCTGCCGGTGAAACGACCGTTGGCGTTCCGGTAAGCTACGATATTCCCGGCAGTGGCAGCAGTGATCCCGGCCACATGGCGGAGCAGGGCCGGCGAAGCCGTATTCAGGTCCACGCCCACATGGTTCACCGCCATTTCCACCACCCCGTCCAGAGTCCCTGCCAGCGCTTTCTGATCCACATCATGCTGGTACTGTCCCACTCCGATGGCCTGGGGATCGATCTTCACCAGTTCCGCCAGAGGATCCTGGATCCGCCGGGCCAGGGATACCGCACCCCGGCTGGTCACATCGTATTCCGGCAGTTCCTCTTGGGCCAGTTTGGACGCAGAATACACAGAAGCCCCCGCTTCGTTGGTGATCAGGTAATGGACATCCTGCAGATGGTGTTCCTGGATCAGCTGGGCCGCAAACTGTTCCGTTTCATAGGAAGCTGTGCCGTTGCCGATGGACAGCAGGGTCACATGGTGCTTTTGGATCAGGGACAGGAGCAGCTCTTCCGCTTTTTTCTTTTGCCCCTCTCCCTGGGTCACCTGGATCACCCCATGGTCCAGCACCTGGCCGGTGGGATCCACCACCGCCACCTTGCAGCCGGTCCGGTAGCCCGGGTCCAAGCCCATCACCGTATGGCCGCCCAGAGGGGCCTGGAGCAGCAGCTGCCGCAGGTTGGCCCCGAACACCTTGATGGCCTGTGCCTCTGCCTGTTCCGTCAGCTGGTTCCGGATTTCCCGTTCCAGGGCCGGGAACAGCAGCCGTTTCCAGCTGTCCGCCAAGGCTTCCTTCAGCTGGTCCGTATAGATACAGGGACGGCGGAAGACCCGGCGTTCCATCCGGCGGATAGCCGTCTCTTCTTCCCAAACCAAATGGACTTTCAGACAGCCTTTCTTTTCTCCCCGGTTGATGGCCAGCACCCGATGGGAAGGCAGGGTCCGCACCGGTTCCCGATACTCTTTGTACATCAGGAAAGTCTGGGCTTCCGGAGCCTCTTCCACCAGTTCTGTCTGGAGGAACCCATGGTTCCACAGCTGCTCCCGGAGAGTCTGCCGGAGAGCGACATCTTCTGCCGCCAGTTCTGCCACGATATCCCTGGCTCCGGCCAACGCTTCTTCCGGCGTTTCCACGCCTTTTTCCGGGTCCACATAGGCCTGGGCGGCGGTCAGGGCATCTCCCTTCTGTTCCCGCTGGAGCAGGAACGCCGCAGCCAAAGGTTCCAATCCTTTTTCCCGAGCCTGTTGGGCGCGGGTCCGCCGCTTTTGTTTATAGGGCAGGTAATAATCTTCCAATTCTGTGAGCTTTTCCGCTTTTTCAATGGCCTGGCGCAGTTCCGGAGTCAGTTTCCCCTGTTCCTCGATTTTGGCCAGGATCTCCTCCTGGCGTTTCACCAGATTCCGGAGAGTCCCCAGCCGTTCTTCGATGGTCCGGATCTGTTCATCCAGGAGGGACCCGGTCATTTCCTTCCGGTAGCGAGCGATAAAGGGAACCGTATTCCCTCCATCCAGCAGTTCCACGGTCTTTTCCACCTGCCAGGGCTGGACAGAAAGTTCCCGGGCAATAGCCGGGGCGATGTCAGTTTGTTTCATTTTATTGTCCTTTCGTGAAAAGGTGTGTGGCTGCCCAAGCAGCCGCACACGTCATTAGTCTCCGACTCCTTCCCTGGGCGTCAGAGTGGGTCAGATGCGCGAATGGGGGATTTGGTTCGTGACACATCCCCCGGATCTCGCCAGGCGCGAAAGATGTGCCCAGATACGCGAAAGCAGTGGATTTTGGCTGGGGCATAGTACAAGGACGTACATGCCACAGTCAAAATCCGCTGCTGACAAAGTAGATGGGTGCATATTTCGCGCCTGGGTTATGCGTTAGCTAAATATGTTTCACCCAGTGGTACATGCCCGGCTCCAAAATCTTCGCTGACAAAGCAGATGAGGTCTTATTGTGTGCAGGGGTTATGCGTTAGCTAAATATGCTTAACCCAGATCGGATACGTGCTCAGCACGATGACGATCACCAGCGTCACATAGTCCCCCAGATGCAGCTGCATGGGCCGGCGGTTCTTGTAGGTATTGGGGCCGAAGCCCTTCAGTTCCATGGAAAGAGCCAAAGTATCGGATTTGGCCACGGCCCGCATCACCAAGGGCTTCACCACTGCCAGATAGGCATAGAGCCGTTTGAAGGCATTCCCTCGGTTGGAATAGCCCCGGCAGGACTGGGCATCCAGGGTAATGGCGGAATCCGACAGAAAATCCGGCACGAACCGCAGGGCCGTGGTGAGCATGAAGGCATATTCATAGGGCATATGGAATTTTTCCACCAGAGCCTGGGCGATGTCCTGGATCCGGGTAGAAGCCAGGAGGCACAGGAAGGCGGTGGTCATGACGAACATCCGCAGGCCCCCGGTGAGAGCTACATACAGGGGAGAGCCGAACAGCAGCTGGAGCACCACCATCATGCCGGTGAACACCGTCAGGGTCCCGATGGCGGCCATGGTCATCCGGTCCCGCTTGATGTACAGCAGGATCACCAGTTCCAGCACCAGCAGTGTGGCCACCGCTGGGATCGGCAGCAGGAACACCCAAGCCGTCACCGCCAGCACCAGGATCAGTTTGGTAAAGGCTGTAATCTTCATGCTTCGGCACCTTCTTTCGGCTGGATCTTACTGCACAGGTCTTCCGGGCTGTCCGCCGCCACTCCGAACAGAGCCCCCAGCCGGGCCAGGACCGGCTGCTTCAGCCCCCATTCCTCAATAGGGCGCTTCCCATCGAAAAGGTCCGCAGTCTTCCCGTCATAGACCAGCTGGCCGTCATGGAGCACCAGGGCATGGGTGGTGAATTTCCGGGCGATTTCCATATCATGGGTGATCAGGATCAGTGTCATGTGCTTTTCTTTCTGGAGTTTGGCCAGGTACTCCATCATATGCTGTTTTTCCTGTTCGTCCTGACCGTTGGTGATTTCATCCAAGATCAGGGTCCGGGGTTGGAGGGCCAGCGCCACTGCCACTCCCAGCCGCCGTTTCTGCCCGAAGGAAAGTCCCCGGGGATATTGGTCCAAGTAGGGGGTCAGCCCCATGGCGTCCACCGCCTCCCGCACCTGCCGGTCCAAAGTCTCCTTGGGCATTTTCCGGTTCTGGAGCCCGTAGGCCACTTCGTCATACACCGTATCTCCCAAAAGCTGCAGATCCGGATTCTGGAACACATAGCCCACCTTGTCTGCCAAGTCCGCCGGTTCATAATCCACGATATCCACCCCATCCACCAGCACTTGTCCGCTCCGTGGATGGTTCAGGGCCATGAACAGCCGGCTGAGGGTGGTCTTGCCGCTGCCGTTGTGCCCCAGAAGGGCCGCCGCTTCCCCGTCTTCGATCCGGCAGCTGATGTCCTGGAGCACAGGGATGCCCCGCCGATAGGCAAAGTTCACTGTTTTTGCTTCAATCATGCCTTGCCGCCTCCCTGAAATTTCTGGAGCAGTTCTTTCTCTGCTTCTTCTTCCGTTCTCCAGTTCCCCAATCGCATCTGATATTTTTCTTCCAGTCCCAGTTTCACCAGCCACAGTTCCGGCAGGTTTTCTCGCAGGTCTTCCTGGGCAAAGGCAGCCCGGGCTGCTGCTTCGAAATCTCCCTGCACCCGAGCCTCTCCGCCGCTGATCAGCACCAGGTCCGTCATATAGGGCAGCAGGTAGTTCAAGTCATGTTCCACCACCACCACCGTCATCTGATGCTGCTGATAGATCTTGTACAGCAGAGCGTACAGGGATCGTGCCCCATCCGGATCCAGGGCGGAAACCGGTTCATCCAGGATCAGTACCTCCGGCCGGCAGGCCAGCACCGAAGCCAGCAGCAGCCGCTGGCGCTGGCCTCCGGACAGTTCATCCAGCTGGTAATTTTCCCGGCCGGGGAGTCCTACATCGGCCAGGGCCTGGCTCACCCGGGCATCCACTTCTTCCGGGGAGAAACCATGGTTCAAGAGACCGAAGGCGATTTCTTCTCCGGCCGTCAGGGAAACCATCTGGCTTTCGTAGTCGTCCATCATGATCCCCACCCGCATGGCGATTTCAGAGATCTTCCGGCCTTGGATGTTTTCTCCCAGGACTTCCACGGAACCGTGGTACCGGCCGCCGTAATAATGGGGAACGATTCCCGTCATGGCCTTGCACAAAGTGGTCTTGCCGGCGCCGCTGGGACCTGCAATGGCAGTGAAGCTGCCTTTCTGGATATCCAGGTTGATATCTTTCAGCACCAGGTCACTGTTCAGATAGGCAAAATAAAAATCGGAAATCCGGATGGCTGTTTCACTCATGGCGTTTCCCCTCCGTAGCAAAGAAAATCTTCCGGACTGGGCCGTAGAGCACCTGGGTCACCACTCCGTTCAGGACGCCCACGGTGAGCACCACCGGCAGCATGGCATGGGTCCACACCGTAAGGGGCAGGCCCAGTACCAGCTTCAGGATATAGGTGAACACGCTGCCGCTCACGGAGGTAGCCAAGAAGCCGATGATGAACGGTTTGACCTTCAGCCCGTCCAGATGGGCCAGGGCAAAAGCCTTCACCAGGAGGCAGGCCGTCAGGGCGCCGCTCAGTTCACTGGCGATATTCCCCAGGGGAAAGGCGGATTTGGAAGAGGGGATCAAGGTCAGCCCAGCCACGAACCCGATGCCCAGTGCCCGGGTGGGGCCTGGTTTGGTCAGGCTGATGGTGATGGAATACATGGCGATGGTCCAGTTGGGGGTCACCCCGCCCACATTGGGGCTGATGGTATGGAGGATGACACCGATGGCCAGCAGCAGTGCCGTCATCGCCACCCAGCGATGGGTATCCCGTGCTGCTTCCACCGTAATCAGATCCGGAATCGGTTTATCCATGATACGATGCTCCTTTGCTGCAATGGATTATAGAATATAGTTTATGGGGCAGCGGGGAGGATGTCAAGGAAAAAGGGGGCTGCTGCACGTGTGAAAATTCACACACGTGCAGCAGCCCCTTTTTCAAACCATCTGAAAGATCCGCTGTCCCACTTCCAGCATCTTCTCCCGCTGGGTCTCCAGTTCCACCAGGATCATCTCGATCTTTTCCGCCGCTACATCGAAGACCTCCAACGCCTGGGTCAGGATCAGCCGTTTCAGCTGTTCCCGGGGGAACAGATAGCGGAATTCATGGGCCGGGATATATCCGGTCAGGGAAGAACGCACCACCAGCACCCGCTCATAACATTCCTGGGCCGTAAAATCCCGGGCAAAAGTCAAGTGGGCATAAGAAGCATGCCGGTCCACCAACATCTCAAAGAGCCGGGGGGTCGTGTACATGGTCTTGTAGATGCTGCAGAGTATGGCACTTGCATCCATGGCCTCCAAAGCGATGGCCAAAGGGATGATATACTGATACAGTGCCAGCATCTCTTTGGGGTCTTCCTTCAGCAGGATCTCAGAAGGAGCCAGTTCCTTTTCCATCACTTCCTGGGAACGGGCCAGCAGCTGTTCTGTCAGCGCCGCCAGGATCTCGTCCTTGGTCCTGTACCGATGACGGAGTTCCGTAGGCCCCACCCCAGAGACTTCACTGATCCGGCTCAGCGTCGTCCGCTGGTACCCCACTTCCTGCAGCAATTTGGCTGCCGTGCGCAGGATCTGGTTCCGGATGGCCTGATTCTGGGGAGTAGCGTCTACCAACGTTTGTTTTCTGTTTCTGCCCATAACTTCTGTGACTCCATTCTTTATCTTATCAATGCATCCTATAATAAAATACTATAGCACGTGCCAAAATCCCCATCAATTCTCTGCGAAAAAATTCATCTTTTTCATTTTTTTGCCACATAAGTTCCTTGAAACCCTTGTAAACTCTTTGCTTTGCGAAGTGACTGGGCAGTCAAAAAAAAACCGGAAGGGAGTGCTGCCTCTGCAGCACTCCCTTCCGGTTCCTATTGGAGATCCCGTTTCTCTTCCGGGACCTCCCTGCCTCGTTATCCTTCGATAGCGATGTATTTCTTATTGTCCACTTTCTGGGGTTCCTTCTTAGGAACGCTCAGTTCCAGGATCCCGTTCTCGTACTTGGCTTTCACATCAGCCTCGGTGACCCCTTCCCCTACATAGAAGCTCCGGGCGCACTGGCCAAAAGTACGTTCACGGCGGATATACTGGCCTTTCTGATCCTTTTCATCCTTGTCCACACCCTTGCTGGCGCTGATGGTCAGATAGCCATTTTCCAGCTGTGCATGGATTTCATCCTTCTTGAAGCCCGGCAGATCGATATCCAGTTCATAGTGGTCGCCCACATCCCGCACATCGGTCTTCATCATATTTCTGGCATGTTTCCCGTACAGAGGATTCCGTGCGGAGAACACATCGTCAAAATCATTCATCAGATCATCGAACACATTGTCATTGAAAACAGCAGGCAGTAACATAAGCCATTCCTCCATTCAATCTTGGCCTTGAAGGTCAGCTTTTGGAACTACCGAAAGGCTTGGATTCCCGGGGCCCCCTTTGGAGCCCGTCCTACTTTCCAGGTTCCTTGGGAACCCTTCTCAGTGGTCTTTCCTTCGTTCTGGTATTATAATAGCACATGTTGTTAGCACTGTCAAGCGTTGAGTGCTAAAAAGTCAAAGTTTTTTTGACTTTTTATAGTTTCACCCTTGCCGGAGATGCAATCAGGAACAGGTTGTGGTTCCCTCCCTCTTTTTCCGGGAACTGGCCGTACATGTCGAAAGTAGAGAAGAACCGAGCCGCTGGGTAGATGCCGTAGCCGTCCTGGTTGTGGTCCGTGGTGTCGTAGGGATCCGCCACGATCATCACATCATCCTGGGTATCGGCGGTGCCCATGTCGTCATAGCCGATGACCACCTGCCAATGGCCGCCCCAGTCGATCCACCCCACCAAGATGGGTTTCCCTGCCTTCAGGGTAGCTTTGATGTCTTCCGGACCAAAAGTTTTTCCAGCTTTGGCATAGTCTTCTGTGGTCACCAGGTCGAAGCCCCCCACCTTCTGGAAAATATCCTTCATCTGTTCCAAGGTGGTGCCCGGGTAGCCATCCGGGAAGCCGGGGACAGTCACATCCTTCAAGGGATGGCGCAGATCCGCCAGTTTCTGTTCCGTCCAGTCCTTCTGCCGGTCATACCACCGGAGCACCATCAGAGCAGCCGCCGGCCCACAGGACCATTCACTGGACTGCTGGAGCGTCTTGAAAGCGGGCAGCAGCACCAAGGACCCTTTGGAATGCATATGGTAGAAATCCGGATGGGCATAATAAATGGATTTCTTGTGATCCAGCTTCCGTTCCAGGGATGCCGCTCCCTGGTCCGCGGTGATCTTGGCCGGTTCCTGGAATTTCATGTCATCGCTGAAATTCCGGTTGGAAGCTGCCCAAGCCGGCAGGGACAGACCGGCCGCCAGCAGACCGGCCAGCAGGGCAGAAGTCAGTTTTTTCATCGTTTCCATGGTGATTCACCTCAAGGTTGAAATAAATAGAGATACTCTATTTTTTATTATACGAAATTCCACAAAAAAAGCCTATCTTCTTTCTCCGGATAGGTGTATAATATTATTGTAACATAAATTATTACAGGAGTGTGATTTCGATGGCAAATCATGAAGAATTGGTTGCTGAAGTCAAAAACCTGGCAGCGGCCCCCAGTGTATACAGTGGCCTGAAGGACCTGGCCGAAAAATGGCTGGCTGCAGACGGTACGGCTGCCCAGGCCAACCTGACGGCCCTCCTCCGGGCTGCCCTGAAAGAAGACGTATGCACCATCGACCAGGTGCTGCCCTTCTTTGCATCCGACGCGGCCAAAAAGGCCTTCGGAGAAGAAACCGCTGCCAAGATGCTGGCCCAGGGCCAGAAAGTCAAAGCCGAAGGGGGCAAATACTGCTTCTGCCCCGCCTGCACCGCAGGGGCCAAGATCCTGGAGATGTTGGGGGAATAAAAAAAGAGGGGCTGTTGCATGAGCAACAGCCCCTCTTTTTACACCATATTCTCCGGATGGAACACTTTGTCGAATTCTCCTTCTTCCATGAAGCCCAGCTTCAGGACAGCTTCCTTCAGGGAGATATTTTCCTTGAAAGCCAGTTTGGCCACTTGGGCGCATTTGTCATAGCCGATATACGGACTCAGGGCCGTCACCAGCATCAGGGAATTGTGCAGGTTGTGAGCCATCTTTTCCTTGTTGGCCTTGATCCCCACCACGCAGTTCTTCCGGAAGGACACCATCACATCTCCCAGGAGCCGGACGGACTGGAGGAAATTGTAGATGGTCACAGGCAGGAACACGTTCAGCTGGAAGTTCCCTTGAGATGCGGCAAATCCAATGGCCGCATCATTCCCCATCACCTGGACCGCCACCATAGTCACCGCTTCGCACTGGGTGGGGTTCACTTTCCCAGGCATGATGGAAGAACCCGGTTCGTTGGCGGGAATGGTGATTTCGCCCAGGCCGTCCCGAGGTCCGGACGCCAGCCAGCGGACATCATTGGCCATCTTCATCAAGTTGGCTGCCAAGGCCTTTAACGCACCATGGGCAAAGACCATATCGTCCAGGCTGGTCAGGGCGTGGAACTTATTGGGAGCTGTCACAAAGGAAAAGCCCGTATTTTTCGCAATGAAGCCGGCCACCTTTTTATCAAAGCCTTTGGGAGCATTCAGTCCAGTGCCCACGGCGGTCCCCCCCAGCGCCAGTTCCAGCAGCCCTTTTTCCGCTGCCTTGATTTCCTGCCGGTTCCGCTCCAGCATGGTCCTCCAGCCGGAAATCTCCTGGGAGAAGGCTACGGGCACCGCATCTTGGAGATGGGTCCGCCCGGTGGTCACAATGCCCTTGTTGGCCTTTTCCAGCTTCTTGAAGGCGGCCACCAATTCATCCAGGGCCGGCAGCAGCTGTTTTTCCAGTTCCCAGACAGCAGCGATGTGCATGGCCGTAGGGAAGGTATCGTTGGAGCTTTGGGACATGTTCACATGGTCATTGAGATGGAGGAGGGCTTCCCCGGCCAGTTCGTTCCCCCGATGAGCGATGACTTCATTGACATTCATATTGCTCTGGGTCCCGCTGCCGGTCTGCCACACGGCCAGAGGGAAGTTGCTGTCCAGTTTTCCCTTCAGGATCTCGTCGCAGACCTTACCGATGATCTGACAGCGTTTCTTGTCCAGCTTACCCAAAGCTTCATTGGCCTGGGCAGCACTTTTTTTCAGATAGGCAAAGGCCCGGATCACTTCCATGGGCATCTTTTCCGTCCCGATCTTGAAATTCTCGAAGCTCCGTTCTGACTGAGCCCCCCAGTATTTATCCGCCGGGACCTTGATTTCTCCCATGGAATCCCGTTCCAGACGCCATTCCTCTTTTTTTGCCATGCTGTTCCCCTCGCTTTCTAATGATACCTGCATTATTTCATAGCAATGTTCGTTTGTCAAACGAAAAGGGAGGATAAAGAAAAAAGGCCCGTCCCCACAGGACAGGCCTTTCAACATTCAAATGGTGATCCACCCGGGACTTGAACCCGGGACACCCTGATTAAAAGTCAGGTGCTCTACCAGCTGAGCTAGTGAATCATTGCGTTACAGCTTAATTATTATAGCTTGATTTCGCAGGATTTGTCAACCCTTTTTATCCAATTTTTTCATGTAAAGATCCATTTCATCGGCGATCTTCTTGGAATACTCCACGGCGTGGACCACAGTCTTGGCGCCAGTGACCACATCTCCGGAAGCAAAGACCCCGGGCAGGGTGGTTTCCCCGTCTTCCGTGATCTTCAGATTCCCCCGGTCGTTCAGTTCCAGCCCCTGATTGTGTTCCACCAGCCGGTGTTTCGGCACCTGGGACACGGCAATGATCACGCTATCCGCCGGAAACAGTTTGGCCGTCTCCTCCAGCACTTCCACATGGCCGTCTTCGTTCACCCTGGTGTCCGCCACCAGGGGGCCTTCGTCGGTAATCCGCACAGCTGTTTTGTTGAACTGGTATTTCACTCCGTCCAACAGGGAATATTCATATTCGTCAGGGGACGCGGACGCATGATCCCGGCGCACAAAAACGGTCACATCTTTGCAGCCCTGGCGCACCGCAGTCCGGGCCACATCCATGGCGGAGTTGCCGGACCCAAAGATGGCCACTTTGTTCCCCAAGTCAAAAGATTCCGGGTTGTTCAGATAGCTGATGGCGTAGTGCACATTGCCGAAAGTTTCCCCGGGAATATGCATCCGCTTGGGCCGCCAGGCACCGGTGCCGATGAATACGGATTTGTAGCCGTCGTCGAACAAATCTTTCAGGGTAATATTGCCCCCGATGGTAAAATTGTAGCGGAACTGCACCCCCAGTTTTTTCAGCAGCACCTCGTACCGGTCCAAGATGTACCGTGGCAGCCGGAACGCAGGAATACCATAGCGCATGGTCCCGCCGATTTTATCCCGGGAATCGAAAATCGTTACATCGTAGCCCCGTTTGGCCAGGATGATGGCGATGGTAATGCCCGCAGGCCCCGCTCCGATGATGCAGGTTTTCATCCCGTTCCGGGGCGCTCGCTCCACCTTCAGCCGGTCGAAACAGGAATCGGAAATATAATGCTCAATGGCGGAAATATGCACCGGAGCTCCCTTGATACCCCGGACACAGTGTCCTTCGCACTGGGCCGCATGGTTGCACACCAGGCTGCAAATCACCGACAGCGGATTGTTGTCGAACAGCATCTGGGCGGCGGCCATCAAATCATTTTCCTTGAACAGCCTGATCATCTCCGGGATATTGGTATGGATGGGACATCCCAGGTTACGGCACCGGGGCACTTTGCACTGGAGACACCGGTTGGCTTCTTCTATTTCATGGATGGACATACACAGAACCTCGTTTTCAAAGGATATTTATTGTATAGTTTATAGAAGCGGTAGGGCTCCTGTCAAGCTCTTCAGAAAAAATCCGCTGCCATACAAAAAAATTCCGCATCCATCAGATGCGGAATTTTCCTAACCGGCAGCTCCCTATCCTCCCGGACCGTTTCCAGTCGAGTACTTTCGGCGTATAAGGGCTTAACTGCTGTGTTCGGCATGGGAACAGGTGGATCCCCTTAGCTATCGCCACCGGATTATGTTGCTGAAGGCATGAGCCCTCAAAACTTCATGAAGAGACGTTGTAACATTTCGAGCTTCTCACGAACCGTTGCTCTCTTACTGAGTACGCCTCAGCCGCTTCGCGGTAGAGGATACTCACGGATGCTCCTTTTCGTCGCATCCTTCTGAGTAAGTTCGCTGGCACGATTCTTTGCTGCGCTTCCGCTTGCAAACAATCGGCGACTCACTTAAGTCAAGCCCTCGACATATTAGTACAGGTCAGCTTAACATATTGCTACGCTT
>CAJMQS010000036.1 GCA_905215645.1 uncultured bacterium
ACCTGCCTGAAGGCACTGAAATGGTTATGCCTGGGGACAACGTGGTGATGGATGTCGAACTGATCACCCCGATCGCCATCGAACAAGGTCTGCGTTTCGCTATCCGCGAAGGCGGCCATACCGTTGGTGCCGGTGTCGTTACCGAAATCGAAGGCTAAGCAAACCAACAGGATGTAAAACTTGAGGCCGACCAATCCATCGGCCTCAGTTTTTTGTTGACATCTTGACAGTTCTATGATAGTCTTTATAGGCGGCTTTTGGGAATCAAGAGTTTGAATGTAAGTGAGGTGTTAAGGAATGGCAGCTGGAAACCGTGTGGGTATTACCCTGGCTTGCACCGAATGCAAACAGCGTAACTACCAGACTACGAAGAATAAAAAGAACGATACCGAACGTATCGAAATCAAGAAGTATTGCAGATTCTGCAAGAAGCATACGATGCATAAAGAAACGAAATAAGGTGGAGCGATACTATGGCAGCATCTCAGTTCACCCCGGATGTGAAAAGCACCTCTGGCATGGGTGGTTTTCTCCGAGAAGTGAAAACCGAAATGAAAAAGGTAACCTGGCCGACAAAGCGGGAACTGATCGGATATACCATTACGGTCATTGTTTCTTCTCTCTTTGCTGCTTTTTTAATCTGGGCCATTGATGCTATCTTATCCATACTGTTTCGTTTAGTGATGGGAGTGCAATAAGCATGGAAGGTCAAAAGCACTGGTATGTCATTCATACTTATTCCGGTTATGAGAATAAGGTCAAGATGAACCTGGAAAGCAAGATCCATTCCCTGGGTATGGAAGAGCAGATCTTCCAGGTGCTGGTTCCCATGCAGAATGAAGTGGACGCAAAGGATGACAAGCAGAAGATCGTTGCGCGGAAAGTCTTTCCGGGCTATGTGCTGATCGAAATGATCGTAGACGATCGGACTTGGTATGCTGTGCGGAACACCCCTGGTGTAACCGGTTTCGTCGGCACTGGCACGAAACCCATTCCCTTATCTGACCGTGAAGTTGAACGCATCCTTGGGGCACAACCCAAAGAAGGCAGCGGGAAGGCTGCAGGCAAGACTGCCGCAGAGCCTGTTGTCCGGATGGAATGCCCTGTAGGTTTGAATGATACCGTCCGCATCAAAGCCCCTGGCTTTACCGATATGGTCGGGACGGTAGCGGAGATCAACGACGAACAGCAGAAGATCAAAGTGATGGTCGAGATGTTCGGGCGTGAGACTCCCATTGAAGTTAAATTCACCCAAGTGGAAGCTATTGAATAAGTAAGGAGGTGTAAATTATGCCTAAGAAAGTCGTAAAGATGGTTAAACTGCAGGTCCCTGCTGGTAAGGCAACTCCGGCACCTCCCGTAGGTCCGGCACTGGGCCAGGCTGGTATCAACATCATGGCCTTCGTAAAAGACTTCAATGAACGGACTGCGAAACAGGTTGGTCTAATCATTCCTGTTGAAATCACCGTTTTTGAAGATCGTTCCTTTACGTTCGTTACCAAGACCCCTCCGGCAGCTGTCCTGCTGAAGAAGGCCTGCGGCATCGAAAAGGCTTCCGGCGAACCCAACAAGAACAAAGTCGCTACCATTAAACGTGACAAAGTCCGTGAAATCGCTGAAAGCAAGATGAAAGACCTAAACGCTGGCTCTGTAGAAGCTGCTATGCGCATGGTCGAAGGTACTGCCCGGAGCATGGGTATTACTGTAGAGGACTAATGTCTGAGCAACTGTGGGAGGCAAAAGCCGCTTGACCACAAGGAGGAACAAACAATGAGCAAATCTGGTAAGAAATATACCGACGCCGCAAAGCTCATCGAAGCTGGCAAGGCATATTCCCCCAAGGAAGCAGTTGATCTGGTTAAAAAGACTTCTGTGACCAAATTCGACAGCACGGTGGAAGTTTCCGTCCGCCTGGGCGTAGATCCCAAGTACGCTGACCAGCAGGTCCGCGGGGCTCTGGTTCTCCCCAACGGCACCGGCAAATCCAAGACTGTGCTGGTATTCGCAAGAGGCGCTAAAGCAAAAGAAGCTGAAGCAGCCGGCGCTGACTTTGTTGGCACTGATGAATACGTAGAAAAGATCAAAGGCGGCTGGACCGGCTTCGACGTCTGCGTAGCTACACCCGACATGATGGGTACTGTTGGCCGTCTGGGTAAAATCCTGGGCCCCAAAGGCTTGATGCCTAACCCCAAAGTGGGTACTGTGACCATGGATGTCACCCGTGCCGTCAACGAAATCAAAGCTGGTAAGATCGAGTACCGTACCGATAAAGCCGGTAACGTACAGACTGCCATCGGCAAGGTTTCCTTTGACGCTGACAAGCTGCTGGAAAACTATCTGACTCTGATCACCACCCTGATCAAAGTGAAACCCTCCGGCGCGAAAGGCCAGTACATCAAGAGCGTAACCCTGAGCACCACCATGGGCCCTGGCGTTCCCGTTGACGTACTGAAAGCCGACAGCAACAAATAATCAAATAGAAAATGACCATCGGACCCAAGACAGCAGGCGCGGAAGCCTAACGATCCATTCACCTGCCTAGGTCGGAGTGTTGATAAACATGACCTCCGGCTGACCCGCCGAGAGGTCTTTTCGTTGATTAATAAAACTCTGACGCAAGGAGGTGTACTACTGATGCATGATATTAGACCTGAAAAAGCTGGGAAAGTGGCTGAACTGAAAGATCTGCTGACCAGCTCCAAAGGGGTTGTCCTGGTTGACTACTGCGGCCTGACCGTAGCAGAAGATACTGAACTGAGAAGCAAGATGCGTGAAGCTGGTGTGAAGTACATGGTTGCGAAAAACACCTTTATCCGCATCGCTGCCCAGGAAGCCGGTATCGAAGGGCTGGATGCCTACCTGGAACACAACACCGCTGTGGCCTTCTCCGCTGAGGATCCTGTGGCTCCTGCCAAGATCCTGAACGACTTCAGCAAGGACCACAAGGCTCTGGAAATCAAAGCCGGTATCCTGGACGGTAAAGTCATCGGCCTGGACGAAGTCAAGGCTGTGGCAGAACTGCCTTCCAGAGAAGAACTGCTGGCCAAACTGGTTGGCAGCATGCAGGCCCCTATTTCCGGGCTTGTCAACGTACTGCAGGGGACCATCCGCAACTTTGTGTATACCCTGGAAGCTGTACGGCAAAAGAAAGAGCAGGAATCTGCTTAATCGGAAAACAGGCTGATCCTGCAGCCTGATGAAAAACCATTACCCATTTCATTTAAAATTTTGGAGGTATGAAAAATGGATAAAGATCAAATTATGGAAGCCATTGAAAATATGACTGTTCTGGAACTGGCCGACCTGGTTAAAGCCATGGAAGACAAGTTCGGTGTCAGCGCTGCTGCTCCTGTTGCTGTAGCTGCTGCTGCTCCTGCTGCCGGTGCTGCTGCTGCTGAAAAGACCGACTTCGACGTTGTCCTGAAAGAAGTTGGTGCCAGCAAGATCAACGTAATCAAAGTTGTCCGGGAACTGACCGGCCTGGGCCTGAAAGAAGCCAAAGCTGCTGTTGACGCTGCTCCTAACACCCTGAAGGAACATGTTGCCAAAGCTGATGCTGAAGCTATGAAAGCCAAACTGGAAGAAGCTGGCGCTACTGTAGAACTGAAATAATTTCTGCTGGATCCTCAGAAGAGGCAGCACGATTCCGTGCGATGCCTCTTCTTTTTTATTTGCTCTTCTATTTGTCAAAACTGTGACGTACAGTAAAAAATTATGAATAACTAACTTTAATGTTGAAAATAAAATAATTACTAACTATAATAATAGAGCGATTTAACTTAAAAATATTCAAAATGAAACGAAAATAGGAATACAAACTTATTCGTAACATTCATGTTTTCTTATAAATGAAGGAAATCACTTATTTTTTCGTGAATACACTGGGATAAAATGGAGAAATATCCCATGAATATTGGTTAGTAATATCTAATATATATCTAAACTGGTTAGTACAAAAGGAGGAACCATGAACAACGTAAGTGCAATGGTGGAGATCTTTCATAAGGGCGGCTATGTGATGTATATCCTGCTGCTGCTTTCTTTAGCGGTAGTGGCTATCGCCATTGACCGGTATCTGTTCTTCAAACGCAGTGATTCCGGACGGCAGTTTGCCCGGGAATTCTATGGGCTGCTCCATCAGAAAGAATACGCCCGAGCTTTTGCCCTGGTCCGGGAATCCCAGGGAACCATGGCGGAAGTGATCTGTGAAGCAGCTGACGGCTATCTGGAAGACAGCCAGGGCTTGGCTTCCTATCTGGAAATCCAGTCGGGCATCATGCTGAGCCAGTTCAACGCCAAACTATACTTCCTCAGTGTGGTGGTCACCATGGCACCTCTCCTGGGGCTCCTGGGGACCATTACCGGGATGATCGGCGCTTTCAGCGTACTGAATACCTCCTCCGGGGCCATGGCCATCACCGGGGGTGTGGGGGAAGCCCTGATTGCCACCGCCAGCGGGATCTTTGTAGCCCTGGCAGCTCTGGTGGTCCACTCCTACTTCAAACAGCGGATCGAAGGAATCATCACCGACATGGAACTGGTTTTCTCTGAACTGGAAGCCAAGCGGTCCAGTGTCCTGAAGGCAGGTGTGGCGACTCATGAAGCTGCGTGATCCGAGACAGTTCGAGAAACCAGAGATCATCATCATCCCCATGATCGACATCATGTTCTTCCTGTTGGTGTTCTTCATGATCAGCACCATGTCCATGGTGGACTTGAAGACCGTGGATGTGAACATGCCCAAGGCCAAGAACGTGGAGACCAATCTCTCCGTCACCTATCTGGTGACTTTGAAAAAAGACGGAAGCCTGTGGCTGGAAGACAAGCCCATCACCCAGGATGACCTGCTCCGCCGGGCTCAGGTGGAACAGAGCAAAAACAGCCGGTTTGCAGTGGCTATCCGGGCCGATGAAACGGTGGATTACGGGACCCTGATGCAGCTGATGGATGCCCTGAAGGGGGCTGGGATCAGCCGGTTCGCCCTGGCGGCGGATAAGAAATAGGAGCGCAGGGAATGAGGAACAGACGAGAAGATTTCATGGTCTGGGGGGCTTCCCTGGGAATCCATGCAGTGCTGCTTTTGCTGCTTTCCCTTACCGGGATTTTCAGCATGGCTGCCCATGAACCCCAAGATCTGACGGAAGTGGCTCTCTATGACGTGTCCGGTGGAGACGAAGGGGGAGGCGGCGGTTCCCAGGGAGAAGCCAGCCCGGAACCGGCGGCTCCGGAAGTGGAAACTTCGGTGGATGAAGTGGCCATTCCAGAGGAAAACGTCCCGGCAGTGGAAAAAAAGAAAGAACAGCAAGGCCCTGCTCCCCAGACAGCAGCTGGGACGGCCGGAGAAAAAAATAATGGGGCTGGCGGCGGGTCCGGCAGTGGTTCCGGTAATGGAAATGGCAGTGGAACGGGAGATGGATCCGGCAGCGGGTCCGGTTCCGGCCATGGAGGCGGTGGCGGCGGTACAGCCAATCCGGATGCTTTGACTCCGGAAGTACCTCCCAAGATCACCTATCGGGCCCAGCCGGAATATCCGGCCAACCTGAGGAAAAAGAATGCCACGGGTACCGTGGGGATTTCCTTCGTGGTGGGAGCTGACGGCAGCGTGACCAGCGCTTCCGTGGACAGTTCCTCCGGGTATCCAGAGATGGATGCAGCCGCCCTGGCGGCGGTTTATGAATATACTTTCTCCCCGGCCCTCAACAGCAGCGGCCGGCCGGTAGCCTGCGGCAGCCATACCAACATTCATTTTGCCGTCCGGTAAGGAGAATGAACAGATGGGAGTTTTTGTGATGAGAAAAAGCGTATCGAAAAAACTGACCGGGGCCATCCTCTGGACCCTGTGTTTCCAGGCACTGCCTGGAGTGGCAGGAGCCATGCCCACCTACCAGCTCGATGACAGTACGGTGACGGTGGACCGGTATGAAGAACCCAAGGCAGAACCGGTGGATATTCCGGCAGGACCGGAGGCACCGGATGAAATCGCCGGGGGCAATACGGCCCGGACGGCGGATTACGGAACCCTGGGCAAGCGGGATGTGATGACTACGCCCTTCAACATGACCACCTTTACGGAAAAGATGATCCAGGACCGGCAGGCAGCCAGTGTCAATGATGTGATTGCCAACGATGCTTCTACTACGGACCAGACTCTGTCCGGGGCTTCCCAGGCCTGGAATATCCGGGGCTTCAAATCCACCCAGCAGGATGTTTCCTTCAATGGACTCTACGGGGTGGCTCCCCGGTTCTATTCCGGGGTGGAAGGCCTGGACCGGGTGGAAGTGCTGAAAGGGCCGGGAGCCCTGCTTTACGGCATGGCTCCCAACGGCTCTGTAGGGGGCAACATCAACTTTGTGCCCAAACGGGCCAAGGCCGGGGAAAACCAGAACAGCCTGACCCTTTCCTTCGGGAACGGCCGGCAGTTCGGCCAGGATCTGGATCTGAGCCATCGGACGGAAGATGGGAAGACCGGGGTGCGGCTGAATGTGTTCCACACCAACGGCAGCACCTCCAACAGCGATGAAAGCATCAATACCAATGCCATGACCCTGGGCATCGATCACCAGGTGGGGAAATCCAAAATGTCCCTGGACCTGGGCTATGCCTACAACAAAATCGACAACATGCAGTACCGGCTCACTTTCGGATCCGGTTATCTGGGTGTCAAAGATCTGCCTTCTGCAGACCACAACAAAAAGTACGGTGCCCCGGACACATTCCGGCATGTAACAGAAAAATACGGTATGTACCGGTATGACTACAAATTCGATGACAATGTAAATGCTTATTTTGCCGTCGGAGCCCGGGAAACCAAGATGGAATATCTGTACAACGACTTCCGGCTCAACGCCAAGGGCACTGCCAGCCTCCGGTACCATGTGAACAACCAGATCAACAAGGCCACTTCCATGGAAGTGGGGGTCAAGGATAAATTCCGCACCGGGGAATGGAAGCATGAAGTGACCCTGTCCGCCAACCGCTACAACATGAAACGGTACATGAAGAACCGGACCGGTTCCTATTTTGCCACCAGCTACGACAACCCAGTGTGGGGTACCAATACCCTGGACCGCTCCTGGCAGGAACCGCTCAACGATGAGACCACCCTCAGCGGGATCGCCTTGACGGATGTGATCTCCAATCCGGGAGAGGACTGGACCTTCATCTTGGGGGGCCGGTACCAGAAGGTGAAGCAGGATGTGTACACCGGCAGCGCCAGCTATGATTCTGACGCCTGGACCCCTGCCTTCGGGGTGGTAAAGAAACTGGGCAAACGGGTTTCTCTGTATGCCAACTACATCGAAGGGCTCACTGCCGGGGATGTGGTCAGCGGCGGCTACAAGAACGACGGAGCTGTGCTGTCTCCCTACAAGGCCAAACAGGTGGAAGCCGGGGTGAAGTACGACATGGGCAAAGCCCTGGCCACCCTCAGCGCTTTCCAGATCAAACAGAACGGATCCATGGAAAAAGAGGATGTGCTCACTTCCAGCGGAGAAGTCCGGCACCGGGGTGTGGAAGCTTCTCTCTCCGGGGAACCGGTGAAGGGGACCCGGCTGTGGGGCAGCCTGATGTACATGAACGCCAAGTACACAGAGGATGCGGATTATCAGGGGAACTATGAAATGGGCATCCCCAAATGGACTGCTGTGGTAGGAGCGGAACAGGATATCCACGGCGTGAAGGGCCTGTCTGTGAATACCCGGGTCACCTATAACGGATCCGCCTATGTGGACCAGGCCAATACAACCAAGGTGCCCCAGTGGTACCGGTGGGATGCGGGAGTGAAGTATGAATTCACCGGCTTCGGCCATCATCCTATGACCCTTCGGGCCGATGTGTACAACCTGCTGAACAAATCTTATTGGAACGCCCTGAATGGTTCCACCCCGGCTCTGTACCTGGGGACCGGCCGTACTGCCCTGGTTTCGCTGGAGATGAAGTTCTAAGGGGCAGTGGCATACACCAACAGCCCCGGTCAACGGTCAGCTGTCAACGGTCAACGGCTGAAGGAAGCCGGCCAGGCCGGCATTTGAACGGCCGTAAAACGGGTTCAGAGGATATCTGCTTTTGTAATTTCAAAATCAATTTGCAAAAATTGATTCCCATCGGCCGCTGACTGTTGACCGCTGACAGTCAGGGGGTGTTGCATATGTTCCTTACGTGCAGCACCTCCTTTTTCTTTTAGGAGGTGAATCTTTTGCCTTTGAAACAACTTTTTTGGGGGATCCTGTTGGCGGGGCTGGTCCTGGGACTGGGCCTGTTTTCCCTGACAGTGGGGGCTCGGGATATCCCTTTATCCACCATCCTGGCCTCATTTTCCGCTTATGACGGGGAAAATTTCCAGGAACTGATCATCCGTACCCTGCGCTGGCCCCGCCTTTTGGCGGCGCTCCTTTGCGGCAGCAGCTTTGCCGTGGCCGGAGCTTTGATGCAGGGCATCACCAACAATCCCATGGCCAGCCCTTCCATCCTGGGCATCAATTCTGGAGCCAGCTTTGGCATGGCTCTGGCCATGATCCTGCTGCCGGAAGCTACCCTGAACCAGGCGGTGGGCTTTTCCTTCCTGGGGGCTGCCTTCGCCACTGGGATCATCCTGCTGGTGGCCAGCCGACTGGGGGGCAAAGCTACTCCGGTGTACCTGGCTCTGGCCGGCACCGCCATCAGTGCCATTTTTACCGCAGCCACCCGGATGCTGGTGGTGTTCTTTGATGTGGCCCAGGACTTGAGCTACTGGACTGCTGGCGGTCTCAGCGGCATCCGTCTGGAACAGATCTTCCGGGTGGGGCCCTGGACCCTGCTGGGACTGGGTATCGCCTTGGCCATTTCCCGGCAGGTGACCCTCCTCAGTTTCGGGGACGAAGTGGCTGTGGGCCTGGGTGCCCAGCTGGGAAAGATCCGGTTCCTGGCGGGGGCCGTGGTGCTGCTTTTGAGCGGTTCCGCGGTGGCTTTGGCCGGCCCCATCGGCTTTGTGGGCTTGGTGACGCCCCATATGGTCCGGAAACTGGTGGGCATCGACTACCGGGTGGTACTCCCGGCTTCCGCCCTGGCTGGCACCCTGCTGGTGCTGCTGGCGGACATTGGCGCCCGGCTGGTGAATCCTCCTTATGAGACGCCGCTGGGGGCCATTACCGCCTTGATCGGAGTACCCTTTTTCATGGTCCTGGCCAATCGGGAAAGGAAGGGTGTCTGATGGCAAATCTTCTGCAGAAAACCACTGGCCGGCACAAGGGGAAGGGACGGTTCCTCCTGTCCTTTGCTTTCCTGATCCTGGCCACTGTCCTGATGTTCTATGTCCATCTCCGCACCGGTTTCGCCCATCTTTCGGACCGGGAACTGTGGCAGGTCCTCTTGGGAGGAGGTACAGAGGCTCAGCGGCTGACTGTATTCGATTTCCGGATGGTCCGGTCCCTCCTGGCTGTCCTGGTGGGCGGCGGTTTGGCTATGTCCGGGGCGCTGTTCCAGACCATTTCCCGGAACGAATTGGCCAGCCCCAGTCTCCTGGGCGTCAATGCCGGTGCCGGCCTTTTTGTGATGCTGCTGATCTATGCCCGGGATACCAGCACCCCCAGCCCCTTCTGGCAGCTGCCTCTGGCGGCGGTGGCGGGAGCGGCCCTGGCGGCTCTCTTGATTTATCGGCTGGCCTACCGGAAGGGACGGACCCTGTCTCCCTACCGGCTGGTGCTCACGGGGATTGCCCTGACGGCCGGCATCCACGCCCTCCAGCTGCTGCTGGTGGTCCGGCTGGACCCTCAGAAATTCCACATCGTCAATACCTGGATCATCGGCAGCCTGTCCGGAAATACTTGGATCCATGCAGCTGCCCTGGCCCCTGTGGTATTGCTCTTGGGACTGCTGCTCTGGAGCCGTTCCATGGACCTGAACTTGCTGAGCCTGGCGGACGAAACGGCCATTGGCCTGGGACTTCCCATCAACCGGGCCCGGTTCCTCTATCTCATGGCCGGGGTGGTCCTGGCGGCGTCCTGTGTGGCCATCGGAGGAAATATCGGGTTCGTGGGCCTCATCTGTCCCCATATCGCCCGGCGGCTGGCGGGAGCGGATTTCTTTCGGCTGCTGCCCTTTACGGCGGTGCTGGGATCTCTTTTGGTCTTGGCTGCGGACTGGGTGGGAAGGGTGATCATCGCCCCGGATGAAATGCTCCTGGGGATTGTGATCTCCATCCTGGGGGCTCCCTATTTTCTGTACATCCTGGTACGGACCCGAAAATGAACCTTGGAAAGGAGTTATCCATGGAATTGCATATCGAAGATCTTTCCACCGGTTATGGGGAGAAGGCCATCAGCCAACATTTGACGTTTCCTATCCCTTCCGGTCAGATCACGGCCCTCATCGGGGCCAATGGCTGCGGCAAATCCACTCTTTTGAAGACCATCTGCCGGATCATCCCGCCTCTGGGAGGTACGGTGAAGCTGGGAGGAAAATCCCTCTGGGACTATGACAGCCGGCAGCTGGCCCGGAAAGTGGGCATCCTGCCCCAGAATCCTTCGGCTCCCGGAGAACTCACCGTCCGAGAACTGGTGATGTATGGACGGGCACCTTACCATGGTCCCTTTTTTTCCCGGGGCAGCCAGGAGGACCGGGACATTGTCCAGTGGGCCCTGGAGGAGACGGACATGGCGGAATTTGCCGACCGGAATGTAATGGCTCTTTCCGGGGGCCAGCGGCAGCGGGCTTGGATCGCCATGGCCATTGCCCAGACCACGGACATCCTGTTCTTGGACGAACCCACCAGTTTCTTGGATGTGGCCCACCAGATGGAGGTGCTGGAACTGGTCCGCCATCTCAATGAAGCCTACGGCAAAACCATCATCATGGTGATCCATGAACTGAATGAAGCGGCCCGGTTCGCCCATCATCTCATTGCCATGAAGCAGGGGAAGATCCTTTATCAGGGAAGCCCGGAAGAAGTGTTCCACCAGCAGATGCTCCGGGACATCTTTGGCATCGATGCAGAACTGATCCAGGACCCCCGGACGGGACGGCCCCTGTGCATTCCTTATTCCCGGGCTCGGAAGAGATAAGGGGGGCCTATGAAAATCGGATTGCACAAAAAAATGGCAGTATGCGGCTGCCTCCTGCTCCTTATCAGCCTGTCTGCTGGCTGCGGACAGACCCGGCAGCCTGCGGAAACCGGGAATCTGTCTCCGGCGGTCCAGAAAGCACTGGCCCGGGAAGACACCCAAGAAGCCATTGACCGAGAATTTGCCAAACGGATGGAAAGCCAGCTCCAAGGGGCCAGAAAATTGGTCCAGAAGGACGGGGACCGGATCCTGGTGAAACACAAATACGGCACCACAGTCATGCCGAAAAATCCCCAGCGGATCGTGGTCCTCCGGCTGGAAGATCTGACGGAAGCCCTGGGAGTTCCGGTGGTGGGGGCCAATTACACACCCCGGACCTATCTCTACGACCGGCTGGAACAACGGGGAGTGCCCCTGCTCCACGTGAATGACGAAACCAAGACCGTCAACTATGAAGAAGTCCAGGAGGCACAGCCGGACCTGATCCTTCTCCGGGATTCCTTTGACCAGGGAGTCTACGAGAAATTGAGCCGGATCGCTCCTGTCGCGGCTTTCAACATCCGGAAGGAAGAGACGGCTCTCTTGGCCCTCGCCATGGCCCTGGGGCAGGAGGAGCGGGGAATCGCTCGGCTGGAAGAATTCTACGGGAAGGCCAAAACGTATCGGCTGGGGCTCCATGCGGCTATGGGGGACGGAACCACTGCTTTTCTCCGGGTCATGAACCGGGAAGTGCGGTTATATCCCTATTCTAAAAACGACATCAACCGGTTCATGTATGACCTTCTGGACCTGAAGCCTTCGCCCATGGTGCTGGCGGCGGATCACAGCACCACCAATAACGCCATTTCTCTGGAGTGGTTGCCGGACCTGCAGGCGGATTATCTGCTGGTCAGTACAGGCTATGGAGCCAGCAGCGGAGAAAACGGGAAGATAGCCGAAGAAAATTACAAGAAGCTCCAGGAGGATGCCCTGTGGAAGAGCATCCCGGCCATCCGCCAGGGCCATGTCCATGTAGTGGATACAACAGTATGGAATGCCCACGGCATCATCGCCAAGGAACTGGCCATGGAGGAAATCTATCGGACCTGGGGATCTGCCGGGACGGGATTGTCAAGAAAATAAAAAAAGGATAGAATTAAAGTTGCTGCATGAGTGTGGTATTCACATAGGCAGCAGCCCTTTATTCTATCTGGAAAGGAATTTTCTATGCAGAATCTTCAACCTTACCTGATTTTGGGCGCCATGGCCCTGATCGGATTCGTATCCCACAACAATACGGTCGCCTGGTCCGCAGTCCTCCTGATGATCCTGAAAGTGGTGCTGCCCCAGGACAAACTGCTGTTTTTCGGCGGCCACGGGCTGAACTGGGGAGTCATCGTCCTGACCGCCGCGATGCTGACGCCCATCGCCACGGGGAAGCTGGGCATAGCCGATATCCTCAACGTGTTCAAGACCCCTATGGGGATCGCTTCCCTGCTGATGGGGTGTATCGTGGCTCTTTTCGGCCGGTGGGGGGCTGAACTGATGACCGCCGATCCGGAAGTGGTAGCGTCCCTGATGGTAGGGACCATCATCGGGGTGGTGTTCTTCAAGGGCGTGCCGGTTGGTCCCCTGATCGCCAGCGGGATCCTTTACTGTTTCATGAAGGTGTTCCATTTTTTCTTTTAAAAAAATGGGGGCTGTTACACAGAACGTGCAACAGCCCCTGTTTCCTTTATTTCAAATAATCAGGCCGGATCCAGATCTTGCTTTGGGTTTCCATGAATTTCTTGAATTCCGGGGATCTGTAGGCTTCGATCAGGTCCTTGACCCAGGGCTGGTCCTTGTTCTTCTCCTGGATGCTGAGGCACATCCGCATCCGGGGGTTCATGGTGTCCGCGGATTCCGGGAACAGGGCAGAACTGAAATCGATCTTGGCATTGTAGGCGTCGGATCCTCTGAGGACGATGTAAGCAGCATCAGAACGGATATTGGCGATGGTGGGGCCCTTCATCTCCCGGAACTGGAGATGTTTGGGGTTTTCTACGATATCGGCTTTGGTGGCCTGGTTCTTGTTGATGGAAGGATTCAATTTGATCCAGCCCAGCCGTTCCAGCAGCTGGTAGGAACGGGCCAGGTTGGAGGCGTCATTGGGGATGATCACCGTGTCTCCATCGGCAACCGCATCCAGGGAAGTCTTGCTGCCGGCATAAAGGCCGGTAGGGACGGTGGGAATCTCAAGCACTCCGATCAGATGGGTCCCCTTGCTGGCATTGATGGCATCCAGCCAATTGGGATTGGCATCCATATGGAAATCGATCTGGCCTTCTTCCAGGGCCATTTCCCGCTGCACCGAATCTTTGATGCCCACGGCTTCCAGTTTATAGCCTTTTTTCTCCAGGAGAGGTTTGATGCCGGCTTCAAACAGGTCGGATGTAGCTGTGGGCATCCTGCGGTATTTCAGGACTTTGGCCGAGCCAGCAGGAGCTTCCGCCGTTTTCTTGGAGTCGTTGCCGCAGCCGGCCAGGAGACCGGCGGTGACGGCGGACAGAGCCAGGACCATCAGTAATTTTTTCCATTTCATGAAGATTCACCTCTTGTTTCTTTTGTTTTCCTTTCTGCAAAGAGAAAGGGTTTACAGATCTGTTGGAGGCTGGGCCTCCGGGTCGGAACTGCCCAGGATATGGTAGTGGAAATGGTCCAGATTCTGGGTGATATGGGGCTCTCGTTCGCAGCGGATGACCTGGAAGACCTTTGCCATGCCGCAGATCTTTTCAATCTCCGGCACAGCAGCTTCCACGGCGGCCACTGCCTGTTGGTAGGCGGCCGTTCCCTTGTCCTTCAGCCCGATATGGGCTTTGGGGAATACGATGATGTGGAGCTCGGCCCACTGGTTCCAGTCTTGGTAAGCCAGCACCTGGTCCGTTTCATAGACGATGGTGCAGGGCAGTTCCCGTTTCACGAATCGGCAGAACAGGCAGTACACCCATTTTCCTCCTTTCTTTCCAAGGTCGCATTCAGTTTCTGGATATTTTCTACCCCAACGGGACAGGCCAGCAGGCAGCGGGCGCACATGAATTTCCGGCCCAAGCCCATCTTCCGGCCCAGGAGATCCCGCTGGACGCTGCAGTTGTGGTAATCCAGGAGCTCTTCCCGGGGCGTGCCTTCCTTCCAAGTCTTGCCGGTGATCAGATGGAAGGGACAGGCTTTGACGCAGAGGCTGCAGTCTCCGCATTGGTTCTTTGTGACAGGAGGACGGGTTTCCATATGGTCCGCATAGAATACGGCACTGACTGTCTCGATCCGGGGACCGTAGTCATAGGTGATCAGGAGGTCGCTGCGGCCGATCCAGCCCACTCCGGAACGGACGCCTACTTCCTTGCTGGAGAGGCTCATCTTGTAAGGCGGGGACATATTGTCCCGAGTCACCGGCGGAATCAGGAAGGGGATCCCTGCTGCCTTGGCAGCCTTTTCCAAAGCGGCGGCAACTTCTTTCATAGCTGCGGAACGGCGCCTCTTCTGGGCTGCCTGCCGGGGCTCCTTGTATTTCCAGATGGTCATGATTTCGTCGTAGGGGGCATAGACCAGCAGGGCGTAATTGTATTTCCCGGATTCTTTCCATTGGGAGAAATCCAAAGGACAGCAAGCCCATTTCACTCCTGGAAAAAGAGCCAGCGCCCGGTCGAACACTTCTTTTACTTTGTTGTACATCTCTACCTCACAGTCTGGGAATGATTTCTAAAGGCCCGGAAGGGTAAAAAAAGAACTGTGGAAACGGCCGACAAGCAACGGCCGGCAGTTTCCACAGCCCCGTTTTTTATTCAATTCCAGTTTCCCAAGGCCGGTGTCCGTGACGGTGCGGAAAATAGGCCATTTCCTTCATTCCACCGGCCGCAGGAACACCCGCAGGCTCCGGAAGGCCGTGCCGCCCCACAGTCCGCCTCCCATGACCAGCCCGCCGGCACGGGCACAGCTGGCATGGATGTGGATGAAAAGAGGACTGTCCGTATCCGGGTACACCTGACGGAGCTGAGGGTCCATCTTTTCCTTGACCATGACTTCTCCTGTGAAGGAAAGGATCTCAGCGGCACCATAGCAGGGAGTGCGGCCCACTTTCAGCGGCAGCTCGTTGCTGATGGGAGCGGCCAGGATCAAATCCTTCACGGACCCGATGGCATTGACCACGATCACTTCTTTCCAGCCTTTTTCGATGACGAAGGCTTCGATGGCCTTTCGGATGTCCTGGCCCTGGTCGACGAAGACTTCTGCGAACTCCGTCATTTATTTCACACTGTATTTTTCCATGACGCCCAGGTCCGTCATGATCTTTTCCAGCCGTTTCAGCCCTTCTCCGTCATAATCCTGGTACGGACGGCGGACATAGCCTCCAGGCAGGCCCAGGAGATTCAGGGCAGCCTTGATGACCACCGGGTTGGAGACTTCATACAGTTCGCAGAGCAGGGGGAAGTACTTGAAGTATTCTTCCCGGCCTTCATTGACGATATCGATGCTGGTCCAGGGACGGGCATACTTGGCTGCTTCTTCCGGGATGATGTTCCCGCCGATGTTGGCCAGGCCGGTGCCGCCTACGGCCAGGGTGGGCAGGACGATGGAGTAGTAGGGGGAGTCACAGCACATGATCTTGACTTTCCCTTTGGTCAGCCGCTGGACTTGGACCAGCTGGTAGTTGCTGCCGGTGGCTTCCTTGTCCACTACGAAATTGGGATGGCGTTCCGCCAGACGGGCGATGGTTTCCGGTTCCACCTGGACGCCCAGACGAGAGGGATTGTTGTAGATCCCCACCGGCAGGCTGGTGGCGCTCATCACCGTATCCAGATGTTTAAAGGCATCTTCCTGGGGAATCAGCACATAGGGGGGAACCGTAAAGATGACCCCGTCCGCACCCTGTTCTTCTTCGAATTTGGCCATTTCGATCTCCCCCTGGGTGTCATTGGAAGCGGCACTGAAGAAGACGGGAATCCGGTGATTTACGATCTTGATGGTCTGTTTGATGATTTCCTTTTTTTCATCCGGGGTCAGCAGGGTGACTTCTGCTGCGGAACCCAGGACGAAAAGCTGATTGGTCCCGTACTGGATCTGCCGGTCGATCAGGACCTTGAATCCGTCGAAATCGATGTCACCATTCTTTTTGAAAGGGATAGGCATAGCCACCCAGGAACCTGTTAAATTCATTGCCATTTTCATTTCCTCCTTTTGTTTATCGCTGCAATGTCATTTCCCATTATTTCATGTAGTCTGGAAGAATCCAGAAATTACCGGTTTTCTTTACATATTCCTTGAATTCCGGAGATTTATACGCTTCGATGATGTCTTTCACCCACTGGGCGTCCTTGTTCTTGTCCGCAATGCAGAGAGCAATTCGCATGGAATCTTTGATGGAGTCCGGGTTTTCCGCAAACAGGGCGCTCTTGAAATCGATCTTGGCGTTGTAGGCATCAGAACCTCTCAGGATGATGTAAGCCACATCGGACCGGATGGTGTTGATGGACGGCCCCTTCATCTCTTTGAACTGGAGGTTCTTGGGATTTTCCACAACGTCTTTTCCGGTCACATGGTCTTTGTCCTTGCTGGGATCCAGTTTGATCCAGCCCAGCTGTTCCAGCAGCTGGTAGGCCCGGGCCAGGTTGGAAGCGTCATTGGGGATGGCAATCACGTCTCCCGGAGCCACTTCCTCCAGGGTCTTCTTGCTGCCACCATAAATGGCGGTGGGTACGGTGGGCAGGGGCAGGATGGCGGTCAGATGGGTACCTTTGCTCTTGTTCACTTGGTCGATCCAGGCTTTGTGGGCATCCACGTGGAAATCGATCTTCCCTTCATCCAGAGCCATTTCCCGCTGGATGGAATCGGTGATCTTCACCGGGGTCAGTTTGTAGCCCTTCTTCTCCAGGATGGGTTTGATGCCCCCATCGAAAAGGTCAGAAGTGGCAGTAGGCATCACCCGGTACTTCAGTTCTTTGGTTTCCTTGGCTTTTCCAGAAGAAGCTTCTTTATTGGAACTGCTGCAGCCGGCCACGGCCAGGAGCAGGGTGCTGAGGGCCAGGACACCGGCCAGCTTCAGCAGGTTTTTTTTACGGAATACAGTCAGATTCATCATCAACAACTCCTTTTATTAATGGTTCCGGGCCCGTTTGGAGAAATAATTACCCAGGAACTGTACGATTTGGACGAACACCACCAGGATGAATACGGTGGCCAGCATCACCGGCACATCCATCCGTTCATAGCCGTAGGTCAGGGCCATGTCCCCGATTCCGCCGGCACCGATGACGCCGGCCTGGGCAGATGCAGAAATCAGGCCGATGGTGCCGATGGTGGTGGAAAGGATCATGGAACTTTTGGCTTCCGGCAGGATGAAATAGCGGACGATCTGGAAATAATTGGCGCCCATGGCCTTGGCGGCCCGGATGATCCCTTTATCCACTCCCAAAAGGGAATTTTCATAGAGACGGGCCAGGCTGGGGACGATGAACACCACCAGCGGGACCAGGGCTGCTTTCACCCCGATCCTCGTCCCCACGATGAATTTGGTGAAGGGGAAGATGAAGGTCATCAGGATGATGAAGGGAAGGCTGCGGAAGAAACTGACCACAGAATTGAGCAGGGTATACACCACTTTGTTTTCCAAAAGGCCTCCTTCGTTGGTCAGGACCAGGATGAGGGCCAGGATGGTAGCCAGGATGGTGCCTACCACCAGGGAAAAGCCTACCATGAATAAAGTGCTTTCAAGAGCTTGGGCTAAATCGCCCCAGGGTAAATTGGCAAACATGACGGATCACCTCTTTTGAGACAGACTGCAGTGCTGGTCTCCTGCCGGCAAGTTGGAAAGTGCCTGGCGGAGAAGTTCTGCACTGAAGGGAATGGAAAGCCGGAAGGTTTCCGGATCGATGGCAAAATGGGAATTGTGCATCATGGGACCGATTCCCGTTCCCATCTGGATGAAGGCTCCAGGGATTTTCTGCTGGTAGAAGGCAAAATCTTCTCCGGACAGGGAATCGGGGGCCTCTGCAAAGGGGAGGCCGCACTGCCGGGCGGTATCCCGGACGAAATCCACCCATTCCGTCGTATTGTTGGTGGCGGGAGGACCTTCCAGGAATCGGATGCTGGCAGAACCGCCGAAATCCCGGCCAATCCCTTCTGCCAGGGTCTGGAGCCGGCTCTTGGCCAGCTCTCTGTCTTCCGGATACAGGGATCGGATGGTCCCTTCCGCAAAGGCGGTGTCAGGGATGATGTTGGCAGCCGTGCCACTTGCCACGTGGCCGATCCCTACGATCATGGGATGGAAGGGGGGACGGTTGCGGCTGACGATGGTCTGGGCCGCTGCAATGAACTGGCCTAACATGATCACAGGATCCGCACTGAGCTGGGGCCGGCAGGCATGGCTCCCTTTGCCTTGGAAGGAAACTTGGAATTCATCCACCGCGCCGTTCATGAATCCAGGGCGGGAGATGACGGTGCCCCGTTCATATGCAGCACAGCAGTGGAGCCCGAAGATCACCTGTACATCGTCCAGGATCCCGGTTTCCAGGATCTTCAGGGCTCCGTTCAGTTTCTCTTCCGCCGGCTGGAAAATCAGTTTCAGGGTCCCGGGGATGGGACCGCCGGCTTTCAGGGCCAGGGCTGTCCCCAGGAGATTGGCCGTATGGAAGTCATGGCCGCAGGCATGCATCCGTCCAGGGATTTCTGACTGGTAGGGCAGGCCGGTCTCTTCCTGGAGGGGAAGGGCATCGATGTCGCAGCGCAGGGCTGCCACAGGACCTTGGCCATTCCCCAGGTGAGCCACCACCCCGGTTTCCAAAGGCAGATCATAAAAGGAGATCCCTTGACGGGTCAGGAATTCTTTGATATGCCGGGTGGTCTCGAATTCTTCACCGGACAGTTCCGGCCGGCGGTGGAGCTGGTAAAAATGTTCTTTGGCCAGTGTGATGATCGGTTCATAATCCATATTCACATTTCACCTCTTCACAATGGACCTGGTTTTCTTTGCAGAAGGCTTCAACGGCTTGGATTTCTTCTTCCGGACCGATGACCTGGAGGATCAGGATCCCCAGGGTCTGTTCATCCAGCTCGGTGACCGTGGCGTGGATGATCCGGGTCCGGACCTGCAGGAACTTCCGGTTGATCTGATAGACCAGATCCCCCAGGGCGCTGTCCCCGGTGAATTTCAGTCGCAGGATTTCATAATTGCTGGTCTCTTCCGTGCGGACCCGGCTGCAGACGGCAGGGGTGATCTGATCAGGGATGACGCTGCGGACGAAGTTCTGGGTGATCCGCTGCTGGGGATTGCTGAAGATATCGAACACATTGCCTTCTTCGATGACCCGGCCATTTTCCATGACCGCCACATTGTGGCAAATCTTCTGGATGGCGTAGATCTGGTGGGTTACCATGACGATGGTGATGTGGAGCTTCCGGTTGATTTCCTTCAACAGATCCAAGATGGATTCCATGGTATCCGGATCCAGGGCGCTGGTGGCTTCGTCGCAGAGCAGGATGGAAGGCTCAGTGATCAGGGCCCGGGCGATGCCCACCCGCTGTTTCTGCCCCCCGGAGAGCTGGTCCGGATACACATCTGCTTTGTCTTCCAGCTGGACGAACTGGAGCATCTTGTCCACTTTGGCGTCGATGGTCTTCCTGTCTTCCCCGGCGATGATCAAAGGCAGGGAGATGTTGTGGCGGACCGTCTTGGAATTCAGCAGCTCGAACTGCTGGAAAATCATGCCGATCTTTCGGCGTTTCTGGAGCATTTCCGAAAAGGAGAGGCTGGGGATGTTCACCCCGTCCACCAACACGGAACCGGAAGTGGGGACTTCCAGCCCGTTGATCATGCTGAGCAGGGTGGACTTTCCGGCACCGGAGAGTCCGATGATGCCGTAGATGTCTCCGTCCTGGATGGTCAGGCTCACATGATCCAGTGCCTGGACAGTTTGTTTTTTGCTTGTATATGTTTTGCAGATATCGATGAATTTGATCATGGCTGCCTCCTTGTAAGCCGAATAAAAAGATCGTCCCCTGTGTTTGTTCTGCACATGGGACGATCTGACCGTGTTCCACCCAATTTCACCAAAGCGTCACCGCCTTGGCCTTTGAGAGTAAAAGCATTACTCTGAACGCTGTAACGGGCGTACCCGGAAGGCCTACTGGATTCAGCCTTGCCTGTTCCGGAATGCACTTTGGGAAAATCCGCTGCACCCGCTTCCACTCTCCGGGCTCGCTGCACCAGTTTCCTTTCCTTACTCTCTTCCTTCATCACAGATGGATTTGAAATTGGTTCAATTCTACTTTTTATTTCCTAGTTTGTCAATATGGATTAAGGAATTCAGAATATACAAGCAAATCAAAGAGGGGATGTTGCACGTAAAAAATATATGTGCAACATCCCCGTAGTCGAAAGTCTG
>CAJMQS010000037.1 GCA_905215645.1 uncultured bacterium
TTTTGGGTAAGGGTGACTCTTGAAAAGTGTCCACACTTATGGGTACAGTATAATCCGCCTGGCTGGACGGATCCTTTTGAGTATGTAAAACCAGAATCGAAATCAATCTGAGCGATCATTTCGTCTAAAGGTTATACATATTCAAAAATTTGCCTGCAAATTTAACATTCGGCTCCAGGCTTCAGACTCCAGACTTGAGCCGCTATGCGGCTCTACAGTTAGGGGTGTTGCACACAACGTGCAACACCCCCAATAAAACGACAAACGATATACGACGAACGATACGCGGTAAAGGAGCTGATCCCATGTATGCACGGACCTGGGGGGAGACCACCCGAGGCATCAACGGAGAGATGGTTACGGTAGAAGTGGATGTGACAAACGGTATGCCAGCCTTTGAAATGGTGGGGCTGCCGGATGTGGCAGTAAAGGAAGCAAGGGAGCGGGTCAGAGCGGCTGTGAAGAATTCTGGTTTCCGGTTTCCTGATACCCATATCACCGTGAACCTGGCTCCAGCGGACCTGAAAAAGGATGGGGCCGGGCTGGATCTGCCCATCGCCATGGGTGTCCTGGCCGCCAAACAGTACGTCACGCTGCCGGATCCCCAGCCCGTCTTTGCCGGAGAGCTGGCCCTGGATGGCTCCCTGCGGCCGGTGAACGGCATCCTTCCCATGATCCTCCGGGCCAGGGAGGAAGGGATGCCGGCCATTTTCATCCCCTCCGGCAACCGGGCTGAAGGGGAGCTGGTGGATGGCATCGCCGTGTATACGGCTGGAAATCTGGGAGAGATCATCGACCATTTCCAGGGACGGCAGCTCCTCCAGCCCCTGGCCAAGAAGGCGCTGGAATTGGAAAAGCCGCTGGAAGGTTTGGTGGATTTTGCCGATGTCCAGGGTCAGAAGGTGGCCAAACGGGCCCTGGAAATCGCTGCTGCCGGAGGACACAATGTGCTGATGGTGGGAGCTCCCGGTGCTGGGAAAACAATGCTGGCCCGGCGGCTGCCCACCATCCTCCCTCCCATGACGGAGGAAGAGGCTCTGGAAGTCACCAAAATCTACAGCATTTCCGGTCTCCTCCAAGGCCGCCACGGCATCATGGCAGAACGGCCTTTCCGCAGTCCCCATCACACCGTGTCCCAATCCGCCCTTATCGGGGGCGGGAGCATTCCTCGGCCAGGAGAAGTGACTCTCAGCCACCATGGGGTCTTGTTCTTGGATGAACTTCCGGAATTTTCCCGGAGTGCCCTGGAAGTGCTCCGGCAGCCCTTGGAAGATGGGATGGTCACCATCAGCCGGGTCCAGGCTTCCCTGACCTATCCAGCTCGGTTCATCCTGGTGGCGGCTCAAAATCCCTGTCCCTGCGGCTTCTGGGGAGAAGAGGACCAGTTGCACCAGTGCACCTGCCGGCCAGGAGATATTGCCCGGTATCAGAAAAAGATTTCCGGACCTTTGCTGGATCGGATCGATATCCAGATCCATGTACCTCGGCTCCAGTATCAGGAAATGAAGAGCCGGAAACGGGAAGAAAGTTCGGCCGCCATCCGGCAGCGGGTAGTGGCAGCCCGTAAGATCCAGCGGGAACGGCTGAAAGGGACCCATTTGTTCTGCAATGCCAGCATGGGCCGCAGGGAAGTGAAGGCCTACTGTCCGTTGACGCCCCAGGCGGAAGCCCTGCTGGAAAAATATTTCGTGAATCTGGGACTCAGTGCCCGGAGCCATGACCGGATCATCAAGGTGGCCCGGACCATTGCGGATCTGGCTGGCAGCCAGGAAATCACAGCCCTCCATCTGGGAGAGGCCATCCAGCTGCGGACCAGCATCCAGGGCTAGAAAGGAGCAGTTGGGAATGGAAATGGAAATCGCGAAATACCTTCTTTCCGCTCTCCTGGGCTGCTGTGCCGGCAGCTTCCTGTGTCTTTGCGCGGACCGGTTCCAGCGGGATGAATCAATCTTCTTTCCCCGGTCTCACTGCGCAGGGTGCGGCCATACTTTGGTACCTCGGGATCTGGTGCCTCTATTCAGTTACCTATGCCAAAGGGGGCGCTGCCGGTACTGTGGAAGGAAACTGCCCTTTTCCCTGTTTTGGTGGGAAGCAGTGACCGGCTGTTTCTTCCTCTTGGCGGCCTGGCTCCCCGGTTCTCTGCCGTTATTGGGAGTCCGTTGGCTCTCTTTGTCACTGCTGCTGCTCCTATCCTGGCTGGATATGGAAGAACTCCAGTTATATGAAGAACTGTTCTATCCACTGGGGATCCTGTTCCTGGTCCTGCGGGTCCTCAAGGGGCAGTCCCTCCTTCCAGGGCTTGTAGGTGCTGCCCTTTTGGGCGGATTTCTCCAGCTGATCCGCCGTCTCTCTCCCAGGGGGATGGGGGAAGGGGATCCGAAACTGGCCGCTGTCCTGGGGCTTTGGCTGGGACCCCTCCAGGGATTCAGGAGCTTTTTCCTGGCTATGGGAACGGCTCTTTTTTTTGTGCTGGTCAAGGGGATCCGGGCCCGGGAGGACTGCCGGGCCAAAATGAGAGAACCAGTGCCTCTGGCTCCTTTTTTCTGCGGCTGCGGGCTGCTGCTCCAGGTCTTAGAACTGGCCGGGCCAATGGATTTTGGTCTGGAACCGGGAATGGTGCCCTTTTTGGGGATGCTGGAACTGGAATCCTTCCCGGGACGAGAAAAAATGGAGCAGATCGGCCGTTGGCTCCGGCGGAAACTGGAACCTTGGCCGGATCAGCTGCTGGGCGTCCAGCTCGGAAAGGATGAAGTGACACTGGTCCAGGTCCGGCGGAAGGATGCAGTCTGGGAAGTGGAACGGGCCCTGGAGCTGAGCTGGCCAGAACGGATCCGGGCTGGATTGGGACGGCGGCAGACGGAAGATGCGGTGCTGTGGCTCCGGGAAATCTGTGCCAAACGGGGCTTTACAGCTCGGGAGGCTGCCCTTTCCTTAGGTATGGATCTGATGGCTTTCCGAGAATTGTCTCTGCCTGGACTGTCCTTCCAAGAACAGCAGGAGGCCGCCCCCTGGGAGATCCTACAGCAGATCCCTTATGAGCCAGGGACCTTCCAGCTGGCCCTTGCGCCTTTTCCCGAGCATCCGGAAACCCTCTTGGCTGGGGCCGTCCCTGACGAGGTCCTGGCAGCCTGCAGGGCATTGGCTGAAGGGATGGAATGGCACATCCTGCGTCTGGAAGCGGCTCCCCAAGCCTGGGGAAGGTGGCTGGAAAAAGAGACGGCGCCTTTCCTCTTGGTCCTGTCAGGGACCTCCCTCCAGGGAGCCTGGTACGAAAGAGGAAGACTGCTGGGGACTTGCCGGCTGGACCAGGGCGCAGCCGGGACAGATGAGGTCACAGAAGAGCGGGAAGCCATTTTCCGCCAGCTTTGGGAAAAGGCCGGTCCCAACCTAGGGGAAAAGTTCCAGGACGGGCCTTCAGCTGCATTCATCGCTGGAGGTTCCCCAGCGGAACAAGAAGCTTGGCTGGACTATCTCCAGGTCCTGTGGGATTGTCTAGCAGCCCGTCTGGGGATGGAACCCTTTTGCCAGTGGGCCCCTTATTATGAAGAAGGGAAAGACGATGGCCTCTCTGCTGGATTGGGGAGCGCCTTGGGCAGTATCCTTCCTGCAGGGGAAAAAGGAAATTTCTGCTATGCCGCCTCTCCGGGAAGCTGCTTCCTGGAGCCGGAACTTTGGAACCGGGTGGGGAAAGTCCTGTTGGCTGGTTCTCTGGTTCTTTGTCTGGCCGGGGCCGGCGCTTGGACCTTGGTGGAACGGAATCTGGGACAGTGCCGGCAGCAGCTCCAGCAGGCATCCGGCTGGGAACAGCTCCGGCGGGAACAACAGGAAGCCCGGAAAAAGCGGCTGCGGCAGGAAGACATCCAAAAAGAACTGGCCCGACGCAGGCTGCCCTGGGGAGAGATGCTGACCCTCCTGGGCCGCACGTTTCCGGCCAGATGCTGGCTGACCCAAGTGGAACAGCATGGACACCCGGATGGGCCGGTACTCCTCTTGGAAGGAAAGACCTTGGAACGGGAAAGCTTCTTCCAACTGGTCCGCCGGCTCCGGCAGCATCCCCAGGCTGCGGAAGTGGGGCTGGAACGGCTGGAATACCGAGGGGACACCCCCGGAACGGAAGATTTTGTCATTCGGCTGCAGTGGAAGGGGGAGAACCATGGAACCTGAGAAAAAAACGAGCTGTTGGAACAGGTGCCGAAAGAGCATCCGCCCTGCAGGAATCTTCTTGGCCCTGTTCCTGCTGTGGGGAGGCTTCCTTCTCCCTCTGGGAAGGAAAATCCAGGACGGATGCCGGCAGCAGCGGCAGATCCAGCAGCAGCTCCAGGTTTTGGCAGCCTTCGCACAACAATGGGATCCCCAGGCAACCCGAGAAAATGCCCTGCTGCCGGCTGAAGAGGGACAGGGAGCCCCTCGTTCCCGAGAACAATGGCTGGAAGCCCTGGCCCGTACCGCTGCCTGCAGCCAGGTCCGGTGTCTGCGCCTGCTCCCCTTGGAGAAAAATGAAAAGACAGGAGAAACCGGGGTAGAAGTGGTCCTGGAAGGATCCTATCCTGAGTTCTTGGCCTTTTTCCGGCAATGGGAAATGGCTTATCCTGGTACCTGGACCCGGGAGGGACGCATGGAGAGCCGGGACAGGGGGAAAACACTGGTCTTTCAGGGAAAAGTCCTCACTGGACCGATAAAAAGTTCCAAATCAAGATAAATAAGCTGGAATCATTGACCGATTTCGTTAATAATGAGATAATAGAATGTACAACGATTATTTCCTGTTGTGGAACGTTCGCTTTTTACCGAGGGGAGGACCTATATTATGATCAACAGCTGTATCGCACCACATGCCCAGAAGAAAACCAAAACGTCAAAGGACCGGATCTTTGGAGCCAGTGAAGCCGCTCAGAAACGGATCAGTGAAATCGGAGCGGAATCCGTGGTCAATGCTACCATCGGCTGCATCCTGGACAATGATGAAAAGTTTGTGGTGCTGCCCACCGTCAGCAAGGTTTACCGGAGCCTGAAAGATGAGGAATATTTCCAGTATGCCCCCATCATGGGTCTGCCGGAATACCTGGAACTGGTGCAGAACGCCTGCTTCTGCAAGTCCCGTCCGGAAGGCTTTACGGCTGCCATCGCTACCGCTGGCGGTACCGGGGCCATCCACCATGCAGTCTGGAACTATACGGAATCCGGGGATACCGTCCTGACTTCCGAATGGTACTGGGGGGCCTACAAACAGATCTGTGAAGATATGGACCGCCACCTGGATACGTATCCCATGGTCACGGAGGACCACAAGTTCAACCTGGCCGGCTGTGAAAAGAAAGTCCGGGAAATCCTGGCCAAACAGGATCGGATCCTCCTGATCATCAATACCCCGGCTCACAACCCTACTGGGTTCAGCCTCACTCCTGAAGAAGTGGAAAGCGTGGTGAAGATGCTGGAAGATGTCCTGGCTGGTACGGACAAGTCCGCTGCCCTCTGCCTGGATGTGGCCTACATCGACTATGCCGGAGAACGGGAAGAGGTCCGGAAAATCTTCCGGAAACTGTCCAATCTGCCTCGGAACATTTTCGGGCTCATCGCCTACAGCCTGTCCAAGAGCTTTTCCATGTACGGCCAGCGCTGCGGCGCCCTGATCGGGGTCACCAGCGATGAAAAACAGATCTTGGAATTCATCAACGTGAACAAGTACACCAGCCGGGCCTGCTGGTCCAACTGCAATCGGGGCGCCATGGATACCTTGGATACCATTTACAGCGATCCGGAACTCTTGGATACCATCCAGAAAGAACGGGCTCATTATTACAGCATGATCCAGGAACGGGGAGACATCTTCACGGAAGAAGCCCGGCAGTGCGGGCTGAAGATGCTGCCGTACATTTCCGGGTTCTTCCTGTCCATTCCGGCCAAAGATCCGGAAGCTGTCTGCAATAAGCTCCATGAAGACAACATTTTCTGCGTGCCGCTGGCAGCAGGGGTACGGGTGGCCGTGTGCGGCGTGCCCAAGAAGAAGATCTACGGCATGGCGGCCAAGATCAAGGAAGCCATGGATGCCATGGGGGAAGACTGAAAAAACAAGCAAAGGGGAGCGGAAGAGATGGAGATCATTGGGCCGGACGGAGCCAGGAGACAGTATCAGACGGGGACACCACTTGTAACCATAGCCCGGGACTATCAGGAGCAGTATGACAGTCCCATTGCCCTGGGGGTGATCAACGGCGAGATACAGCCTTTGCAGCTGTGCCCCCAGGAGGGAGACCATGTGGGCTTCTATCCCCTGGACAGCGAGACTGGCTACCGGGCCTACATCGCTACCTTCCAGTTCGCCCTGATTGCGGCCATGGCCCGGGAGCGCCCGGAGATCCGCCTGGAGGTGGAAAATACTTTTGGCCATGGACTGTACTGTGCTGTGAAGAACAGGATCTTCCTGAGCAAATACGATTTAGAAGACATTACCCTCTGCATGGAAAAGATGATCCGGGATCAGGAACCTATCCAGGTGAAGCAGGTGGAACGGGACGGAGCATGGCCCTATGTGAACCCCCAGTTCTATCAGGATGAGGCCCCGCTCCTGGAAGCCCTTCCGGCAGACCATAAGATCAACATCTACCAGCTGGGGGACCGGTCCGCCTATTTCGTCACTCCTCTGCTGCCCAACCTGGGCTGCCTGAAAGCTTTCCAGCTGGTGTGGATGGGGTCCGGGATCCTTCTCCGGTACGGCCGGCAGGAAGCGTTGGAGAAATTGGAACCCTACCAAGAGCGGAAGAAATTGGCCCAGGTCTATGCAGATTCTGAAAAAATGGGCCAAGTGATGCACTGTCCTACGGTGGCAGCGCTGAACCACTATATCCGGGAAGGCAACAGCCGGGGAATCATCCAGATGTGCGAAGCCTACCATGAAAAATCCATTGCCCGGATTGCTGATGAAATCAATGCGGACGATCGGAATGTACGGCTGGTCCTGATTGCTGGGCCCTCTTCTTCCGGAAAGACCACTTTTTCCCAGCGGCTGGCAGTGCAGATGCGGGTAAATGGACTCCGGCCTATCCCCATTTCCTTGGACAACTATTTCAAGGAACGGGAGCAGACTCCCCGGCTGCCGGACGGAAGCTACGATTTCGAATCCATCGAAGCCCTGGACACAGAACTGTTCAATGATCATATGGAACGGCTGCTCCGGGATGAAACGGTAGAAATTCCCTATTTCAATTTCAAGACTGGCCACCGAGAATACCGGGGCCAGAAAGAATTCCTGGGAGATGACGGGGTCCTGGTGGTGGAAGGGATCCACGGGATGAATGAGAAACTGTCCGCACGGGTCCGGCGCCGGAACAAGATGAAGATCTACATCAGCGCCCTGACGCCCTTATCCTTTGATGACTACAACCGCATCCCCACTACGGATATGCGGCTGCTGCGGCGGATGGTGCGGGATTCCCAGTTCCGGTCCCATGATGCCCAGCAGACCATCCAGAACTGGAGCAAGGTCCGGGATGGAGAAGAAGAGAACATCTTCCCCTTCAGCGAAGAAGCGGACATCATGTTCAATACCACCCTGATCTATGAACTGGCTGTTTTCAAGAAATATGCCTGCCCGCTCCTGGAGCAGATTCCCCGGGATGCAGCAGAATATCCGGTGGCACGGAATTTCCTGGACATGCTGCAGATCGTGGAACCCATTGATGACAAGGCCATTCCCAATAACTCCATTATCCGGGAATTCATCGGCCATTCGATTTTTGGAGATTTGTTATAAGGAGAACAACATGCATATTTCTCAGCGGACGCTGCACATTCCCACTTCACCCATCCGGAAACTGGCTCCCATTGCCAACCGGGTGGAAAAGACAAAGAAGATCTATCATTTGAATATCGGACAGCCGGATATCCCTACACCGGAAAGTTTCTTTGCTGGAGTGGCTTCCTATCATCCCAAAGTGGTAGCCTATGGAAAATCCCAGGGGAACGAAAAATTGCTCCAGGGGATCCAGCACTACTATGCCGGCTGGGGCATGGACTATGACCTGGATGACATCTTCGTGACCAATGGGGGCAGTGAAGCCGTTTCCTTTGCGGTGATGACCACCTGCGACCCAGGGGACAATATCCTGATGTTCGAGCCCTTCTATGCCAACTATAAGAGTTTCACCGGGGCTTACAATGTGGAGATCAACGGGGTCCCCACGTCTCCCGATACCGGCTACCATCTGCCGGATGAGGCGACGGTGGAAAAATACATCAATGACCGGACCCGGGCCATCCTGATCTGTAATCCGGGGAATCCCACTGGGGTGATCTATACCCGGGCAGAAATGGACATGCTGTCCCGGATCGTCCGGAAATATGATCTGACCCTGATTGCCGATGAAGTGTACCGGGAATTCGTCTATGACGGGGTCTATACCAGCTTTGGCCAGCTCCGGGAATTGGATGACTATCTGGTCCTCATCGATTCCGTTTCCAAACGGTACAGTGCCTGCGGCGCCCGGAGCGGCTGCGTGATCACCCGGAACAAGGCCCTCCAGCAGGAACTGCTGAAGTGCTGCCAGGCCCGGCTTTCCTGCCCCAACATCGAACAGCTGGGAGCAGCGGCCCTTTATACCACTCCCAAATCCTATTGGGAGGATGTAAAGAAGGAATACACCAAACGGCGGGATACCATCAAAGCCTGCCTGTCCCGGATGCCCGGGGTGATTTCTTCTGATCCCAAGGGGGCCTTCTATGTGATGGTGAAGATGCCCATCGACGATACGGAAAGATTTGCCAAGTGGCTTCTGGAAGAATTCGATATCGACGGGGAGACCATCATGATCACCCCCGGGAACGGGTTCTATGCCTCCGATATGAAACGGGGACAGGACGAAGCCCGGCTGGCCTACGTGCTCAATTCCGAAGACCTGAAAAAGGCCATGCGGATCCTGGAAGAAGGACTGAAAAAGTATCCGGGGAGAAAATAAAAAAGAGGGGGTGTTGCACGCTTTGTGCACCCCCCTCCCAGCTGTAGAGTCGCATAGCGACTCAAGTCTGGAGTCTGAAGTCTGGAGCCGAAGGTTAAATTTGCAGGCAAATTTTTGAATATGCAGAACCTTGGGTCGAAATGATTTCTCAGCTTGATTTCGATTCTGGTTCTACAGAATCAAAAGGATCCGTCCAGTCAGGCGGATCCTGTCCTGAGGCTTCTGACTTCCGACTCCGGACTTCCGACAAGGGGGCTGTTGCGCATGCAACGCCCCCTTTTTTTTATTTGCAAATCGAATCGATCCAGGCGAACAGCTCATCCAAGTCATAGTCTCCAGCGTGGCCTTTGCCCCAGGCGGCGGCAAAATCCACGTCCTTGCCCTGCTCTTGGAGCTTCAGGGCCAGCATGGCCGGCACGGGCATGGCCGTATCCCGGTCTACAGAGCCGTGGCGGATCCGCCAGTGGGGAGCCAGGGTCACCGATTCCTTTCCGATATATTCCAGAGGACTCAGCAGTTTGATATCTTCTGCCGGCGCCATGGGGTTCTTGTCCGTCCGGTGCTCATAGCCGAAGGTACTGAAATGGCGGGGCTGGTTGGTACTGGTGGCAAATTCATCATTTTCTCCGGAAGAGCCGTCCAGCTTGTCAAAGGCGGGAGCCGCTTTCAAACGGGTGGCAAAAGCAGCATATTTGGCCAGATCCATGTCTTTTACTTTGCCGTCCTTGATTGTCAGCCAGTCCAGCTTGGAAAGATCTGCTCCGCCGTCCAGGGCTTTCTGGGCGGAAGCCATGTAGATGCCCTTGATGTATTCCTTGAAGGACCCGCTGCCGTTTTTGTCCAGGGTCAGGAGACGGCCTTCCGCATCCTTCAGTCCTAAGCTGTTCACATAGGCAGGGAACAGTGCTTTCAGCTGGCTGGAAACCTTCTTCTGGGCGCTGGTCATCGGGGTACCTTGGGCGGTTTCCCGAGGAGCATTGGCCGGACGGTCAGCAACGGTGCCGGCAGCAGGAGCGGCTCCGGTCCCAGGGAAACTGGCTCCTCCCTGGCTAGAGGCCTGCATGGTAAAGCTCTGGTGGGCGGTGTTCACTCCATTGAAGACCCATTCATAGGCCAAATCTGCATGGGGCAGGTCAGTGATGGGGCAGTAGTCCATGGAGCCAAAGATATCATCCCGTTCTGGGGCGGCCCCGATTTCCCGGAGGTACGGTTCATAATCCGGGCTGTTCCCGGTGGCTCCTAGCAAGGCGGAAAGGGCACCGCCTGCACTGGTTCCGTTGGAAATGATCTTTTCTGTGTCCCCGGCCGGGAGCTGTTTCCGGTTGTGGCGGAGATACCGGACGGCCGCCTTGTAGTCCACGATGAGCGCCGGAGCCTTGCCCACATAAGTGCCGTTGGCATCGGTGGTGCTGCGGCCCCGGATGGCGGGAGAAGCCACCACATAGCCCCGGTCCAGGGCCTGGAGCAGGGTGGAAGTGCTGCCGCCGCCCATCACATGGGTATCCTTAGGATCCCCAGCCTTTCCGGGCATGTAGCCGCCCACCTGGTTGGGCAGGAAAATGGGAGCCGTCTGGGCCGTATAGCCATTGACCGATTTTCCCTCCAGATAGGCAGCAGGGATGAAGATGTTCATTTTTTCATACTCAGCGTTTTTGGGGTGGGCTACATAGACCAGATCCCGGTAGGCGTAGTAGGAAACCTGGTGGTCCCCCAGAGCCATGGATTCTTTGGCCCCTTTGGCAGCGGGGAAAGTCAGGTCATAGGAAGCTTGGGATTGGGAAGAAGCTGCCGGGGCAGCTTGGGCAGAAACAACAGGAGCAGCGGTCTGGGAATTTGCCGTCTGAGCGGCAGCTCCAGCCCAGGCAGGAAAAGCGAAAAGGCTGCAGAGAATGGCAGCCGAAAGAGCCTTTTTGGTCATCATCAGTAAAACACGATCCTTTCCGGTAAAATAAAAAAACAGCGATGGGCCCATACCAGGTATGCAGCTATCGTTGTTGCTTGATAGTATAGTGCAGAAAGATGAAGGGAAGATGAAAGAAACAGTGCAGAGCAGGCCTCCGGCCGGCAAGAGGGATTGAGAAGAAGTCAGACACGGCCCCAGGGGGGCCTTGAGACGTCAGACGTCAGCTTTGTTCGGTTAAGCAGCAGGTCCGTCTTGCTCATCGCCAACAAGCTTATATCTGACTTCTGAAAGGCCTGAAGGGCCGTTCTGACGTCTTATTAAATCTGACATCTGAAAGGCCCGAAGGGCCGGTCTGACTTCTTTGCTCCTCTTTTCCTTCCCTTCCTCCGTTTTTTACGCTATAATAAAGGGTACGATTGAAAAATGAGAGGAGATGATCCCATGGCGGCAGGCTTTGCCCAGCTGAAAGTGAATGATGCAATGGTGGACAAACTCCACCGGACTGGAAAAGATATCCCGACGCCTGTGCAAGAGCGTGCTATCCCGGCTCTTTTGAACGGGCGGGACGTGATTGCCCGTGCCCAGACAGGGGTGGGGAAGACCCTGTCCTTTGTGATCCCCCTGTTCGATAAAGTGGACCCGAAAAAAGAATTCGTCCAGGCCCTGATCCTTTCTCCCACCCGGGAACTGGCCCAGCAGACGGCCGGCGAGATCCGGAAACTGGACGGGGATACTGGCATCTATACCCTGACGGTGAGCGGCGGACGGGATTTCGAAGAAGAAAAACGGAAAATCGGCCACAAGGCCCAGGTGCTGGTGGGGACTCCGGGACGGCTGCTGGACCACCTGCGGAAAGGGAACACCAGCCTGGGCGGGGTGAAATACTTGGTGCTGGACGAAGTGGACGAGATGCTCCGCCAAGGCTTCGGAGAGGATATCGAGACTCTCTTGGGACTGATGCCCCAGGTCCATCAGACCATGGTCTGTTCCGCCACCCTGGATGAGGAAGTCCGGAAACTGAGCCGGAAACTCACCACCAATCCCATGGTCATCGACATCGCTCCCCAGGAAGCCACCGCTTCCACCATCCACCAGATCTGCATCAAAGTCAGCGAAGAGCACAAGAAGGAGGCCCTGGCATCCCTGATCCGCCGGTACAATCCCTTCCTGATGCTGGTGTTCTGCTGCAGCAAGGAGCGGGCCGTGGAACTGTCCGACTGGCTCTATGGCGAAGGCTTCAATGTGGATGTGCTCCATGGGGATATGTCCCAGACCAAGCGGCGCCAGGTGATGGAAAACTTCCGGAAAGCCAAGCTCCAGATTTTGGTGGCCAGCGATATCGCCGCCCGGGGCCTGGATGTGGAAGGCATCACCCAGGTGGTGAATTACGACATCCCCCACGATCCTGACTGGTATGTACATCGGATCGGAAGGACCGGACGGGCCGGCAGCGAGGGGACGGCGATTACCTTCTATACCGCCGATGAGACCCGGTGGCTCCAGAACCTGGAAAAGAAGCTGGCCATTACCCTGGAACGGCAGAACCTGGCAGGAGAAAAGGTCCGGCGGACGGTGAAGCCGGCGCGCCCCAAGAAGAAACGGGTGCCCAAACGGGGCAAGAGCGCTGTGGGTCCCAACAAACGGGGGACCAAATACGCAGAAGCGTCCCGGAAACAGAAAAAGAAAGAAAAATAAAGAAAAGTAAGTAAAAATGGAGAGGTGCTAACCATGAGTGAAGTACGTGTACGTTTTGCCCCCAGTCCTACGGGGTATCTGCATATCGGCGGGGCCCGGACGGCTCTGTTCAACTGGCTGTTTGCCCGGAGCCAGGGCGGGAAGATGATCCTGCGGATCGAAGATACGGACCGGGACCGGCTGAAGGAAGATTCCGTCTCCCAGATCATCACCAGCCTGAAATGGCTGGGCCTGGATTGGGATGAAGGCCCGGAAGTAGGCGGGGAACATGGTCCTTATTACCAGTTCGAACGGCTGGACCTGTACCGGAAGTACTGCCAGCAGCTGGTGGACGAAGGCAAAGCCTACTACTGCTTCTGTTCTGCAGCCGATCTGGAAGCCCAGCGGGAAGAACAGCGGAAGAAAAAGCAGCCTTTCCATTATGCCGGGGTCTGCCGGACCCTGGATCCGGAAGAAGCCAAGAAGAGAGTGGCGGCCGGGGAACCCCATTCCGTCCGGATCAAGCTGCCTCAGGAAGGGTCCATCACCGTCCATGACATGATCCATGGAGACGTGACCTTCAATTGGGACCAGTTCGACGATTTCGTCATCATGAAATCCAACGGGATCCCCACCTACAACTTTGCCGTGGTGGTGGACGACCATCTTATGGGCATGACCCATGTGCTGCGGGCGGAAGAACACCTGACCAACACGCCTAAACAGCTGGTGATCTACGATGCCCTGGGCTGGAAGGCACCGGAATTCGGCCATATGCCCATGATCCTGGCACCGGACCGGAGCAAACTGAGCAAACGCCACGGGGCCACTTCTGTGGAAGAGTTCCGGGACAAGGGTTATCTCCACGAAGCCATCATCAATTACCTGACTCTTCTGGGCTGGGCTCCCGGCAACGACCAGGAAATCTTCTCCCTGGAAGATACGGTGAAAGCTTTCGACTTCAGCAAGATGTCCAAGAAGGCTGCTATCTATGATGTGAAGAAACTCACCTGGCTCAACGGCCAGTACCTTTCCAGCCTGCCCCTGCGGGAAATCGCCGATGCAGCGGTACCCTTCTTCAAGGCAGCCGGGCTCATCGACGACGATTATCTGCCCGCTCATCAAGCCTACTTCGACCATCTGGTGGACGTGGTCCGGGTGCGGGTGAAGACCCTGGTGGAACTGGCGGAAGGTTCCCGCTATTTCTTTGAGGACGTGGACAGCTATGATCCCAAAGGCGTGGCAAAATCCTTCAAGCCGGAAGCTGCGGATCTGCTCCAGAAGGCCCATGATGCCCTGGCTGCCCTGCCGGTATTCGACCTGGCGACCACGGAAGCCTGCTACAACAAGCTGGCGGAAGAACTGGGGCTCTCTCTGGGCAAAGTGATCCATCCCACCCGTCTGGCTCTTACGGGCCGGACCTTCAGCCCGGGCATGTTCGATGTGATGGTGCTGCTGGGCCGGGAAAAGACCCTGGAACGGTTGGAAAAGGCCATCGCCTTTATCCAGGCACAGGGCTGAAACCATGGATAAATACATCTGCCTGGATATCGGTGGCACCGCCATCAAATATGGCCTGGCAGACAGCAGAGGGAGACTGTTCAACAAGGACAGCCTCCCCAATTGCATCGCCAAAGACGGGGTGGATGCCTTCCTGGACCAGGTGATGGGTCTGATCGGCTCTTATCAGAAGTACTTCAAGGTCCAGGGGGCGGCCATTTCCATGGCGGGGATGATCAATCCCCAGACGGGAGAAGTGATCCACGCCGCTCCCCATTTTCCGGGACTCACAGGAGTCAATCTGGTGCAGCTGGTCTCCCGCCGGCTGCATCTGCCCTGCTGGGTGGAAAATGACGTGAATGCAGCTGCCTTGGGAGAGTACTGGCTGGGGAATGGAAGAGGGGCGAAAAGCCTATTCTGCATCACCATCGGCACCGGCATCGGCGGCGCTTTCGTATGGGATGGCAGGCTATGGCCCGGACACTGTTTCACCGCTGGCGAAGCGGGCCAGGCCAAACTGGGGAGCCGGATCCCCTGGGAAGAAGGGGCCTCGGTGAGTGCCCTGATCCGGAAAGCGGCCCGGTTGAAAGGGGTGGAACCGGAAACCCTGAACGGGAAGATCCTCTGCGAAATGGTCCGCCACGGGGATAAACCGCTCCACCGGCTGCTCCGGGAGACCGTCCATCAGTGGGCCACGGGCATTGCGGCAATCTGTTACCTGCTGAATCCCCAGCGGGTGATCCTGGGAGGAGGCATCATGGCCCAGGAAGACCTGTTGGAACCTATGCTCCGGGACAGCCTGAAGAAGGAATTGCTGCCTGTGGTCCTGGAGGAAACCACCGTAGCTTTCGCTGGTCTAGGGAACGATGCCGGGCTGATTGGAGCCCTGTATAACTTCCTGGCTAGAGAAAAGAAAAAAGTTGACAATACCTGTAATATACTGTATAATATTACGGTATCACTTTGAGCATGCGCCGTTAGCCCCGGCCCGTACCCAAAGACTCATCACTGGATACAGTTCAAGTTTGAGTTTGTATTAGGAGGAATAAGGATGAAAACATACATGGCCACCCCGGCTACCATTGAACGCAAATGGTATGTAGTGGATGCCGCTGACAAGACTCTGGGCCGCCTGGCTGCAGAAGTTGCCAAAGTGCTCCGCGGTAAAAATAAACCGACTTTTACCCCGCATATGGATACCGGTGATCACGTGATCATCATCAATGCTGCTCAGGTGAAACTGACCGGCAAGAAACTGGTCCAGAAGATTTACTTCCGTCATTCCGGGTATCTGGGCGGCGATAAATACACCAAAGCAGGGGATATGCTGAAGAACGACCCTGTAAGAATGGTTGAACTGGCTGTCCGTGGGATGGTTCCCCATAACCGTCTGGGCAATCAGATCATCAAGAAACTGCATGTATACGCTGGTTCTGAACATCCTCATGCTGCACAAAAGCCTGAAGTTCTGACCATCGATATTCGCTAAGAGGAGAGGAGAACTAGAAAATGGCAAAAGTTACGTATGATGCAACTGGCAGCCGCAAAAGCTCTGTTGCCCGTGTTCGCCTTGTTCCGGGCGAAGGCAAGATCGTAGTGAACGGCCGTGAACTGGGTCAGTATTTCGGCCTGAAGACCCTGGAACTGGTAGTCCGTCAACCGCTGGATACTACCGAAACCCTGGGCAAATATGATGTCATTGCCAACGTTGTTGGCGGTGGGATTTCCGGCCAGGCTGGTGCAATCCGTCATGGTATTGCCCGTGCCCTGCTGAAAGTAGATGCTGATTTCCGTCCTCTGCTGAAGAAAGCTGGTCTCCTGACCCGCGATCCTCGGGAAAAGGAACGCCGCAAATACGGCCTGAAAAAAGCAAGAAAGGCTTCCCAGTTCAGCAAACGGTAATTTCCGTTTCGGATATTTGGAAAGTACAAAAAGCGTGCTGCGATTTTTCGCGGCACGCTTTTTTTGTGGAGTCTCTACCATACAGAATTCTGTCACGACAGAAGCGGTTTATGGTATAATGGACTGACAAAATGGCCTGAACTTCCTGCTAGAATTCCATCAATCCCCAAGGAGGCTTTCCTGTTATGAATAAATCTTGTTTGCTGCTGCTGTCCCTATTTGCAGGTTTTTTTTCCTTTTCTGCGCCGGCTCGGGCCCAGGTATCGGCCAATGTCCCGGTGGACAGCCATTATTATGACAGTATCGACAAACTGTCCGGAATGGGGTATCTGGATTCCCTGCCCAATGGGGCGCGTCCCTACAGCCGGCAGCAGATGGCCCGATGGGTACTGGAAGCGGAAAAGAAGGCAGCGGAAAAGCCCCTGCCGGCTTATCTGGCTGACGACCTGGCTGCCTTGAAACAGCTGGTGGCACCGGAAGCAGCAGCCCTCCAGGGGGAAGGCAAGGGGCAAGATCCCTTCCGGCTGCGGAAATTGACTTTCGGTACCGGGTATCTCCACAGTGACCGGTTCACCTACCGGGATAGGCGGACGGCCAGCGAATGGGCACCCTTCGGAGAGCAACGGAACGGGCACAAAATCGGCCGGAACGGCGGACTGGGTGCTGAACTGGAAGCTTCCGGGAATCTGGGCAGCGAAGTGGCCTTGGGAATCCAAGGAAGGGCCGCCTGGGATAAAGACAATGAAGGGACGGCCAGCCTGGAAGAAGCCTATGTGAAGACCCGGACCGGAGCCTGGGCTTGGGAATTGGGCCGGGAAGCCCTGATTTGGGGTCAGGGTTCCAGCGGGAACCTGCTCTTGGGGAACAATATGAAACCCCTGACCCTGATTGAAGCCCATCTGAACGAGCCCATCCAAGCCGGAGGTTTTTTCCGATTCCTGGGCCAGGTAGATTTCCACGCCTTCTACGGACGGCTGGATGGGGACCGGGCTGCGGATGCAGCGGGCTGGGGCCGGCAGGATTACAATCACCCGGGACTCCTGGGGCTGCGATTGGATGTGACACCTGCTCGATGGTTCACCCTGGGCCTTTCCCGGGTATCCCTCCTGGGAGGAGACGGCAATGGATTGGATTCCCACGACTGGGGCAAGTGGAGCTACGGACACAATGCGGACCATAAGGACAAATGGGATGACATTGCCGGTTTGGATTTCCGCTTCCGTCTGCCAGGGGTCCAATTCTATGGAGAAATGTACGGAGAGGACCAAGCCCATGGGCTGCCTTCGGATTGGGGATACCGGGGCGGGGTCTATTTCCCCCAACTGACGAAGGACGGTTCCTGGGACCTGCTCCTGGAAACCGCCTACACCAACCAGGACTGGTATACCCATGGGACGTACCAAGACGGCTGGACCTACAGCGGAGATATCCTGGGAGATGCCATGGGCAGCGATGCCCGGAAGTATTATGCCCGGGTGAACCATTATTTCCCCGGAGCGGACCGGCTGGGGCTCTATTACCAGCGGACGGAAAGAGAACGGGGGATGGATGGACCGGTGGTCCAGGAAGCGGGGCTGACAGGACGGAAGAAACTGAAAGAAAATCTCTACCTGAATGGGACCGTGGGGTATGCTGCGGTGAAGCAGGGAAGCAAAGATCACGCCCTGTTTGCCGGAGCAGAAGCAGAGTGGGAGTTTTAAAGGGAGCTGTCGACTTTTGACCGCTGCCTGCTGACGGAAGGTGCTGCAAATTTTGTGCAGCACCTTATTTTTTTGTTGACATATACCCATATGGGGTATATAATACAGCACGTAATAAGAAATACCCATACGGGGTAATGGTAATAATTCAACAAGAGCTATGCTCTTGATCTTGGGAGGGTTTGGTATGAGCGATTTGATTTTACAGGTCAAAGACCTGCAGAAAACATTCCATCTGAAAAGCGGTCATGTAGTCAAGGCAGTGAAAGGGATTTCATTCTCAGTGAAACGGGGAGAAATCTTCGGTTTCCTGGGACCCAACGGAGCCGGGAAGAGCACTTCCATCAGCATGCTGACCACCCAGCTGAAACCGGATGGAGGAGAGATCCTGCTGGATGGGGATTCGGTGCTACAGGATCCCATCACCGCCCGGAGCAGGATCGGGGTCGTAGCCCAGCACAACAACTTGGACCGCTCTCTGACCGCCCGGGAAAATCTCTTGTTCCATGCTCGGTATTTTGGGATGGATCCGGTGGAAGCAGAAAAAAAGGCCGATGAATACCTGGGGAAATTCGGGCTGACCCAGTGGCAGGATGATTATGTCAGGGGCTTTTCCGGTGGGATGGCCCAGCGGCTGAAAATCGCCCGGGCTATGATGCACACCCCGGAAATCCTCTTCCTGGATGAGCCTACGACCGGGTTGGATCCCAATTACCGGGAAATCCTCTGGGAGAATATGCTGGAGCTGAATCGGAAGGGGACCACCATTTTCTTCACCACTCACTATATGGAAGAACCGGAACGGTTCTGCCACAACATCGCCATTGTGAACCAAGGCGAACTGAAGGCCATGGGTACGGCGGACCAGCTGAAAGCCATGATCCCCTCCAGGAACATCCTGTCCTTGAAGCTGGACAAGGTGGATGACCGGCTGGTGGATGCTGCCGCCAAACTGCCGGGAGTGGCCAGTGCCAAGGTCCAGAACGGCGTGCTGCAGCTGTATCTGGAAGGCAAGCCGGATTTTGACGGGGTGATCCGCTGGACGGAAGACAAGCAGCGGACCCTCCAGAACATTTCTCTTTCCACCCGGACCTTGGACGATGTATTTGTCTATCTGACCGGAAAAGCCATGAACAGTGCCAATTGAAGAGGAGAGGATAACAATGAGTGAAGAACGGAAAAATAGTGTAACCCAGCAGGCTTTCTGGGCCATGGTCCAGCGGGATCTCCTGGCCCAGTGGCGGGATAAAAAGGAATTCATCTTCCGGGTGGGGATGCTGCCCCTGGTGCTGATCGTGGTGTACGGCTATGTGCTGCCAGCCATCGGGCTCCTGCCGGAGACGTTTCCCACCCAGATGTTTGCGGGCATGGTGGGGATGAGCATCTTGATCACCGGGATCCACGGCACGGCCATTCCCTTTACCATGGATTTCAACAATATGCACGAAATCGAGGACCGGCTCCAGGCACCAGTTTCCCGGAACGTGGTGGCCTATGCCAAGATGCTGGTGGGGATCATCGAAGCCTTCATCGGCGGGCTGATCGTCCTGCCCATTTCCTTGATTTTCATGGGGAGCCGGCTGCAGCTGGGGATGACGGCTGGGGAAATCCCTCTGCTGCTCCTGGTACTGGTACTGATTGCCTTGGCTTCCGCTACTTTGGGCCTTTTGGTGGGGACAGTGGTAAAGCCTCCGCAAATCGCAGCCATGTTCCCTGGCTTCTTGATGCCAGTGGTGTTCTCTGGAGCCATCTTCTTCTCCTGGTATGCCTTGGATCCGGTGCCGGTGTTCCAGAAGCTGGTGCTGCTGAACCCGCTGGTCTACGCCAATGAGGCATTGCGGTACGTGATGACTCCCCAGATCCGGAGCATGCCTCTGGGATATTCTCTCCTGGGTTTAGTGATAAGCAGTGTTCTCATGGGCCGGTGGGGCTTCAAACGGTTCCATGCCATGGTGGAAGGGGATAAATGAGCAAGGGGTTGTTGCACGTGTGAAAACCACACACGTGCAACAACCCCTTCGTCATAC
>CAJMQS010000038.1 GCA_905215645.1 uncultured bacterium
AAAAACAGGGGCGATGACTTTTAAAACTGTCCTTGACAAGGGGTACGGTTTACCAAAAGCGTATGACGTATGACGACTGACGTATGACGAAGGGGTTGTTGCACGTGTATGGTTTTCACACGTGCAACAGCCCCTCGGTCACGGGCCACAGGCCCCTCATTCCTTCGCCTCTTCCACCGCCTCTGCCATTTCCTTCACGTACTGCTTCACCGGTTCCACGCAGTCTTTGCCGTACTGGGCGCAGAGTTTCACGATGGCACTGCCCACGATGGCGCCGTCGCTGATTGCCGCCATTTCTTTGGCCTGTTCCGGCGTAGAGATGCCAAAGCCTACGGCAATGGGTTTATCGGAGACTTCCCGGATCTTGTCCACGATTTCCTTCAGGTTGGTGGTGATTTCCTTCCGCACCCCGGTGACCCCCAGGGAGGAAACCAGGTAAATATACCCCTGGGCTTCTCTGGCAATGCTCTGGATCCGTTGGTGAGAGGTAGGCGCAATCATGGAAATGATCTCCACCCCGTATTTTTCTGCTTCCGGAGCGATGGTGTCCTTTTCTTCATAAGGCACATCGGGTACGATGACCCCATCGATTTTCACATCCCGGCACTGCTGGAAGAACTTCTCTCTTCCGTAGGTGAAGATGGGGTTCACATAGGTCAGGAACACCATAGGGATCTGGGTCTTTTCCCGGACCCGGGCCAGCATGGCGAAAATGTCTTTGATTTTCGTTCCGGCAGCCAGGGCCCGGGTGTCCGCTTCCAGGATCACCGGCCCTTCGGCAGTGGGATCGGAAAAGGGAATGCCGATCTCAATGAGCCCGGCTCCCGCCTCTTCCATAGCATAGATCAGTTTTTCCGTAGTGTCCAAGTCCGGATCCCCTGCGGTAATGAAGGGAATGAACAGCTTCCCCTGTTTCTTGAATGCGTCAGTAATCCTAGTCATGCAGGTCTACCCCCTTGTATCTGGCAATGGCTGCCACGTCTTTGTCCCCTCGGCCGGACAGGTTCACCACGATGATCTTGTCCTTGGGCAAGGTGGGTGCCAGTTTCATGGCATAGGCCACGGCATGGGCACTTTCGATGGCGGGAATGATGCCTTCCGTCCGGGACAGATATTCAAACGCTTCCACCGATTCATCATCGGTGATGGGCACATACTGGGCACGGCCCGTGTCATACAGATTGGCGTGTTCCGGCCCGATCCCCGGGTAATCCAGCCCGGCGGAAATGGAATACACCGGGGCGATCTGCCCGTCTTCATCCTGGAGGAAATAGGATTCCATCCCATGGAAGATCCCCGGTTTCCCCCGGGCGATGGTGGCGGCGGTTTCCGCGGTGTTCACTCCCCGGCCAGCGGCTTCCACCCCGATCAGCTGGACTTCCTTGTCCGGGATGAAATCGTAGAACAGGCCGATGGCATTGCTGCCGCCCCCTACGCAGGCCATGACCACATCGGGCAGCCGGCCTTCTTTTTCCAGCATCTGGGCTTTCACTTCTTCCCCGATGATCTTCTGGAAATCACGGACGATGGTGGGATAGGGATGGGGCCCCATGCAGGATCCCAGCACATAGAAGGTGTTTTCCACATTGGTGCACCAATCCCGCATGGCCTCGCTGACCGCGTCCTTCAAGGTGCCGGTGCCGGTAGTCACAGGCACCACTTTGGCCCCCAAAAGTTCCATACGGTACACGTTCAGGGCCTGGCGGATGGTGTCTTCCTTGCCCATGTACACTTCACATTCCAGGCCCATGAGAGCCGCCACGGTAGCGGTAGCCACCCCGTGCTGTCCGGCACCGGTTTCGGCGATGACCCGTTTCTTGCCCATTTTCTTGGCCAAGAGGCACTGGCCCAGGGCGTTGTTGATCTTGTGGGCCCCGGTGTGGTTCAAGTCTTCCCGTTTCAGATAAATCTTGGCTCCGCCCAGATCCTTGGTCATCTTTTCCGCATAGTACAGCAGGCTGGGCCGGTTGGCATAGTCATGGTACAGGGTCCGCAGTTCCTGGAGGAATTCCGGATCATCCTTGAACCGGTTGTAGGCTTCGTCCAGCTGCAGCACTGCGTTCATCAAGGTTTCCGATACATATTGGCCGCCGTGTCTGCCAAATCTTCCATTGCTCATGATTCTTCCTCTTTTCTTACAGCGCTCACAAAAGCGCGGATTTTGTTTTCATCTTTCGTTCCAGCGGTCTCGATGCCGCTGCTGGTATCCACCCCAAAGGGATGGCATTCCTCAATGGCTGCCCGTACATTTTCCGGATCCAGCCCCCCTGCCAGGAAAAAGGGTTTGGGGAATCGGACCTGACGGAGCAGGCCGTGGTCGAAGGTTTTGCCCAGGCCTCCGAACTGGCTGCCGGAATAGGTATCCAGCAGGAAATAATCGCAGTCATACCGGTCCAGGTCCCGGAGGCTTTCCGGTCCCCGTACCCGGATCACCCGGATGATGGGAGCCTTTGTCCGCTCTCGGAGGGCTTTCACATAGGCTTCGTCTTCTTCTCCATGGAGCTGGATCAGCTGGATGGTGCCCCGGTTGGCCAGGTTCGCCGCTTCTTCCACAGGAGCCTTCACAAAGACCCCTACCGCAGCAATGGCCGGGTCCAGCTGCCGGCGGAGGCTTTCCGCCTGTTCCGCCGTCACCTGCCGCCTGCCGGGGGCAAAGACGAAGCCGGCATAATCCGGTTTGGCCCGGTTCACCATGGCCACATCTTCCTGCCGCCGGATCCCGCAGAGTTTGATTTTCGTCACAGAGCCTCACCCCGCAGTTCTGCCAGGACGGCTTTCATATCCGGGCTCCGCATGAGGGTTTCCCCGATGAGCACTCCGTTGACCCCGGCCTGTTCCAGTTGGGCGGTTTGCTGCCGACTCTTGATGCCGCTTTCCGCCACAAAAGGGATGTCTTTCGGCACCAGGGGACGGAGCCGGAGACTGTTGCCGATATCCACGGTAAAGTCCTTCAGGTTCCGGTTATTCACCCCAATGACCCGGGCTCCGCTCCGGAGGGCCCGTTCCACTTCCTCTTCGTCATGGGCTTCCACCAGGGCGTCCATGCCCAGGCTTTCCGCCAGCAGCCGGTATTCCTGGAGCTGACTGCCGCTGAGGAGAGCGGCGATCAGCAGGATGGCATCGGCCCCCAAGGTCTTGGCCTGGTACACCATGTACTCATCGATGGTAAAGTCTTTCCGGAGAAGGGGCGTCTCTACCGCCTGGCGGATTTCCCGGAGGTACCGGTCACTGCCCAAGAAATAGTCCGTTTCCGTCAGCACAGAAATGGCGGCGGCCCCCAGGGCTTCATACTGCCGGGCAATGGCCACATAGGGAAAATCCGGAGCGATGAGCCCTTTGGAAGGAGAGGCCTTCTTGACTTCCGTGATGAAGTTGAGACCTGGTCTCCCCAGGGCTTTCCGGAAGCATCCCTCCCGGTCCCGGAGCATTTCTTCCGCTTCCCGCCGGAGGGTGCAGAAGTCTTTTTCCTTTTTCTGTTTTTCCACCCGCCGCTGGGTGGCTTCTGCCAGGGTATCCAGGATCATGTTCTCCACCTTCCGTTTATTGGTTGCTGACTTGGATGACTTTTTCCAAAGCGGCCAGGGCCTTGCCGCTGTCAATGAGCTGGGCCGCCCGTTCCACCCCGTCGGCGATGGTTTCCGCCTTCCCGGCCACGAACAGGCCGGCCCCGGCGTTCATGAGCACCGCATTCCGTTTGGTGCCCTGGAGCTTCCCGGAGAGGATTTCCCGGGTGATCTTGGCGTTTTCTTCCGGCGTTCCTCCCACCAGGTCTTCTTTTTTTCCAGGGACCAGACCGAAATCTTCCGGCCGGATCACCGAAGACCGGTAGTACCCATCCCGGAGTTCGCAAAGGGTGGTGGGTCCGTTGGGAGAGATTTCATCCAGTTTTTCCTGTCCGTAGGCCACCAGGCCCCGTTTCACCCCCAGGGAGCACAGCACCTTGGCCAAGGGTTCCACCAGGTAGCCGTCATAGACCCCTAGCAGGAATATTTCCGGTTTGGCCGGGTTGGTGAGGGGCCCCAGGATGTTGAACACGGTCCGGAAGCCCAATTCCTTCCGGATAGGTCCCACATACTTCATGGCTGCATGGTATTTCTGGGCAAACAGGAAACAGAAATTGGTCTCTTGCAGCATTTTCAGGGCCAGGGCCGGATCCTGCTGGATGTTCACCCCCAGGGCTTCCAGGCAGTCCGCGGTGCCGCACAGGGAAGAAGCGGCCCGGTTCCCGTGTTTGGCCACCTTCACCCCGCCGGCGGCCAGCACCATAGCGGAGGTAGTGGAAATATTGAAGGAATGGGCTCCATCCCCGCCGGTACCCACGATTTCCATCACTTCCATCCCGGGATGGGGGACGGGAGTAGCCAGGGACCGCATGGCTTCCGCACAGCCGGTGATTTCATCGATGGTCTCTGCTTTGGTACTCTTGGTGGAAAGAGCAGCCAGGAAAGCGGCATTCTGGGTGGGAGTGGTTTTCCCTCCCATGATTTCCAGCATCACTTCTTTGGCTTCGTTGTAGGTCAGGTCTCCTTTATTGACCAGTTTGATGATAGCTTCTTTAATCATGATCGAGCTGCCTCCTCTTTGTCACTTATCGATCTTCAGATCCAGGAAATTCCGGATGATGTTCATGCCTTCTGGGGTCAGGATGGATTCCGGATGGAACTGGAGCCCATAGATGGGATACTCCCGGTGTTCCACCGCCATCACTTCTCCGTCTTCCGTAGTGGCTGTCGGTTTCAGCACTTCCGGCAGGGTCTCCGGGTCGATGGCCAGGGAATGATACCGCCCCACCAGGATCTGTTCCGGCAGACCCTTGAACAGGGGGGATGTCCGGTCCAGGGTCACCGTGGACTGTTTCCCGTGCATCAGCTGCCGGGCGTAGGTGACGGTGCCTCCGAACACTTCCCCGATGGCCTGATGGCCCAGGCACACCCCCAGGATGGGGAATTCCCCCTTCAGTTCCCGGAGGGCCGGTTCACAGACCCCGGCATCACAGGGCCGTCCAGGCCCCGGAGACAGGATCAGATGGTCCGGGCAGAGCTTCCGGATCCCTTCCACCGTAATGGCATCGTTCCGGATCACCTGGATGTCTGGGTTCAGGGTACCCATGTATTGATACAGATTGTAGGTAAAGCTGTCGTAGTTATCGATGATCAGTTCCATATTACGCCTCCGTGGTTGCTTCCAGCGCCTGCCGTACAGCCGCTGCTTTGTTGATGGTTTCCATGAATTCATCTTCCACCTTGGAATCGGCCACGATGCCGCTGCCGGTCTGGAAGGAAACCGTATCCCCATATTTCACAGCGGTGCGGATCACAATGCAGATGTCCATGTTCCCGGCGAAATCCAGGTATCCCATGCCTCCACCGTAGGGGCCCCGCCGTTCCGGTTCCAGCTCGTCCAGGATCTCACAGGCCCGGACTTTGGGAGCTCCGGAAAGAGTCCCGGCCGGGAAGGCGGCGCACAAGGTATCGATGGCGTCCTTGTCTGCCTTCAGGGTACCGGTGACCCGGGTGGTCATGTGCATCACATGGGAGAACTTTTTCACCAGCAGATGGTCATGGACTCTCACGGACCCGAATTCCGCCACCTTGCCCACATCGTTCCGGGCCAGGTCCACCAGCATATTGTGTTCTGCCAGTTCTTTGGGATCCGTCTGCATATCCCGTTCCAGGGCTTTGTCTTCTTCTTCCGTCTTCCCTCTCCGCCGGGTGCCGGCAATGGGCATGGAGGTGATTTCCCGGTCCTGGACCTTGATCAGGGTTTCCGGAGAAGAACCGGCGATTTCCACCTTGTCGTTCTTCAGCAGCACCATGTACTGGGAAGGGTTGGTGGTCCGGAGGATCCGGTACATGTTGAACAGATCTTGGTCGTAGGAAGCAGAGAACCGCTGGGAATATACCGCCTGGAAAATGTCTCCCTGACGGATGTGTTCCTTGATTTTTTCCACATTTTCTGCATAGGTCTCTTTATTCTGGTTGCTGGTGATGGGTCCCAGCTGGGCTGGGGTGAATTCCGGCGGAGCCACCGGCTGCCGGACCAGGGCTTCCATGGCATCCAGGTTCTTCTGGGCCTTGGCATAATTCCCATCCAAGTCATCGGTCTTGATATTTACGATCAGGTACATTTTCTGGAGCACCCGGTCGAAGGCGATCACCTTGTCGAAGAGCATCAGGTCGAAATCTGGGAAGTCCGTAGCTTTAGCCGGGTCGAAATGGAGGCTGGGTTCACAGTATTGGAAGAAATCATAGGAGAAATATCCCACGAACCCGCCGGTAAAAGGCGGCAGCCCGGGGACCTTGGGAACCCGATAGGCCTTCAGGATGGACCGGAGAGCTTCCAACGGCTGTTTGGGATCCACTGGGATCTGGCTGCCGGCAAATTCCACCTGGGCATTCTGGTCCTTGGCCCGGAGCCGGGCAATGGGGTCGAAGCCGATGAAGGAATACCGGCCTGCCTGGTCATTCTGTTCCAGGCTTTCCAGCAGGAAGTACCGGCTGCTTGCCTTCCGCACCAGGCTCACCAGCCCGATGGGGGTAGCCGTATCTGCCAGGATTTCCCGGACCACCGGCACCGCCGCATATCCCTGGGACAGGGCTTTGATTTCTTCCAGACTCTGTTGTTTCATTGCTGTTCCTCCTCACTGATAAAAGAAAAGTATCCGGGCTGATCATTCCACCCGGATACCTGGATTGCAAAACCTATCGCTGCAATAAAAAAACACCTGTCCTCCTACAAGGACAGGCGTCATAACCTGCGGTACCACCCTGTAATGGAGCCGAAGCTCCACACCTCAAGCAGAATGCCAACACATTCCTCACCGGTAACGTCGGTGCTGCGTCGCGGGATACTTTCCGAAGATTTCATCGCGCCCTCAGTGGTCCATTTGTCAGACTGCCACGATCCGGCTCTCAGCTTCCCGGACTCTCTGTGCGCACATTTTCTGGCGTTATCTCCACCTCAAAGGTTTTCGGTTCGTATTGAATTGATGGTTGTATAGTAACACTGGAGAAACAGCTTGTCAAATATTTTTCTTAAAAAAGATAAAATTGTTCAATTTTGTATCTCATTTAACACTTTTTGAGACTTTTGTTTCTGTGCAGCCTACTCTTTTTCATAGACATCTGCAAATTCAGCTTTGCGGTCAAACTGGGCCCTGGCATAGGAACACTGGGGGATGATCTTCACCCCGGCTTCCCGGGCCATATCCGTCACCGCCCGGACCAGTTTCCCAGCCAGACCCTGGCCCCCGTATAGGGGATCCACAATGGTATGTTCCAAGGTCCACACCCCGGGACGGGTCACCTCATAGGTACATTTTCCGATTTCTTCCGCCCCATCATACAGGGCCGCCCGGAAGTTTTCCGGTTCCTTCACAAGACGAATGGTTTCCATAAGTTCTCCCTTCAAGGCCTGGCCGCTGAAACAGCCAGGCCGGTCAACGGTCAACGGCCGATGGAAGAAAACTGCCTTGGCAGTTTTCTCTGAATAACAAGACCGTCACAAATATTTCAAGGCCAAGTATATGAGCAAAGCAATATAAACCCGCAGCATATTCGATTTTACTTTCTTTTGGGTTTTGCTCTCCAGCGTTTTGCTTTCGGTCCAGCCTAAAATAAGAAAAAGGACGACGACCGCTCGAGTGAGATAATGATAAACGGTCCGCAGCTCTTCCAGATTTCCTAAAGCAGCAGAAAACGGTGAAAGATGAAAAGCCAGAAAAAGTTCAGCCAGCCCCAGCAGACCAAACATCACCCGCCAGGTCCAGGCTGTTTTTTTCTCTGCAGCCTCCCCTATGACATAATAAAACGTCCGGAAGGCCCCCAGAAGGAAAAAGATGCTCATGATCATGGTTTATCTGCCTTTCTGGAGCTTCACTGGATCAGTCGGTGCAGGCAGTGACTTTTAGGTTTTCGCAGCCAATGACTATATGGTCTCCTGAATTGAACAGGATATCCATTTTGATTTTTTCGTTTCGTCGCTTTGTGGTCACACTGAAAATATAGGTGCCTCTTCCCCAAGGTTCCCGGCAGCTCATGAGGAAAGCATACAGTCCTTGGGCTTCCACTGCTGCCCTGGTATGAGGATTGGCCAGTTGGATCACCAAATCGGCTCGTTTGTTTCCGTAATCCAAATTGACGGACAAGATTTCCCCGTCATGGAAATTCAGTTTACCCCAATCACAGTCTATTTTCCATCTTCTTTTTTCCATCATCATACCTTTTGAGCAGGCAGCTCTGGCGCTATTTTCTACTCTTCCACCGTCACCTTCGTCCCCACCTTCACATAGGGCTTCAGTTTTTGCAGATCTTCGTTGTTCATCCGGATGCAGCCTTCGGAGGCTCGGGTGCCGATGGAAGCCGGATCATGGGTGCCGTGGATACCGATGCCGTCCCACTTTCCCTTGCTCAGGCTCCGGGTATCCAGGCTGATGAACCAGGGACCATAGGCGTGTTGGATCACCCCTTTGCCGTCGTGGAAATCATGGGTCCAGCTGGAGGCATCGATGATTTCATCCACTGGGAAGGTCCCTTCCGGTGTCTTCATATCCCCGCTCACCTGCTTCTGTCCGGGGTTCTTCCCCAGGGCCACCGGCCATTTGGCCACTGGATCCCCGTGATCCAGGAGAACCAGGGTGAATTCCCCTTTTTTGATCAGCAGGGAGTAGTCATGGGGCTCAGGAGTCTGGCGTACTTCCCCAGTGACAGCGGTCTCTGCCGGGGGCTCCGCTGCCTTCTCCGCCTGCTGGCCGTTCCGACAGCCTTTCAGGGCGAATCCCACAGCCAGCACCAGGACCAGGAGGAAAAAGACACCCCAGGCCGGCCCCTTCCATCTCCGTTTTTGGTAAGCGTCATGATATCTTCCCATGGTCCCCTCCCTTCCTGCAGCCGGTTACAGACGCCGGCAGAACTGGACCGAAACGTACCCGGTCTGACCGTTGTCCCGTTTCACCTGATACCAGTTATTCTTCCGTCCGGTAATCTCCACCTTTTCTCCTTCTTCGAAGTAGTCCACGATATCCGTATTGGTTCCGGCGCCGGCCCGGAGCCGCACATCAGTCCCGGTGATCTTCCCGTAAGATTTATCGGCATCCTTTTGGGCTTTCTCTCCCTGATCAGCCGCCTTGGATTTGGCTGGTTCCTTAGGAGCCGGAGCATCCTGTTTCTTTTCTTCCTGGGTCACCGGCGGTTTGGGTCCGGCAGTGCTTTTGGCATCCTTCTGCTGGGCAAAGAAAATCCCTCCGCCGGTTGCCAAAAGGAGCAGCAGGACCACACCGGCGATCCATTTTCCCTTTCCTCCGCCCTGGGACGGTGCCTGCTGAGGCTGAAAGGTAGCCGCGCCCTTCAGTCCAGTCGGGTTTCCATTGCTGCCTTCCTGTCCGTTGCCGGCCCCGCCGGCTGGCTGCTGAGCCGGAGCTGCAGGTTTTCCCACCGGAGTGCCGCAGGCCGGACAGAATTTTTCATCTTCACTTAGCTGATTTCCACAATGGGGACAAAACTTCGCCATCTACATTCCTCCTACCCGCTCAGTCTGCATCCTTGTCATTGATCTTGGTGGATTTGATCTGGACACTGATCAGGGTGGGATCCTTTTGCTTCACGATGCCCACGCATTTCCCCTTCACATTGACGAAATCACCGGTCTTCAGGCTGTTGACGATGCTGGCCCGTTTGGCCGGCACATCCACCAGTACCTGATAGGTCTTGCCGCCGTTGTTCTTGCTTTCCAGAGTAATGCTGTAATTCTGGGAATTGTTGAACTGCCCCTTCCACTTCACTTTGCCAGAAATCTGGACGGTCTTATCCTTGTATTTCTTGTCTCCGGCACTTTGATCCCGGACATAGTCATTGACCATTTCGCCGGATTTCACTTCGATGGGTTTGCTGCTGCCCCCAAAGGCGAAGAACAGCCCCAGGACTACCACGATGGCTCCGATGATGGCCAAGATTTTCTTTTTCTTTCCCCGGTCTTCCGGAGGCACCGGAGGCATCTGGAAAGACTGGAAGCCTCCGTTTCCACCGCCGCTCTGGCCCTCATTCACCGGTTCTGCCACCACCACTTCAGCAGAGGGTTCCGGGGCCTGCTGCGGTTCGGCCGCCGGGTTGGCGCCGCCAGGGGTCCCTTCTGCCGGTTTGGCTTCCTTCAGCCGGTTTCCGCATTCGGTGCAGAAGTCATTGTCCGCCGGGTTCACATGGCCGCATTTGGGACACTTCACCACCGGATCCTGTTTGGCACCGCACTGGACGCAGAATAAAGCATCATCTTCCAGTTCGCAGCCGCACTGTTTGCATTTCTTAGACATAACCATTCCCCTTCCGTTCCGGGAAAGACAGTCCATCGATCTGTCTTTCCTCAGTTCTATTTATGTTTCTTATTATACTCAGAAAAGTGAGAATAGAAAAGGGGTTGTTGCACGTGCGAAGGCTCGCCGCACGTGCAACAATCCCTTATAGATTCCAAATAAACGCCGCCAGCTGCTTCAGGCCTGGTTCCAGGCCGGCCATATCCAGTTCTTCTTGGAGAGTATGGGCCCCTTTTCCCTTGCACACTCCAAAAGCAATGGCCGGAATGTCTCGGCTGAGGGGAATGTTGGCATCGGTGCTGCTGGCACTGAATTCCGTCCGAAGTCCCTTCCGTTTCCGGATGGCGGTGATCCGGTCATAGATTTCATGGTGCTGCACCCCTTCGCTGCAGGGCCGCTCTCCCAGAAGCAGAGTCTCCACCTGCACCTTGTCGGTGGTATGGGCCTTCAGGATGGCTTGGAAGGCATGATCCAGTTTTTCCAGTTCCGAATGGGAAACAGACCGCATGTCCACGGTGAATTCCACATCAGCAGCAATGGAGTTGATGGTAGTCCCTCCCTGGATGGTCCCCACATTGTAAGTAGTCCGGGGATCCTGAGGTACCTGGAGGCTGTAGAAATCCCGGATGATCCCTGCCGCTTCGTTGATGGCATTGGCCGCCCCAAAAGCAGCATAGCTATGGCCGCCGGCAGTGACCACATGGACCGCGTACCGCCGGGATCCCACCGCCAGATTCACGAACCGGTCATTGTTCCCGTCCACAGCCATGAAATAGCTGAGCCGGTCCCCGAAAGCATCGGTAAGAGCCCGGCTCCCTTTCAGGTTCCCCAGCCCTTCTTCTCCCACATTGAAGGCGAACACCGCCGGCGTCCGGAGCTTCAGGGTCAGCATCATCTGGATCAAGAACAGGAGAGCCGCCACGTCGGAACTGTTGTCCCCGCAGGAAGGGGCCTTCAGGATGTGACCGTCGATGTCCGGGGTGATCTTGTCCACTCCCGCAAACACCGTATCCATATGGGCGGTGTACAGGGGGAATTTTTCCACTCCTTCGATGCAGTGGGGATAGATCACATTGCCAGCCTCATCCCGATAGGCCCCTTGGGCGCCCATAGCTTCCAGCTGTTCCAGGATCCATTGGGCCTTTTTCTCCTCTTCTCCTGTAGGAGACGGAATAGTGATCACATCATACAAAGTCTGGATGTATTCCGGCATCCGGTTGTGGATATAGTCCTCCACCATTTTGCGCAGCACGTCGTTCATGGGCATAGCTCCTTTCATATTTGACTCTTCCCCTATTCTACCCCAAATTCTTCCGGAAGAGAACCGCTGCCATCCAGAGGGTCAGGACGGCCACCACGGTCATGGGCAAAAGATCCGTGGCGATGGTGGTAAGACCAGCTCCTTCGAAATAGATCCGGCGGATAGCGTCCAGGGCAAACCGGAGAGGATCCCCGTAGGTGAGGATCTGGAGGAACTGGGGCATGTTCCGCACCGGGGTGGCCACCCCACTCAAAAGAGCATTGGGGATCAGGTACACATAGGTGTAGACCTGGACCTGCTGCATGGAGCTGCATACGGAGGAAAGGCTCAGGCCGATGCCGGTGGAACTGAGGAAATAGATGAACAGCACCAAGTACAGAGTCAGATAGGATCCTTCAAAAGGCACCTGGAACCAGAACAGATCTAGCAGGAGCAGCAGTGTCCCCTGCATGAGCCCCACCAGCACTGGAGGGAAGGCCTTCCCGATCAGCAGCACCAGAGGCGGAGCCGGAGTCACCAGCAGCTGCTCGAAGGTCCCTTCCTCCCGTTCCCGGGCCACGGACATGCCGGCCAGGAGGATCACCTGGGCAAAGCTCATGAGCCCCAGGATCCCGGGAGCAAAGTACCACAGGGTCAGCTGGTTGGGGTTGAACCAGGTCCGGGCTTCCACGGAAAGAGGCGGATGCTGTCCGGTCCGGGCTTCCTGCCACTGCTGGACTACCCGGGAAGTGTAGGCGGAGGCCAGGCTGGCCGTCATGGTGTTCCGGCCGTCGGTAATCACCTGGAGAGGCGCCTTTTCGCCCCGGGCCAGTTTTTCTTCAAAATCCGCCGGGATGGACAGGACCACCATCACTTCTTCCTGATCAATGGGATCCTGGATCTGGGAAGCGTTCTGGAGTTCTATGACCCGATGGAAAAAATGGGTTCCGTCCAGGGTGGCCAGCAGGGAAGTGGAAGCTTCCGAATGACTCTGGTCCAGCACTGCATAGGTCACGTTTTCCACGTTGAAGGTGGCGGTATACCCAAAAACCACCCCCAGGACCAGGGTGGGGATCACCAGTACATAGCGGAAGGCCTTGTCCTTCCAGATGGCCAGCAGTTCTTTCCGGCAGATGAACCGGACCTGCTGACAGAAAAGCTGCCAGGCATTCATTCACTCCACCTTCTTTCGAATGGTTTTCAGGGCCAGGCCCACAAACAGGATCATGAAGAAAACCAGGAACCCGATCTGAGGCAGGATCACCGGCCACAGGTTCCCGGCCAGGAGCAGGGTCTTCAACACCACCAGATAATGCTTGAAGGGTAGCACCTCTCCAATCCACTGGACCCACTGAGGAGTGGCCCGGAGGTCGAACAGGAACCCGGACAGCATGACGCTGGGCAGGAAGCTGACCAGAAGGGCAATCTGGATGGCCATGAACTGGGCTTTGGTCACCACGGAGATCAGCATGCCCATGCCCAGGGCCGTCAAAAGATACAGGATGGACATCAGGATCACCAGGGCCAGAGATCCCACCAAAGGCACCTGGAACAGGAACCGGGACAGGATCAGGCACAGGAACACCCCCAGCATAGCAATGCAGAAATAGGGGATCATCTTGGCCACGATGATCTCGCCTTTTTTCACAGGGGTCACGAACAGGGATTCAAAGGTCCCCCGTTCGTATTCCCGGGCCATGACCCCGGCGGTGAGCAGCACCCCCACCAGGGTGACAATCATCAGGATCAGCCCGGGCAGGAAATACCAGGTGCTTTCATGGGCATCATTGAACCAGAGCCGGGTCTCCAGGTCCACGGCTCCCACTCCACGGCTGGCCATCTGCCGGGCAGACCACTGGGCCGCCGCCGTTTCCACATAGCTCTGGATGCTCATGGCCGTGGTGGTATCGGTACCGTACAGCAGCAGCTGGAGACGGCCGTCCCCTTGATGGAGCTGCCGGGTGAAATCCGGAGGCACCCGGAGGATGGCATCGATCTTCCGCTGTTCCAGGGCCCGGACTGCCTGGTTCATGCTGGTCATGTAGGTGGGCTGGAAGTATTCCGATCCGTCCACGAAATCCACCACCTGTTGTGCTTCCGGGGACGCATCCTCCAGCACCACCCCGATGGGGGCATGCTTCACATCCAGGCTGATGCCGTAGCCGATGACCAGGATCAGGATAATGGGCAGCAGCAGCCCCAGAGCCAGACTGGAATTGTCCCGGAGCACCTCCCGGAACTCCTTCACCGTCAGGGCCCGGATCCGGCGCAGTTTTTCCTTCATGCTTCAGCTGCCTCCTCTCCCCGTCCCCGATGGACGATTTCGATGAACACGTCATCCATATTGGCATCGGGCATCCCCAGATCCGCCCGGATCCGAGTGGGACTCCCCAGCACCAGGCACTTGCCCCGGTCCTGGATCATAATCCGGTCACAGTATTCCGCTTCTTCCATGAAATGGGTGGTGATGATGATGGTGACTCCCCGGCAGGCCAGATCGGTGATCTGCCGCCAGAACATCCGCCGGGCCAGAGGGTCGATACCGCTGGTGGGTTCGTCCAGGAACAGGATCTCCGGTTCCTGGAGCAGGGCACAGGCCATGGACAGTCGCTGTTTGTACCCTCCCGGCAGGTCTCCAGCATTGTGTTCTTCCTGGCCTACCAGCTGGAACTCCTCCATGACCTCCTGGATCCGCTTTTTCAGCTTCTGGGGCGGCAGTCCGTAGATGCCTCCGTAGAACTGGAGATTTTCCAGCACGCTGAGCTTGCTGTACAGGGAGAATTTCTGGGACACATAGCCAATCTTGGCCCGTGCCTGGGTCCGGGCCGTCCGCAGGTTCTCTCCGGCCACGCTCAGGACCCCGCTGGTAGCAGGCAGCAGGCCGCAGAGCATCCGGAAGGTGGTAGTCTTCCCGGCCCCGTTGGGCCCCAGGAGTCCGAACACTTCCCCTTTGTGGACCTCAAAGGAGGTATGGGACACCGCCGTAAAATCTCCGAATTTCTTCACCAGGTCCTTGACGATGATGCTCACATCATTTTTGGTGGGGTCGGAAGGCACCTTGTCCAGAGGCGCCAGGGGGATCCGTTTTTCCTCCATATTGGCCGCCTGGTGGAGGAGGATCATGAACCCGTCCTCCACCCGGGGCGTTACCGCCCTAGGCACCAGGTTCCACCGTTCCAAAGCCGGCAGGGCCGTTCCCGGATGGGCAGCGATATAGCGCACTGTCCCGCTCTGGGGTACCGCATCGATGATTTCCTCCTTGTCATCCAACAGCGCCCCCTGGAGCACCCGGTAGGGCAGCCCTTCCGGCGGATTCACTTCAAAACATTTGTCCGCCGCCACCTGGCTAAGACCCTCCGGTGTCCCGTTGAACAGGGTGTTCCCCTCGTTGAGCACATAGACTTCATCGCACATGGCCGCTTCGTTCATGTAGGCGGTGCATACGATGACGCTGAGATTCTCTTCCTGGACCATCTGGTTGATGATGATCCACAGGTCTTTCCGGGACAGAGGGTCCACCCCTACGGTAGGTTCATCCAGGAGCAGCAGATCCGGAGACCGGACCAGGGTACAAGCCAGTCCTAGTTTCTGCTTCATGCCCCCGGACAGTTTCCCCGCCAGCCGCCCGGTGAAGGGGGCCAGCCCTGTCATGTCCAGCAATTTGGCGAAACGGGTTTTCCGCACATCATCCGGAACCCCATGGAGATCCGCATATAAATCCATGTTCTCCTGGATGGTCAGGTCTTCATAGAGGCCGAATTTCTGGGGCATATAACTGATCCGGGACTGGATTTCCGAAGCGTCCCTCACCGAATCCAGCCCCAGCACCTTCAGGCTCCCGCCGGTGGGGTCCATGAGCCCGCAGATCAGCCGCATGGTGGTGGTCTTCCCGGCCCCGTCCGGGCCGATCAGGGCTGTCATCTTCCCTTTTTTCGCCTTGAAATCGATCTCTTTCAGCGCATGGGCCTTTCCCTGCTTGTCATCAAAGAGTTTGTCCAGCTTATCAGCCTGGACCACCCATTCAGTCATGGCTCTGCTCCGTATCGATCTTCACGGTGGCGGGCATCCCCATCCGCAGCACATTGTCAGGGTCGGTCACATACACCCGGACTTCGTACAGCAGGGAGGTACGCAGCTCCGTGGTCTGGACCGTCTTGGGAGTGAATTCCGCCGTGGAAGAAATATAGCCGATCTGGCCTTCGATGGGATCCTTGGGATGGCTGTCCGTATAGATTTTCGCTTTCATCCCTTCGTAGATCCGCCCCAGGTCTTTTTCACTGACATAGACCCGGACCCACTTTTTGTCGTTCAGGGACAGTTTGAACACCGGTTTCTGGGGAGAAGCCATATCCCCCACTTCCAGCAGCCGGGAACGGATGACCCCGTCCGCCGGAGCCTTGAGTTCCGCCTGGCTCAGCAGGTAATCGATGTGTTTGGCATCTTCTTGGAGGGCTTTCAGCTGTGCCTCTCCGCCGGCCACATCTTCATCCCGGGGACCGGCCTGGGCCTTTTCATATTCCTGCTGGGCCGCTTCCGCCTGGGCCGCCGTTACATCCACCTTAGTCCGGGCCGCATCCCGGTCCTGTTTGCTGACGGATTTTCCGTTGGAAGAAGCAAAGGCGTTCTCCACCCGGCCCAGATCCTGCCGGGCCTGGTCTGCCTGAGCCGCCGCCTCATCGGCCTTGGCCCGGGCCGCCTCCAGATCTTCCGCCCGGGTGCCGTTGTGGAGCTTGTCAACCACACTCTGCTGGGCAGCGATCTGGGCCTGGAGCTTGCTCTTCTTGATTTTCAGTTCTTCCGTATCCAGTCGGGCCAGTACTTGTCCCTTCTTTACCTTGTCTCCTTCTTCCACCAGTTCTTCCGCGATCCGGTCGCTTTCCCGGAAGGCCACCGCCACTTCCCGGACATCCACATTCCCGTAAAGGGTCAGCTGCCGAGCGGCTTTTTTTGCCTGGTACTGCTGGTATCCATAGCCTCCCAGACCGCAAGCCACAGCCACCACTGCCACCAGGGTCGCCAGTTTCTTTTTGTCCTGTAAAAGGTTTTCCCAGAATGCCATCATTTATCCTTCCCTTCTGCCCTGCTGATTTCCGCCTGTTCCGCATCAGAAAGCGGCTGCCAGCCGCCGCCCAGGGCCTTGTACAGGTGGATCAGGTCTGCCAGTTCCTGGCCCCGGCTGCGGTTTTCCTGCCGTTTCATGGTGAGCAGGGTCCGTTCGCTGTCCAATACCGGCTGATAATCGCTGAGTCCCGCCTGGAACCGGTTTTCCGCCAGGTCGAAAGCCCCCTGGGCATTGTCCACCCCGGCGGTGAGCTTGTCTTTCCGTTCCTTTTCCTGGACGATGCCGGTCATGGCGTCCTGGACTTCCCCGGCCGCCTTCAGCACTGTGTTTTCATACTGGGCCTGGTATTCTTTGGCCCGTGCATCCTGCAGCTTCACATTCTGCCGCAGCTGTCCCCCGTGGAACAGGGGGAAGGTGAAAGAAGGGGCAATGGCGAAGGAATGAGCGCCGGAACCGAACAGGTTCCCCCCTCCAAGGGTGATGAGCCCCAGGAACCCTTCCAGGGTGAACCGGGGCTTCAGTTCCGCCCGTGCCTCTTTGGTCCGGGCGATCTGGGCTTCCAGCCGCTCTTCCGCCGCCTGGATATCCGGCCGCTGGCGCATCAGGTTGGCGGGAATGGCATGATACAATTCCGGATCGATTTCCGGCAGATCTTCTGGATCCAGCAAGTCATTGAGCTGGCCCGGTTCCGTTCCCGTCAAGATGGACAGCCGGGTGAGAGTTTCCTGGATGGACTGCCGGGTCCGAGGGATTTCCGCCCGGGTGTTCTGTTCCTGGGTCCGCATGGCTTCCAGGGGATAACCGCTGATCAGTCCCGCATTGTAATTGGTCTGGAGCAGGTCCGCCTTTTCCCCTTCCAGGGCCGCATGCCGTTCCAAGAGATCCAGATCCTGCTGGAGAGTCCGGAGGGACACATAGTTGAGGGCTGTTTCCGTACTGAGGGTGACCCAGGTGCTGTACAGAGCCGCATGCTGGGCCGCCAGATTGTGGGCGGCACTCTGCTTCTTGGCTTTCAGCCGGCCGAAGAAATCCGGCTCCCAAGATGCATCGATGCCCAGCCCGGCCACGGAAGAATTGCGGTTGGGCGGGTTGATCATCCCCGGGTAGGGACTCATGTCGCTGATTTTGTCGTTGACTCCCTGGGGAGCTTCATAGCGCCCGTAGGTACCTCCCAGATTCAGCCAAGGCAGAGCTTCCCCTTTGCTGATGCCCAACTGGGCCCGTGCCTCTTCCACCCGGGCCTGGGCCGCCTGGAGGTCCCGGTTGTTTTTCAGAGAAAGTTCAATCAGGGCGTCCAGTTTGGGATCCTGGAAAGTCTTCCACCAGTCCGCCAGCTGTTCCTCACTGAGACTGGCCTCCGGTGTGGCCTTGTCATAAGCCGCCGGCTGTTTCTGGGCCAGTTCCGTCCAGGAGGGCATCTTCACCGCCTTGGGCTGGGGATCCTTCTTCCCGGCCAGAGCCGGCTGCAGCATCCCCGGTGCCAGGGTCAGGGACAGCCCCACCACCACAGGTTTCCACCATTTCATGGTCATCGCTCCCATCTGTACCAGTAAAATAATTATTCGTTTGATTAATTATACCCTCATTATAGCCCAAAACCGGGCCGGTGGCAAGATGGAGAAAAAAATGGTTGCACAAAACAGAGAGATTTGTTATACTTCGTTTAGTTAGTAATTGCTAACTATTTTGGCTGGTATTTTTCGAAACACAGCCATTTTTCTTTGGTTAGCGATTAGCTATAACTAACTTATTTAAGGAGGCTCCACCATGACCATCACCCTGGAAACCGAACTGGTGCGCCAGTGCGCGCCTACCCTGGCCGGTCTCAAAGCCGCCAGCCTGTTCCGCTTCGTTTTCCGTCCTGGAGACAGTCCCTTTGCCCAAATCGCAGAGATCCGGCGCAGCCTGGAACCCAAGGAAATCCGCCTGGAAGTGCTCAGTTACGACTGTATCCGGCAGAGTGCCCTCCTGTATGTATACCGCCCCCACCGGCTCAGCATCCTTCTCCAGGATCCGGAAAGCAGTTCCTTCCTGAAACGCCAGGGCTATGTGGGGTCCTCCTGTCAGGAGATTTTGGACCAAATGGCCCTGCGCCTGGCACGGAGGGACCCCTTCCCCCACGAAATCGGCATCCTGCTGGACTATCCTCTGGAAGATGTGAAGGCCTATATGGCCTCCCCCCGGGACAAAGGTGTTTGTTCCGGGTGCTGGAAGGCCTATGGAAACCGGGAACGGGCTGCCTGTTATTTTGCCAAATGCCAGAAATGCACCCGGATCTATTGGCGCTGCTACTGCGCCGGTACTCCCCTAAGCAGGCTGGCGGTGGCTTAAATAAAAAGTTTGTCAGCCGGCGTGGCCGGCAGAAAGGATGGATCACAATGAGCAAAATCGCAGTAGTATTCTGGAGCGGGACCGGCAACACGGAAGCCATGGCCAAGGCCGTGGAAGAAGGAGCTAAAGGAAAAGGAGCTGAAGTGGTGGAATACAACGCTTCCGCCTTTTCCGCCGGCGAAGTGGGAAATTTCGATGCCATCGCCTTCGGCTGCCCGGCCATGGGCGCAGAAGTCCTGGAAGAAGGAGAATTCCAGCCCATGTGGGATGATGTAAAGGGCAGCCTGAAGGGCAAGAAGATCGCCCTGTTCGGTTCCTACGGCTGGGGCAGCGGAGAATGGATGGACAACTGGAAGGCGGAAGCCGAAGGGGAAGGAGCCGTCCTAGCCGCCGATCCGGTCATGGCTAATAATGCTCCGGATGACACAGCTCTGGCCCAATGCAAAGCACTGGGAGAAGCGTTGGCGTAAAGAGAAAGAGGGGAGTGTTGCACGTTGTGTGCAACACCCCCAAGCTGTAGAGCCGCATAGCGGCTCAAG
>CAJMQS010000039.1 GCA_905215645.1 uncultured bacterium
TTTTTGGGTAAGGGTGACTCTTGAAAAGTGTCCACACTTATGGGTACAGTATAAATCTGCCTGGCTGGCAGATTCTTTTGATCGTGTAAAACCTCCGCTTTACATCTTCAAAGAATTTGCCTGCAAATTTTACCTTTGGCTTCCGACTTCAGACTCCGGACTCCAGACTAAGCCGCTCAGCGGCTCAGTCCACCGCCTCGCAGCACTTGGCGCAGAGGGTGGGGTGCTTGGGATCCTGGCCCACGGTCTTACTGTAGCACCAGCACCGTTCGCACTTCTCCCCTTCAGCGGCTTCCACCAGCACCTTCAGGTCATCCCGCCCGGTGGCTTCCCCGGCATCGGTAAGCCCTTCGTGGACCACCGCCTGGGACACGATCAAGAGGGTGGGCAGATCCTTCTCCACGGCCTTCAGTTCCGCCAGGGCATCCCCGGTGGCATACAGTTCCACTTTGGCGTCCAAAGAATGGCCGATGGTCTTGGCCCGCCGGGCCCCTTCCAGCACCTTGGTGATTTCGCCCCGGATGGCGATGAAGGCATCCCATTTGGCCTCCAGATCTTCCTTCACATATTCCGGATGAGCCTGAGGCCAGGGCAGCATCTGCACGCTCTTCGGTGCATCCGCCGGTTTGTTCATGTATTGGTACACTTCTTCCATGGTGAAGCTCAGGACGGGCATCAGCATCACCATCAGTTCCCGTAGGATCTGGGTCATGGCAGTTTGAGCGGACCGGCGGGCCTTGCTGTCCTTCCGGCTGGTGTACAGACGGTCCTTGATGATGTCCAGATAGAAGGAGCTCATATCCACGGTGCAGAAATCGTGGATGGCATGGAACAGCACATGGAAGTCATAGGTCTCATAAGCTTCGGTGACTTCCTTCTTCAGGGCTTCGAAGCGCATGAGGGCCCACTGATCCAATTCTTCCATTTCTGCAAAAGGCACCTTTTCTGTTTCGTAATCGAAATCATGGGTGTTCCCCAGGATGTACCGGATGGTATTCCGGACTTTCCGGTAGGCTTCTGCCAGCTGCTTCAGGATCACCGGAGAGATCCGCACATCCTGCTTGTAGTCGGAAGAGGCCGCCCACAGACGGACGATATCGGCCCCATACTGGTCGATGACTTCCTGAGGCACTACTACATTCCCCAGGGATTTGCTCATTTTCCGGCCTTCCCCATCCAGCACGTAGCCGTGGGTCAGCACGCTCCGGTAGGGAGCCTTGCCGGTGACGGCCACACTGGTCAAAAGGGAGCTCTGGAACCAGCCTCTGTGCTGGTCGCTGCCTTCCAGGTACATATCCGCCGGCCAGCTCAGTTCCGGACGGCGCTTGCACACCCCCATGTGGGAGGAGCCGCTGTCGAACCATACGTCCATGATGTCCTTTTCCTTCCGGAAGTGGGTGCACCCGCATTTGGGGCATTTGGTCCCTTCCGGCAGCAGTTCTTCGGCGGTGTGGTTCCACCAGGCATCGCTGCCTTCTTTATCGAAGATGGTGGCGATCTTTTCCACTGTCTCTTCGTTGATCAGAGGTTCCCCGCAGTCTTCACAGTAGAAGATAGGGATGGGTACGCCCCAGACTCTCTGCCGGGAAATGCACCAGTCATGCCGGTCGGCCACCATGTTGTGGATCCGGGATTCGCCCCAGCTGGGGATCCACTGGACGTCTTCGGCGATGGCTTTCAGGGCTTCATCCCGGAACCCGTCCACAGAAGCGAACCACTGCTCGGAAGCCCGGAAGATGATGGGGTTCTTGCAGCGCCAGCAGTGGGCGTACTGGTGATGGATGTTCTTCTTGCCCAGGAGCACGTTCTGTTCTGCCAGATGTTTGATCACCAGGCCGTTGCTGTCAAAGACGAATTTGCCTTGGAGCAGTTCCCCTGCTTCCGCAGTGAAACAGCCCTTCTGGTCCACCGGGCACAGGATGGGCAGCTTGTATTTCAGGCCGGTGAGATAGTCCACATCCCCATGGCCGGGAGCCGTATGGACGCAGCCGGAACCGGATTCCTTGTCCACATAGTCTGCCAGCACCACCAGAGATTTCCGGTGGTTGTATTCTGGGAAGGGATGTTCACATTCTGCATATTCAAAGGCACGGCCTTTGGTGGTGCCCAGCACAGGACCGAATTCTACCCCGCATTCCTGGGCCACCTTGTCCACCAGGTCCGCTGCCATGATCAGCACTTCCCCGTTGTATTCCACCCAGGCGTATTCGAAGTCTGGGTTCAGGGCCACAGCCACGTTGGCGGGAATGGTCCAGGGAGTGGTGGTCCAAATCACCATATAGGCTTTTTTGCCCTTGGCTGCTTCCGGAGTCAGGCCGTTGTCCTTCACCAGCGGCATCTTCACGAAAATGGTGGGCGTCTTCTGGTCGGCGTATTCGATTTCTGCTTCTGCCAGGGCCGTTTCACAGTGAGGGCACCAGTATACGGTCTTTTTGCCTTTATAGATGTAGCCCTTGTTGGCCATGGTGCCGAACACCCGGATCTGTTCCGCTTCGAAATGAGGGTCCAGAGTCACATAGGGATGGTCCCAATCACCCAGCACGCCCAGCCGTTTGAAATCTTTCCGCTGGGTATCGATCCACTGGAGGGCATATTCCCGGCACATTTTCCGCAGTTCCACCGGCGACAGTTTGTGACGGTCCACCCCGGTGGCCTTCAGGCAGGCGTGTTCGATGGGCATGCCATGGGTATCCCAGCCGGGGACATAAGGAGTATCATATCCTTGGGCATATTTGTATTTCACGATGATGTCCTTCAGGACTTTGTTCAGGGCATGGCCCATGTGGATCTTGCCGTTGGCGTAAGGAGGTCCGTCGTGGAGCACGAACTTCTTATGGCCTGCATGGAGTTTCTGCTTTTCTCCATAGATATCATTTTTATACCAGAAATCCAGAAAATCCGGTTCCCGTTTGGGCAGCCCTGCCCGCATAGGGAATTCCGTTTCCGGCAGATTCAGGGTCGCTGCGTATTTGTCGTCTTTTTTACTCACCGTTCTACACCTCCAAAAAAATAAGTCCCGTCCCCCGAAAGGGACGGGACAAAGGGCCCGTGGTACCACCCTCATGACAGCTGTACTGCCACTCTCTATGAGATAACGATCATAACCCGGGTCCACCTACTGCTGGTTCGATGACCGGCTCCAGAGTGATTTTCTTCCCAAAGGCCTCCTGCCCGGGCTCCCACCCTCCCCGGATCGCTGTACCAGCCTTCAGGCGTACTGTCTCTCTCATCGCCTGTTGGTTTAAAATTCGTGTCTATTATACACTTCTTATACAGAGAGGTCAACTGGAAAAGGAACGGGCCGCTTCAAACATCACGATTCCCCCCGCCACAGCCACGTTCAGGCTTTCGGCCTGGCCGGCCATGGGGATCTTCACCTTCTGGTCCGCAGCGGCAAGGATCTCCGGGGATACCCCTTCCGCCTCACTGCCCAGCACCAGGGCGGTCTTTGCCGGCCACTGGAGCTTTGTCACGTCTTCCGCCCCTTCCAGGGCCGTAGCCCATAGGGCGTATCCGTTTTTCCTGCACCAGGCTTCCAGTTTCCCGGCCTTGACCCCGGTGCACACCGGCAGGTGGAACAGGGACCCCATGGTGGACCGGACCACTTTGGGATTGTACAGATCGGCGGTATCTTCCAGCAGCACCACTCCAGCTGCCCCCAGGGCGTCGGCGGTGCGGATCAACGTCCCCAAGTTCCCCGGGTCCCGGATCTGGTCCAGTACCAGCACAAGCCCCCGCTCCGGGGCAAAACTGTCCAGATTTTCTTGGCGGATCTCCACCAGAGCCGCCACACTCTGAGGGTCTTCCGTAGCCGTGATCTTCTGGAGCACCGGCAGGGGCACTTCATACCAGGACAGAGTGCTTTCCTCCGCCCGGCGTTCCCAGCCTTCCGGCAGCCGGGTAAAGAAGAGGGCCCGGAGGGTCCAGTGGGAAGCAAGGGCTTCTTCCACAGCCCGCTTCCCTTCCAGCAGGAATAGGCCCTCCTTCTGGCGGTACTTTTTCATTTTCAGGGAAGCTGCCCGCTTCACCAGATCATTCTTCAACGATGTCAGGGTACTGATCATATGCCGTCCTCCAGGGCTTCCACGCTTTTCCGGCTGCCGATGACCACCAGCAGATCCCCTTCCAGGAGGGGCTTGGTGGGTTCCAAGGTCATTTCCGTGGTACCGTCCGCATGCTTGATGGCCACCACATTCACCTGGTATTTCTTCCGCACATCCAGTTCTGCCAGGCTTTTCCCTACCACCTTCCGGGTCAGGTTCACTTCCATAAGGCAGATGTTGTCAGAGAGTTCCACGAAATCCAAGATGTTGGTATAGGCCAAGTTGTGGCCCACCCGGCGGCCCATGTCCCGTTCCGGATAGATGATCTTGGTGGCCCCCAATTTTTCCAGCATTTTCCCATGGAGGGCATTGGAAGCCTTGGCCACAATGGTCTTCAGTCCCGCTTCCCGCAGCAGCATGGTGGCCAGGAGACTGGGTTCCAAGGTCCCAATGGCCACGATCCCTACATCGAAATTCCGGATGCCCAAGCTGTTCACGGTCTTTTCGTCGATCACATCGCAGACCACTGCATGGGTCAATTTGTCCGCCATATTTTCCACTGCATCTTCATTGTTGTCGATGCCCAGGACCTCATGGCCCAGGGCCGTCAGGGTCTCCGCCACACTGCTGCCGAAGCGGCCCAACCCCCAGACGATAAATTGCCGTTTGTCTTTCATGATGACTCCTAACCGATGATGATATTTTCCTTGGGATAATGGATGTGTCCCGAAGGCTTGTTGGCCGCCAAGGCCAGGGCAAAGGTCATGAACCCCACTCGCCCGGCATACATGGACAGGATCAAGATGATCTTGCTGGCGGTACAGATATGCTGGCTGAGCCCGGTGGAAAGCCCCACCGTTGCATAGGCCGAGACCACTTCAAAAGCAGCCGCCAGGAAGGTAGTATCTTCCAGGCAGGTAAGGGCCAGGATGGCGAATACCACCCACAAAAGGGACATGCTGGTGATGGCAAAGGCCTGGAACATGGTCTCACTGGTGATCCGCCGCCCGAAGATCTCACATTCCCCCCGGCCCCGGACTACCTGCCAGATGTTCAGGAGCAGCAGGGCAAAGGTGGTGGTCTTGATGCCGCCCCCGGTGGATGCCGGTGACGCCCCGATGAACATGAGCAGGATGGTGAAGATCATAGTGGGGACCCGGAGGCTGTTCAGGTCCACCGTGTTGAAGCCTGCCGTCCGGGGGCTCACCGACTGCATGAAGCTGGCCCAGAAGGCATCGTTCCAAGAAAGCCCGGCCAAGGTTCCCGGATTGTCTCTTTCCAGCAGAGCAAAACCCACCATGCCGCCCACGATCAAAAGGACCGTACTGGTCAGGACCATCTTGCTGTGGAGCTTCAATTTCCGGAAACTCCGATTCTTCACTACATCCCGCATGACGGCGAACCCCAGGCCTCCCAGGATGATCAGGAGGCAGATGGAAAGGTTCACCACTGGATCCCCCACATAAGCCGTCAGGCTCTGGTAATGGCCGAACAGATCGAAACCGGCGTTGCAAAAAGCGGACACCGCGTGCCAGTACCCATAGTAAATGCCTCGAAGCCCGTACTGGGGCCAGAACCGAATGGCCAATACCGTACCGAAGAAGCCCTCGATCACCGCCGTGTATTTGGCGATCCGCAGGCTCATCCGCACCACCCCATCCAGTTCATCTTGGTTCAGGGAGGCTTGGATGTTGAGCCGGGACTGGAGATCGATCTTTTTCCGCAGGAGCACCGAGAAAAGGGTGGCGAAGAGTACCAGCCCCAGGCCTCCCAGCTGGATCAGGGCAATGATCACCAATTGGCCAAAGGTAGAAAAATACGTTCCCGTATCCACCACAATGAGCCCGGTGACGCAGGAGGCGGAAGTGGCGGTGAAAAGGGCGTCCACAAAGGACAGGGAAGACCCCTCTGCACTGGAAAAGGGCAGCATCAGCAGCAGCGCTCCGGCCAGGATCAGCCCGGCAAAAGTCAGGGCAATCAGCTGGGAGGGAGAAAAATGTCTGATTTGGTTCAAGACCCCTCCACCTTATTTCCGGACCATTTCCCTGGTGATTTCTTGGAGAGAAGCGGCTCCGCACATTTCCATGGTGTCTGCAAGCTCAGCCCCCAATTTGGCTGCCAGGAGCCCAGCGCCTTCTTTGCCGCCCCCATAGACCGCATTGACGAAAGGACGGGCGATGAGCACCGCATCGGCCCCCAGGGCCAGGGCTTTGAACACATCTACCCCGCTGCGGATGCCCCCATCCACGAAGATCTTCAGGGTGCCGCCCACCGCCTGGGCGATTTCTTCCAGCACTTCCGCCGTTGCCGGGCTCTGGTCCAGTACCCGGCCCCCGTGGTTAGACACCACGATGGCTGCCGCGCCGGCTTCCCGGGCCTTCAGGGCCCCTTTGACGCTCATGATCCCTTTGATGATGAAGGGCAGCCCAGCATCTTTGATGATGGCCTTCATTTCCTCCACGGATTTGCTCCCCGCAGGAGGCACGAAGTTCTTCAGGAAGGGCAGCCCGGCTGCATCTACGTCCATGGCCACTGCAAAGGCTCCGGATTTTTTCACCAGTTCCATTTTTTCGGCGATCATCTGGGCATTCCAAGGCTTCACCGTAGGCACCCCCACGCCTCCGCAGGCTTTGATGGCGTCCGTGGCTCCCTGCATCACCATGGGATCCATGCCGTCGCCGGTGAAAGCGGCAATGCCGGCTTCCGCACAGCCGGGCACCAGTTCCGCATTGTAGGTCACATCATTGTATTTGTCGCTGTAATGCATGGCCACAGCCCCCACCGGGCCGGCAAAGATCGGATATTTGAAGGAGCGGCCGAACAGTTCGATAGAGGTATCCACCGGCCGTTTCTCACAGAGGGTATCCATGACGACCCGGACTTCCTGCCATTTGGCATAGTTCCGGATGGCTGTATCCCCCACTCCTTTAGCGCCGGGCCCCGGGATGGTATTCCGGCAGGCGGCCCCGTTGCACACCGGGCATCCCTTGCATTTTCCCAGACACTTTCTGGCATTTTCCATGACTTCCTTGAAATCCATACCTGTCACTCCCCTGTGTATAAAGAGGCAAAGCCTCCTAGATTCGATTCCTATTATACCACATTGCAGCCCTGGGATTAGTGATTAAGTGGTTCTCTTCACTCTTCACTTTATCCCTTGCACTTCCTCCCGAAATACGCTATAATACCCATACCAATTGGATAATCCCTTCCTGCGGATGGCACAGGGGTAGGAAGGATCATGAGGACCTGGCATTGTAAAATGTCCGGTCCTCTTTTTACTGTTCTACCTGGCACATTCTACGATGAGGTGATTGTATGTCAAACGCAAGCAGAGTCTTTCAAGAATTGTTCGCCGGTGTCATCGGCATGGGCGACTGGACCGTCTGGGTCATGCTGGCCATCGGCGCCCTGCTGATCTGGCTGGGGGTCCGCAAGGGATACGAACCGGTCCTGCTGTTCCCCATGGGGGTGGGCTGCATCCTGGCCAATATCCCCGGTCATTTCGCCGTGATGCCCACCAGCGGCGGAGAACCTGGCTTCCTGACCGTCCTGTATCAGATGGGGATCGCCAATGAGCTGTTCCCGGTGCTGATCTTCATTGGGATCGGCGCCATGTGTGACTTCACCCCCCTGCTCCGGGCCCCCTACATGATGCTGTTCGCTGCAGCTGCCCATCTGGGGATCTTCGCCGCCACCCTCTGTGCATCCCTGGCAGGTTTCCCCTTCAACGAAGCCGCTTCCATCGGCATCATCGGAGCTGCCGACGGCCCCACCACCATCTTCGTGGCCCAGAAATTCGCTACCGAGATGCTGGCGCCCCTGACGGTCACCGCCTTCTGCTACATGTCCCTGGTACCCATCATCCAGCCTCCCGTAGTGAAGCTGCTGACCACCAAGGAAGAACGGCTGATCCGGATGCCCTATCAGGAAGAAAAACCCGTCTCCCAGACGGCCCTCTTCCTGTTCCCGCTTATGGTCACCCTGATTGCCGGGATCATCGCCCCCATCTCCGTACCCCTGATCGGAGCCCTGATGTTCGGGAACCTGCTGAAAGTGTCCGGCTGCTGTGACAGCCTGTCCAACTGTGCCCAGAATGAACTGACGAACCTGGTGACCCTGCTCCTGGGGATCACCGTAGGAGCCACCATGACCGCGGAAAACATCCTGACCCTCCAGGTCCTGAAGATCCTGGCCCTGGGTGCGGTGGCATTCGTATTCGATACGGTGGGAGGCCTCTTATTCGCCAAACTGGCCAACTTGTTCCTGAAGAAAAAGATCAATCCCATGATCGGGGCCTGCGGCATTTCCGCCTTCCCCATCTCCGGACGGGTCATCTCCAAAATGGCCTTGAAGGAAGATCCCACCAATTTCATCATCCAGCAAGCCATCGGCGTGAATGTGGCCGGTCAGGTAGCCAGCGTGGTTGCCGGTGGCCTGGTCATGGCCCTGATTCCCGTGCTCATGTAAAGGAGGCAAAAAGATGGATTCCGTTACCGCATCTTTGGAACTGCTCATCATCGCTTATCCCCTGGTGTTCGTGGTCATGGCCCTTTTCGCCGGCCTGACCTGGGGCTTGACCAAATTGTTCCCGGCGAAAGAATGAAAAAAGGGGGGTTGTTGCACGTGTGAAAACCACACACGTGCAACAACCCCCCTTCGTCATAGGTCATATGTCATACGCTTTTAGAAATCAATTCTGTCAAATTGATTTTGAAATTTTAAAACCTGTTATGAGATTCAACTGGTTTTCTTACATTCGGAGCCAGCAGAACTGGCTTCCATCAGCCTATGACGTATGACTTATGACGTATGACGGGGCTGCTGCGCATGCAACAGCCCCTTTATTTTTCAGCCCAACAGAGATTTCACCATGGCATTGACCCGCTGGCCGCTTGCTTGGCCTTTGGCTCTGGCCATCACAGTCCCCATGACCTTGCCCATATCCTTCATGGATTTGGCACCGGTCTTGGCAATCGCCTCTTCCACGATGGCTTTCAGTTCGTCATCGCTCAGCTGCTGGGGCAGATACTTTTTCAGCACATCGATTTCCTGCTGATTCTTCTCCACCACATCCGGCCGATTGGCATCCTTGACTTCTTTGATGGTATCTTCTCTTTGTTTGACTTCCTTCATGATGACCGCCAGGACGGCATCATCATTCAGCTCTGTCTTTTCGTCAATTTCCTTATTCCGAATGGCAGCCCAGACCATACGCAAAACGGCCAGCCGAAGCTTGCCGTTTTCCCGGTCTTTCATGGCTTGTTTCATGTCGGTTTGCAGAATCTCTCGTAAAGACATCTTCTACGCCCCCAAATCAAGTCCCTGAAGATTATCTGGATTTGCGTTTTCTAGCAGCTTCAGACTTCTTTTTCCGTCTTACGCTGGGTTTTTCATAATGTTCGCGTTTTCTCACTTCGGACAGAACGCCAGCTTTCTGCGTAGCCCGTTTGAAACGGCGCAGAGCGCTATCCAAAGATTCGGTTTTGCCAACTCTGATCTCAGTCATCTATATCCCTCCCTCCACGATCTCTTTCGGGAAGTGTAATTTAACATTAACACCTAGTCATTATACCTTAGATTTATGGTCTCTGTCAACAGAAAATCCGCAATCTTCAGCAGGGAGGCCAGCCCAGTTCTTTTCCGCCCAGGATGTGGATATGCAGATGGGGCACGGTCTGTCCCCCTTCCACGCCGGTATTCACCACAATCCGGAAGCCTTTTTCGGCAATGCCCAGTTTCTTCACAATTTCCGGCAGTACCTTCTTCACATGGACCAGGATCTCAGGGGATGCGGTGAGGATATTCTCCGTATGTTCCTTGGGAATCACCAGCACATGGACCGGCGCCCCGGGATTCAGATCGTTGATCACGATCACCTGGTCATCTTCGTAAACCCGTTTGCTGGGGATCTCCCCGGAAACGATTTTGCAGAATACACAGTCAGTCACAGTCTCACCCCCTGTTCATGGAATATCTTATATTATATCACCCTTCAGCCCGTCCTCAAAGAGCTTTTCTAAGCGAACGGGAGAAATTTTTCCCTTCATGTTTTCCGGACTGTCCGCATACACCCGTACATACCCGGGGGTGAGGCCTTCCCACAGGCCATTCTTCCTATTCCGGCGCTCCCAGAGCACGGTGCTTTCCCGGCCGATCTGTTCCTGCCGGTAAGCCAGGTTCCCTTCCTTATCCACTTCTTCCAGCCGATGGACCCGGTCCTGTTTTTCCTGGTTGGGGATCTGGTCCGGCATCACCGCCGCCGGAGTCCCCTTCCGCTGGGAATAGGGGAAAATATGGATCTTGCTGAACCGGCACTGGCGGATAAAGTCCAGGGAAGCCTGGAAGTCCTCTTCCGTCTCGCCGGGGAAGCCTACGATCACGTCGGTGGTGATGGCCACATTCGGCACCAGGTTCCGGATCTTCTCCAGCAGCTGGGCGAATTTGGCCGTGTCATAGGGCCGGTGCATCCGTTTCAGGGTGCTGTCGCAGCCGGCCTGGAGGGGCAGATGGAGATGGGCGCACAGCCGGGGCTCCTGGGCCATCAGTTCCAGCAGGGCGTCTTCCACTTCCACACTTTCCAAGCTTCCCAGCCGCAGCCGGGGCACCTTCGGTTCTGCAGAAAGAGCCGCCTTCACCGCATCGGACAGATGGGGTCCCCCGGGGATTTCCTTCCCGTAGCAGCCCAAATGGATGCCGATCAGGACGATTTCCTTGTACTGTTCCGCCGTGAGCTTGGTCACTTCTTCCCGGATGTTTTCCAGGGACCGGGAGCGGAGATGGCCCCGGGCGTAGGGGATGATGCAGTAGGCGCAGTACTGGTCGCACCCTTCCTGGATCTTCAGGAAGGCTCGGTTCCGGCTAGCATCCACCGCCGCATCCAGTTCTTCGAATTCCCGTCCCACCGGCAGGTCGTGGACCGCGTTGATGGGGGCTTCTTCCGGGCTTTCTCCCAGCCGTTCCTGGACCAGTTCCACCACTTTACTCCGGTCCTGGTTCCCGATGATCAGGTCCACCCCATCGATGTGGACCACTTCGTCAGGAGAAGTCTGGGGATAGCAGCCGGTGACCACGATGAGAGGCTTGGGGTCCCTCCGGGCCGTCCGGTGGATGATCTTCCGGCTCTTGCTCTGGCCCATGTTGGTCACCACACAGGTGTTGATGAGGCAGATGTCCGCCGGCTCCTCAAAATCCACGATCTCATAGCCCGCATCCCGGAACAGTTTCTCCATAGAAGCGGTGTCCGACTGGTTCACCTTGCATCCCAGTGTATAAAAAGCGATTTTCTTCATGCTGTGTCTTTCTTATCCTCCCAAATTCCCTGTTTCGTACATAATGGCCGTAAGGGTGGCCAGGGCCGCCGTTTCCGTCCGCATGATCCGGGGCCCCAGGCTCACCGAATGCCACCCCAGTTCCTGGGTCAGGGTGAATTCGGCCTTGGAGATGCCCCCTTCCGGACCGATCAGGAAGGCGATGGATGCGGCTTCCTTATGGGCCGCCAGTACCTCCCGGATGCCCCGGGTGTCTTCTACTTCATAGGCCACGATTTTCAGTTCCGCCGGGCACTGGGTCACAATATCCCGGAACTTGGCCGGCAGGGCCACCTGGGGAATGATGTCCCGCTTGCTCTGCTTGGCCGCTGCCTCGGCGATCTTCTGCCGCCGTTCCTGCTTTTTGGCCGCTTTGGCCGGGTCCACCTTCACCACCGAATGGTCCATGATGGCCGGGCGGATCTCCGTGACCCCCAGCTCGATGGCCTTCTGGATCACCCATTCCAATTTGTCCTGTTTGGGCAGCCCCTGGATCAGGGTCACTTTGACAGATGGCTCATGGCTTTTTTCCAAGGTTTCCACCAGAGCCAAGTCCACCCGGTTTTCTCCGAAGCCGGTGATCTTCATCACCGCTGCCACCTGGTCCAGGCTTACAATCTGGAGCTGTTCCCCCAGTTTCATCCGCAGCACATGGGTGATGTGGTGGGCGTCCTGGCCGTCGATGGACATGGTTTCCCCGAAATCCCGGGGCACAAAGAACCGGTACACGTCAGTCTTCCTTTCCCATGGTCACGGCACACCAACCCGCCTTCCGTTTCACATCCAAGAAGGTGAAGCCGTTTTCTCTGGCCGCTTTTTCCACGTCCGGCAGCCGTTCCTCGATGATGCCGCTGGCCAGGAACCGGCCGTTCTGCCGCAGCTTCACCGCCACTTCCGGGAGCACCAGGATGATGATGTCCGCAATGATGTTGGCAATGATCAGATCCGCCTGACCCGGGGTGCCGTCCAGCAGATTCCCCTGGTTCACGGTGATCCTGCTGCTGAGCCCGTTCTGGGCGATGTTCTCTTGGGCCACTTCCACGGCCTTTTCGTCGATGTCCACCGCATGGATGGTCTTAGCTCCCAAGAGAGCCGCCGCCATGGCCAAGATGCCGCTGCCGGTGCCCACGTCGAACACTTCACAGTCCGGAGTCACCAGCTCTTCCAGCCGTTGGATGCACATGCTAGTGGTGGCGTGGGTACCTGTGCCAAAGGCCATCCCCGGGTCCAGGGCGATGACCTTCTCGTCCCCCTGGGGTTCGTAGGTTTCCCAGGACGGTTTGATCACGATCTTCTTCCCCACTTTGGTGGTGTGGAAGTACTGCTTCCAGGTGTTGGCCCAGTCCTTTTCGCTGATCTGCCGGAACAGAGTGGGCCCGAACCGGAACTTCCCGATCCGGCCTTCGATCACCTGGAGTCCCTGTTCAATGGCGTCCAGCTTTTGCTGGAGCTGGTCGTTTTCCGGGTAGTAGGCAGAAACGGTGACCACTTCCGTATTTTCCTGATGGGGGATGTCGCACAGTTCCCAAGTGGCACTTTCCCGCAGCTGGTTCAGCAGCAGAGGGTCTTCGATCTCCACCCCGTTCCGAGCCCCCACCTCCCGGAGCAGATCCGCCACAGCCTCCACAGCCTCATGGGTGACTTTTATGCTAACTTGCAGCCAAGATTCCATATGTAACGCTCCTTTGTACAGATATCGTATTATTATATCATATTGTGAGGGGGAGAAAAAGTGGGTAAGTGAAAGACGTCAGACCGGCCCTTTCAGGCCTTTCAGACGGCAGATGTCAGATTGTTCGCGATAAAGCAGATCGGACCTGCTGCTTAACCGAACAAAAGCTGACGTCTGACATCTCAAGGCCCGTCAGGGCCGTATCTGATATCTTTTGATGCATTGACCGCTGACAGGCACAAAAAAGGGCTGCCGCAGCAGTCCTTTTTTGTGCTCATCAATTGAATCTCACATACACCGCCTTCAGGTCTTCCAGCCCCAGGCCCATTTTTTGGAACCCGGTGTGGAGAGCCGCTTCGGACAGTTCCTTGTTCTTCTTCGGGTCTCCGGCTTCCAGCAACTGGAGGGCTGCTGCATCCACAGGATGGATGTTGAAGGAGACTCCGTTGTACACCAGCCGGTAGCTCCCTTCCCCACTAGGCAGAGTCAGAGGGGTGGTGTATTCCCGGTGCTGGGTATTGGGCTGATCCGGTTCCGGCAGCCGCATGCCGCTGGGAGTGATCTGCACCTTCTCCGGCAGGCTTTCCACGTCGAAGGTGCCATAGTTGGTCACTTTGCCGTCCAGCACTTTGAAGAAGGGGATGGATTTCTTTTCCCGGTACCAGGTCCGTCCGCCGTCCCGATGTTCCTCTTCGCCCCGGAAATCGTCCATGGAAGGTTCTTCCACTTCTCCTTTCCCTTCGGGCACCGGATTGGGTCTGTCCGGCGTGATATCCGGCTTCACCGGTCTTTCCACCGGAGTGATAGTCACTTTGGCATCCCCGCCCAGGATGTTGTAGTTCTTCAGGAAGTCCAGATACTGGTTGGTGGTTTCCGTAGTGAACTCATACCGTCCCGGAGCATTGGTGTAGGAATTGTTGTCCAGGTACGCGTTCCCGTAGGACCCGTAGTTGAACTTCAGGTCGGACACGTTCTTCTCGTCCCCGTTGGTGAGTCCCGTCACTCCGGACGTGGTGAACTTCACGGTGCCAAAAGGCGTGGTCACGTCCTTGGTGTCAACGGTCAGGTCCGCCTTGTTGACGATGATGTCCCCTTTGATGGTGACAAGGTAGTTCTTCCGGGCATCGCTGCCATTTTCATGGACGATTCCGCCTCCGTCAGATTCCAGGTCATTTTTGTAGATCCCGGCATCCGCCGTAGTCCGGCCGGCCCGGTTGGTTTCATAGGCCCCGCCGGCTTTGGGGGTCATGGTGAGCCCAGCGGTGGAAATGGTATCCCCATTCACCAGAGGCGGCGTAGCGATTTCCTTGAAGGACCGGTCCGCCGAACCGTAGGTCTGGATCATCTCGTTATCCACGGTGATGGCCACCGGGGTCAGGGTCATAGTCCCTTCGGACAGTTCCAGATTGTAATTCTTCAGCGTATCTTTGTCCAGCTGGGTATCGATCCGGTAGCTGTCCAGGCTGCCGTCCGCCTTATACTTCACATCATTGGTCCGGGTGTCGCTCAGCAGGGCCTTAGAGGTGTTGTGGATGCCGATTTCAGAAACCAGATCCGCCAAGTCATCCCCGTTCTGTTCCCCGGTGACTTCCGTTTGCTTCAGGTCCGCTCCCACTTTGTCTGCGGCCCCGTAAGCTTCGGTGTAGTCCCCCACCTTCAGTTTCAGGGTGGCCTTGTCGATGGAAGCATCGGCTCCGTCAATCTTTACGGTGTAGTTCTGCAGGGTCTTCTCTGTAGTCCCGGTCAGTTGATACCCGGTGCCTGCATCCTGGGTCTTGGCGCCCTTGGCGATCTTATCCGGATCCGTGGCGTCCCCGGTGTTGGTATAGGTGATATCCCCGCTAGCAATGGCTTTCGTCACTACATCCGTGCTGTCCCCGTTGGCCATCACCAGCTTACTGGCGTCGTAGCCGTACTTGCTGGTATCGAAAGCTGTACCGTAGGTAGTGGATACGTCGTTGAGCTTCAGATGGATCTCCGCCGGGGTAACAGTGGATGTCCCGTCCACGTAAGAAACTTCATAATTGTTGGCCGTATCGCCAGCAACCGTGAAGTCCCCGATCAGCTTCCAGTCTCCCACATCCTGGGTCTTTACCTTGTCGTTATTGGCATCGTTCTTTTCCCCTGTGTTGGTGTAAGTGACACTGATCTGGTTGTTCTTCAGGGTTTCATCCGTATCCCCGTTGGCGTTCCCAGAGATGGTATAGGTGTACTGAGTCTTGTCGAAGTCATTTCCGTAGACCGTGCTCACGTCCCCTACGGTCAGGGTCAGTTTGGCCTTCTTGACCGTAGAAGTCCCCGGGTTCACCACTTTGATGTTGTAGTTGTCCAGGGTCTTGGCAGTGCTGCCGGTAATCTGGTAACTGCCTGCGTTCTGGGTCTTGACGTTTTCGTTATTGGGATCGGATTTCGCCCCACCGTTCACATAAGTGAAATCGCTGTCCTGGAGGACATCAGTGATGGCCGCTGCGGCATCTCCGTTGGTCAGGCCCTGCAGATCTGCCGCATCCTTTTTGTACCCATAGGTGCTGCTGTCGAAGCCCTGCCCATAGGTAGTGGAGACGTCTTTCAGGGTCAGGGTCAAGTCCGCCTTATCCACGGTGGAATCAGCCCCATCAATGAATACCTTATAGTTCTGCAGGGTCTTCTCCGTGGTCCCAGTCAGTTTGTATCCTGTTCCTGCGTTTTGGGTCTTCACATCCTCATTGTCCGGATCCGTGGCGTCCCCGGTGTTGGTATAGGTGATATCCCCGCTAGCAATGGCTTTCGTCACTACATCCGTGCTGTCCCCGTTGGCCATCACCAGCTTACTGGCGTCGTAGCCGTACTTGCTGGTATCGAAAGCTGTACCGTAGGTAGTGGATACGTCGTTGAGCTTCAGATGGATTTCCGCCGGGGTAACAGTGGATGTCCCGTCCACGTAGGTAACATCATAATTGTTGGCCGTATCGCCGGCAACCGTGAAATTTCCGATCAGCTTCCAGTCTCCCACATCCTGGGTCTTTACCTTGTCATTATTGGCATCGGTCTTTTCCCCGGTATTGGTGTAAGTGACGCTGATCTGGTTGTTCTTCAGGGTTTCATCCGTATCCCCGTTGGCGTTGCCGGAAATGGTGTAAGTGTACTTCGTCTTATCGAAGCCCGTACCGTAGACCGTGCTCACGTCCCCTACAGTCAGGGTCAGTTTGGCCTTATTTACCGTGGATTTCCCGTCGGTGATATGGACGGTATAGTCAGAGAGATCTTTGCTGGCAGCCCCCTGGAGTGCATAGGTCCCGGCGTTCTGGGTCAGGGCCCCATTGGCAATCTTGACCGGATCGGTGGCATCCCCTGTGTTGGTGTAATTCAGGAACTTTTCTCCCAGAACAGCATCCTGGGTATCCCCGTTCACCAGTCCGCCTTTTGCCGTATCAATGGTGTAGGTATACTTGTCCGTGTCGAAGGCTGTCCCATAGGTAGTGGACACATCCCCCACCGTCAGGTAGAGATCAGCCGGAGTAACAGTAATGGTGCCGCTGCCGGTGACCTCATAGTTGGCAGAAGCATCGCTGCCGTCGCTGGCCTTTATCTCTGCACTGGAAGTCAAGTATTGCTTATCATACCTGCCTGTGTGGGCTGTATCGTTGCTGCCCTTGCTGTCCGCATAGCTGCCGTCGGTGGCAATGGTATATTGGATATCGCCCAGCGTATCTCCGTTCACCAGCTGGGTTTTGTCGTAGGAAGGCGTCCCATTGGTCACTGCAGTATTGCCGTAGGTCTGGGTGCCATCGGTGCTGATGGTCAGGGTCTTCCGGAGAATTTCGATATCCCCATTGACCGTTTTCAGGTCATACCCGTTCAGCGCCTTGGCCCCATTTTCATCCACATGGAATATATAGAATGCCTTTTTCCCATCAGAAGCCGTCTTGTCTTCATCCCCCTGGGTCCGGGTGGCCCCTGCCGCTGCCCCATCACTGGAAACAGCCACAGCATCCGTTCCGGTTTTTGTCCCATCAGAACTGGTCACGTAGGTCAGATAGTCGGCTTCCTTGAAATTGCTGAACTGGGTCACATCGATATCGCTGCCGTTGGAATCCTTATAGGTGGCCGAGGTGCTCAGCAAATCCCGCAGCTGGTCATCGGTAAGGGTATCCCCGTAGGTTTTTTGCTGGCTGCCCCCGGAAATGGTGATTACCGGAGTCACCTGGAAGATGAACTTGTTGCTGCTGGTATCCGCATAGTCCGTAAGGGTATTGCCGGAACTGTTGCCGAGTACTGTGCTGTTGGCATCGGATTTGGCCGTCCACTGGGCATTGGTACCGCTGATCAGATTGCTGCCCAGGCTGGTACCATAGTCGCTGGGGGAATTCACATAGACCTGCCAAGTACCGCCGGTACCGGTGGTGATGGCAGATGTGCCGGTGGTGCTGTTCACCAAGGACCCTTGGCTGCCCTGGGCATCCACCGCCACGGCTCCTTCTGCGCTGCTGGCCGCAGCCAGGGTCCCAGCGGTGGTTTTCCCATTGTAGTCCACCCCGGCGCCCAAAGTGATCCGGCCCGTATCTCCGGTGGAAGTGAGGCTGATCTTCCCGCCATTCAACGTATCATTGCTGTCGGTATACCCGTTAGATTCCACCCCGTGGACTGTCAGATCACCGGCTGCTTGGATGGTCACACTGTCCAGCTGGAAGGCGGTGTTTTGATACCCATCGGTACGGGTGGCGATGTCGCTGGCAGAAGCCGTTGTATCCGTGGTACCGGAATGGATTTCCCCGCCTACCGATACGGTTCCCCCGGAAAGGTAGACCCCATGGTCCGCATAGATGGTGCCGTATTTGTAGTTGGTGGCGGTATTCTTTTCATTCCCGATGGTCACAGCCCCGGTGCTTTCGATGTTCACCGTATCCAGGGCCTTGCCCTTCCCGATATCCCCTTCCAGGTTGACAGTGCCAGTGCCGGCTTTGATGTTCAGGCTAGAATTGGCCAGGTTGGTTTCCTTGATGAAGCCCACGGTGGTATCCCCGCCCATGGCCGCATCGTCCCATTTGCCGGTGGTGCCATATCCTACGGTCAGGAAAGGTGCACTGTTGTCCGGCTGGGAACGGGTCTTGTTCCCGTCTTTATAGGTATCCCAGTTCACATACCCATAAACGGTTTCCCCATAATTTCCTGTCTTCCAGTTGGAATTGGCATTGCTGTAGAACTGGGTCCCCTTTCCATTGTTGGCTTCCCCTTCGGGACCGGTGACCCAGTACATCCCGTCCTGATAGGTAGGATCATCGGGCATGCCGTAATAGGAATAGGGGTAGGCCTTGTCGTTGTTAGTGGAACCGGTTTTGTTCAGTACGCCGGATCCCCGGCCGCCGGCCCAGAGGATCTGCTGTCCGTTGGGCGTGGTCAGGGAGTTTTCCAGGATGGTGGTGATGGTGGCCAGGTAGGAATCCCCTACAGCGGAACCCCCTTTGGTATCTCCCTGGGCCAGTTCTTTAGATGCGAACCAGTTGGTGGCCAAGAGATGGCTGATGTCATCCTTCAGGTTGTTGTAGACCGTCTCTCCATTGAGCATCTTGGTGGTATCGGTGCTGGCCGTATCGCTCTGGAGATTGGCCAGTGCCGTGGACAGGTAGGTCTTGAACTGGGCTGCGGTCACATTCGAACCATCGGCATTGCGCACATAAGTATTGGTCTTATTGCCCACCGTTTCGGTCACGATTTTGACCCCACTGTCCTGGCTGATATACCGATTGGCAAAGTTGGCCGTGTTGTAGGTGAGCTGGTAGTTCAGCCATTGTTCCAAGGTCATGCTGCCTTTGGTGATGACGACGGAAGCATAGCCCTTCCCCTTATCCACGCTGACGCTGGTAGAACTCCCATCCCCCAGCCAGCGGACATTCTGGGTATCGGCTTCAGAAAAGGTGTAATGGGGCTGTCCGGCTGCATATTCCTGGGCTTCCGTAGTATATTCATAGGTTCCATCTGCATTCTTCACATAATTGCCGTTGCTGTCTTTTACATAGTTGATGCCCTGGTAATGATAGGCCGGGACCGTGCCGCTTTTCAGGTAGCTTTCCACGGTCTTTTCCACCAGGGTATCCCAGGTGTCCGTCCCGTATACATA
>CAJMQS010000040.1 GCA_905215645.1 uncultured bacterium
CATCTGATTTTCTTAAATTCGAAACCAGCAAAGCTGGCTTCCATCGGCGTATGACGTATGACCTATGACGTATGACGGGCTGTTGCCTATGCAACAGCCCCTTCTATTTATACACCTGCAAAATCCGCCGTGCTTCCTGGATCATTTTTTCTCGGACCCATTCCGGGCTGCAGATTTCCACGCCTTCTCCCAGGGCCATGATCCAGCCCAGGAACTGGTCGCTGACATCCACTTTTACGGTCAGGGATACGGTATCGGGCCCCTGGGGGATCAGCATGATATCTTTGCCGAACCGATCGATGAAAATGCCTACTTTTTCATTCTGGACTTTCAGCTCTACTTCCGTCTGTTCCCCATTGAACATGCCGAAATGGATGTTGGCATACTGGGGGATGTCCAGTTTCCGGAAGGCTGCTTCTCCTTCTCGGGGCAGATCCTGCAGCAGCTGCAGATCCTTGATCTTGTCCACCCGGTAATGGCGGATCTCCCCGGCTTTTTCATAGTAGGCCGCCAGATAGTAGTTTTCATCGGACAGGATCATCAGCCAGGGACTGACTTGGAACCAGTTCCCGTTGTTACGGGGGACCAGTTCTTTGTTGATGTTCCAGCGGGTATAGTGGAAACGGACCTGCACCCCTGCATTGATGGCTTGGTGGAGTTTGTCCACCGTCAGATAGACGGAGCGGTTCAGTGTCTTTACCCGGCCGGCGATGAGCACTTGGCGCTGGAGGCTCTTGCCCTGTTCCCGACTGACCAGTTTTTCCAGCTTTCCGATGAGACTGTGGGATTTCTTATCCGGGATGAAGCGGGCTGCCTGGACGGAATCCACCAAGAGCTTCAGCTCGGCCAGCTCGAACTCCCGATTTCCCAGGTGGTAGGTGCAGTTCCGTCCGCCGTTGGAACTGATGATATCCAGACCATATTTCTTCAGCTCTGCAAAATCGCTGTAAAGGGTCTTCCGGTCCGCATTGACCCCGTCCTTGTTCAGCCGTTCCGTGATTTCCTGCAGGGTGAGCCCATGTTCATCATCGGTTTCCCGCTGGAAGATCTTTTCCAGGTACAGCATCTTCAGTTTTTGATTGATTCCTTTGGTCATGGCAGCCTCCTCAGGGTAAGATATGGTTTTTCCTTTATGATATCCTGTTCCGGAAGAAAAAGGAACACCTGTCCAGAGGAAAATTGATGGAAGCTATATAAAAAATATAGTTCACTTTTTTCAAAAATAGCGTATACTATTAGCTGCAAATCAAAAGGCCGCAATCGAAAGTATTTTTGAAGGGATGTGTGGAAAATGACTGGCTTACCTTTGATTTTTGCGTTTGTGATTGCCATCATCATTATGATCGTAGCCATTTCAAAATTCCGGATCCATCCTTTCCTGGCTATCCTGGGGGTTTCTGTGATCTTCGGCCTGATCGGCGGGATCCCTCTGGTGAAGCACGGGAAAGTGCTGGGAATCGCCGATGTGGTCAGTGCCGGGTTCGCCGGGACGTTCACCAGCATTGGGATCGTGATCATCATGGGGGCTTTGATCGGGACCCTGTTGGAAAAGACCGGGGCGGCCCTGAAAATGGCCGACTGTGTGGTCCGTCTGGTAGGGAAGAATAACACCAGCCTGGCCGTATTGATCATGGGGTGGATCGTATCCATTCCCGTGTTCTGCGACAGCGGGTTCGTCATCCTGAACCCCATCCGGAAGGCGCTGGTCCGCCGTACCCACTGCTCTGCTGTTGCCACGGCTGTGGCCATGTCCATGGGGCTGTATATTTCCCACTGTTTCATTCCCCCCACACCTGGGCCTATTGCTGCTGCCAACACCATTTATGAAGGGATGGGGCTGGAACCCAATCTGATCCTGGTCATCGGCTTGGGGGCCGCTTCTTCCATCCTGCCTATGATCGCTGCCTATTTCTATGCCAATTATATCGGGACCAAAGTGAAATCCAAGGAAGAACGGGCAGAAAGTGCTGCGCCGGAAGAAACCCAGCAGACTTATGAAGAACTGATCAAGAGTTACGGCCAGCTGCCCAGTGCTTTCATGAGCTTCGCACCCATCATCGTCCCCATCATCCTCATGGGTCTGTCCAGTGCTATGGCTATGGCCGGGACCAAAACAGACATCATCACCTTTTTGGGTACCCCCATCATCGCCATCAGCGTAGGGGTGATCCTGGGGATCCTGGTGTTGATGCAGAGCACCGTACCGGACAAAATGAAAGCCTTCTATGAAATCACCGATGAAACCTTGAAAGTGGTAGGGCCCATCCTGTTCATCACGGCTGCTGGGGGCGTATTGGGGAAGGTCATCGCTTCCACCAGTATGGTGGCGTTCATCAAGGAAAATTCCAATACCTTGGCCAGCCTGGGGATCTTCTTCCCCTTCCTGCTGTCCGCCATCCTGAAGACGGCCCAGGGATCTTCCACGGTGGCCATTACCACTACGGCTGGGATCATGGCACCTCTCATGGGGACCCTGGGACTGGGGACCCCTATGTTGGCCGCCATTACGGTCATCGCCATTGGGGCCGGGGCCATGACGGTCTCCCATGCCAATGACTCTTATTTCTGGGTGGTCACCAACTTCGGGGACATGGAAGTCCAGGACGGTTACCGGGCCCAGACCATGGGAACCCTGGTCACCGGCATAGCCGCCATGATCAATGTGTATATTTTGTATTTGATTCTGGGATAAGCAAATAGGGGGGTGTTGCACGTTGCGTGCAGCACCCCCTCGCTGTAGAGCCGCGTAGCGGCTTAAGTCTGAAGTCTGGAGCCGAAGGTTAAATTTGCAGGCAAATTTTTGAATATGTAGAACCTTGGGTTGAAATGATTTCTCAGTTTGATTTCGATTCTGGTTTTACATAATCAAAAGGATCCGTCAAGCCAGGCGGATCCTGTCCTGAGGCTTCCGACTCCTGACTTCCGACTAAGGGGGTATTGCGCATGCAACACCCTCCTTTTTTCTGTTTCACCATTAACAAAAACCTTCCCAAAAATCCAAAAAAAATTCCCCTGTTTGCACTATGATATATTGTGGAACTGGAGAAAATCATTTATAATAGGGAAAGGATTTCAGGTGAATATTTTTTGATTACAGTAGAACCGGAAATCCTGGTCCATTTTCTTATTTCCCCACGGTCCCTGATCCTTTGCGCAGGAGGGGATCCGGAGCGGTAAGATACAGCACAAGATTTTATTTCAGTACACGGGCGTTGAAGGGCCCGTGGGTAGGAGAGGTTAGTATGAGTGAATTATTACGCGTGGAAGGATTGAAAGTTGCCGTAGAGGGTAAGGAAATCCTGAAGGGACTGGATCTGGTCATTAACAAAGGCGAGACCCATGTGATCATGGGTTCCAACGGTGCCGGTAAATCCACCCTGTTCAACACCATTATGGGGAACCCCAAATACGTTGTGACCGAAGGCCACATTTATTTCGAAGGCAAAGAAATCACCCATGAACCGGTGAATGAAAGAGCCAAAGCCGGGATCTTCATGGCATTCCAGGCTCCTATCTCCGTCCAGGGGATTACGGTGGAAAACTTCATCCGCAATGCCAAGGGCACCATTTCCGGGGAAAAGCAGCGGATCATGCCTTTCCGGAAAAAGCTCCATCAGGAAATGGATGCCCTGTCCATGGATCGGAGCTATGCAGACCGGTATGTGAATGACGGTTTTTCCGGCGGGGAACGGAAAAAGAATGAAATCCTCCAGATGTGCATGCTGGAACCGAAACTGACCCTGCTGGACGAAATCGATTCCGGCCTGGATGTGGATGCAGTGCGGATTGTTTCCCAAGCGGTGAACAAATACCACAACGAGGACAATTCCCTGCTGATCATCACCCACCACAGTGAAATCCTCCAGAAGCTCCATCCGGACGTGGTCCATGTGCTGATCAACGGCCGGATCGTCAAGACCGGAGATGCTTCCCTGATCCAGGAAATCGAAGCCAACGGCTACGACGCTTACAAGAAATAACGGGCGGGTGAGCACAATGACGGAAGAAAAGAACGCAACGCTGGCCCGGGAAACCGCGGCTGACGAACAGAAACTGCAGAAAGAACGGAAGACCATCGACGCATTGACTGATTTCAGCAACATGTACGATTTCAAGAAGGCTTCCAATCACGAATACAAGACGGAAGCAGGGCTGACTCCGGATGTAGTCCGGGAAATCTCTGCCAAGAAAGACGAACCCAAATGGATGCTGGACGCCCGGCTGAAATCCTTGGACCTTTATTACCAGATTCCCTATCCGGTATGGGGCCCGGATATCAGCGGCCTGGACATGGCCAATATCGTCACCTACGTGCGGCCCAATGCCCGGATGAGCGCCAGCTGGGATGATCTCCCCGAGGACATCAAAGATACCTTCGACCGTCTGGGGATCCCGGAAGCCGAAAAGACTTCTCTGGCCGGAGTAGGTGCCCAATACGATTCTGAAGTGGTGTACCACAGCATCCAGGATGAATTGGTGAAGCAGGGGGTCATCTACACCGACTTCGATACGGCGGTGAAAAAGTACGAAGACATCGTACGGAAGCATTTCATGAAGCTGATCCCTCCTACGGACCATAAGTTTGCTGCCCTCCACGGAGCAGTCTGGTCCGGCGGCTCCTTCGTCTATGTGCCGGAAGGGGTGGATGTATCCATTCCCCTCCAGAGCTATTTCCGGCTGAACGCACCGGGAGCTGGTCAGTTCGAACACACCATGATCATTGTGGAAAAGGGAGCCAAGGTCCATTTCATCGAAGGCTGTTCCGCTCCCAAGTACAACGTGGCCAACCTCCATGCCGGGGCTGTGGAACTGTTCATCGGAGATGACGCTACCCTGACCTATTCCACCATCGAAAACTGGTCCAAGAACATGTACAATATGAACACCAAGCGGGCCATCGTAGGGAAGAACGGTACCATCAACTGGGTCACCGGGTCCTTTGGGTCCCACACCTCTTGTCTGTATCCCATGAGCATCCTCAATGGGGAAGGGGCCCACTGTGAATTCACCGGGGTGACCTTTGCCGGCAAGGGCCAGTACCTGGACACTGGGTCCAAGGTGGTCCACAATGCTCCCCACACCACCAGCAACATCAATTCCAAATCCATTTCTAAGGATGGCGGGGTGTGCATCTACCGGGGCAGCGTGGTGATCAACGAATGTGCGGAAGGGTCCAAATCCAACGTCAGCTGCGAATCCCTGATGCTGGATGAACAGTCCCAGTCCGATACCATCCCGGCCATCGTGATCAAGAACGACAATGTGGACCTGGGCCATGAAGCAAAGATCGGCCGGATCTCCGATGAAGCCATTTTCTATCTGATGAGCCGGGGTCTCAGCGAGGACGAAGCCCGGGCCATGCTGGTACGGGGCTTTGTGGATCCTGTTTCCAAGGCACTGCCTTTGGAATATGCAGTGGAAATGAACAATCTGATCAATCTGGAACTGAAAGGTTCCATGTAAAAGGGAGGCGGAGAATGATGACCAAAGAACAATTCAATGAACTTCCGCGTCCCACCTTCCGGTGGATGAAAGTGAACCATCTGGAACTGGATCCTCTGGAAACCCAAGAACTGCAGCCGGTGGAACTGACCGTACGCCAGGAAGGTTCCGCCCAAGTGGAAACCTACGAAGGGAATGGGCTGCCGGATCTGGGAGATTTCCAGGGAGCCAGCCGGGAAGCCCTGGCCCAGGCCCAAAAGGGCGGCAATGTAAACTGCAGGGTGACGGTACCCGAAGGGGAAGACGCCTCTGTGTGGATCACCTACACGGTGACGGAAGAGGCTCCCCGGCTGGTGGGCCAGCTGAAGCTCCAGGCCGGCAAGGACAGCCGGCTCCATGTGTATGAACTCTTTGACGGTGATGCGGAAAACGGGTTGGTGAACCTGCTCCAGTACGTGGATGCAGGGGACGGGGCCCAGGTGACCATCAGCAAAGTCCAGATCCATGGAGAAAAGGTGCGGCACATCGACCAGCGGCTGACCCGGGAAGGGAAAGAAGCCCAGGTGAAATTCGTCAGCGCCGAAGTGGGCGGCCATCAGAACCTGGTATATGTGCGGACGGATCTGGACCATGATGAGGCCCAGTTCAAAAGCGCTTCCATGTATCTGGGCAGTGATGACCAGCTGTTTGACTATTCCTACTGGGTTCCCACCAAGGGATGCAAAACCGATACGGATATCCTGACCACTGGCGCCCTGATGGGGACCAGCAAGAAATATTTCCGGGGGACCATTGATTTCCTCCGGGGCGGGAAAAAGGCGGTGGGCAACGAATCCGATGTGTGCCTGCTGCTGAACAAAGGGGTCCATTCCATTTCTGTTCCTCTGCTCCTGTGCAAGGAAGATGATGTGGTGGGCAACCATGCTTCCAGTTCCGGTCAGATCGACCAGGACATGCTGTTCTATCTGATGAGCCGCGGCTTCAATGAAGCCGGTGCCCAGCTGATCATCGTAGAGAGCAACATCCGCCCGGTCATCGACCAGCTGGGAGATGAACATCTGGAAAACAAGGCGCTGCAGGCTGTTCGGACGAAAATGCAGTTCTGCCACCAGAAAGGAAATTGCCATGATAAATGTACGCAGAGATTTCCCCATCTTGACTAAAGTCCATAACGGACATCAATTGGTGTATCTGGATAATGCAGCCACTACCCAGAAGCCTTATCAGGTGATCCACGCCATGGTGGACCTGCTGGAACATCACAATGGGAACCCCCACCGGGGCGCCCATGTGCTGTCCATCGAGGCTGGAGAGCTGTATGATGAAGCCCGGGAAGCGGTCCGGAAATTCATCAATGCTAAACATTTTGAAGAAGTAATCTTCGTCCGGAATTCCACGGAAGGCCTGAACCTGATCGCCCGGAGCTATGGGGAAACCCATCTGCAAAAGGGCGACAAAGTGGTGATCCCCATTTCCGAACACCATTCCAACTTGGTGCCCTGGCAGAGAGCCTGCCAGAAGACCGGCGCGGAATTGGTCTACATGTACCTGGATGAAACGGGGCACTTTACGGAAGAGGATCTGGCCAAGATCGACGACCGGACCAAGATTGTTTCCTTTGCTGCGGTGAGCAATGTGTTGGGCATGAAACGGCCGGTGAAGGAACTGGTGGCACGGGCCCACAAAGTGGGAGCCATTGCCATCGTGGACGGCGCCCAGTCCACGCCCCACATGAAAACTGATGTACAGGATCTGGACTGCGATTTCTATGTGTTCTCCGGCCACAAGATGCTGGGGTCCACCGGCACCGGGGTGGTCTACGGGAAGAAAGCCCTGCTGGAAGATATGGAACCCTTCCTCCTGGGAGGCGATATGATCGAATACGTCCAGGAACAGACCACCAGCTTCAATGAGCTGCCGTATAAGTTCGAAGCCGGATCCCAGAACGTGGAAGGAGCAGTGGCTCTCCATGCAGCGGTGGATTACCTGGACGACATCGGCATGGACCAGGTGGAAGAACATGAACATGAACTCACCAAACATTGCCTGGAAGGGATGCTGAAGCTCCCTCATATCCACATCCTGGGGTCCACGGATCCTTCTGAAAAGACCGGGGTGATCTCTTTTACCATCGATGGGGTCCATCCCCACGATGCGGCTACCATCCTGGACAGCTATGGGATTGCCATCCGCAGCGGCCATCACTGTGCCCAGCCTCTGGGGGCCCATCTCCATGTGGAAGCCTCCAACCGGGTCAGCTTCTACATCTACAATACCCTGGAGGAAGTGGATTATTTCCTGTCCAAGCTGCCGGAAGTCCGGAAAGTCATGGGCTTCAAAGATTGAAGGAAACAGGTGAATGATGATGGAAGATATGAACCAATTGTACTCTGATATTATCCTGGAACACAATCAGGACCAGGCCAACAAACATGAGTTGGATCCCCATAATCTCCAGGAACACGGCCACAATCCCAGCTGCGGAGATGACATCACCCTCCAGGCAGATATCCAAAACGGGATCATCAAGGATGCGGCTTATACCGGCCACGGCTGTGCCATCAGTCAGGCTTCCACGGATATCATGATCGATCTGATCCGGGGAAAATCGGTGAAGGAAGCCCTCCGGCTGGTGGATCTGTTCCTGGCCATGATCAAGCGGGAAGAGACCGATGACGCCAAGCTGGAAGAATTGGACGATGCCATCGCCCTGAAGAACATCTCCAACATGCCCGCCCGGGTCAAATGCGCCGTCCTGGCCTGGCATACCCTGAAGGATGCCTTGGAGAAGGAAGAGGACAAATAAATTCGTCATACGTCAGTCGTCATACGTCATACGCTTTTGGAAATCAATTTTTACAAATTGATTTTGAATTTGAAAACCTGTTGGAGAATTCAACTGATTTTTTAAGTTAACGCCAGCAGAGCTGGCTTCCATCGGCGTATGACCTATGACATATGACGTATGGATGGGCTGTTGCGAAGGCAACAGCCCATTTTTTATAGCTTTTTCCCCGTCGGTGTAGTATAATCTACCCATAATGTCAAGAGAGAAAAAGAAGGAGGATGCAGAGGATGCATAGTTTTAGTACGGATTTTGGAGGCCGGACCCTCACCATTGAAACAGGTAAGATTGCCAAACAGGCCAATGGCGCAGTGCTGGTCCGCTATGGCGAAACGGCCGTGGTGGTGGCTGTGACGGGTACCGATACCCCCAGAGAAGGGGTGGATTTCTTCCCACTGACGGTGGATTTTGAAGAAAAGATGTACGCAGTGGGCAAAATCCCCGGTGGGTTCCTGCGGAGAGAAGGGCGGCCGGCAGAAACGGCTATCCTGACTTCCCGGCTCATCGACCGGCCTATCCGGCCTATGTTCCCGGACGGATACCACAATGATGTGCAGATCGTCTGCACGGCAGTATCTGTGGATCCGGACAATGCTCCGGACATTCCGGCTATGATCGGTGCATCCTGTGCCCTGTCTATTTCCGATATCCCTTTTGAAGGACCCATCGCCGGTGTCCGGGTGGGCCTCATCGACGGGCAGTTCATCGTGGAACCCACGGTGGAACAGGCCAAAGTCAGCGAACTGAACTTGGCCGTAGCCGGTACCAAAGACGCCATCCTGATGGTGGAAGCTGGTGCCAAGGAAGTTTCTGAAGAAGTGATGCTGGACGCCATCTGGTTCGCTCACGGAGAAATCAAGAAACTGGTGGAATTCCAGGAAAAGATCCAGGCAGAAGTGGGCAAACCCAAGATGGATTTCGAAGTCTATACGCCTCCTGCAGAACTGGCCCAGGAAATCGAAGCCTATGGCGAACCCAAGATCCATGATGCTCTGATGGACCCGGATAAACTGCATCGGGACAAGATGGTCAGCGAAGCCAAGGAGGAAATCCTGGCCCACTTTACGGAACTCTATCCGGACAATGAAATCGATATTGCCCATGTAGTGGCCAAATTGGTGAAACGGGTGTTCCGGCACATCATTACGGTGGATAAGATCCGTCCTGATGGCCGTGCCCTGGATGAAGTCCGTCCCATCAGCTGCGAAGTAGGGCTCCTGGCCCGTCCTCACGGCTGCAGCCTGTTCACCCGCGGCCAGACCCAGGTGCTGAACTGCCTGGCCCTGGCACCTCTCCGGGATGCCCAGACCCTGGAAACCTTGGCTGGGGATATCCAGAAACGCTATATCCACCATTACAATTTCCCTCCCTACAGCGTAGGAGAAACCAAACCTCTGCGCAGCCCGGGCCGTCGGGAAATCGGCCATGGGGCCCTGGCAGAACGGGCTCTCCTGCCGGTGATCCCCTCTGAAGAAGAATTCCCCTATACCATCCGCCTGGTTTCCGAAGTGCTGGAATCCAACGGGTCTTCCTCCATGGCCAGTACCTGTGCCAGCACCCTGTCCCTGATGGATGCAGGGGTGCCCATCAAGGCTCCTGTTTCCGGGGTAGCCATGGGCCTGGTGAAGGAAGGCGAGAATTTCACCATCCTGACCGATATCCAGGGGCTGGAAGATGCCAATGGAGACATGGACTTCAAGGTGGCCGGTACATCTAAGGGCATCACCGCCATCCAGATGGATATCAAAGTAGACGGCCTGACCCGTGACATCCTCCAGGCTGCGCTGGCCCAGGCCAAAAAAGGCCGTGCCTTCATCCTGGGCAAGATGCTGGAATGCATCCCTGAACCTCGGAAGCAGCTGAAGAAGTATGCACCCAAGATCACCACCATCAAGGTGAACCCGGAGAAGATCAAAGATATCATCGGGCCTGGGGGCAAAGTGATCAAGAAGATCGTGGAAGATACAGGAGCCCAGATCGATATCAACGATGACGGAACCGTATATATCGCCGCGGCTGACAGCGCTTCTGCCGATGCGGCCATCAAGACCATCCAGGATATCACTGCGGAACCGGAAGTGGGCAAGATCTATACCGGCAAAGTCACCCGGATCATGAACTTCGGAGCCTTTGTAGAATTCATGCCCGGCCGGGAAGGGCTGGTGCACATTTCCCAGCTGGCCAAGGAACGGGTGGAAAAAGTGGAAGACGTAGTCAGCGTAGGCGACGAAATCGTCGTGAAGCTGGTGGAAATCGACTCCAAAGGACGGCTGAACCTGTCCCGGAAAGCCTGCTTGAAATAAGAAAAAAAGAGGCTGTTGCATGCGCAACAGCCCGTCATAGGTCATAGGTCATACGTCATACGCCGATGGAAGCCAGCTCTGCTGGCTTCGAATTTAAGAAAATCAGTTGAATGTTATAGCGGGTTTTAAAATTTCAAAATCAATTTGGAAAAATTGATTTCCAAAAGCGTATGACGTATGACGACCGACGTATGACGAAGGGGGTGTTGCACGTGTGTAATTTTTACACGTGCAACACCCCCCTTTTTCATGCTACAATAATATGGTACACACAGAAACAAGGAGATACTGCTATGGGATTGTTTTTCAGAAAGACGAAAGTGACCTTGCTGGCTCCGCTGACCGGGACCTTGATTCCCCTGGAGAAGGTAGCGGACAAAGCTTTTGCCCAAAAAATGCTGGGGGATGGGGTGGCTGTCCAACCGGAAAAGGGAGAGCTGGTGGCCCCTTGTGACGGAGAAGTTTCCTATGTGCCGGATACGGCTCATGCCATTGCCCTGACCGAAGACCACGGGCTGGAGCTCCTGCTCCATGTAGGACTCAACACGGTAGATCAGCAGGGCGTGGGGTTCCGGGCCCTGGTCAAAACTGGAGATCGGGTGAAAGCCGGACAGCCTTTGCTTGCCTTCGACCGGGAAAAATTGGCTGCCTGCGGCTGCGATTTGAGTACCCCCATGGTGATCACCAATGGGGACAAAGTGGGCAAAATGGAAAAAGCCCAAGAAGGGCCGGTACAGGCGGGAAAAGATACCGTCTTGACCGTCACCCTGAATTGATGGGAGGCAGCACATGAAAGTGAACGGCAGCGGCGGCAGCTTTGTGGAACAGGTCTATCAGCTTACTCCAGCAGTTGCTTGGGAACTGGGTCTCCAGGTCTGCCGGGAAATGGAAGTGGACATTGAGAAACAGGATGATGCCGGGATGCTGCTGAATGGATCCTTGGTTTCTGAAGAAAAATCCTTTCTGTTCGGCAAGCCTAAACGGAAGGAAATCGTTTTTGCGGTGCAGCCTCTGGACCAGGGGTGTCAAGTGATCGTAGACATCCACAAAAAACGGATGGAAGTGTACAGCCTGAAACCCCAGAACCGGGAAACAGACCGATTCGTAGCCCTTTTTGAAGAAAAGGCCCAGGCTTATCTGGAGCAGCGGATCTGCCCTCAGTGTCACGCGGCTCTGCCCAAGAATGTGGCCTTTTGTCCCTTCTGCGGGGCAAAGCTATAAGGAACGACAAAAAAAGCTGACTGCCGAAGCAGCCAGCTTTTTTATGCTGTAACCTATAAGCTTAGATGGCGCGGGTTACCTTGCCGGAACGTAAGCAGCGAGTGCACACGTTGATGCTCTTCACTTCACCGTCTACCACCGCTTTAACCTTTTGAACGTTAGGTTTCCAAGAACGTTTTACATGTCTATTGGAATGGCTGACGTTGTTGCCGGACAGCTCACCTTTGTTGCAGATTTCACAGATGCATGCCATGGTCCCACCTCCTTCAAGTTATAAGGCAATGCGTTATTTTTAAAACTCAATGTAGCTATTTTAACACAAATTGGATTATAATTGCAAGTAGAAAACCATGAGAAAAGGAGAAAAGAGCCATGTGGTGGCAGGAACCAGTAACCAAACTCAAAGGCATCGGGCCCAAGAAGGCCTTGGAATTTGAAAATATCAACGTTGTGACCATCGGTGACCTGCTGAACCATTTTCCCCGGCAGGGCTGCTACCTGGACTATTCCCATGTGAAGACCATCAGCGAACTGACCACGGCCGGGGAGATGCAGCTGTTCCGGGGGACCATCGTGCGGCTGAACAACCGCCGGAGTGCCCGGAATATGAAATATGCCACCATTACCGTGGGGGACGGCACCGGCTTCGCAGAAATCGTCCTGTTCGGGGCCCAGACCTATATGACCCGGGTCTATCATACGGGGGATGAAGTGTTCGTCGTCGGCAAAGTAAACCTGGGCCGTACCGCCAAAAGCGTCACCAGTGCCAGCCTCTCCCATGTGAAAGACGAAAAGACGGAAGCACCGGGCATCCTCCCCACCTACGCCCTTGCCGGCAGTCTGACCCAGAACCAGGTGCGGGGAGCGGTGCGCCAGGCTTTGGCCTTGGCACGGAAAGAACTGCCGGAATGCCTGCCGGAGAAGATCCTCCAGGCCAGACATTTCCTGCCCCGGCTGGAAGCCCTGGAAAACATCCATTTTCCCAAAAGTCCGGAACTTTTGGAAAAAGCCCGGCAGCGGCTGATCTTTGAGGAACTGTTCTTCCTCCAGTACGGGCTGCTCCATCATCGGGTGGAAATCAAGCGGGACAGCCGGGGCATCAAGATGGCCCGGTGCGGGGAACTGGTCCGGAAGGTCCGGGGACTCCTGGGTTTTTCCCTGACGGACAGCCAGAAAAAAGCCTGGCAGGAAATCGATGACGATATGCAGAGCCCGGAACCCATGAACCGGCTGGTCCAGGGGGATGTGGGATCTGGGAAAACGGCCCTGGCTCTCCTGGCCTTGGCCAAGACTGTGGAAAACGGGTATCAGGGCTGTCTGATGGCTCCTACAGAAATCCTGGCGGAGCAGCATTACCAGGAGATGCAGAAGGTCCTGGAACCGGCGGGGATCCGGACGGCCCTTTTGACCGGGGGCCTGACGGCCAAAGCCCGGCGGCAGGTATTGGAAGGTTTGGCGGACGGTTCCATCCAGGCGGTGGTGGGGACCTATGCCTTGATCCAGGATGCGGTGGTGTTCCGTTCCTTGGCCTTGGCCATTACCGATGAACAGCACCGGTTCGGGGTGGCCCAGCGGGCGAAACTCCAGGATAAGAGTCCTTATGCGCCCCATGTGCTGGTCATGACCGCTACTCCCATTCCTCGGACCCTGGCCCTTACAGTATATGGGGATCTGGATGTGTCCCTGATGAAGGGGCTGCCTCCGGGACGGAAACCGGTCCAGACATTGTGCTATACGGAAGACAAACGAGGCGCGGTGTACAAAGGGCTGGTCCATCAGATCCAGGAAGGGCATCAGGCCTATGTGGTCTGTCCCCTTATCGAAGAAAGTGAAGGGGTGGATGCTAAAGCGGCTGCGGACCTGTATGAAGAATTGACCTCCACCTATCTCCGAGGTATTCCCTGCGGCCTGCTCCACGGACGGCTGAAACCGGAAGAGAAGGATGCAGTGATGGAAAGCTTCGCCCGAAATGAAACCAAGGTGCTGATCACCACCACGGTGGTGGAAGTGGGGGTGAACGTACCCAATGCCACGTTGATGATCATAGAGGGAGCTGATCGGTTCGGCTTGGCCCAGATGCACCAGCTCCGGGGCCGGGTGGGACGGGGAAGCGCCCAGTCCTACTGTGTGCTGCTGACTTCCTCCACCAATCCAGTGACCTTGGAACGGCTCCAGATCATGCGCAGCTGCAGCGATGGGTTCCTCCTGGCGGAAAAGGACCTGGAGCTCCGGGGGGCCGGCCAGTTCTTCGGACTGCGGCAGCATGGGCTGTCGGATCTGTACATTGCGGATATCCTCCGGGACACGGATACTCTGCTGGAAGCCCGGAAGGCAGCCCAGTGGGCCATGAGTGATCCCAAGACGGAACAGGAAGTGATCCAGGCCGCCGCCACTACCCAGTTCGATGAGCGGTTCGACCGGATCTTCAATGCGTAGGATGGTGCCGCATGGGCAGCACCATCCAGTCAGAAGCTCCTGTCCATACAATGGCATCCTCGTTTTTTTAAGCTCTATTTACAGGTAGTTTTCATTTCTGTAACAATGGCACATTATAATAAAGAAAATCCAAATCGAACTCTCATCCATTCTGTCAGAAGGAGCACATACATCATGGAAACACCTGTACAATCCCCGGTCCCTGCCAAAGATCATGGCTCGGAACGGACCTTTAAGATCATTGCTTTTGCGGGCCTCCTAGGGGTCCTGGTTCTGATCCATTTCCTGGATCCCGGTTTCTATCCACAAATCATCCACTTGGCCAGAGGTGGGAATATCCAGGAAACAGTGGGATTCCTCCGTTCCTTCGGACCTTGGGCGGTGGCCATCAGTTTCTTGCTGGATGTTTTCATCAATGCGGCAGGCTGTCTCCCTTCGATCTTCCTTTCTACCGCCAACGGGGTGGTGTTCGGACTGCCCTTGGGGATCTTGATCTCCTGGACGGCGGAAAGTGTGGGGGTTATCCTCAGTTTTCTGATCATGCGGTATTTCCTCCGGTCTACGGCGGAAAAAGTCATCGCCAAGAGCAACAATCTCCAGCGGCTGGATGAAATGAGCAGCGATAACGGCTTAGTGGCCATGGCCTTGGCTCGGACCCTGCCCTATTTCCCTTCCGGGATCCTCACCTGTTTGGGGGCCATCAGCCGGATGAAGCTCCGGGATTACATCATTGCCACCTTTGTGGGGAAATTCCCTTCTACCGCACTGGAGGTGGTGGTGGGCCATGACATCATCCATTTTCGGCAGCATATGGACCGGCTGGCCATCCTGGGTACCCTGGTGATTCTAGCCTATGGACTGCTGCTGTACAATCGGTACAGGAACCGGAATGCGTAAGAGACGGAAAGCTTCGATAGTGGATGGAAACCCATCTGTAAAGGAATGTGTATCTATCGTTACACATTCCTTTTTGTTTTGCGGGAATTTCGAAAGTTTTCTGTTAAAAGCAGGAAAACAGTGCCTGTTCCCCGAAAAAGAGTACCATCAGACAAGAATCTTGGGAAGGCTGCTCTTTGCAGCCGGGAATCCCGCATCCTACGGAATAAAGGGGGCTGTACAGTGAAAGAGTATACAGGCGATAAAATCAGGAACGTGGCAATCGTTGGACATGGAGGCGCAGGGACCACTTCCCTTACAGAAGCACTGCTCTATCGCAGCGGCGCCATCAGCCGCATGTGCAAAGTGGAAGACGGGCAGACCACCACGGACTTCGAACCGGAAGAAATCAAGCGGGGAGTCTCGGTGAGTGCCACCCTGGCTCCCGTGGAATGGCGGGATGTGAAGATCAATTTCATCGATACTCCGGGTTTTGCCGATTTCGTGGCGGAGGTCAAAGGGGCTTTCCGGGCCGTGGACAGCGTGCTGATCGTGGTCAGTGCTACCAGCGGGGTCCAGATCGGAACGGAACAATGCTGGAAACTGGCGGAAGAAGCCGGCCTGCCCCGGCTGATCTTCGTGAACAAGATGGATCGGGAGAATGCCGATTATGACAACATCCTGGACAATCTGCGGGCCAAGATCGGCAAACGGATCCTGCCCTTGGAACTGCCTTTGGGCAAGGAAGAGGATTTCTGCGGGGTCATCGATGTATTCAACCAGAAAGCCTATAAGGGCAACGGGAATGGAGCGGACGAAATCGAAGTCCCCGAAGACCTGAAGGATTGGGTCCAGGATGCCTATGACAAAATGGTGGAAGCGGCCGTAGAAGCCGATGATGAGGTGATGGAACGGTATCTGGAAGGGGAGACCATTCCCGATGAAGAAGTCATGCACTGTCTGGTGAAGGGCATCCGGCAGGGCATCATCTTCCCGGTGCTCTGCGGTTCCGCTTTCAAGAATATCGGCCTGGGCCGGACCTTGTCCGCCATTGTGGACTACACCTTCCCTGCTGTCCTGAATGAATACCATGTGACCAACCTGAAGACCGGCCAGGTGGAACGGCGGGACTCCAACGCTCCGCTGGCTGCCCTGGTGTTCAAGACCACTTCCGATCCTTTCGTGGGGCGGATGAGCTTTGTCCGGGTGTTCTCCGGCATCATCAAGGCCGACAGCACTGTGTACAATGCCAGCCGGGATGAAATGGAAAAAGTAGGGACCATCACCACCCTCCGGGGCAAGAATCCCCTGCCCATGAAACAAATCGTGGCCGGGGATATCGGGGTCATTTCCCGGCTCCAGTTCACCATGACCGGGGATACGCTCAGTGCTAAAGAGGAACCGGTACAGTTTGCACCCATCGAATATCCGCTGCCCATGTACAGCCGGGCCATCTCTCCCAAGAAGAAAGGGGATGAAGACAAGATTGCCGCGGCCCTGGGCAAACTGATGGACGAAGATCCCACCTTCATCGTCAGCCGGAATCCGGTGACCAAGGAAACCCTGATCAGCGGCATGGGGGACCAGCATCTGGAAATCCTCATGGAACGGATGAAACGGAAATTCGGCGTGGATGCGGTGCTGAAACCGCCCATGGTGGAATATCGGGAAACCATCCGGGGATCTGCAGAAGTGGAAGGCAAATACAAGAAGCAGACCGGCGGCCATGGCCAGTACGGCCATGTGGTCATCCGGATGGAACCCCTGCCTCCGGGAAGCGGGTTCGTGTTCGAAGACAAGATTTTCGGGGGCGCCGTGCCCCGGCAGTACATCCCAGCGGTGGAAAAGGGCATGAAGGAATCCATGGAACATGGGATCCTGGCCGGTTACCCGGTGGTAGATCTGAAGATCACCCTGCTGGATGGCTCCTACCATACGGTGGATTCTTCAGAAATGGCCTTCAAGGTGGCCTCCCATATGGCCTTCCAGAAAGCAGCGGAACAGTCCAAACCTGTCCTGATGGAACCCTATTACAACTTGGATGTGTACTGTGATGAACGGATGACCGGGGATATCATTTCCGACCTGAACAGCAAACGGGGCCGGATCCTGGGGATGCAGTCCGCAGAAGACGGCCGGGCTGTGGTGAAGGCCCAGGTACCCTATGCAGAAATCCTGGATTACGCCGTGGATCTCCGGGCTTTGACCCAGGGGACCGGGACCTTCGAAATGAAGTTCGACCACTATGAAGATGTGCCGCCCAAACTGGCAGAAAAGATCGTGGCGGATGCGAAAGCGAAAGCAGAAGCTGCCAAAAAGTAAAAAGGATTTGCGTCCACTGGACCTCCTGGCTATTGCAGGAGGTCCAGTTTTTGTGTAAACTGAGGAGGAACTGTTTTACAAGGGGGAACGATCCGTGACTTTTTCTACCACCAAAAAGGGCATCCTGGCTTCCATCTTGGCAGCCGTATTCTTTACCACCATGGATATCGGGGCCAAAAAACTGCTGTACCTGGGCACTGGGGAGATCACTTTCTTCCGGGGGCTGTTGGGTATGCTGTTCCTGCCTTTCATGGCCCGGGTGGAGTCCCTGCCGGTGTTTTCTGGGAAAGACCGGGGGCTGCTCCATCTCCGGGGACTGTTTGGGGGCGTCTGCCTGCTGTTCTTTTTCTACTGTCTCAATGGGCTGACCCTGGGGGATGCGGAAATCCTTACCCAGCTGTCTGCTTTCTTCATGTGCCTCCTGTCCCCAGTTTTCCTGAAAGGACGTCTCCAGGGACGGGAAGTCCCTTGGTTGGGGATAATTGCCTTGGGAGCGGCCATTGTCCTCCAGGTGTGGAATTTCCATTCCTTCAATGTGTATGCCATCTTTGGGATCCTATCTGCCTTCTTTGCGGCCAGCGCCTATGTATGCATCGGGAAGATGACGGAGAACGGAGGCCATACCCAGACGGAGCTGGTCTTTTACTTCCAGCTCTACAGTACCCTGGGCGGCCTGATGATCATGGGAGCCACCGGCCAATGGACCCTGCCTTCCGGCTGGGAATGGGGGTGGATCGGGGAACTGGCCTTGTCGGCGCTGCTGGGCCAGGTATGCCTGACCTGGGGCTGCACCCACATCCATCCCACCATGGTGAATTTCCTGATGTACACGGGAATCCTGTTCCACATCCTGGCCGGGGCCCTCTTGTGGGGAGAAAGCCTCACCCTGTATTCCTGGGTAGGAGGGGCTCTCATCGTGCTGGGGAGCGTGGCGCTGCTGAGGCAGTGACGGGAGCTGCTGTACAGACAGCAGCTCCAGCTGTAGAGCCGCATAGCGGCTCAAGTCTGGAGCCTGAAGTCTGGAGCCCAATGATAAATTTGCAGGCAAATTTTTGAATAGGCGGATTGTCAAGCCAAGTGCAACACCTTCGAGAAATAGGCTTCATATGGT
>CAJMQS010000041.1 GCA_905215645.1 uncultured bacterium
TGCACGGTGGTGTGAGAGGTCGGGATTTCTAGTCAGAAATCCCTCCTACTCGATAAAACCAGTTGTATAAACATACGTAAAGCTGTATAATGATTACATTATGAAGATGGAGGGAAGATCATGAAAAAAATCTCTGCTGTAATGTGCATACTGGCTGCCCTGATGCTGGCTGTGGCCGGCTGCGGAAGCGATACCAAACAGGCTGCCAATGACCAGAAAGCGATCAAAGTAGGGACCGAACCCACCTTTGCTCCTTTTGAATTCCAGGAAAAAGATTCCAAGGAATTCGCCGGTTTCGATATGGACCTGGCCCGGGCCATCGGCAAGCAGCTGGGCAAGAAAGTGGAAATCCAGAACATGGGCTTCGATGCTCTGATTCCGGCCTTGAACTCCGGCAACATCGACGTGGTGGCTGCGGGCATGAGCATCACCGACGAACGGAAGAAAGCGGTGACGTTCTCTGATCCGTACTATACTTCCGGCCTGGTAGTTGTTGTTACCAAAGACAACAATGAAGTGAAGGGCGTGAAAGATCTGGAAGGCAAGAAGATCGCCGTACAGATCGGCACTACCGGGGCTGACAAAGCAGCCAAGGTCCCCGGGGCCAAAGTCACTTCCTTCAACACCAATGCGGAAGTGTTCCTGGAACTGGAAAACAAGGGCGTAGATGCAGTGATCATCGACAGACCGGTGGCCCAGTACTACCTGACCAAAGAAGGCAAGGAGAAGGACAAAATCGTTGGGGATACCATGGATGCCGAATCCTACGGCTTTGCTTTCAAGAAGGACAGCAAACTGGCTGCTGATTTCAACAAGGCTCTGGCTGAACTGAAGAAGAACGGGGAATATGACAAGATCTATACCAAATGGTTCGGCAAAGATGCCAAGGCTGCCAAGTAAACAGCCTCTGGAAAAGGAAGAGAATGCATGAATTTTGAGATCATCAAAGAATCCCTGCCCCTGCTGCTTGCCGGGGCAGGCATCACTGTAGAAATCACGGCAGCGAGCGTGGGCCTGGGCCTGGCGATCGGTGTCATCGTGTCCCTGATCAGGCTCTACGGGATCAGGGCACTGCGCATTTTAGGCGATATTTATGTGACGTTCCTCCGGGGGACGCCTCTTTTGGTCCAGATCTTCCTGGTGTATTTCGCCCTGCCGGCCCTGATCCACCACCGGGTGGACGCTTATGTGGCCGCCATTTCTGCCTGCTCCATCAACTCCGGGGCCTATGTGGCGGAAATCTTCCGGGGCGGCATCGAATCCATCGACAAGGGACAGATGGAAGCCGGCCGGAGCCTGGGCATGACCTGGTGGCAGACCATGCGCCACATCATCCTGCCCCAGGCCTTCAAGAGGATCATCCCGCCTTTGGGCAACGAATTCATCGCCATGCTGAAGGACTCCTCCCTGGTATCCGTCATTGGTTTCGAGGAACTGACCCGGCGGGGCCAGCTGATCATCGCCCGGACTTATGCTTCCTTCGAAATCTGGCTCAGCGTGGCCATCATTTATCTGGTCATGACATTTGCCGTGGCTCGTTTCGTAGGCGTCCTGGAAAGGCGGTATAAGAAAGATGAACAGTGAAATGATCAAAGTCCAAGGACTCCGAAAAAGCTATGGGGACAATGAAGTCCTCAAGGGCATCGATGTGACCATCGCCGAACAGGAAGTGGTGGTGGTGATCGGCCCCAGCGGCGGGGGAAAGAGCACTTTCCTGCGCTGCTTGAACTACCTGGAGGTGCCCACCGCCGGCACCATCACTTTTGACGGGATCCCCCTCAATGGGGAAGCCAACATCAACGAAGTGCGGAAAGAAGTGGGGATGGTGTTCCAGCGGTTCAACCTGTTCCCCCATATGACGGTGATGGACAACCTGATCTTGGCACCCATGATCGTCCGCCACGAATCCAAAGAAGAAGCCGTGGAAAAGGCCAAACTGTATCTGGACAAAGTGGGCCTGCTGAACAAGGCAGAGGCCTATCCTGGAAGCCTTTCCGGGGGCCAGCAGCAGCGGGTGGCCATTGCCCGGGCCCTGTGCATGAAGCCTAAGGCCATGCTCTTCGACGAACCTACTTCCGCTCTGGACCCGGAAATGATCAACGAAGTGCTGGACGTCATGAAGAATCTGGCCCAGGAAGGGATGACCATGGTGGTGGTGACCCACGAAATGGGCTTTGCCCGGGAGGTGGGGGACCGGATCCTCTTCCTGGACGGAGGGAAGATCCTGGAACAGGGAGATCCCACTGAATTCTTCGCCCATCCCAAGAACGAAAGGGCACAGAATTTCCTGTCCAAGATTTTGTAAATAGGATTCAAAGGTTTTTCCAAAATTTGGAGCCAGCAAAGCTGGCTTCCTTCGGCGTATGACATATGACGTATGACAGGACTGTTGCCCATGCAACAGTCCTCTTTTTTATCAAAAAAATTTACATTTTACCCATTTTCTTTGCAGGGATTTCTTGGGAGTTGTAGAATAATATTAATAACAACGATGGGAAATGTCCCATTGGTGAGGAGGTAGTTATTATGGCAGTTAAAGTTCGTGGTAAAAACATCGAGGTTACCCAGGCATTAAGAGATTATGTGGAAAAACGTGTCCAGACGATAACGAAACAATTCAAGACCGTGGGCGAGATCACAGCGGTGATGCGGGTGGAAAAAGGGAAGCATATCGTGGAAATCACGGTCCCGGCCAGCGGCATCGTCCTGAGAGCCCAGGAAACGTCCGAAAATATGTATGCGTCCATCGACCAGTGTGTGGAAAAAATCGAACGGCAGATCCACAAATACAAGACCCGCCTGATGAAACGGAAATACAGCAATTTCCGGGATGCGGAACCGGCTCCCCTGCCGGATCTGAATGAAGACGTGCCGGAAGAGACGGACGAATTCAAGGTGGCCCGGACTAAGAATTACACCATGCGGCCCATGGGTGTCCAGGAAGCCATCATGCAGATGAACATGCTGAACCATGATTTCTTCGTATTCTTCAATGCAGAAACGGAAAAGATCGCCATCGTCTACCGGAGAAAGAGTGGGGATTACGGGCTGATCAATCCGGAACTGGCTTAAAACCTCCTTGGGAGGATCCCTTTCCGGGGAATTCATGAAATTTTTACAAAGAGTCGAGGCATTTGCCCCGACTCTTTTTGACTTTCATATACGCATTTGTTACAATTAAAAAATGGATTTAGAATGATAGTTTTGCGCCTGGAGCGCTGTAGGATAGAGGAGTGATATACTTGCTAGAAAACCTGATGAAACTGGTCTTTGGGGACCCCAATAAGAAAGAACTGAAGGTCTGCCAGGGCTATGTGGATAAAATCAATGCGCTGGAACCGGAAATGTCCGGCCTCAGCGATGCCCGTCTGTGCGCCAAGACCCAAGAATTCAAACTGCGTCTGTCCAAAGGGGAGACCCTGGACGATCTGCTGCCGGAAGCTTTCGCTGTGGTCCGGGAAGCTTCCCGCCGGGTGCTGGGGTTGCGTCATTTCGATGTACAGCTGATCGGTGGCTGCATCCTCCACCGGGGGAACATCGCCGAGATGCGTACCGGTGAAGGGAAGACCCTGGTGGCTACCCTGCCGGCCTATCTGAACGCCCTGGAAGGGAAAGGGGTCCATGTGGTCACCGTCAACGACTACCTGGCCCGCCGGGACAGTGAAGATATGGGACGGGTATACCGGTTCCTGGGGCTCTCTGTGGGGCTGATCATCCACGACATGGATTATCCCGCCCGGAAGGCGGCCTATGCGGCGGACATCACCTATGGTACCAATAACGAATTCGGGTTCGACTACCTCCGGGACAACATGGTGGTCTCCCTGGACCAGATGGTCCAGCGCCCTCTCCATTATGCCATCGTGGACGAAGTGGACTCCATCCTCATCGATGAAGCCCGGACCCCGCTGATCATTTCTGGTCCTGGGGAAAAATCCACGGATCTCTACAACATCATGGCCGATGTGGTGAAGAACTTCAAGGAAAAAGAAGACTACACCGTGGATGAAAAACTCAAGACTGTAGCTCCTACGGAAGCCGGGATCGCCAAGGCGGAAAAGATCCTGGGTGTGAAGAACATGTACGATCCGGAAAACGGTACGGACCTGTCCCATCAGCTGATGGAAGCCCTGAAGGCCAAGGCACTGATGATCCGGGACCGGGACTATGTGGTAAAAGATGGGGAAGTCATCATCGTGGACGAATTCACCGGCCGGCTCATGTACGGGCGCCGGTATTCCGAGGGGCTCCACCAGGCCATCGAAGCCAAGGAACATGTGAAGGTGGAACGGGAAAGCCAGACCTTGGCCACCATCACCTTCCAGAACTATTTCCGGATGTATGAGAAGCTTTCTGGGATGACCGGTACCGCCAAGACGGAAGAACAGGAATTCCAGAAAATCTATGGCCTGAGCGTGTATGTGGTGCCTACCAATAAACCCAATATCCGGATCGACTATCCGGATGTGATCTACAAGACCAAGAAGGCCAAGTACCGTGCGGTGGTGAAAGCCATTGAAGAACTCCATGCCGTCGGCCGTCCGGTGCTGGTGGGGACGACTTCTATCGCCCAGAGCGAGGAACTGTCCGCCATGCTCCACAAAAAGGGCATCCAGCACAATGTACTGAACGCCAAGTACCATGAAAAAGAAGCCGAAATCGTGGCCGATGCGGGCCAGATGGGCGCTGTGACCATTGCTACCAACATGGCCGGCCGTGGGACGGATATCACCCTGGGCGAAGGGGTGGCCGAACTGGGTGGGCTCCATATCATCGGTACGGAACGCCACGAATCCCGCCGGATCGACAACCAGCTCCGGGGCCGCTGCGCCCGGCAGGGGGATCCTGGTTCCACCCGGTTCTATCTGTCCTTGGAAGATGATTTGATGCGGCTCTTCGGGTCCGACAACATTTCCGGGATCATGGACAAGCTGGGGATGGACGAAGATGAACCCATCGAGCACCGGCTGGTCACCCGGTCCATCGAGAATGCCCAGAAGAAAGTGGAAAGCCGGAACTTCGACATCCGGAAACATGTGCTGGAATATGACGATGTGATGAACGAACAGCGGGAAGTGATCTATGACCAGCGCCGGAAGATCCTGGAAAAGGCGGATCTGAAGGAAACTGTGCTGGGCATGGCCGACCACCTTGTGGACCGGACCATGGATATGTATGCGCCTAAAGAAGCCTACAGCGAGGATTGGGATGTCCCTGCCATGATCAAATACGCAGAGGAGTTCTATGCGCCCCTGGGCCGGCTGAAGGCCGATGAATTGTCCAATATGAGCCGGGAGGAACTGGAGGAATCTCTCCACAAACTGGCCCATGCCTATTATGATGAACGGGAAGCCGCCATCACTGCTCCCATCATGCGGGAATTGGAAAACCTGGTGATGTTGAAGGTGGTGGATACCCATTGGATGGAACACCTGGATGCCATGGATGCCCTCCGGGAAGGGATCGGGCTCCGGGCTTACGGCCAGCGGGATCCTCTGGTGGAATACAAGTTCGAGGCTTATGACATGTTCGAAGCCATGAAGGAAGCCATTGTGGATGACGTGGTCCGGTATATGTACCGGGTGAACGTAGTGACCCAGCCTACGGTGGAAGACCATCTCTCCGAGGCTTCTGTGAACAACCCCAATGTGGACGGGACGGCAGAAGGGGCCCAGGCTCCGGCAGAACTCCACAAGGCAGAGAAAAACAGCGGGTCCAAGTGACCCTGGAGCTGAAGCCGGGCAGGAAAGGCTGAAGCACAAAAGGGATGCAGCAAACGGAGCTGGGGAAACCCGGCTTCGTTTTTCCCATTTTTATTTTCAAAAAGAAAGGGCTGGAATATCTTGTTACTGGAAGAACTGAAACCGGCGATCATCCAACTGAAAGAGAAACTGGACGAACTGAAAGGTGGGCTGAAGATCGCCCAAAAAGAAGAACGGATCGAAGACCTGGAGCACCAGATGGCAGCTCCCGGCTTCTGGGATGAACCGGACAAGGCCCAGGTGGTGGCCCAGGAGGCCAACAATCTGAAAAGCGAAGTGGAGACCTACCACGGACTTTCCCAGAAGCTGGAGGATGTAGAGACCCTCTGGGAAATGGCCATGGAAGAAAAGGACGACAGCCTCCAGGGAGAAATCGAGGAGGAAGTGGAAAATGCCCGGAAGACATTGGCGGACCTGGAACTGGGTATGCTGCTCAGCGACCAGTACGATGCCAATAATGCCATCCTGACCCTCCACGCCGGTGCCGGCGGTACGGAAGCCCAGGACTGGACCAACATGCTGCTGCGGATGTACACCCGGTATGCAGAACGGAAAGGCTTCACCGTGGAACTGCTGGATCTGCTCCCCGGGGAAGAAGCCGGGGTGAAGAGTGCCACCCTGACCATCCAGGGCCACAATGCCTATGGCTACCTGAAGAGTGAGAAGGGGGTCCACCGTCTGGTACGGATCTCTCCTTTCGACGCCAATGCCCGGCGGCATACCTCTTTTGCTGCCGTGGACGTCATGCCGGAACTGGACGAAACCGTGGAAGTGGACCTGAACATGGACGATGTGCGGGTGGACTATTATCGGGCCAGCGGCGCCGGCGGACAGCACGTCAACAAGACTTCTTCTGCCGTCCGGATGACCCACCTTCCCACCGGGATCGTGGTCCAGTGCCAGAACGAACGGAGCCAGCTCCAGAATAAGGAACGCTGCCTGGCTCTGCTCCGTGCTAAACTGTATGAATACGAAAAGGCCATCCAGGACAAAAAAATCAGCGAAATCGCCGGGGATTACCAGGCCATCGAATGGGGCAGCCAGATCCGTTCTTACGTGTTCCAGCCCTACACCATGGTGAAGGACCATCGGACCGGAGCAGAAACTGGCAACATTTCGGCGGTGATGGACGGGGATCTGGATCTGTTTGTGGAAGCCTATCTCCGCAGCCTGAAACACTGAGAGGTGGTCTGACACCATGAAAACCTATCAGAAACTGTTCCTGGCCTTAGTGGGCCTGGGACTGGCCGCTTCCCTGTGCCTGAATTGGCAGCGGATCCAGGTGGAACGGGCCAATAAAACCATCGAAACGGTCATGGAATACAACAGCCTGGTGCGTATGGCACAGGAGGAAGGGGTTCCCAAGGAACAGGTCTTCAAGGAGTTCCGGGACCGGGGAGTCACCACCCTGACGGTGTTCGACACCAGCCTGGACAAACTGGCCCAGAAAGGATCTGTGAACGTGCTCACTGGGGCCCAGCTTTTAGAACTGGCCCGGGTCCAGCAGCTCCGTCCAGAATGGCAGGCCATTGTGGACAAGCCGGACTTTCTGGTGGATGCCCTGTACATTTCCGCCGGCACCAGTGAGAGAGCGCTGAAGGAAGTTGAAGAAGACATCCGGCTCCGGTTCGGGAAAGATCGGATCGTGGAACTGCATGCGTCTCCGTTGATCCTCCGGTTCGACGGGGATACCATCATCAGCAAGAACCCCATTGCTGGGGATGAACGGGGCGTCCGGGAAATGGATCTGGGGCCTTCCACCGACGAGCTACAGGACGTGGCCAAGAACGGCTTCATGGTGGCCATCCGGCCTACCAATTACTGTGAACGGTACACCGCTGCTGCCGCTAGCGAGGAAGAACAGATCAACGCTTTCTTCCGCCGGCTGGATGACAGCGGAGCCAAAGTGAGCCTGATTATCGGCAGTGGGAAGCAGATGCTGGGGAACAACAAGTACCTGCCTTTGGTGGCCAGGAACCTGCTCCAGCGGCACATCACCCTGGGCATGGTGGAAGGGGTCACCCAGCTCCAGTTCGTGAAGCTGGAAGGGATGACCGAGCTGGCGAAACTGGCCGATTACCAGGTAGCCCGGACCTATGTGATCGCCGATGCGGAACAGCGGAAGATGCAGGTGTTCGATGCCTTCCGCCGCTGGTCCCTGGCAGATGAAGAACGGAACATCCGGGTGAACTACATCAAGACATTCCTGACTCCTCGGGACAACAAGACCCTGCTCCAGACCAATCTGGACTATGTGGACCGGGTGACGAAAGATGTGGCCAGCAAGGGCTTTGCCAAAGGCCCGGCGGACATCTACAAAGTGTACCAGCCCAGCCGGCTGTGGTACATCCCCATGGCCTTTTCTCTGGCCGCTGCCTGGTGCTTTTATTTCCTGCTGCTGGGCATCCTGCCGGAAAAGCATTATGCCAAAGCAGTAGGCATCTTCGGAGTGCTGGTGACTGCCGGCCTCTTTGCCGGTCCCCTGGGCCTTGTGGCTCGGCAGGGGGTGGCTTTCGGAGCCGCGGTGATCTTTCCGGTACTGAGCATGCACCGGATGATGGGGATCTGGCGGAAGAACGGATCCCGGGGCAGCCTGGGAACTGTAGCCCTGCGGACCTGTGTCCATCTCTTTGAGACCATCGTCCTGTCCCTGATCGGGGCGGCCATGGTGGGAGGCATCCTCAGCGATACCCGTTTCCTGCTGGAAATGGACATCTACCGGGGCGTGAAGGCTACCTTCATGCTGCCGGTGGCGCTGACTTGCCTGCTGTTCCTCCGGACCCATGGCCTGTGGCAGCAGGGAGAAGACTGGCGGAAGCCTTTCCATCGGGTGATGGGATTCCTGGACCGTCCTCTGAACCTGAAAGCCCTGTTCATCCTGGGGGTGTTCGCTTTTGTAGCCTGGGTGTTCATCGGCCGCAGCGGCCATACCGCCGGGGTTCCGGTTCCGGCCATTGAGCAGAAGCTCCGGTTCTTCCTGGAGGAGACCATGTGGGCCCGGCCTCGGGAAAAGGAATTCATGATCGGCCATCCGGCTTTCTTCTTGGCGGCCTGGGCGGCCTGGAAGAAGCTGCCTACTTGGTTCTACGGGCTCTGCGTCACGGGGGCGGCCATCGGCCAGGGCAGCGCAGTCCAGACCTTCGCCCATATGCGCTCTCCCATCCTGATGAGTTATGTACGGGCCCTGGACGGCTATGGGGTAGGCGTGGCAGCTGGGCTCATTGCCCTTGCTATTTTTGCCCTGGGCTATCCCCATGTCCAGGCTTTCTATCAAAAGAGGAGGAATCCCCTTGGGTAAGATCCTGATTTCCGGCTATTATGGCTTTTCCAATGCCGGAGACGAAGCGATGCTCACCGCCATTGTGACCAGCCTGAAAGAGCAGGACCCCCAGGTGGAACTGACGGTACTTTCTGGGAATCCAGAGGCGACGGCCCGGCTCCACCCGGTGAAGGCCATCCATCGGTTCGACCTTCTGGGAATCTGCCGGGCCATGGCTGGGACGGACCTGCTCCTTTCCGGAGGAGGCAGCCTGCTCCAGAACGTGACCAGCCGGCTCAGTCTTTATTATTACTTGTCCATCATCGCCCTGGGGGCCCTCTTGGGAAAGAAAATCATGCTCTTTGCCCAGGGCATCGGTCCCATCCGGGGAAATTTCAGCCGCTGGCTGACCCGATTGGTCTGCCAGAAGGCGGACTTGATCACCGTCCGGGATGACGGATCCCTTGATGATTTGAAAGCCATGGGCTTTGGGCCGGAAAAGATCCGGGTCACCAGCGATGCGGTGTTCTCCCTGCCGGAAGGGCGAAAAAAAGAAGGGACCCAGCTCCTGGAAAAACTGGGAGTGGATCCTTCCCGGCCTTTGGTGGGGTTCGCTCTCCGGCATTGGAAAGGGGAGGAACGGTTCAGCCGGGAATTTGCTAAGGCGGCGGACGCCCTGAAACGCCAGTACCAGGCCCAGATTCTTTTCCTTCCCCTCCAGTTCCCTGCGGATGCAGAACTGTCCGCCCAGGTGGAGAAAGCCATGGAAGACAATCGAGATGTGTTCATCCTGGACCAGAAATGCTCCACCCAGGGATACCAGGACTTGATCTGCAATCTCCATCTATTGGTCGGTATGCGGCTCCATGCTTTGGTGTTCGCGGCCATCAACGATGTGCCCTTCATGGCAATCTCCTATGATCCGAAGGTGGACCGGTTCGTGGATGGGATGAAAGGGACAGTGGTGGACACCATCGGCCGGATCACCAGCGAAGAACTGGTTGCCATGGCCGACCGGCTGTGGCAGGCGGACGGACGGCAGGGCAGAGAACGGATCCGTGCCCTGCGGGAGGAAGCCCGGGCCAATATCGGCCGGGCATTGGAATTGATCCATCGATAAACGACAGGCAAAGATACAGGAGGTCGATCCATGCTGGAAATGCGTCATGCAGGCAAGGTCTATCCTGGCGGGGCGGTGGCCCTGGAGGATATCAATGTACATATCAAACCGGGGGAATTCGTGTTCCTGGTAGGCCCCAGCGGAGCCGGGAAATCCACCTTCATCCGGATGATTTCCCGGGAAATCGAACCCACATCCGGACAGATCCTGGTGGACGGGGTGGATGTGATGAAGCTGAAGCGGGGGGATATCCCTTATCTCCGGCGGCAGCTGGGAATCGTCTTCCAGGATTTCCGCCTGCTCAATGACCGGACGGCCTTTGAAAACGTGGCCTTTGCCATGCAGGTGATCGAAGCTCCCAGCCACAAGATCCGGAGACGGGTCAATGAAGTACTGGAACTGGTGGGGCTGAAGGACCGGGGAGACAATTACCCAGGGGAGATGAGCGGCGGCGAGCAGCAACGGGTGGCCATTGCCCGGGCCATCGTCAACGATCCTCTCCTGGTGATCGCCGATGAACCCACCGGCAACCTTGACCCGGAGACCAGCAAGGAGATCATGGAGATCTTCACCCAGATCAACCACAACGGCACCACCATCATCATGGCCACCCATGATAAGACCATGGTGGATTACATGCAAAAACGGGTCATCGCCCTGGAAAACGGGCGGATCGTACGGGATGACCGCAAAGGAGTCTATGGGTATGAAGTTTAGTACGAAATGGTATTACATCAAAGAAACCTTCACCTCCCTCAAGCGGAATTCCTTGATGAGCATCGCTTCCATCAGCACAGTGGCCCTGTCCATCCTGGTCTTGGGGATCTTCCTCACCATGGTGCTCAATGTGAACAACTTGGCCAGCCATCTGGAGAACCAGGTCCAGGTCACCATATACATGGATGACAGTGCTTCGGCAGAGCAGCTGAAACACATGGAGAAGGTCCTCAAGAGCACCCAGGGGATCGTAAAGGTGACGCCCCGGACCAAGGAAGAAGCCCTGGGGGAATTCAAGAAACGATTGGGAGAACAGCAGAAACTCCTGGCGGCCCTGGGAGAGGACAATCCTTTTCCGGCGTCCTTTGAGATCCAGGTGGACAATCCGGAACGGATCCCCCAGCTGGTGACCCAGTTTCAGCAGATGCCCGGTGTGGAAACGGCCAAATTCGGCCAGGAAGTGGTAGAACATCTCTTCCAGCTCACCCGGGTGCTGCGGATTGGCGGGATCCTGCTGATCGTCCTTTTGGCCATCGCTACCTTGTTCATCATATCCAATACCATCCGGATCACCGTCTTTGCCCGGCGCCGGGAAGTGAACATCATGAAATACGTAGGCGCCACCGACTGGTTCATCCGCTGGCCTTTCCTGCTGGAGGGGATGCTCATGGGCTTTGTGGGAGCGGTGATCGCTTCCCTGATCCTGGTCCAGGGCTACAATGCCATCCAGGCCAAGATCTACGGGACACTGGCCTTTTTCCCCATGCTCCCCAGCTGGCCTACCATGGGATATCTGTCCGCCGGGCTGATCTGTGTGGGGACCCTGATCGGGGCTCTGGGCAGCAGCATCTCCCTGCGGAAGTTCCTGGATGTATAGGAGGCGGTGGGCATGAAAAAAGGCACAGCCCTCCTGGCTGCCCTCTTGGCGGGTCTCCAGCTTTCGGCTCCGGTTTCCTGGGCAGAATCCATCGAAGACAAGAAGGCGGAACTGGAAGATGTCCAGCGCCAGATGGAAGAAAAGGATACCCAGCGGGAGCAGAAGAAGCAGGAAATCGGCAACGCCGTGGAACGGCTCATCGCTGCCCAGAACGAACTGGCGGAGGCCAAGCGGAAACTGGCGGTGATTGAGAACCGGCAGCGGTCCCTGGAGATCCGGATCTGGCAGAACGAGGCGGCCCTGGCGGCCAAACAGCATGATTATGATGTGACTCGGAAAATCTATGAGAAACGGCTGCGGGACATCTATGAAAACGGCCAGGTGAATTATCTGGATGTGCTGCTAGGATCCACGGACTTCCGGGATTTCGCTTCTCGGATGTATCTGCTCCAACGGGTGATCCGGCGGGATTTCGACCTGATCGACCGGCTGGAGGCGCAGAAAGAAGCCTTGCTGGAGCAGAAGGTCCAGCTGGAAGAAATCAGGCGCCAGTTGGATTTCGCCTATGCGGAAGGCCAGGCGGAACAGAAAATCGTAGCCCAGAAGACCGTGGAACGCCAGGCACTCTACGAGCAGGCATTGGCGGAAAAGGCCCAGCTGGATGCAGAGTATGAAGAACTCCAGCGGAACAGCCAGGAAATCACCGCCATGATCCAGCGGATGGAGGAAGAAGGACGACTGATGCCCCAGGCTGGCGGCACTGGGCAGCTGTCCTGGCCGGTGAACGGGGAGATCACTTCTCCCTTCGGCTGGCGGGTCCATCCCATCTGGGGGACCCAGATCTTCCACGCCGGACTGGATATCGGGGCCGATTACGGGGATCCGGTCCATGCAGCGGACAGCGGGACCGTGGTCTACGCCGGCTGGATGGGCGGCTACGGGAATGCAGTGATGATCGACCACGGGGGCGGCATGGTGACCCTGTATGGGCACAATTCGTCCATCACCGTAGGTGAAGGGGAACAGGTGAGCAAAGGGCAGACCATTGCCCTGGCCGGCAGCACCGGCAATTCCACCGGCCCCCACTGCCATTTCGAAGTCCGCATCCACGGGGAAGTGGTCAGCCCCCTCCAGTATCTGCCGTAAAGAGCGAAGAGTGCAGAGTGAAGAGTAGAGAGAATTTCTGCATTCGGTGGCAAATGCCCGGCGTTTGCCTTCCAGCGACCAGTGACCAGTGAAAGGGATGCTGCCGGGCGCATCCCACAGAGGAAAACTATGTTCAAGAAACGCTATACAGCCCCCCAGCTTTTGGGGGTATTCTTCCTGTCCCTGGGTGTGTTCAGCGGCGGGACCTATTATTTGATGAAAAACTGGATCGGAGACCCGGGAGCCCTTTTCCAGATCGTCCGGACCATGCACCTGATCCAGCGGCATTATGTAGGGGAAACCGATCGGAAAAAGATTTATGACGGGGCTCTCAAAGGCATGGTGGGGGTCCTGAACGATCCCTATTCCACCTATCTGGACAACCAGGATTTTCAGGCACTTTCCACCATGACGGAAGGCCATTTCGGTGGAGTGGGTATGGTGATGGGCATGCGGAAAGACAGCCAGTTCGTGGTAGTCTCTCCCATTGAAGATACGCCGGCTTATAAGGCCGGGATCAAGGCAGGGGACATCCTGTTGAAAATCGACGGGGAGGATCTGAGCGGCCAGAGCCTGGATGAAGTCGTGAAGAAGATCCGGGGCCAGGACGGCTCCCAGGTGACCCTGACCCTGAAACGGGGCAGCGAAGAAGCCAAAGACATCACCGTGACCCGCAGCGACATCAAGCTGAAAAGCGTCTATGGGCGCATGGACGGAGACGGCATCGGCTACATCCGGGTGACCAATTTCAACGAGGATACGGACAAGGATTTCGGGGCAAAGCTCCAGGAACTCCGGGACCAGGGGATGAAAGCTTTGGTACTGGATCTCCGGGACAACCCGGGAGGCCTTTTGGAAAGCGGGGTCGGGGTGGCTCGGTATCTGGTGCCTAAAGGCCCCATCGTCTCTGTCACTGACAAGGATGGGAACACCCAGACGGAATCTTCCAGCCTGGAAAAAGTGGATTTTCCCCTGGCGGTGCTGGTGAACCATGGGACGGCCAGTGCGGCGGAAATCGTTTCCGGCGCCATCCAGGATACAGGCTCCGGCAAACTGTTCGGGGTCAAGACCTACGGAAAAGGAGTGGTCCAGAACGTTTTCCTCCTGAGCAACCAGACGGCAGTGAAGCTGACGGTGGCCCGGTATTATACTCCCAGCGGGAGGAGCATCGATAAAGTGGGCATTACCCCGGATGAGGTGGTGGAAGCCGCCAGTGAAGATGGGGCCAACCAGCTGCAGGCGGCGGAACGTTATCTGCGTCAGCAGCTCCAACAGTAAGGGCAAGGAGCGTGGAACATGGAAATCATCAATACCCTGGGAAATCAGATTGCAGGATGGAAGGCACTTTTGGCTGGAGAAGCGGGAAATATTCCGTCTCTGCCTTTCCTGAAGACAGGGGCGGAGGTCCTCCTGGGGCTCCTGGTCCTGTTCTTCATCGCCTATCGGTTCCGGACCCATCAGCTGCGCCGGGAGCGGAAGATGCGGTACCGGATCGCCCGGATGATCGCCCATTTGTGCGATACCTATGACAGCCTGGAAGATGTGGACTGGAAAAAGCAAAAAGTCTATCGGTATCAGTTCGTGGATGGGGATCTGAAGATCCAGGAACGGGACATCGACGGGATGGAAGACCTGATCGGACCGCTCCATCCGGGGGATGCCCTGAAATACACGGAGGAATACCTGAAAGGGGCCATCGAAAAGGCCATGAAGACCTGCTGCCCTGTGGAATTCACAGCCCGGGAAAAAGGGGAAGATGGGGTGTACCATTGGAAATCCTTCCTGTTCCAGGGCATCAAGAATGACAAGCTCCACCGCCGCAGCTGCCTTTTGCTGAAACGGGGGGTGGACGACAGCCACTCTCAGGAAATGGAGAAGAGGGCTCAGCTGAGCCTGGATATGAATGAAGCCAGGGAAGCGGCTCAGGCCAAGAGTGAATTCCTGAACCGGTTCAGCCAGGATACCCGGGAAGCCCTCCGGGACATCATGGGGAACCTGACCCTTACCAAGGATGAAGTGGATCCCCAGCGGCGAAAAGAATACATGGACGAAAGCCAGCAGGAAGTCCACTATCTCATGGCTATGATCGAGGATGTGAAGGAACTGTCCGACATCGAGAACGGGAACCTGGAGATCTGCAGCGAGGAATTCAATGTAGATGAGACTTTGGAGAAAATGAACCAGCTGTTCCAGAAAGAAGCGGAGAAACAGGGGATTTCCTATAGCTGCACCGTAGAACCTCTCCTGTATCCCAATTTGATCGGGGATGAGAAGCGGCTGGAACAGGTGCTCCTGAATCTCCTGACTCATGCCCTGCTCTTCACGGACAAGGGCCAGAAGGTCCTGTGCGCGGTGCGCCAGAAACTGGTGAAGAACAAGAAAGTGGCCATGGAATTCACTGTGCTCTGTGCCGGCATGAAGGTCCCCCAGGAAATGGTGGATAAAGCTTTCCTGCCTTTCGAACTGACCCGCCAGGTAGGAAATGCCCGGGTCCATGGAGGACTGGGCCTTGTGGTGACACAGCGACTGGTCCAGCTCCTGGGCGGACAGATTAAGGCGGACAATGCGGAAGGCCGGGGGATGCGCTACATCATCGAGCTGCCTTTTGCCTTTGCCAGCAGTGTCAAGTAATTTGAAAGGAAGAATCGCGAAATGCTTCATATCGGATGTCATCTGTCTTCCAGCAAAGGATTCGCCGCCATGGGGAAGACGGCCCTTGCTATCGGAGCAGATACCTTTGCCTTTTTCACCCGGAACCCCCGAGGAAGCCGGGCCAAGGCCATCGACCCTAAGGATGTGGAAAAGTTCCAGGCCCTGTGGGCGCCCAACCGGTCCATCCCTCTGGTGGCTCATGCTCCATATACCCTGAACCCGGCTTCCAGCAAGGAGGACGTGCGGACCTTTGCCCGGGAGACCATCGGGGACGACCTGGTAAAAATGGAAGCCATCCCCGGCAATTATTACAACATGCATCCAGGGAACCATCTGGGCCAGGGGACAGACACCGGCATCCAGCTCATTTCTGACTGTCTCAATGCGGTGCTGCCCCGGGCGGAACATACCACCCTGCTTTTAGAGACCATGGCCGGGAAGGGGACGGAAGTGGGACGGACCTTTGAAGAGCTCCGGGCCATCATCGACCGGCTGGAACTGCCGGAAAAAGTGGGAGTCTGCCTGGATACCTGCCATGTGTGGGATGGAGGCTATGATATTGTCTCTAATCTGGACGGGGTGCTGGAAACCTTCGACCGGGTCCTGGGGCTGGACCGGCTGAAGGCCATCCATCTCAACGACAGCAAGAATCCCCTAGGGGCCCATAAGGACCGGCACGAGAAGCTGGGCTTGGGCTGTATCGGACTGGAAGCCCTGGAAAGAGTCGTGAACCATCCGGCTTTCCGGGATCTGCCTTTTATCCTGGAGACTCCCAATGAGCTGACAGGCTACCAGGAAGAAATCCGCCTGATGCGTCAGGCACGGGAAGCGGAGGAGAGATGATGAAGCTCTTTGCCCTGCTGGGGAAAAGCCCCATGACTCTCCTGACCCTTCTGGGGGTATTCCTGATCCTGGCCTTTCTGCTGCGGACCCGGAAGGTGAAACTCACCACCCATCAGGCCACCGTCTGCGGGCTGCTGCTGGCCCTTACCCTGGTGCTGAGCCTTCTTCCCCTTTACCGGATGCCCTACGGCGGCACCATCACCCTGGGGGGCATGCTGCCCATCATGCTCATCGCTTTTGCCTACGGGCCGGAAGTGGGGATCATGGCCGGGTTCGTCTACGGGATGCTGAACCTTCTGCTGAACCCCTATATCCTCCAGCCGGTCCAGGTGCTCTTCGATTATCCCCTGCCCTTCATGGCCCTGGGGCTGTGCGGCTTCTTTCCCCGGCGTCCTTATCTGGGCATGGCTGTGGGGGTTGGCCTCCGGTATCTCTTCCATTTCATTTCCGGGGTGGCTTTCTTTGCCAGCTATGCACCCAAAGGCATGTCACCGGCGGTCTATTCCCTGGTGGCCAACGGCACCTACCTGCTCCCGGATCTGGTGATTTGCATGGTTCTCTATCGGCTGCTGCCCATGGACCGGTTCCGGAAGATGATGTAAAAAGGCCTTGCATATTTATCTTCTTGTGGTATAATAATCAAGTAACCAAAGTAGAGGCCACCTGCTTCTCACCTTGCGGTAACGCTCGACAGGGTCATTGATAGGGAATTGTGACGGGTGGACTTTGGTTCGCCCGTTTTATTTTTTATTGTTTTGAACCTATTGGAGGTGAACGTCATAGCAAAAGATGAACTGCGGATCAATGAAGCCATCCGCGCAAGAGAAGTTCGTGTCAACTCTGTGGACGGGGAACAGTTCGGGATCATGTCTCTCCATGATGCCCTGCACCTGGCCGAAGAAAAACACCTGGACCTGGTGGAAATCGCTCCGAAAGCCAAACCTCCGGTCTGCCGGATCATGGATTACGGTAAGTATCTCTATGAACAGCAGAAGAGAGAGAAAGAAGCACGGAAACGCCAGAGAGTCATCGATGTAAAGGAAGTCAAGCTCCGGATCCGCATCGAAGACCACGATTTCGAAGTCAAGACCAAGAATGCCATCCGCTTCTTACAGGGCGGTGACAAGGTAAAAGTTACCATCATGTTCCGGGGCCGGGAAATGACCCATCCGGAACTGGGTGAACAATTACTGAATAGAATGGCTGACCAACTGCAGGAAATTGCCACTGTAGAAAGAAAGCCGAAACTGGAAGGACGCAACATGATCATGATCGTTGCTCCCAAAAGTTCCAAATAACAAGGAGGATGTCCAATCATGCCGAAAATGAAAACCCGCAGATCCGCTGCTAAACGCTTCAAAGCCACCGCTACCGGTGAATTCAAACGTGGTAAAGCTTTCCGGAGCCATATCCTGGAACACAAATCTCCTACCCGCAAGAGAAACCTGCGCAAAGCAGCTCTGGTCCACAAGACCGACCACGAACGCGTAGCCAAGATGCTGCCCTACGCATAATTCCACTGTTAGAGAGATTGCAGAGATTCCAAGGAGGAAATAACAAATGGCAAGAATTAAAGTCGGCGTAACCGCCCATAGACGTCATAAACACATCCTGAAGCTGGCCAAAGGCTACAGAGGTTCTAAGAGCAAGCTGTTCAAGAAGGCCAATGAAACCGTCATGAAGGGCCTGATGTATGCCCGCCGTGACAGAAGAGCCAAGAAACGTGAATTCCGTCAGCTGTGGATCGCCCGGATCAACGCTGCTACCCGGGCCAACGGCCTGAGCTACAGCCGTTTCATCTGCGGCCTGACCAAAGCCGGCGTCGTGCTGGACCGGAAAGTCCTGGCCGACATGGCTGTCAACGATGCTGCCGCTTTCACCAAACTGGTGGAAACCGCCAAGGCTGCACTGTAAGAGAGATTGTAAAAGGGGCTGTTGCATGGGCAACAGCCCCTTAGTCGGAAGTCGGGAGTCTGAAG
>CAJMQS010000042.1 GCA_905215645.1 uncultured bacterium
AAAGTGGCTTTGCAGCCCGGAGTTTCGGACAGGACCTTGGTGATTGCCGCGGTCAAGGTGGTCTTGCCGTGGTCAACGTGACCAATGGTACCAATGTTCACATGGGGTTTTGTTCTTTCAAATTTCTCTTTAGCCATTAGAATACCTCCCAACGCTTCCTGATATTTTTTTGGATTTTAAAATAGCCCCTTTACGGGGCTGTGTTGGTAATGGTAGCGGCGCACGGATTTGAACCGCGGACAGGCCGGGTATGAACCGACTGCTCTAGCCAACTGAGCTACGCCGCCATAAAATGGAGCTGATGACCAGAATCGGACTGGTGACCTTATCCTTACCAAGGATACGCTCTACCAACTGAGCTACATCAGCATGTGGTTGCGGGGGCTGGACTTGAACCAACGACCTTCGGGTTATGAGCCCGACGAGCTACCAACTGCTCCACCCCGCGATGTTTGGTGGAGAGAGAAGGATTCGAACCTTCGAAGCCAGAGGCGGCAGATTTACAGTCTGCTCCCTTTAACCACTCGGGAATCTCTCCGCATTTGTCTGTTGCGAATATTTGGAGCTGGCAAAAGGAATTGAACCCTCAACCTACTGATTACAAGTCAGTTGCTCTACCATTTGAGCTATGCCAGCGCTTTTCGTTCGTAACAAGGATAAGTATAATGGAACTTGGGGAAATTGTCAACAACTTTTTTAGAAAAACTGTAAAAAATTTTATAAACCCCTCTCCTTACAGATAAAAATACCATACAGTGACCAGTGCCAGGAGGATCCGGTAGATCCCGAAGGCAGTGAGGGTAGAGCGCTGGAGGAATTTCATGAACCAGACGATGGACAGATACCCTACCACAAAGGCCGTGACAAAACCGATGGCCAGGACCATCAGATCTCCGCTGCTGAGAGCGGACAGATTCTTCAGCAGTTCGAACAGGCAGGCTGCCACCATGATGGGGAGAGCCATGATAAAGGTAAAATCCGCTCCGGCTTTCCGGTTCACCCCTACCAGCAGGGCGCCCCCCATGGTAGAGCCGCTCCGGGAGAACCCGGGCCACAGGGACAAGAACTGGAAGAAACCGATGTAAAGGGCCTGCCGGATGCTGATATGATCCACATCCTGGACCAGTTCCCCTTCATGGCCTTTGATCCGGTGTTCCGCATAAATCATGAGGAAAGCCCCCAGGACCAGTCCTACCGCTACCGTAGCCGGAGAAAAAAGGTATTTCTTGATAAAAGAGTGGACCAGGAAGGCAAAGGCCATGGTGGGGACACAGCCTGCTGCGATATGCCAGCCGGTGAGCCCGTTGCCCAGCTGCCAGCCCTCTTTGGTCAGGAACCGGGCGAAACGTTCCTTGTAGAGCACCAGGACCGCCAAGATGGCCCCCAGCTGGATCACCACATCGAAGATCTTGGCCAGGTTCCCTTCAAAGCCGATCATATGGCCTACGATGATCATGTGGCCGGTAGAGGATACGGGGATGAATTCTGTCAGGCCTTCCACGATGCCCAACAGGACCGCAATCAGATTCTCGCTCACAATGCACACTCCTTCTTCTTTTTCGCTGTCCGAAATTCATTTTCGTTATAGAACTCGTACATTATATGGCATCTTCTCCGAAAAAAAAAGAGAAGTCACGGATTTTTCCCATCAGTTTAAGAAAAATTGTGCTTCTCTTTTATTACTTGTAAGATTTTCAGGGTTCCAGCTTTTCATCCCCAAAGGAAATGCCCACTTCCCGGCCGGTCCGGATGATATCTGAATCCACTGGCACCTGATGGGGCTGGGAGGCAGCCCGGGCAATGGGCACCCGGACGATGGCATTGGCCTGGAGGGCCACCATTACATTGTATTCCCCATCCAGACAGGCTTCCACCGCTGCCGCTCCGTACCGGGTGGAAAGCACCCGGTCGTAGGCAGTGGGAGAACCGCCCCGCTGGAGGTAGCCCAGTACAGTGCACCGGGATTCGATGCCGGTCTTGGCTTCGATTTCCCGGGCCAATTTCTCTCCCACACCCCCCAGCCGGATGGGTTCGAAGCTGTCCTTCACCATCCGGGCGATGGTCATTTCTCCACCGATGGGTTTGGCGCCTTCCGCCACGGTGATGATGCTGAATTTCTTGCCGCTCTGCTGACGCTGGCGGATCTTCCGGATCACTGCATCCAGGTCATAGGGGATCTCGGGGATCAGGATCACATCCGCGCCTCCGGCAATCCCGGAATGGAGGGCAATCCAGCCTGCATACCGGCCCATCACTTCCAGCACCATCACCCGGTGATGGGATTCTGCCGTAGTGTGGAGCCGATCCAAGGCTTCTGTAGCCATGGCCATGGCGGTATCGAAGCCGAAGGTCCGTTCCGTACAGGGCAGATCATTGTCGATGGTCTTGGGGACTCCCACTACGTCCACTCCGCAGAACCGGTGGAGATCATAGGCGATCTTCAGGCTGCCATCCCCGCCGATGACGATGAGACAGCCGATGCCATGGTCCTTCAAGTTCCGGACCACCACATCCCGCTTGTCCTCATAGATCACATTGCCCTTGTCATCTTCTCCGGCGGCATAATGGAAAGGATTGTCCCGGTTGGTGGTCCCCAGGATGGTCCCGCCCCGGGGCAGGATCCCGGATACATCGGTCAGGCCCATCAGCTTCATATCGTTGCAGATCAGCCCGTGGAACCCGTTGGAAATGCCATAGATCTGGAAGCCGTGATGGATGGCAGTCTTGACCACAGCCCGGATCACTGCATTCAGTCCCGGGCAGTCCCCTCCGCCGGTGAGCACCGCCAGGGTGCCCCTATTTTTCTCCTGCATTGGGCTCACCCTTTCCCGTCCTTATTCCACTTCCCAGACCGTGTAATCCGCGGCAGAGATCCGGATGGATTCCGTACCATCGAATTTGTCATAGCACAGCAGGCCGTCGTTCACATAGCCCGGCCAGGCCAGGACTACGGTATAGGCCTTCCCCAAGGCATCGATGACACTCTTGGGATCGATGTGGAACACCGGCACGAACAGGGTCTGTACCCGGTCCAGCAGGATCACATCTCCCCGGTGTCCGGACAGTTCTTCCGTGAGCATGGCCGGAGCCTGGGCTTTCCGTTCGCTGGGCAGCAGCTTCAGGAATTCTTCGGTAATCAGCAGCCGAGTATCCACATAATCCCAGCCCTTGGCTTCTGCTGCCTCCCGCAGCAGTTTGCTCTTGCCGCTGCCGGGTTTCCCGGTGACAATCAGGACCTTTTCTTCCTTGCCCTGTACAGCTTCTACCTGTTTCAGAAATTCTTCCATTTGACTCATGTGTATCGCCCTCCCTTTATACGCATTGATTTTCCGCTGTTGATACCATGTTATTCGCCGCCCGGAAAGGAAATTCCTGCAAACCCCTTCTTTTTCTTCTTGCAGGCGGCAAATGAATTGTCAGATTGTTTCAATTCTATCATTCTTCTCATCGCTGTCCCGGAGATGTTCCTTGGCAGCCATGATCAGCAGCCCTTTGTTCAGGGTCATCAGATCCAGTTCATGGTTCCGGCTGGCCAAATATTTTTCCAGTTTCCGTTTCACCCGCTGGAGAGCATTGTCGATGGATTTGGTGCTGCGCTGGAGCTCCTGGGCAATCTGCTGATAGCTCTTGCTTTCCAGATACTTGCACAGGGCCTGCCATTCCAAAGGACTCAGCATGGACGTGACATTCTTTTCGATGTCCATGAAGGCTTCCTGGTCCACCAACAGGTTCTCCGGATCCACCCCATGGCCGCCTCCCAGCATGTCCAGCAGGGTCCGTTCCTTGCCTTCTTCAAATACCGGTTTGTCCAGGGATACATAGCAGTTCAAAGGCCGGTGCTTCTGCCGGGTAGCACTTTTGATGGCAGAGATGATCTGCCGGTTCACGCAGATTTCCGCGAACACTTTGAAAGAGGCCTGTTTGCCTGGCCGGTAATCCCGGATGGCTTTGAAGAGGCCAATCATCCCTTCCTGGATGATGTCCTCCTTCTCTGCCCCCACCAGGAAATACCGGGCAGCCTTGATTTTGACGAATTCCTTGTATTTGTCCAGGAGATAATCCTGGGCCTGCTGGTCGTCCCGGTCCTGGATCAGCCGGATCAGCTCTTCATCGGTCAGGGTGTCATAGACTTTCCGGATTTCTTCCTGCAATGGTTCCCGCCTCCTCTGGTGGATTCAGCCTCTTTGGGGATTCGAGAGGAGGATGCTGCAGGATACTGCAGCACCCCCTTCACTCTTCACGCTTTCCTCTGCACTGCTTTTTTCCGCTCTTCCAAGATCCGCTGCCGTACGATATCGTAGAGCAGGATTCCCCCGGCCACCGAGGCATTCAAGCTGGAAACTTGGCCCAGCATAGGGATGCGGACGATGAAATCGCAGTTTTCCTTCACCAGCCGGCCCAAGCCTTTTCCTTCGGCCCCTACCACCAGGACCATGGGACCGGTCAGGTTGGCATCGAAATACTGGGACTCCCCGTCCATGTCCGCCCCGGCAATCCAGAACCCTCGCTTTTTCAGCTGCTTCATGGTCTGGGCGATATTCCCGATTTGGATCACTGGCACATATTCCACAGCGCCGGCGGAAATCTTGGCCACCACTCCATTAAGGGGACAGCTCCGGCGTTGAGGCAGCAGCACACCATGGACGCCTGCGGCATTGGCGGTCCGGATCAGGGCTCCCACATTCTGGGGGTCTTGGAGCTCATCCAAGAGCAGCAGAAGGGGCACTTCTCCCCGGCTTTCCACCTGGGCCAGCACCGTATCCAGGTCCTGGAAGGACACAGGCGCTCCCTGGGCTGCTACGCCTTGATGCCGCACCCCGTCGGCCAGCCGGTCCAACACTTCCCGAGAAACTTTTTCCACCGGGATCTGCCGTCCTTCCGCCAAAGCCAGGATCTCACTGAGACTGCCCCCGTGGGCTCCCTCCTGGACCAGTACTTTGTTAAAGGGGCGCTGGCTGCGCAGGGCTTCCCGCACGGCATTCCTTCCCACGATGATATCTTCCATCTTTCCTCCTGATATGAGGGTGGGGTTGCCGCAGCCGCGGCAACCCCAGGCCCTGTTGTCCCGATCAGCATCCCTGCCCTTGGGGCTTCCGGAATACTGGCTCCGGATGATGTCATTCTCCCTTGCTGACCTTTTCTGCGAAATCAAAGCCGTACTGCTCAGCGGCTTCCAATTCTTTGGGCAGCGGACGCCATTTCACATTGTATCCGGGCAGGAGTTCCATGCCGGAATCCTTGATCATGGCTTCCATATCCTTTTCTGCACCGCCGGCCCAGCCATAAGTCCCGAAGGCAGCGGCCTTCTTGCCGGTGGGTTTCAGTCCTTTCAGGTAGGTGAGGAACCCGCCAATGGTAGGCATCATGCCGGAATTCTGGGTGGGAGACCCGATGAGGATCCCTTTGGCGGTAAGCAGGTCGCTGACGATATCGGCCTTCAGACTGCTTTCATACCGGTACAGCTTCACCCGCATCCCCTGTTTCTCAATGCCTTTGATCATGGCCCGGGCCATGGCCGCCGTACCGCCCCACATGGTGTCGAACACCACCAGGACACGGTCCACGGTTTCCCCTTTGCCCCAAGCTTCATAACGGCTCAGGATCCCTTCGATATTGGACCGCCAGATGCAGCCGTGGCAGCTGCAGATCATCTTGAGAGGCAGGCTCCGGACCAGCTTCACCGTATTTGGCACCAGTTTCCGGTAGGGCATCAGGATGTTGGCAAAATACTTCTGGGCTTCGAAGAACATGTTCTCCACTTCGGTTTCGTCATCGAACAGCTTGCTGCAGCAGTAATGCTGGCCGAAAGCATCGCTGGAGAACAGGATCTGTTCTTCCGGACAGTAGGTGACCATGGAATCCGGCCAATGGAGCATAGGGATGGGCTGGAAGGCCAGGGTCCGTTTGCCCAGGCTGACCGTATCGCCTTTTTTCACAATCTGGGTCTTGAAGATGTCACCATAATGTTCTTTCAGTTCATTGGCCCCCTGGACCGTGATCAGGAAGGTAGCATTGGGGCAAGCTTTGGCCAGAGCAGGCAGGCTTCCGGAATGGTCCGGTTCCACATGGTTCACCACGATGTAGTCGATTTTTTCCGGATCCACGATGGTCCGGATGTTGCTCAGCTGTTCCCCGGCAAAAGGAGCCTTCACCCCGTCGATCAGGCAGATTTTTTCATCCATGATCAGGAAGGAATTGTAAGTGACTCCCCGGGGAGTGGCAAAGCCGTGGAAGTCATGGAGGGTCCAGTCCCGGATCCCCACTTCGTATATATCGTTGACAATGGTACGAGCTTTCATGTTGAATCTCCTTTCAAAAGACAGTTCCATTTTCGCCCTATCATTATACTATTTTCTACAATTAAAGACAATTTAAAAAACGGAAGTCCCTAGAGAGACTTCCGTTTTGTCAATAGTCAATTGCCCAAAGAAGCCGGCACAACCGGGGCTTTGAATCAATAATTCCTTATATGTTAAAAAGAATCCGCCTGTTCCAGCGGATTCTTTCCTCAGGCCGTTGACCGTTGACAGCTGGCCGCTGACAGTTCTTCTGCTCAGGCAGCAGAACCCTTCTTCTTTTCTTCCTTCACATGCTCCATATACTTCCGGGTCTCGGCCACCACCACACCGGACAAGCCCAACAGGGCGATCAGGTTGGGGATGGCCATGAGGCCGTTGACGATATCTGCCAGGATCCAGATGGATTCCAGTTTCAGGAAGGCCCCGCAGCCCACCAGGATGATGAATCCCACCCGGTAGGGCATGATCCCTTTGACCCCTACCAAATATTCCATGCACCGTTCTCCATAGTAGTTCCAGCCCAGGATGGTAGTGAAGGCAAAGAGTACCAGCCCTACCATGAGCATATAGCCCCCGAAGGAAGGATAGGCCTGGAGGAAGGCCGCGTTGGTAAGGGCCGCCCCGTTCAGATCCGTCTTCCACAGGCCGCTGATCACCACCACCAGGCCGGTCATGGTGCAGATGATGATGGTATCGATGAAGGTCCCAGTCATGGAAACCAGCCCCTGTTCCGCCGGCCATTTGGTCTTGGCGGCAGCAGCCACGATGGGCGCGCTCCCCAGACCGGATTCGTTGGAGAAGACCCCCCGGGCTACCCCGTTCCGCATGGCGAACAGGACGCTGGCTCCCAGGAATCCGCCTACGGCAGCGGTGGGATGGAAAGCATCATAGAAAATCTCCGCAACAGCTCCTGGCAGCTTATCCGCAAAGATCACCAAAAAGCCCAGAGTGGAAGCCATATAGATCACAGCCATGGCAGGGACGATCTTAGAAGCCGTCTTGGCAATGCTCTGGAGCCCCCCCAGGGTAATGGCCGCCACCAAGATGGTGAGCACCACAGCCGTGTATTCCACCGGGATCCCGGCGTTCAGCTGGGTGATCTGGACAATGGAATTCACCTGGGCAAAGGTCCCGATGCCGAAATAGGCCACCAGCACCCCGAAGAAGGCGAAGGCAATGGCCAGAGGCCGATAGGCCCGTCCCAGCCCGTTTTCGATGTAGTACATGGGGCCGCCGGAAATCTGCCCCTTGTCGTCCACGGTCCGGTATTTCACCGCCAGGCAGCCTTCTGCATATTTGGTAGCCATACCGAAGAAAGCGGCGATCCACATCCACAGGATGGCCCCCGGGCCCCCGGCTTTGATGGCCGTGGCCACCCCAACGATGTTCCCAGTGCCCACCGTAGCCGCCAGGGCGGTACACAGGGCCTTGAAGGAATCGATATCCCCTTCTCCCTGGTTCTCTGCAGAAAAGATCAGTTTCAGAGACCGGGGCAGACGGAAGATCTGCAGGAATCCCAGCCGGAAACTGAGGAAAATCCCGGTCCCCACCAACAGGACCAGCAAAGGCGGTCCCCAGACAAAACTGTCGATCTGATTCAGCAATGCAATACTCATAATAAACAACTTCCCCCTTTTTTCATTGAGCCCGCAGGCGCTCTTCCCACTTCTCCGCACTATCCAGAGAAGCCGTATGTGTTTTTTTATCCAAAGCCAGCACCCGCTGGTGATAGCGGAGCAGCGTGCTTCTGTGTCCGACGCTGACCAGGGTGGTCCCAGGCAGCTTTTCTCCCAGGGTCCGGTACAGGGCCCCTTCCGTTTCCTCATCCAGGGCGGAGGTGGATTCGTCCAGGAACAGCCACCGGGGCTGGTAAAGCAGGGCCCGGGCAAAAGCCAGCCGCTGCTGTTCCCCGACGGAGAATACATGGGACCAGTCTCCCTCTTCCTGGAGATGGACTGCCAGATATCCGATCCGGCATAGTTCCAATGCCTTTTTCAAAGTCTCGTCGGAAAACTCCCGGGTGCCGGGATACAGTACCGCATCCCGAAGAGTCCCCAAAGGCAGGTAGGGCCGCTGGGGGATGAACATGATTTGGTCTTGGGATGGCATTTCCACCTTCCCCCGGGCAAAAGGCCAGATTCCTGCCAGGGCCCGGAGCAGGGTACTTTTCCCACTGCCGCTGACCCCTTTGATCAGTACATTGGTCCCTGGTTCCAGAATCAGTTCCAGAGGCTTCAAGATGGGCTGTCCGTTGGGCAGGTCCACTTCCAGGGGCTCCAGCCGGACGGATCCATCGGTACTTTCCGCCCGTTCCACGTGGCTCTGGCTGCCGGCTGTCTGGACCCGGACCATATCTTCCTCAAAGCCCGTGAGCCGGTCCACCACTGCTTGCCATTCCGCCAGAGTAGCGTACATATCCACAAAATAGGACAGGGAATCCTGGACCCGGCCGAAAGCCGTGGCCACTTGCATCAGCCCACCCAGAGTCAGTTCCCGGCGCAGGAACCGGGGAATGGCCACCACAAAAGGAAAGATGATGGCAATCTGGGAATAGCCGGAATTCAGCCACACCAGCTGTTTCTGCTTCAGGACGATCTTCCAGAAGTTGTCCAGCAGCAGGGCAAACCGCTTCTTGAACACTTTCCCTTCCAACTGTTCCCCCTGGTAGAAAGCCACACTTTCTGCATTTTCCCGCATCCGCATCATGCTGAACCGGAAATCCGCTTCCCGGCGCTGCTGGAAGAAGTTCAGGGCCACCAGTTTGTGCCCTACCCGGTGAGTAAGCCAAGTGCCCAGGGAAGCCATAGGCCACCGCCACCCAGACCATGTATCCGGGGATATGCCAGGTGCGTCCCAGAAGGGCAAAAGAAAAGGGCCCGGACAGCTGCCACAGGATCACCACAAAGGAAACCAGGGTGCACAGGGCCTTTACAATCCCTACGAAGAACCCAAGGGTCTTGGTGACGAACAGGTTCACATCCTCGCTGATCCGCTGGTCCGGGTTGTCCATCTCCTTCCCGAACATTTCCAGCCGGTAGTAAGTCTGATGCTGGAGCCACCGGTCGATGTACCGGTTAGTGAGCCAGCGCCGCCAGTTCAGCACCAGCACCTGCTGGAGATAGTAGGCATAGACCGCAAAGATGATGTAGATGAAAGCCAGCACCGTAAACCGCTTCAGCTGGTAGAAGATTTCTTCTGTCTGGTAATTCTGGAGAGCGGTATAGAAAGCGTTGTTCCACTGGTTCAGCAGCACCAGCATGGCTACCACCGCCAGGGTCAACAGCAGGATGGCCAGCAGTAAGGCGTAGGCTTTTTTCTTTTCTTCGCTTTTCCAATAGCTGCGGGTCAGGTGCCAGACCTGACTGAGCAGTTTTTTCGTACCATTTGTTTGTTTCACGTGTCCTTCACCTTACACAATTAAGAATAAAAACTATTATATTCGTTCCAATGAAAAAAAGCAAAGAATTTTGGAGAAAAAAAGGGGGCTGTTGCATGAGCAACAGCCCGTCATACGTCATAGGTCATACGTCATACGCCGATGGAAGCCAGCTCTACTGGCTTCGAATTTAAGAAAATCAGTTGAACGTTATAGCGGGTTTTAAAATTTCAAAATCAATTTGGTAAAATTGATTTCCAAAAGCGTATGACGTATGACGAAGAGGTTGTTGCACGTGTGTGATTTTCACACGTGCAACAACCCCTTTACCAGGTTATTTCTTTTCTTCCGGAATCGGGTCATCCACGGAGCCTACAGGCACCTTAGGATGGAAGACCTTTTCGATGGTGAGGAACAGGACCGGCACCAGGAACAGGCTCAGGAAGGTGGAAGCCATCATGCCGCCGATGATGGCGGTACCGATGGAGGTACGGCTGCCGGCGCCGGCGCCGCTGGCCCAAGCTAGAGGCACAGCCCCGATGACCGTGGAGAAGGCGGTCATCAGGATCGGGCGGAGACGGACCGTGACCGTATCCACCAGAGCGGGCATGACGGCCCAGCCGTCGTCCACTCTCATCTTGGCATATTCCACGATCAGGATGGCGTTCTTGGCGGACAGCCCGATCAGCACGATCAGCCCGATCTGCATGTAGATATCACTGGTGAGACCCCGGAGATACTGGAAGCCTACAGCGCCCATAACGGCGGAAGGCACCGCGAAGATGATGCCCAGCGGCAGGGTCCAGCTTTCATACAGGGCGGACAAGCACAGATACACGAACACCAGGGAAATCCCGAACATCAGGAAGGAAGAGTTCCCGGCGGCTTTTTCGTCCCGGCTCTGGTCCGTCCACTGGTAGGTATACCCACTGGGCAGTTCGCTGTTCAGCACGCTTTCGATGGCGCTGATGGCCTGACCGGTGGATACATTGGCCGCCGGAGACCCGGCGATCTTGGCTCCACGGGCCCCGTTGAACCGGGTGATGACCGGCGCGGCAGGGATTTCCTTACTGGTCACCAGAGCACTCAGAGGCACCAGGGCACCGGTGTTGCTGGCCACATACAGGTTGGAGAAGCTCTTGGTATCCCCTCTGTATTTGGGGTCAGCCTGGATGACAACCTTCCAGGTCTTGCCCAGCAGGTTGAAGTCGTTGACTTCGCTGCCGCCCAGGTTGGCCTGGAGAGCGGTGAACACGCTGGATACCGGCACGTTCAGGCTTTCCGCCTTGGCCCGGTCCACATCGAACTGGAGGGCCGGGGTATCATCGGTAAAGGTGGTGTAAATGGTGGCCAGTTCCGGACGCTGCCGGAGCTTGCCCAGGATGGTCTGCACATCTTTGGCCATAGTGTTGGTGTCATGACCGGTAGTATCCATGATGTACAGGCTCAGGCTCCCGGTGTTGGACAAGCCAGGAAGTACTGCCTGGTTGAAGGCCATGGAGGTGGCCGCCGGGTTCTGGGCCCCCAGGATGTTCAGTTTCTTGAGGACGGTATAAACACTCAAATCATCGGTGGTCCGATTCTGTATGTCATCCAGTCGCACCGGCAGGATGGCGGCGTTAGGCTTCCGGCCCATGGACAGCACGTCGATGCCCACGATCTGGAGCACATGCTTCACCCCGGGGATCTGCTGGATTTCCTTCACCATGTCGTTGGTGACCTTGGTGGTCCGGTTGGTGGAGGCAGATTCCGGCAGGGAAGCCGTCATCATGACGAAGCTCTGGTCTTCATCCGGCAGGTAGGAAGAGGGGATCAGCTTGAAGAACATGCCGATCAGCACAAAAACGATGGCCAGTCCCACCAGCCCCAATTTGAAGTGCCGAAGCAGCCGCTTCACGTTCTTTACGTATTTGCCGGTGGTCCGTTCCAGCCACCGGTTGAAGTAGCCGAACATCTTGCCCAGGAACCCTTTGCTGCCGTTGGGATCCTTGGGTTTGATCACCATGGCGCAGACCGCCGGGCTCAGGGACATGGCCACTACAGCGGAGATACTCAGGGCCACCACGATACTCAGGGCGAACTGTTTGTACAGCACCCCGGTGATCCCGCTCAGGAAAGCTACAGGCAGGAATACGGCCAGCAGCACAAAGGCGGTAGCCACAATGGCCCCGGACACTTCCCGCATGGCAGTATAGGTGGCCTCCTTGGGACTCATGCCCAGGGCATCCACATTGTGTTCCACGGCTTCCACCACCACGATGGCGTCATCCACCACGATCCCGATGGCCAGTACCAGAGCAAACAGAGTCAGTGTGTTGATGGTGAAGTCAAAGATGATGAAGGCTCCGAAAGTCCCCAACAGAGAAACCGGGATGGCCAGGGTGGGCACCAGGGTAGCCCGCCAGCTTTGCAGGAACACCCAGGTGATCAGGATAACCAGCACCAGGGTTTCCACCAGGGTAACCACCACTTCCTTCAGGGATTCCCGCACATACTCCGTGTTGTCCTGTACGATGGTCAGTTTCAGATCCGGCGGGAAATTCTTTTCCGCTTCCGCCAACACCTTCTTCACTTCCGCCACAGATTCCAGGGCGTTGGCGTCGGTGTTCAGGCTGATGGCGTAGTTCATGGCGTTCTTTCCGTCCAGTTTGGAGGTAACGCTGTCATCACGGGGACCGAATTCCACCCGGGCCACATCCTTCACCCGGAGCAGGTTCCCGCTGCTGTTCTTGATGATGATGTTGCCGAATTCATCGGCGGTGGTGAGACGGCCCTTGACACGGGCGGAATACTGGAATTCCTGGTCCGCCTCGTTGGGCCGGGCCCCGATGCTCCCGGCAGGAGCCTGGACGTTCTGGCTGGCGATGGCGTTCTTCACATCCGCCGCCGTTACTCCCAGCTGGGCCATCTTCATGGGATCCAGCCACACCCGCATGGCCAGTTCCGGCCCGTATTCGCTGACTTCAGAAACCCCTTTCACCCGCTTCAGGGCATCCACGAACTGGGTGGAACCGTAGGTCTTCATGAACAGGGTGTCATAGGTGCCATTGGGAGAAGTCAGGGCGAAATACATGATGGTTTCCGCCGATTCCTTCTTTGTGGTGACCCCGTAGGAACTTACTTCGCTGGGCAGGGAGGCAGAAGCCTGAGCCACCCGGTTCTGCACCTTGACGGAGTCCATATCCGGGTCCGTCCCCAGTTCGAACTTTACGTTCAGGGTGTAGTTGCCCTGGTTGTCGCTGGTGGAGTTCATATCCACCATATTGTCCACCCCGTTGACCTGCTTTTCAATGGCCTGGGCCACGGACTCTTCCACAACCTCCGAGCTGGCCCCCACATAGTTGGTCCGCACACTGATCCGGGGGTTGGAAATCTGGGGATACTGGGCAATGGGCAGGTTGTAAGCCGAAATGATCCCGATCAGGGCGATGATGATGGAGATGACGCAGGCAAATACAGGGTGATCAATGAAATACTTTGCCACTTACTGTACCTCCTTACTTACCGCTTGTGGTGGTTGTATCCGTGGTATCCAGATCGGCTTCCGTCATGGGAGAAGCATTGACTTTGGCGCCTTCCTTCAGTTTCTGGACCCCTTCCACCACTACGGTTTCCGTGCCGTCCAGACCGCTCTTCACCAGCCACAGTTTCCCGATCCGGGCTCCCAGCTGGACTTCCTTCATGCTGACGGTGTTGTCGCTGTTGATCACATAGACGAAATGCTTGTACATCACGTCGGTGACAGCCCGCTGAGGCACCAGGATGGCATTGGGCACGGTGGACCCCACTACGGAAATATTGGCGAACATGCCGGGCAGCAGCACCCCGTTGGGGTTCTGGAATTCCGCCTTCAGGGTAAGGGTGCCGGTGGTGTCGCTGACGCCCCGGTCCACCTGGGTCACGGAACCCTTTTCCGGATAGGTGGTGCCATCGCTGAGCTTCATGGTCACGTTCTGGAGTTTGGTGCCGTTATTGGTGTTCCCCTGCATGATGTCCAGGTAGTCGGCCTGGGACACGGAGAACCGGACCCGCATGGGATCACTGCCGGAAATGGTGGTGAGCACCGTGGAGTTGGCCGTCACGAAAGAGCCTTCCGCCAGAGGATTGGTATCGATTTTCCCAGAGAAGGGAGCCACGATCTGGGTATCGCTTACATCCACCTGGGAAGAAGCCAGAATGGCGGACTGGGCATCCACGGCAGCCTGGGCCTGGGCCAGCTGGGTATTGTACTGGTCTGCCGTCTGTTTGCTCACAGCCCCCTGTTCATACAGGGTCTGATACCGGGAGGCATCCCGCTGGGCATTGGCCAGGGTTGCCTGGGCATTGGCCAAGTTGGCCTGGGCATTCAGAACGGAATTCTGGTAATTCCGGGGATCGATTACATAGAGCAGCTGGCCTGCTTCCACATAATCCCCGCCGTTCACCAGTTTCTGGACAATGGTCCCCGTCACCTTGCTCTTGATCTGTACATCGTTGGCCGCTTCCACGAACCCGGTGTAATCATAAGTAATGGGGGTATCCCGTCTGATGACTTTCATGGACTTCACTGCCACATCTCCCGCCGCCGGAGTCGTCTTCTTGCCGCAGCCGGCAACGCCTACCAGCAGAAGGAGTGCCATCCCCATGGATATCACTTTTTTCTTTCCTAACATGGACAATCCTCCTAAAATCCTGCCCTCCCGGGCATGTACTGCAATCATGGAATACTTATAGAAAACCTTGTATATTATATCGTATGCAAATTCTAGTTTCAAACCTGTTATTTAGAGCTTTTTTCCTTGTTTTCTTCCGTTTTAGCTTCTTTTTTCATGTTTCCTTCATTTGACTGGCTAGTCAAAAATTCTTCCCCGGGACGGTTTTTCTGCAGATAAGGCAGGACTTTTTCTGCCTCCAGGTCGTATTCTTTCTGGTCCCCGTATAAAAGCCCCAGGGCTTCCCCATCGAAATAATACCCGGTGATATCCTCTGGTTTCAGCATCTGTCCATCGGCAGCGGTCTCTTTCCCGACCATCTTCCAGAATTTCCTCCAAGGATGGACCATATCCTTCAAAGGCACTTCTTCTCCCGTTGCCATATTGAAATTATAGCAATGGGTGATGGCTTCGCTCTTATCCCGGTCCGTCAGGAGCCCCAGGATCATGAGGCTGGCATATTTCTTTCCGCTGTACTTCACATCGTAATCCAGATTCAGCCGGGTCCCGATGGCTGCATCTTTCAGTTGGCTGCGCACAAAGGATTCGATGACCCGGTTCACCTTCCAGGCCAGCCGGCCGTCCAGTTTCTGGAAATGGGGATAAGTGACGGCTCCCGTATCCGTAGCCACTTTCAGGGAAATGATCTCATAGCCGCCCTCTCCAGTGACTTTGCTGGCATTGGCATAGGTAGGCCGGCTGTACAGTTCTGCCTGGAATCCCACATTCCGGGGTTCCCAGCCTCCGGCCCGGTATTCCCACACCGTCCGTACATAGCCCAGAGGATCGGCATTCAGCACCCCAACTACCTTCTGGACAGTGACCACTTCGTCCACTCCGTCTCCGTTCACATCCAGGGGACTGAGCTGGCTCAAGTTCTGGATATAGGGCCGCAGGCCGGATGCCTTCAGGCTGCCGTCTTCGTTATACACATTCAGGTTCCGGTAGGCTTCCTTTTCATTGGAAAGATCCAGAGTCATCTCCTGTTTCAGCCCCGGGAAGGAGAGCTTCACCTGGTAATCCGGCAGATAGGTCCCTGCCATGGAGACTCCTCGGTTCTCTTCCGGTCCGAACACTTCCTGGAGTTTCCCATCGATCACGTCCAGGATCCGGTAAGAGACCATGCCCCCGGATCCGCCGCTGGGGGCAGCGATGATCACGTCAGGATAGCCATCTCCTGTTACGTCCGCCAAGGTCAGATAGGCGTTGTATCCTCCCAGATCCTTGGGACGGTAGTAATATTTCACTTTGGCAGGATCCTTGGCTCCCACTTCTCGTGCAATCAGATACATGTCCCCCATGAAACTGGATTTCTCCACCACCGGGTTTCCCATCAGATCCACCACTTCCTCGCTGCCATCTCCATCGATGTCCCCGATGGCTTCGCTGATCAGCTGTCCGTGCTGGACCGTGAACTCTACTTCCCGTGTCTTGCGGAGGGGATCATTTTTGGGCAGTGTCTGGCTCCCGGATTTCTTTTCTGCCGCGGCCTCCGTCGTTTTCTCTTTCCCGGCGGCTGGTTTATTCCCCGGTTTCTGGGCCGTCCCTTTTCCCGCCGTCACACCTGCCGCTGCCTTTTCCTCTGGCTGGGAAAAAGTCCGCAGATCCGTTACCGGTCCCGCGCCTGCCGCTGCCAGGGATGGCAGGCAAAGACTCCCGGCCAGGACCAGGCTGAGGAGTATCTGTTTCCGTGTACATTGTTCCATATTCCACCCACACTTATCCTTTCCATCAGACTTTATGGGTCCATTATACTATAGGTTTGCTTTTTTCGCCTCCCCTTCCCGGGAAAACGCCTGCAAAATTATCTTAGATTACAAAATATTGAGAAAGTTCTTTACTTGTTTTAAGAAATTGATTATACTAATCCTACGTTTTTGTTATAAAAAGGGGGAGCTTTACAAATGATCGAATATCAGCCCATTACACCGGACGTGCTGGAAGCACTCCGTGAAATTTCCGGAAAACGGCTGGTCACGGGAGAAGACATCAACCCGGACTACGCCCATGATGCCATGCCCATTTATGGGATCGGCATGCCGGAAGCCACCATCGATGTGGAAAGCACGGAAGAAGTTTCCGCCATCATGAAGCTGTGCAATGAGCATCACATCCCGGTCACCGTACGGGGGGCCGGCACCGGTCTGGCCGGTGGAGCCACGCCGGTCCAGCAAGGGCTGGTGCTGTGCACATCCCGGATGAACCAGATCCTGGAGTACGATGAAAAGAATATGAACGTACGGGTGCAGCCCGGCGTCCTGCTGGATACTTTGTCCAAGGATGCCCTGGAACACGGGATGTTCTATCCTCCCGATCCAGGTGAAAAATTCGCTACCCTGGGCGGCAACGTTTCCACCAATGCCGGGGGCATGCGGGCGGTGAAATACGGTACCACCCGGGATTACGTCCAAGCCATGACCGTGGTGCTGCCCACAGGAGAAGTCGTCCATCTGGGGGCTCCCGTCTCCAAGACCACTTCTGGCTACAGCCTGCTGCATCTGATGATCGGTTCCGAAGGGACCCTGGGGATCATCACGGAACTGACCCTGAAGCTGATTGCCCCGCCCAAATGCCATGTGACCCTAATCGTTCCTTTTGCGGAGCTGGCAGATGGGATCGGTGCTGTACCTGCCATCAAACATTCCGGTCTGGATCCCCAGACCCTGGAATTCTTTGAAAAAGAAATCCTGGAATCTTCCGAAGCCTATATGGGCAAGAGCGTCTTCCCCAAAGTGGTGGAAGGCCAGGAAGTAGGCGCCTATCTGCTGGTGACGCTGGATTCCAACGATAGGGACCAGCTGGACAAGCTGGTAGAAGAAGCCGCCGAGATGCTCCTGGAAGCCGGTGCCCTGGACGTACTGGTGGCCGATACCCCCATGTTCCTGGAAAAGACCTGGGCTGCCCGTTCCTCCTTCCTGGAAGGCATCGAGGAACAGTATGCCCTGCTGGATGAATGCGATGTGGTGGTCCCCGTTTCCCGGATCCCGGATTTTGTCCTGTACATCAAGGAAATCCAGGGGGACTTCCCCTTCGAAGTGAAGATGTTCGGCCATGCCGGAGATGGCAACCTGCACATCTACACCTGCGCCAATGACATGGACCTGGTGGAATTCAAAAAATCCGTGGAACAGTTCATGCATCTCCTGTACGCCAAATGCACCGAGCTGGGCGGCCAGATTTCCGGGGAACACGGCATCGGCTTCGGCAAAGTCCAGTTCTTGGCGGAAAACCTAGGTGAAACACCCATCCGCCTGATGCAGGGCATCAAAGAAGTCTTCGATCCCAATCTGATCCTGAATCCCAATAAGGTATGCTTCTAAAAAGGGGCTGTTGCATGCGCAACAGCCCCTTTAGTCGGAAGTCAGGAGTCTGAAGT
>CAJMQS010000043.1 GCA_905215645.1 uncultured bacterium
AGGGAAATATGCCCGACCGGAGGCCGGGAAGGGTTCCCCTGCGGGTAACCCCTACGCCGTTGGTGTCAAAGTCCCTCCTGCAAGTCAAAGCCCCGGCAACCACGAACCATCCGCTCCCAGCCACAACCCCTGACCCCAACGCTGTAGGGGCTTGCCGCAGGCGAGCCCTTCCCTGGCCGCACGGAAGGTCTCCATCCCCCATTGGCCACTGACAGCCGCAAAAAAGCCACCCCGCGCCCATGGCGCGGGGTGGTTTTTTGCTTTATGGTTCTGCTCCAGAGCGGGTGTGGCAATCCATCCGGGGAGACGGTTACGCTTTTCTCTGAGCAGCCATTGCCTGGAGTTCCGGCCGGAATTCTTCTACCAGTTTGGCTTCCGCCTTAGCCCCTTTGGACAGGGCATTGTAGATGATTTCAGCCATTTCATAACGGGTCATGGTCCGTTCGCCGTGATACTTGCCGTCTTCGTATCCCTGGACGATATTGTTCCCTGCCAGCCGGCTTACGGCTTCATAAGCCCAGTGGTTGGCCGGTACATCCGGGAAGTCCTTGGACAGGCTGGGGTTCAGCACACCCAGCAGGGCATCCAGCCGATTCTGCAGGTTGGTCACCTGTTTAGCCAGAGCGACGTTGGTGGCTTCCGCCTTTTCCAGCCGCTTGCTGCTCTTGCCCAGCTTGAAGGAGACGCCGCCGCCCACCATGTTTTCTCCGTTGCCGAAGCTGGTGGAAACATTCAGCATCACCCGGTCAGTAGGCCGGTAGAACACGCCCAGGGCTCCGGCGGTTTCGCTGCGATAGCTGCCCATGGCCGCTGCCACGCTGACCTTGGAATCTTCATCGAAGTCCATGGGGTGCAGGTTGGCCATAGCCGCTGCGCTGGCCCCTACCTTGTCGATCCGGTTATCCAGGTTGTCCACCCGGTTTTCTACCCGGTCCATACGGTTTTCTACCCCGTCCATCCGGTTTTCCACGGTGGTCACACGCTGGTTGGTGGCATTGAGTTGTCCGCCGTTCACTGCATCGGTGCTGCCTTCAGCAACGGTCCCGTCCGCCACGTTGGTGATCTTCTGGCCGTTGGCATTGATGCCGTTTTCGTCAATGTAGGTCTTGTCGCCGACCTTGTAGGACTTGGCCGTTACATCGCCGGCCACAGTGGCGCTGCCGCCTACAGTGAGATCCTTTTCCATGGATACAGCATCCTTGAAGGTTACCATACCGTCGAAGGTGGCAGTGCTGGTTACATGGAGGGTATCGGTAGTGGTGCCGCCAGTGATGTTGGCCCCGTTGTTCACCACCAGTTTATCGGTAGTAGTGGTACCCTTCACATCCAGATTCTTTTCCATGGTGACGTCATCCTTGAAGGTGGACTTGCCGCCCACTTCCAGGGTGCCATCCAGCTGGGTATTGCCCATCACGTGCAGGTCCTTGTTCACATCCACATAATCCGCCGTTGCCTTGCCAGTTTCCAGGGTGTTCCCGGAAATGGTGGTCTTGGTGATGGTCCCTTCTCCAATAGCCGCTGCATGATCGCTATTTTCAAAGGTGGTCCCTGTATTCTTGGTGGTCACCGTGCTCTTGCCCACCACATCCTGAATCTGGGTTCCGGCAGTATTGGTAATGCTTTCATCTGCCGTATTCACCAGGTTCTTGGCCTCGTTGGTGATGGTCCCCTGTTTGGCGGTGTTGGTGATATTTGCAGTCCCCTGGTTCACGCTGGTGCTGGACGCTCCATCACTGCTGGTAACGGTGGTATTCACATACCCGTTTTCTGCATCCTTCAGGATATCGATGATGTTCCCGCTGACCAGCTTCTGATCAGAAGTAGAAGCCGTTTCCGTTACTGTATTGCTCTTGCTGCCATCCTTCACGACCGTGGTGATCTTGTCAGTTTCCAGTTTGCTGCTGACATTGTCGCCCACTTTGTTCAGAATGCTGCTGGTAGCAAGATTTTCAATATCTGCCGCGGAATTGCTGAGTTTTTCCGCTGCGGTATTGGTGATGTTCTTGGCACTGTTGCTCAAGGTTTCAGAAGCCGTGTTGGTGATGTTCTTGGCGCTCAGGCTGCTCTCGCCGGTCACCGTGGTGGTCTGGCTGCCGCCAATGGTATTGGTCTGGTCTCCCGTAATAGCATTGATCTGGCTGCCGTTGACCATGTGTTTTTCTTCTCCGGTAATGGTGGTTTCCAGTCCGCCATTATAGTTTTCCGTGGTCTTGCCGGTCACGGTGGTCTTCATTTCGCCGCCCACAGTCGTGGTCAGATCTTTGCCAACCGTATTGGTCATGTTTTCCGCAGCGTTGTTGATGATATCCTTGGCATCATTGGCAATCGTACCGTTCTTAGCCGTGTTGGTAATATCTTTTGCCGTCTGGGTGACGCCGGTGCTGTTGGTGCCATCCGTTACGGCGCTGCTGATGGTCGGGCTGCCTGCATCGTCGAGGCTCTTGATGATGTCGATGACGCTGCTGCCGCTTACCAGAGCATCTTCCGTCTTGGTGGCCGTCTTGGTGGTGACGCTGTACTGGGTATCGCTGGCTTTGATCAGCTGTTCCGATTTGTCCACGGTGCTGTTGGTGTTGTTGGCCTTGGTCCCGTCAGTGATGGAGGTGGCCAGGCTCTTGGCATCCTGGTTCACAACCGTGGTATTGGTGCCGTCCGTTACGGAGGAGGCAACCTGGTCTGCCTTCTGCAGGCTGTTGGAGGTATTGGTCCCATCCGTAATGTTGGTGTTGGTCTGGCCGGCAATGGTGTCGATGGTGGTCTTCTTGTCCCCATCGGTGAGCTGGGATTTTTCTTCTGCTGCGCCCCGGAGATAGGAAGCTTTCTTGCCATCGGCTTGGCTCATTTCTTCCGTGGTCTGGTAGGACAGCTGGGTGGAAGTATTGGAGCCGTACTCGTTGGAAACCTTGCTGACGATGGAGCTGGAAGCATCGGTTTCCACATCCAGAGCCTTGTTGGTGAGCTTATTTTTCGCTTCGTTGGTGATGTTTTCCGCCGTCAGGCTGCTGTCGCCGGTCACCGTAGTGGTCTGGTTGCCGCCCACCTTAGTGCTCAGATTGGCTTTGTAGTCTTCCGTTACATCGCCGGTCACAGTCTCGGTCAAGGTCCCGCCTACCGTATGGGTTTCATTGCCGCCCACCTTGGTATCCAGGTCGGACTTGTAGTCTTCGGTGACCTTGCCAGTCACAGTGGTCGACATCTCTCCACCCACCGTAGTAGTCAGGTCTTTGCCAACGGTATTGGTCATGTTGCCGGTGGCAGTGTTCACCAGATCTTTGGCGATGTTAGAAATGGTTCCCTGTTCCGCCGTATTGGTAATATCCGCCGTCCCCTGTTTCACCGAAGTGGTGTTGGTCCCGTCAGTCACCGTGCTGGTGATGCTGTCCAGTTTCTGATCTACAGAAGAGGATTCCGTACCGGCTGCATTCTTGATTTCCTGGAGGATGGCATCTACTTTCTGCCGGAAGGTAGAGGTATTGCCGACCCCATCCTTCACCACGTCACTGGATTCTGTCGAAGTCTGTTTGGACTCATTGCTGTTCTTGTCAGAATCCACAACCTTGGACGTCACATCGCTGCCTTCTACAGTGAGAGTGCTCTTCTTCCAGTTGCCATCCGCGTCGGTAGCTTTGGCCCAGGTGGAAGTACCGTTTTCATCATAGTCGATGGCGCTTTCTTTTTCACTGCCATCTTTGGTGCTGGTGGCTTTCTTGTAGGAGGTGATTTCACCGGCTGCCACTTTCGTGCTGGCGGTTACGTTGTTGTCGCCTACAATGCCACTCTTGGTCAGGTCGATTTCATCCACATTCAGCTTACCATTGACCGTCAGGTCGCCGCCGATGGTGGCATTGCCGCTGGTGGTGATGGTTTCAGCGCTCAGGTTCTTCACACCGGTGAGGTTCCCATTCTGCAGGGTTGCAGTGCCATCGGAAATGCTCTTCCCCTGGATAGCGCCGCCGGCGGTCAGGTCACCGGTAATGGTGGCACTGCCTGCTGTCAAAGCGCCCTGGATGGAAGCACTAGCTCCCGTAATGGCACCGCCTGCGTGGATGTCACCCACTGCGGAGATGTTGCCCGTGGAAGTTACGGTGCCGCCGGTAATGGTACCGCTGGTGTTGATGTTGCCGTTGGTAATGGTAGCAATCCCATCGGTCAGGGTCTTGCCCGTTACCGTTCCGTTGCTCATGGAAGCACCCTTACCGTCGGTTATTGTTTCGCCGGTGATGGTTGCCTTGGAAGTGACATTTCCATTTTCATCTACGGTGAAGGCCCCGTTGGCCCCTTTGATGCTGCCATCAGCGCTCATAGCTGCTTTGGCGTCTTTATAGGTATCGCCGCCGGTGTAGACACCGTCTTTATCCATCACACTGCTGTTGGTGCCAACCTTGATTCCATTTTCGTTCAGGGTGATCTGGTTGTCCTTGCCCTTGTTCAGGATCATTTCATTGGCATCGGTCTTGGAGGTGGTCACGTTGCCCTGGGCGTCAATGGCAGTGGTGTTCTTTTGCAGAACATTGTCATTGCTCAGGCTCAGTCCGCTATTGACGGCTTCCACCAGTTTCGTATCTGCTGCCACACGGGCCGAAGTTTCTGCCGTAATCTTATCATCCAGTACCGTATCGGCTGCTGTCCGTTCCTGGGCTTCCTTGGCATCTGCCTGGTTCAGGGCAGTGAATCCATCAGCCATATTCTTGTTGATGGTATTGAATCCATCCACCATATTCTGGTTGACCTGTTCAATGACCTTGTCCTGAGCCGCATCAGCCCCAATCCGGGCGGCGGTTTCTTTGGCCAGAGCAGCGTCCAGGTTGGTAACGTTTTCACCGATGGTGTTGGCCGCTTTCACGATGGCCCCATCCTGTACAGCAGCATCAGCCTTGCTTACATAATTGTCGGAAGTCTGTTTCTCCAGATATTCTTTTACATTGGTAATCCGAGTATCCAGTGCCGTATCTGCTGCTTCACGGGCCGTTGCTTCGGCAGTGATAGCATCAGCATTGGATTTAATCTGGGTATCGAGAGCGGAAAGGTTAGCCCCTACACTATTGGTTTGGACTACGTAGTTTCCGGTCTTCGTTGTATCATCGTAAACCGCTTCCGCTTCTACTTTCCCTGCTACCGATACATCACCACTAGAGGTGATATTACCTGTAGAAATGCTTCCAGATGTCAATTCTCCACGGATTCTCAGATCTTTGACGGTCTGATTTTCTTTGGTCCCTACAATCAGATTCCCATCCTTGGAAACATGCAGAGCCGTGCTGGTCTTATCCGTTGTAAACTGATCCGCATTGGCTTTGACCTGTGTATCCAGTGCAACGATATTTTCGCCTACCGTATTGCCGGCCGTTACATAATTCCCGCTGGTAAGGGTATTATCCACGACGCCCTGCATGCCGACGACTTTATTTTTAGCGGTAATATTGGTCTGGGAAACGATTTCGTTACCATTGATGGTAGACTGGGAAGTCAAGGTACCTTTGACCAGAGCATTGCCATCCACGTTCAGGTTGCCACGGCTGTTCAGGCTGCCCGCATTGACGGCACCGCCTACATTGGCGTTATGGCCTACGCTGATAGAATTGGTCACACTGGCAGAGCCGGCAGTGAGTTTATCGCTTACATCGACAGAAGCGGCACTGATATTGCCCGTAGCATCGATGCTGCCCGTGGAAATGGCATTGCCTTTAATGGTGGTAGAAGAGCCGCTGTTGGTGAAGGTCGTCCCATTGGCATCACTCTTCACTTCATTGACGACAGCCTGGTTGCCTTCGCTGTCCGTACCGGTGATCTGCTCAGTGATGGTCTTAGAAGCTACAGACTTAATCTGGGCTGCGCTGTTGGAAATATAGCCATTGTCTCCAGAGACATTGTTCTGGATTCCCGTGCCGGCGTTGTTCAGGATAGTATAGCTGGCCTGGTTGATGACATTGCCGCCGGAAACAGTTGCACTATTGGTTTGTCTCGTCCCTGCCGTTAAAGATACATTATTTTTGGAATTGACTTCCACATTTTTAGTAGCTGTACCGCCCTGAATGGTGCTTCCTGAAATGGTCAGCTGATTGACTGACGTAGGAGTTGTAACAGCGGTTGTCACAAATCCACTTGCTTGAACAGTATTACCAACTGTCAACCCATTCTGGACACTTAAATTTTTTTCAATGGTTGTAGTACCGTCATTATAAATAATAGCCTGTGTCCTCGTCTGCAAGGTTGCAATGTCATTCTTGTTGGTGGCAATATCGCTCTTGTTGTTGGCTATGTCAGTCGTGTTGGTGCTCACCTGCGTCTGCAAGTTCGCAATGTCATTCTGGTTGGTACTCACCTGACTCAGCGTAGTCCCGATGGTCGATGCATCTCCTTGTGTTACCGTCAGCACCTTTTGTTCGTTACCACTGGTATCATTCACCTCAACAGTGCCGATCGTAACAGGATCCGCTGCATAAGACGTCCCTCCCATAGAGACAATACTGAAAAATACGGCCAGAGCCGCAGCGGCCTGCACCACTTTCTTCCGTCCCACGGCCCGGCGTCCGTCTTTGGACTGGCCTTTGGCCAGTTCGGAAACCACCATGTACATGCCCCGTGTTTTGTTCCAGATTACTTTATAAATCCTGTTCATAAAGCCACACCCCTTTTCTTGAGCTTTCCTGTTTCTTTCATTTTCATGCATTCCCTGGTGGGTTTCCCATGCGCGCTTTTGGTCTCCCCGACACTTTTAGTTTACCAAAATCCCTAAAAATTCCAATTATCCCTTGGTATACTCTTTTGAATTTCTGGAGTATACTTTTGTATAAGAACGTTCGTCCGTATATACAATACGATTTACTTCACTCTTCAGTTTTCTTGAATCGTTCTCATTTGGGTTATTTGGAACTTTATGCGGGAATCCAGTGTATTGATTTGGAAAGGAAGTCCCGCGTCCGGAACTCCTTTTCCTTTGTCCTGCTAAAGCATATCATGGATTCCGAAATTTTTTTCTCAAAAATCACGAAAGGGTCATTTTTTGTCCCGAAAATATTTTTCTAAGTTTTCTTTCTCTTTGTTCTTTACTCAAAGACATTCCCAGTTCCTTTTTCATGCAAAAAAACCGCCCTTTCAGGGCGGAGATTTTCCAAGGCTGTCTGGACTGGGTATAATAGAGGTGAATAAATCGGATACAGACCCATGGAAAGGAAGTGGACAGCATGCTGCATATTGCCATTTGTGATGATCAGCAGGACCAGATCCAGAAGATCCGGGAAGCTGCAGAGAAATATTTCCAGAACCGCCAGGAACATGTAAGCTACCAGACCTTTGAAAACGCTTTTGCCTTTGTGGAAGCCGTGGACAAGGGGGCCCTGTTCGATATTGTGCTGCTGGATGTGTGTATGCCCGGGATTTTGGGCACCGATGTGGCCCGGGAGCTCCGGGACCACCACAGCCGGGCAGAGATTATTTTTCTCACCACCAGCGACGAATTTGCCGTGGAAGCCTTTGAAGTGAAGGCCACGGATTATCTCCTGAAGCCCTTTAGCCAGGCCCAGTTCGCCAAGGCCATGGACCGGGCCATTGCTTACATCCGCCAGCGGAACAGCGCCAAGGTGATCTTCCGGCTGGTGGGCGGAGGCGTCCGGGTGGAGGAAATCGCCCAGATCCTGTTCCTGGAAAGCCACGGCCATGTGCTGGAGGTGTACCTGGCCGACGGCAGTACCCTGGAGACCCGGAAATCCGGCCAGGACATGAAGGCGGATCTGGACAAGATCGCCCCGGGCCAGTTCGTATCCCCCAACAAAGGCTATCTGGTGAACCTGGGCGCCATCCACCTGATCAAAACCGATTACGTAGAGATCCAGGGCCATCAGATTCCCCTGGGGAAACGGAAATACCGAGAGTTCCAGGAGCAGTATTTCCAGTATATGTTCGGGACGAAGTAAAAAAAGGGCTGTTGCACGTTGCGTGCAGCACCCCCTAGCTGTAGAGCCGCGTAGCGGCTCAAGTCTGGAGTCTGAAGTCTGAAGCCAAATGTTAAATTTGCATGCAAATTTTTGAATATGTAGAACCTTTGGACGAAATGATTGCTCAGATTGATTTCGATTCTGGTTTTACATAATCAAAAGGATCCGTCCAGCCAGGCGGATCCAGTCCTGAGGCTTCCGACTTCAGACTCCTGACTTCCGACTAAGGGGCTGTTGCCCATGCAACAGCCCCCTAATCCCCTACTCCCTTCGCCCCCATATCCACCTGGAGATAGGTCAGGAACCAGCCGTCTTTCTGCTGGCAGAGGACGCTGGCTCCGTATTTGTCCCGGAACCGGGCTAGGGATTTCATGCCGATGCCATGGCCTTTCACCTTGGTTACCGGCAGTCCCTCTTCGTCCAGGAGCACCGGAGCATCGAACAGGTTCTTGACCAGGATGTTCAGCATATCCCCTTGCTGCCGGGCCAACACGGTGATGTTCCGCCGGTCTTCCGGCTGCTTCCCACTGGCGATCAGGGCGTTTTCCACCAGATTGGACAGCACAATGGACAGATCCCCGCTGCAGGTAAGGTCCTGGGGCAGATCCACGGAAATAGTGGTGGGGATCCCCTCTTCCCGGGCCCGGGACAGATACACCGTAAGGGCCGCGTTGATCAGGGGATTCTGGCAGTACTGGGGCAGTTTGGTGCTGTTGAATTCTTCTCCCAGTTCTTCGATATAAGTCAGCACCCCCACCCGGTCCTTTTGGCGGACCAGATCCAGCAGCTGGTCGAGATGGCCCCGTTTTTCCCGGTAGATGGCTTCCAGCCGCTGCCGGGATTCTTTTGACATTTTCACATAATTGGCTGCGGACACCACCTGCTGCTGGAGCTGGTGTTTCTCCTCGTAAGCGCTGATTTCATCATATACTTCCTGCTGGCCCCGGCGGATGGCGGCCATCATCAAAATCACCACCAACAGCAGCAGGATCCGGGCTTCCAGCAGATCAAAATATCGCTCCTGGGAATCATACAGACTTACATACAGGGAATCCACCGCCAGCAGCATGGGGATTAATGTGGTCAGTCTCCAGTACCGGCGGGTAGCCGCTTCCTGGAAATGGCTGAAGGTGCGGGTAAAGAACCGGAGGAGGAAGGGGAAGGCAATCAGACATTCTCCCCCATAGAACAGGATCTGCCAGAAATACATGGAAACAAATTCACTTTCCGGCCAAAAATACAGAAAAAAATGTCGAAGGAAGGTATAAAAACAACTGGATAGCAGAACTCGGAAGGACAGGATGAACAGGTGCCCCACCCAGTACTTCCGGGTAGCCAGGAAGCTGAGGAGGAACTGGGGGAGCCACACAATATACCCTATGGCCCAGTAGGCAGCCGGTTCTGAAGAGAACAGTCCGGACTGGACCAACCCCACCGTCAGCCCCGTTTCTGCCACCGTCATGGCCACCCAGGCCCGGCAGAAAGGCTTTTTCTTTTCTTCTTCCAAAAATCCCCAGAAGGGCAGGATCTCCAGCAGATAGAAGGGCTGGAGCACCAGGATATAGACCAGGGCAACGGCCGTGGTTTCCAGGATGGGAGTCACTTGTCCGCCACCTCTTTCCGCAGCTCCAGCAGGTGTTTTTCCGCTTCTTCAAATTCTCCGTTTTCCGCCAGTTCCGCCAGCATCCGCAGCTGATGCCGGCTGTCATGGCGGAGGATGGCCAGTTCCTGCTGTTCTTTCCGCAAGGAAACGGCGTAACTGTTGATGTCATTGAGCTGTTCCTGGAGCTGGAGGTTCTGCTCCTTCAGCCGGAACATTTTCTGTACTTGCTGGAGGCCGCCCTGGATGGAAAGGACCAGGAACAGAGCCACCAGCACCAACATACCCAGGGTGATCAAGGTATAGATCTGGAGGGCCGGCTGGAACAATTCATCCGGGTTCAGGATGAAATACCCCTGGTTGGCATGGTAATAACACAGCAGCAAAGGCACCGGTCCCAGATAGGGCCAGAAAGCAGACCGGGGAGAAGTGAGCTGTTCCGGGGTGAAGAGCCGTCCCATGGTCCGCAAGGCCAGGGGCATCCCCAGGAAAAACAGGAAAAGATAAATGCAGAAATAAGGCAGGCTCCGGTTCATATGCCAGGCATCCGGCAGAAACAGCTTGTAAACTTCCAGGGAAAGGGTATGGATGAAGATCATATAGATGGCCTGGAGCCCCAGTACGAATAGATGCCGGAACCAGAAAGGCCGAACGGTCAGCACCAGCAGGAGCAGATGGGGCAGGTAGCAGAAAAAGTACAGGAACTGGAACATGCCGCTTTCCATTTTCAGGAAGCCCCGGCTGAACAAGGCTCCCAATAGGACGAATTCAAAGAGGAAAATGTAGAGATGGCCGCAAAGGAGCACATGGCGGGTAGGGGACTGGACAATGGACCGGAAAGGATAGTAGCGGAGATAGGCGGAGGGCAGCAGGGAAAAACAGAATAGGAACAGTGTAACAAGGGCATAAGCCATGACAGGATCACCTCCGGATTTCATTGATTTTTATTATGACCAAAAGAGGAAAATATGTCAAACGCAAAAAAGCCCGCCACCAAAGTGACTGGACTGTCTGACATAATGGAGCTATAGTTTGGAAAACCTCTTACCAATGCGGGTTTCAACGGTACGATAAACGAAAATGCGCAAAAAATGCGCTGTATAACGGTTTCATTGCATCCCTGCAATTATAACAAGGCCCCCGGATTCCTTCCAGGGGCTTTTGCTTTGCCTGGTATTAGGCAATGTCTTTTTCATGTCCCATTATGATATAATAAATTCGTTGTCGCACCCATTCTGGCAACAGAAAGGGGGTGCATGTATGGAACACATTCTATCTTTTTTGGTGTCCGTCGTGGCTAGTGTAGTTGGCTACTACATTCGCAAATGGTTAGACGAACACGACAAAGGCGGCAATTAGCCTAATGAAATACCCCCGGAGTACCAGTCCGGGGGTATTCGTGCATGTATGCACATTCTATCTTTTTGGCTGATTCCATTATAAGCCAGCCAGACAGGAAAGTCAATCATTGGACAACGAACAGCAAAAGCCCTTTTTATAAACCCATAAAACGCATCATCTACTCTCCTGCAACAATAAACGACAGGAACAATGGGGCCGCCGGGGCAACAGCCTTTGTAGCAAGTACAAGGACAGTGGCTATATTTTCACCACCGCAACGGGTAGGCCACAACAAGCCCGATACGACTTTAGGCATTTACACCCAGGTTTCCGAATCCATGCAGAAGGAACTGTGTGAAAAGCTAGACCGAATCAGCGTATAAAAAAATGCGCATCGCATGGGTGCGCATTTCCAGAAAGTGCGCAGAAGGGGGTATAAAAAAAGAACAACGGGAAACAGTTCAAATTCATTTGAAGCCCGCTAGAATCACGGTTTAGAAGGCTTTAAACATTCATGAACTTTTTCCGTTGCTCGCCTTTAAAAAATGGAGCTACTGATAGGATTCGAACCTACGACCCTCTCATTACGAATGAGATGCTCTACCAGCTGAGCTACAGTAGCATTGAACAGGAAAATTATATCATATCCACAGGGATTGTTCAAGGGGGAAAGGGGACTTGGGTCACGAGTCGCGACCGGGGGTGTGATTTTTCACACCCTCTTCTTTACAGCTGGATCAGCCGGAAATCGCACAGGTTCATATCCAGCATCCGGGCCGCCAGGCGTTTGCCCCGTTCCAAATCGGCGGTAAAGCACACTTCTGCCCGCCCCAGGCCTGTTTCCCGTGCCAGCCTGCGCTGTTTCAGATCGTCGATGGCTGCCTGGACCGTCCGTTCTGCCGGATCCAAGATGGTCACATCCGGCCCAAAAGCTTCCCGGATCTCCTTTTCCACAAAGGGATAATGGGTACAGGACAGCATCACCGTATCCACTCCCTGGGCCTTCAGCTTATCCGTATATTCTTTGATGGCGGCAGCCAATTCCGGACTGCCGAACTTCTCTCCTTCGATAAGCGGGACGAACTTGGGACAACCCTGGCCGAACACCTGGATCTCTGGGTCGATTTCCTGGATTTCCCGTTTATGGGCTCCGGAAGCTACCGTAAAATCGGTGGCCAAGAAGCCGACTTTGTTGTTCTTCGTCACGCCTTCCACCATATGGGCGCCTTTTTTCATGCCGATGACGGAAAAATCGTAACCGTTTTTGATCACGTCCGTCCCCAGCACCGTAATGGTATTGCAGGCCACCACCAGCTGCTTGATCTGCCGGCGGTGCAGCCAAGCCGTCATTTCACTGACAAATGCTTCGATCTCTTCCCGTGACCGGTTGCCATAGGGCGTCCGGGCCGTGTCTCCAATGAAAATGAACCGTTCATGGGGCATTTTCTGCTGGAGCCATTTCAGGACGGTCAACCCGCCCACACCGGAATCAATGACGCCAATGGGATCTAATGGATTCATGGTTCCCCTCCTTATCATTCCTCCGTTGAACCGTATTAGGACATTCTATTATAGCACGATAAAGCAGGGAACGTCTAACAAAAATTGGAAAGCTATGCTTTCTCCTCCAGTCCTTTCAAGACCAGCAGCTTCCGCCACAAGGGATAGATCACGTTTTCCGGGGTTTCCGGATAGGCGGTTTCCGGCAGCTGGAGGATGGGGACCCAATGGGCGGACGTGACTTCCTGGGACAGGACAAAGGGCTGTTTCCGGACAAAGCCCAGATAGCCGTGCATGAGCATCTGCCCCTTGCTGAACCAATAGGTGCCTTCCGGGATCAGCTTTTCCAGGGTCAGGCCCAATTCTTCCCGGACCTCCCGATGGGCGGTTTCTTCCGCGGTTTCTCCCGGCATGATGAACCCGGAAGTGATGCTTTCGTATTTTGGGGAGAGATGGGGCTGCTTGCACAAGACCACTTCATTGTATTCATTGCAGAGCAGGACAATGATGCAACTGTAGAAAAAATCGAACCAATACCGCTGGCAGACCGGGCAAAAAGGGACCAGTCCTTCATCCCCGGCCGGTTTGGGATGCAGCCGGCTGCCGCAGGTGGGACAAAATTCAAAATGCATGGGATTGCCTCCTTTGTTGATACAGAGTTAGCATACCCAACCGGCCGAAGGGTGTCAAGTTTTTTCGCCGGCATCCAGCAAACCTGTTATAATGAAAGCGATGGAAAGGGAGGTTTTATCTATGCTGGATGCCAAAGTCAGAGACCTGATCAACGAACAGGTCACCAAGGAATTTTATTCTGCCTATCTGTATCTGGATTTCGCCAACTATTACCAGGAAAAAGGCCTGGACGGCTTCGCCCACTGGTTCGATATCCAGGCTCAGGAGGAACGGGACCATGCCATGCTCATGCGCACCTATCTGCAGAACAATGATGCGACCGTGGTCTTCGGTACCATCGACAAGCCGGACATGACCTACAAGAAACTGGATGATGCCCTGAAGGCTGCCTTGAAGCATGAACAATTCATCACCGGCTGCATCAACAAAATCTATGCAGCGGCCGACAAAGCCAAGGACTACCGGACCATGCAGTTCTTCGACTGGTTCGTGAAGGAACAGGGCGAAGAAGAAAAGAATGTCAGCGACCTGATCAAGAAATTCGAACTGTTCGGCAGCGATCCCAAAGGGCTCTACGCCCTGAACCAGGAACTCCTGGCCAGGGTCTACGCCGCACCGACCCTGGTGCCCTGAGAAAAGGGGGGCTGTTGCATGCGCAACAGCCTCTTTTTGAGTTCTCGGGTCTCGAGTCGTGAGTCTCGAGCCGTTGGATAGAACCTGTCCCCATGGCCAGGTTCTTTTGAAGGTGTAGAACCAGTATCGTGCTGGATATAGAAACGAATATCTTATCGTTAGCAGATTAGGGTTTGTACATTCAAAAAATTTGCTTGCAAATTTCTCATTCGGCTCGAGACTCGAGACCCGAGACCGAGCCGCTATGCGGCTTATGAGACCGGGGTTGTTGCACGTGTGTGGTTTTCACACGTGCAACAGCCCCTTTTTATTCAAACCAGCAATTCCCTGGGTGTCAGCAGCAGGACATTCTCCTCCCTGGCCTCTGTTTCCAACCTTGGGGTAAAACCGGCACGGGAAAACAAGGCGTACTGGATTTTCCGCCCCTTCCGGACTAATTCACTCCGTTCCTGGAGCAGCCGCAGCACCGGCAGATCCATAGGTTCCTGTTTCCATTTACATTCCCCGCAAAGGATATGCTGCTCATCGGTACAGACCAGATCGATTTCTTCCTCTCGCCGTTTCCGGGGATTCGTCCCCCACCAGCTTCCGTACTGGAGATACAGCGGAAATCCGTTGCCCTGCTTTACCTGGTATTGAATATACTGGAGAGCGATTTTTTCAAACACATGACCAAAATAGGCTGCAAACTGTGGCTGGATCTTCTGCTTCCAGGCCTGCTGCCCCATTCCCATAGCAATCAGAGAACTGCAGCCAGGAATGAAGCGGAACCAGAAACGGTACAGATTGTCTGCCAGCTGATAAAGACTTTTCCGGGATGAGGTATTCTCCACCGGCTGTATTTTACGGACCAGCTCCAGATTCTGGAGATTCTTCAGGTAAAAAGCCAGACCGTTGGTATCCTTGCCCACTGCGGAAGCAATTTCATGGAGCCGGTTGGCACCATGGGCGATAGCCGTAAGGATACTGTTGTACACAGCTGGTTCCCGCAATTCCTGGAGCATCAGGTTTTCCGGTTCCTCCTGGAGATGCCCGCTGGGAGAAAGCAGTTCCTCACACACGGCTTCTTCCAGATTTCCATAATGAGACAGATACAGAAGATACTGGGGAATTCCATCACAGATTCCATAGGCCATCATTTTTTCCTCTTCTGTCCATCCTGGGAAAAACCGGACGGCTTCGTAATAGGGAAGAGCATGGAGTTTCAGCTGGGCTGTCCGCCGTCCGTAAAGAGGACTCTGGTAACTGAGCACCTGCCGTTCCATGAAACTCATAGACGATCCACACAGAATCAGGTACAGTTCCGTATCCTTCCACTCCTGATCAATGACCTTCTGCAGGATGGAGGAAATTTCCGGAGCCGCTTTGGCCAGATAGGGATATTCATCAATGACAAATACCAGACGCTTGTGCCGTCCCACTTCGGTCAGATAAGCAAACAGATCTTCAAAACTGGAAAAAGAACCCAGCAGCCGGGTCTGAAGATCCGGGATCTGCTCCCGTACAGCTGCCGTCAGGTTGGCCAGCTGCTCTTTTTTGCTCTGTTCTGTAGCCATGAAATAGACCGCCGGCTTATCCTGGATAAATTCCCGGATCAACCGGGTCTTCCCCACCCGCCGCCGTCCGTAAATTACAGGGAATTCAAAACGTCCAGAACCATAGCGTTTTTCCAGAGCTGCCAGTTCCTGTTTTCTGCCGATGAACATAGTGATTCCCTCCTGTAAATAATATAGTCGTAACTATACTAGTCATGACTATATTATCATATTTTCCCCCAGACTTCCAATTCCAACTTAATGTAAAATAGTTCATAGAAGCTTCTTGCCCTCTGGACGACAGCCCCTTTCCCATTTGACCTTGCTGCCCGTTCCGCTCTATAATGGTTCCATCATTGCACCACGAAAGGATGGTCTCCTATGTCCCCTGAAACTTTTCTTGCGATCCTGACCCGGGCCGGCCGGCTGAAAACGGTTGCTCGTCACTGCTGGACGGCTCCCGGCCGGCAGGAAAGCGTAGCGGACCATTCCTGGCAGATGGCTCTCATGGCTCTCCTGCTGTCCCAGGAACCGGAATTCCGGGAGCTGGACCTGGACCGGGTGATCCGGATGTGCCTGATCCACGATCTGGGAGAAGCCTTTACTGGGGATATCCCTGCTTTTGCCAAAGGAGACCGGGACCGGGCCGCAGAACAAGACTGCTGGGACAAGTGGCTGGCCACCTTTCCGGAAGAAAACCGGCAGGAATGGCAGGCCATGCTGGCAGAAATGGAGGCCCAGGAAACCCAGGAAGCCAAACTGTACAAGGCCCTGGACAAGCTGGAAGCAGTGATCAGCCACAATGAGTCGGACCGTGATACCTGGCTGCCCCTGGAATACGACCTCCAATTCACCTACCCGGAAAAAGCCGTCCAATTCTCGTCCTGGCTGAAAGCCCTGAAAAAAGCCGTGGACCAATGGACGCAGGAAAAGATAAAAGGATAACCTTGCCCTCTTTCTTTGAATCTGCTATAATAGCGGTGCTTGCTCGGAGGGTAAATCATTCGCTGGAAATGATAAGCTGGATAAGGCAACCGATTGAAACATCGGTTCGTCTTATCCAGCTTTTTGTTTTATCCCTCTCCCCCTCATTTCACCCTCCCGGCAAGCCTTCTATTATCACTTTTGCAGAAAGGACGGCTTTGTGTCTGATGGAACGAACCAATTCATTTACCGAGGGCAGGATCCTTCCCACCCTGCTTCGTTTTTCCGTAACAGTCTTCGGAGCCCTTTTCCTCCAGGCTCTGTACGGAGGCGTCGACCTATTGGTAGTAGGTCAGTTTGCCGGCACAGGAGATGTTTCCGGAGTTGTCACCGGCAGCTCCCTATTGAATACCCTGACCATGATCATCACCGGGCTTTCTATGGGAGTGACCATCCTGGTGGGAGAAGCCATCGGCCGACGGAAGCCGGAACAGGCCGGGCAGGCCATCTGCAACGGCATCCTGCTGTTTTTCTTCCTGGGCCTTTTGCTGACGGTGGGGCTGATTGCCGGTGCTCCCACCCTGGCTCGATGGTTCCAGGCTCCGGAAAAAGCCTTCCTGCCCACGGTCCACTATATCCAGATCTGTGGGGCCGGCGGGCTGTTCATAGTAGGTTATAACCTGCTGGGTGCTATATTCCGGGGGCTGGGAGACGCTCGTACACCTCTGTTGGCCGTAGCCATCGCCTGCGTCATGAACATTGCTGGGGACCTGCTGCTGGTAGCCGTATTCCACCTGGGAGCCGCCGGCGCTGCCCTGGCCACCGTAGCTTCCCAGGGAATCAGCGTACTGACGGCCGTGCTCCTGCTCCGGCGGAAGACTCTGCCTTTTCCCATCCATCGGGAATTTTTCCATTTTCCCTGGCCCATGATCTCCCATGAACTGCGGCTGGGGCTGCCAGTAGCTCTCCAGGAACTGTTTGTAGGGACCTCCTTCATGGTCATCCAGGGCGTGGCCAATACCTTCGGGGTGGTATCCTCTGCCGGGGTGGGCATTGCGGAAAAAGTCTGCGCCTTCATCATGCTAGTGCCTTCCGCCTATATGCAGTCCCTGTCCGCCTTCGTGGCCCAGAACCGAGGTGCCGGGAAGCCGGAACGGGCCCGCCGTGCGCTCTTCGACAGCCTGATGACTGCCGGGGCAGCCGGTCTCTTCATGTTCTTCACCTTGTTTTTCCACGGAGATGTACTGGCCTCTCTGTTCACCCGGGAACCGGATGTGATCGACGCCGCTGCCAGCTACCTCCAATCCTATGGGGTGGATGGCTTCCTGAGCCCCCTGCTGTTCTGCTTCATCGGCTTCTTCAACGGCTGTCAGATGACCCTATTCGTCATGCTCCAGGGGATGCTGGGCGCCCTGTTCGTCCGGATCCCTTTGGCTCTTTTTATCAGCCAGCTGCCCGGCGTCACCCTGTTCCACATCGGCCTCAGCACCCCGGCCTCCAGTGTTGTCCAATTGGCTTTGTGTGTGGGGATGTATGTGTGGAGGAGGAAGAGGGTGAAATGAAAAGGGGCTGCTGTATGCGCAGCAGCCCCTTAGTCGGAAGTCAGGAGTCTGAAGTCGGAAGCCTCAGGACAGG
>CAJMQS010000044.1 GCA_905215645.1 uncultured bacterium
GTCTCCTGCACGGAAATCGAGACAGATGGGGCTCACAATGCCATCCCCACCACCGTGACGGTACGGGGAGATGCCCGGACTACCACGCCGGAAGACCAGCAGCTGGTGGAAAATCGGATGCGGGATATTGTGGAGGGAATCTGTCGGATGAACCATGCCCAGTGCAGCTTTGCCTACACCCATGAGTTTTTCCCCACGGTCAATGACGCCGGATGCGTCCAATATGCGGTGCGGGCTGCCCAGGCGGTGGTGGGAGAAAATCGGACCTTTGGAAACTGTGAGCCATGGATGGCGTCGGAAGACTTTGCTGCTTTCCTGAAACATGTACCTGGCTGTTTCCTGCTTCTGGGAACCGGAAAAGAGAAAAGCGGAAATGTCTCTCTTCATCAGAATATCTATGACTTCAATGATGATGTATTGGCAACGGGAACAGAATTTTGGGCCGAGCTGGTAAGGCTCCGGCTGGCAGCATAAGAAGGGAGCATAAAGATGGAGAACGAAATCAAGATCGTGGCCCGGAAACCCAGCGGGATATGTCAATGGGACGGGCTTTTTACCCGACAGGCAGCAGAAACGGCCCGGAACTTCCATCGGACCATCCCAGGATATGCGCCTACGCCCCTGGTGGATTTGAAAGGATTAGCTGAACACCTGGGAATAGAGGCGTTCCATGTGAAAGATGAAAGTTTCCGGTTCGGCCTCAATGCCTTCAAGGGACTGGGCGGCAGTTTCTGCGTGGCCCAAGTCCTGGGAGAGAAACTGGGGATTCCCATAACAGAAATGACCTTTGCCCGGCTCCAAGATCCTGCAGTCCATGCAAAGATCAAAGACCTGTGTTTTGTGACGGCTACCGACGGGAATCACGGCCGGGGCATTGCTTGGACCGCTCACTGCCTGGGAGTGAAGAGCAGGGTATTCATGCCCAAAGGAAGTTCTCAGGAAAGGCTGGAGAACATCTTGGCTTTGGGCAGCGATGCCTGTATCACGGAATTCAATTATGATGATACAGTGCGCCATGCTGCCCGGGTGGCGGAAGAAACCGGCGGAGTACTGGTCCAGGATACGGCTTGGGAAGGATACGAAACCATTCCTGGGTGGATCATGGAAGGGTATACCACCCTGGCCCTGGAAGCGGCAGAGGCTCTATCCCAGCCGCCTACCCACATTTTCCTCCAGGCGGGAGTGGGGGCCATGAGTGGGGCACTCACCGGATTCTTCGCCGCTTATTACGGCAGCCAGAAGCCAGTGATCACCATTGTGGAACCCAATCGGGCGGACTGCATCTTCCGTACTGCTGCTGCCGGGGATGGGAAGCTCCACACTGTGACTGGGGCATTGGACACCATTATGGCCGGATTGGCCTGCGGGGAACCCTGTACCTTGGGGTGGGGGGAACTGGCAGCTCATGCTGAGCATTTCGCTTCTGTTCCTGATTGGGTGGCGGCCCAGGGCATGCGGATCCTGGGAGCACCGGTTCCCGGGGACCCCAGAGTGATTTCCGGGGAAAGCGGAGCGGTGACCAGCGGCTTTGTCTGTGAACTGTACCGGAACAAAGCGCTGGAACCCCTGAGAAAGGAGCTGGGCCTGGACAAAGATTCCCGGATCCTGTGCATCAGCACCGAAGGCGCTACGGATCGGGAGAGCTACCGGCGCATCGTCTGGGATGGAACCTGGGCAAGAGGCTGAGTTTCCCCTGGCTGTGCAATAATTTTGGGAGCAGCTTCCGCATTTTCCGGGTCCTCTGCATCAGCACAGAAGGGGATACGGACCGGACCCAGGAAGGCAAATCCTCGGGGAACGAAACTGGGCAAGAAGCTGAGCTCCACCGTCCGTGGCCCAATTCCATACTTGCTTCCTTCTTCAGATGTCGGTCTGGGGCGGAAGTTGTAGCTGATTCCCCCCAACTCTGCGTAAATTTCATATCTGTTCTTGGGTTCGCGGATCATCCGGTTGAGTTCCAACTTCAGCCGGATGATCTTTTGCATCTTTTCGGTCAGAGCCTGTGCCTGCTCCAGGGCGCCCAGAAAGGGATCCCCGGCATCAGCAGGATCGATCCATTGATCCTCCAATAATCCTCTGCAGTCAGTACCATCCAAGCCATCTTTCACTAATTCCGCCAGGTCGATGGCCGGACTGAGCAGGCGAGAAATACATTCCTTGTAACGGACATCTGCATTCAGGTTTATTCTTTCTTTCTCTCGGATGTCATTTATCTCATGCTTGATCCTTTCAGCACGCTGGGCAAGAAGATAATAGGCGGCTGCGAGTTCCTTCCGGTCCTGGAGGCCGTAAAGCCGGGAAGTATACAGCTTTTCCTTTCCCTCTTTTCCCATGATCACTTTTAATCGATCGTGGCGGATCTCTGCAGGATCATAGGTGATCAACGTATCTGGCGATGAGGTGTTTTTATACTCCAGGATGGCTTTCGTCAGGGGCCAATATCCATATTTGAGGGCTTTATACAACTTCCGGTGCAGGGAACTGAATCTGCAGCCCTTGAGTTCGGGGCTCACTTTTCCCCAGTCGTCCACGTCTGCCAGCAGGTCTTCTTCCCACAGATAAAAGCTGGGGTGCCGGGGATCGTTGGGCGCGGCAGGGACCAGGGAAAGGCCTCCCTCAAAGAACCCCTTTACGATCCAGGCATCAAGGGTTTTCCGGCTGGGGAGCTCCAGGAGCTCCTGGGCTTCTTCCGGGGTGTAGAGCTGCTGGAGGATGATTTGGAGATAATCGTATTTCCTTTTGCCCAGGAAGGACCAGTCCTCCTGATGCCACTGAAGAGCCGCTTCTTTGTGGTTGGTGGATATTTCACCGGCCTTTATCATGAAAAAATATTCCACATACAGCTGGGCCAGCCGGTTGGCATCATATAAATGCTTGTGTTTTTCTGTGGGAATCTTTTTTCGGAAACTGCCCTCGTAGGGGGACAGGAATTTCGCTAAGGTATTGCTATCGCTATTGTTGTTATTGATAAAATGTCTCCTAAAAAATCCCTTAACGTTCGGATCCTGGAAAATATCCAAAGAATTTTCAGGATGGTCCTTTTCTTCCGGTCCTTTTGGTTTATCTTTGAGACAAAGATCCTGCAGATATTTTTCTCGAGCCTTCCGCTGTTTGCCAAGATTCTCATATGCTGGATATTCCGTGAAACCGGTGTACAGCCAGGGATGGACAACAGGGCCGCAGAATTTTTTCATCAAATCTTCCAGAGGCAGCCAGCATTCGTTGATTGCAGATTGGATGGTCATGATGTTCTTATCTGGATCAGGAAGGGCAATAACGTCTTTCCTTGTCTGTTTCATAGTCATGATGTTCACCTCAGGAAAAAATAAGGAAAATGGCTATTTTACCTTTGTCTGGAAGGATCCGGCCGTGTATAGTGGAGGCAGCAATAACAAAGGAGTGGATAAATATGGAAAACAGTAATCTTCTGAACCACATGAGGATCTTCAACGGTACCCCGCACCCAATCCGTCTTTTTCGGTACCAGGAGTGCCCGTCTTACAGCCGAGGCCTGAAGGGGCATGGGATTGCCTGGTATCTGGCAGATTTTCAGAGGGATCCGGAAGTAGACATGGAAATCCCTGAGGATCATCCTCTCAGTGTATCTGGGGGAAAGCATTCTTTTATGGACAAAGAGCATCATGTGGCACTGCCCAATGGCATGGATCCGGATATGGAAGTCGATAGCCCCGCCGGGTGGTACGATGTGGTCGTGGTAAGCAGCCGATATGCCAAGGTCGCAGGAAATCAGAAAGGCGGTATGGATCCCTTTTATCTGGACAGCCTGTACCTGGCTGAACCTCTGTATAAGGGAAATCCGCATGAAGACCTCTTTGCCAGGAGGATAGGAACGGCTTTTTTGTCCAAGTTCAAGCGTCCGCTGCCGCCTGCTGCTTATCTCCAGCGGCTGGATCCCAATTCCTCCCTGCTCCAATCTCCTTCCTGGGGAAATGAACAACAGTTGGGACAGCAGCTGGCTTCTTATTGGAAGGATCCTTTGAATGCAGGAGTTTCGCTGGCAGGGATGATCGCCAGCCGGAATGTGTACAAGCCCCAACAGGGCAGCAACTGGCAGGACAGCCGGAACTGGTGGATGCTCTCCGGGGCAGTCGACCAGTTCCTGGAGTATCGGGAAATGGAACAGCAAAAAATCTTCAGCCAGCCGGCATTCGTCTATTGTAACCAGGCAGGAATCTGAAGAGAAATGAAAGAAAGATCCGTGATTAAAAAATTTTAAGCAGAGTGCAGGGCAGTTTAGGAATCCTGCAAATACTATTATACATGAAAGAAAGGGGCCGTTGTACGTTCTGTGCAACAGCCCCTTTCCTATTTGATTTTCGTCTTATTCAATTTAGCCGAGATCCGATTCCCGATGGTCTGGACCACCTGGACCAGGACGATCAGCACGATGACCGTGGCCACCATGGTATCCGCCTGGAACCGCTGATAGCCGTACCGGATGGCCAGGTCTCCCAGGCCGCCGCCGCCCAGGGCACCGGCCATGGCGCTGGAACCGATCAGGCTGATCACCGCCAGGGTGATGCCCAGCACGATGGAATGCATGGCTTCCGGCAGCAGCACTTTCCAGATGATCTGCATGGGACTGGCTCCCATGCTCTGGGCTGCCTCGATGACCCCTGGATCCACTTCCAGGAGGGACGATTCGATGATCCGGGAAATGAACGGGGTACAAGAAATGGTCAACGGGACGATGGCAGCGGTGGTCCCGATGGAAGAACCGACGATCAGCCGGGTCAGGGGGATGATGGCCACCATGAGGATGATGAAAGGCACGGAACGGAGGGCATTCACAATGGAGCCCAAGGTCTTGTGGAGGGCAGCGTTTTCCTTGATGTGCCCTTTCCCGGTAATGGTCAGGATCACACCCAGGGGGATGCCGAACAGGGATGCAATGGCAGCGGACAGGGCCACCATGTAAAGGGTTTCCCCCAGGGCCTTGATCAGCAGATGGATCATATTAGGAGACATAACCGATCACCTCATCTTTTACTTTTCTTTCATGGAGGTAATCCAGGGCCTTTTTCAGATGGGCCTCGTCACCTTCCACTTCAATGAGCAGGGTCCCGAAGGGGGTATCCTGCAGGGTCTCGATATTGGCCGTGAGGATGTTCACATTGGTATCGTATTGCTTGATCAGCACAGAGACGATGGGTTCTCCCGCACTGTCCCCGATGAAACTCAGGCTCACCAGGGCCTTATCCCCAGGCCGGTATTCCTTGTGGATGTCCAGCTTCTTGACGAAATCCGGCAGGTCATTGTGCTGGATGCTGGCTACGAATTCCTTGGTGGTAGCCTTCTGGGGATTGGTGAAGATATCTACCATGGAGCCCTGTTCGATGATCTCCCCGTTTTCGATGACGGCCACCCGGTCACAGATTTCCTTCACCACGTTCATCTGGTGGGTGATCATGACGATGGTGATGTGGAGCCGTTTGTTGATGTCCCGGAGCAGGGAGAGGATGCTTTCCGTGGTCTGGGGATCCAGAGCAGAAGTGGCTTCGTCGCACAGGAGCACTTTGGGATCGCTGGCCAGGGCACGGGCAATGCCTACCCGCTGTTTCTGCCCGCCGGAAAGCTGGCTGGGGTAGTGGTCGGCCCGGTCGCTGAGTCCGACCAGTTCCAGCAGGGGGGCCACCTTCTTTTGGATGGAAGCCTTGTCCATGCCTTGGATTTCCAGGGGGAAAGCGATGTTGCCGTAGACCGTGCGGCTGGAGAGCAGATTGAAATGCTGGAAGATCATGCCGATATTCTGCCGGGCTTTCCGCAGCTGTTCTTCTCCCAGGGCGGTCATTTCCTGGCCGTCCACGATTACTTTGCCGCTGGTAGGCTTTTCCAGCATGTTGATGCAGCGGACCAGGGTGCTTTTGCCGGCCCCGGAAAGGCCGATGATCCCGAAGATCTCGCCTTCATTGATGGTCAGGTTGATATCCTTCAGGGCGTGCAGGTCCCCTGAAGCTGTATGATAGATCTTTTCGATATGCTGCAGTTCTATCATGGGGGTTCACCTCCGTAGAAATAAAAAAACCTCTTCATCTGATGTGAAGAGGAATCAGTTGGGCTTACTCATCTTCATCTTTCAGGCACTGCCTGGTGGACTTAGCACCGTTCAGCCGGCTGCGCCGCTGATGGTTGCCGTAACTTCATTGGGCCAGTCCCTCCGTTACTCTCGATGAAATCAATGCGCTTTAAATGATACCGTATAAAGTACAGTTTGTCAATGGGGATTGGGGATTCCCGGCAGGGCCTTGAGAAGAATTCAGACACGGCCCCAGGGGGCCTGGAAGACGTCAGAAAAGAAGTCAGACACGGCCCAAAGGGCCTTGAGACGTCAGACGTCAGCTTTGTTCGACTTAGATGCAGGTCCGTCCTGTTTATCGCCAACAAGCTGACGTCTGACTTCTGAAAGGCCCGCAAGGGCCGGTCTGACGTCTTTCTTACTGTTCAAAGGCAGATGTACAGCATCTGGCATTCGAAACGATGAACGGCTCACGATGAACCAAAAGGCCGCCGGATTTTCCGGCGGCCTTTCCATTCGGCAGGAAAACGCCGGGGCGTTTTCCAACCTACAACAATCCATGCAATTTTCCCAATTTCTGAATCTGGTCCAGAGAATAATGGGTGATCCGGGAAATGGTTTCCATGGGGATCTTTTCTTTCAGCATCCCAAGGATGTTGGCTTCCCGTTCTTTCTGCCGTCCTTCCAGGAGACCTTCCTGTTTGCCTTCCTGGCGACCTTCTAGACGACCTTCCTGCTTTCCCTCCAGGCGGCCTTTTTGCAGACCTTCCTCCAGGATGGATTGTCCGTATGTACACATGGTGTCCGCCTCCTTTTTCATTTCTACAGTCATGGGAATCTGGTAATCCTGTTCCAGGATTTTCCGCTTTTCATCTGGATCCATGGTCGGTGTCAGCAAGACGCTCAGGAGCTTCAGGATGTCCTTACGGGGACTTTTATGGTCCCCCAATCCCAGTACTGCCACCGTTTCCATATTATATTCCATTTTATCATATTTTCCCGTACCCACCAAAGATTTTGGCTCCAGGGAAAATACAGTCAGGGTATTCTGCCAGGTTTTGGGAACTTTGATACAGATCCAGATGGAATAGACCTTTTCCATTTTTCCGTAGTCGTCCCCGAAAAATACGGTTCCTTTTTGCCGGGAAATCAAACGGCTGGAGTAGTATACCGCCCGTTTCAGCAGGGGATACCCCGGTCTCCATTGGTTCTGGTTTTCCACGTTGACGATAATCTGACAGGTTTCATCGGTTTTGGGCAAACGGGAGGTGAAAAGGATATCGTACAGGATCAATCCTTCTGTCACACTCTTGTCCGCCGTGTTGTCGCCGATGATTTTTCCCGTTTCCCTGTTTTTCACGTCCTGATCCACCGGCACTGTTCGTACTTGGGGAGCACCTTCCAGGCAGTCTATGATTTTGTCAATGGAACAGGAATGGTAATCTTCCACCGTATCCCGGAGCAGCCAGGCCAGGATGGGTTTGTTGGCCAATAAACGGCAGCAGGCACTGTCGAACCGTTCAATCATGGAATAACTGGAAAGTTCCTGGGCAATGATGCTTTCTTTCTGCAAAACGTCACCTTCTTCTGCTGTATTTTTGTAAGGGTCTGTATTCAGCATAGCATAGTTCTTTGTAAATGCAATACCATGTGCGATTAACGGGTGTTTTCGGGCAATGAATGGCGCAAAAGGGTGAGAGGGGACCTGGGAAGAAATCAGACACGGTCCCAAGGGGCCTTGAGACGTCAGACGTCAGCTTTGTTCGACATAGTAATAGGACCGATTTACTTATCACGGGTCAATCTGACGTCTTTGGCCAGGGCCGCTGGCCGGCCCGGGAAGGGCGGGCCTTCGGCACGCCCTTACAGCGTCACGGTCGGAGTATCGGCGAAACGGGCGCACCAGGCGGGATTGTTTCACGACCCTTGGTGCGCACCCTACGGATTTTTTCCGGAATACCGAATGAACCTAAAAAAATTTCACAAATTCCCAAATACTACTTGCATTTATCGCATCATCGTAGTAAAGTATTAAATCAGTAAAGCAATTGTTCCGGAAAGGTCCGGAACGGCAAAGATTCCAGAAAAGAAAGGGGTTACGATCATGGTAGCCGGATTGAATGAACGGGAACTGAAACAGCTGGCCAAAGCCTTTACCCTGCTGCAGGATGTGGACGGCAGCCTGGCCTTCCTGGAAGATATCTGCACCCCCAATGAGCTGAAGGCATTGAGCCAGCGGCTGGAAGTGGCGGTGCGTCTTCATCGCGGCGAGAACTATGCGAAGATCGTCAAGGATACGGGCGCCAGCAGCACTACCGTATCCCGGGTCAATCGTTGTCTGAACTATGGAGCGGGAGGGTACCGTACCCTGATCCCCATCTTGACTGAAGGAGCTAACGAGAAATGAGCAACAGTACTGTACTGCGGATCCCTTACGGGACCAAAGATATCCTGCCGGGGGATGCCCGGATGAAACGGGAGTTGGAAGATCGGATCGCCGGGAATTTCCTTTCCTGGGGCTACGATGAAGCCATCACCCCTACCATCGAATACGCCGATACTTTTGCCCTGAGCGGGGCCGGCATCAGCGATGAAAGCATGCGGTTCATGGACCGGAACAACCGGACGGTGATGCTCCGGAGCGAAATGACCACCCCTCTGGCCCGGATGGTGGCTACCCGGCTGAAAAACGATAGGGGTGTGAAGCGGCTGTTCTACATCGCCAATGTGTTCCGTCACGAACAGACCCAGGCCGGCCGCCAGTGCGAATTCTCCCAGGCGGGGATCGAGATGATCGGAGCGGAAGCTCCCATGGCAGATGCGGAAGTGCTGGCCCTGGCCGTCAGCAGCCTGAAAGCCGCCGGACTCCAGGATTTCCTTATCAGTATCGGTCACAGCGCTTTCCTGGCCGGGCTCATGGAAGAAGCCAAGCTGACGGAGAAACAGGCGGACTTCGTAAAGACCATGATCCTGAGCCACAATGCAGTGGGCTTAGAAGAAGCGGCAGAACGGTTCATCCCCAAGGAACTGAAGGACCTGTTCCGGGATCTGCTCTATCTCCAAGGCGGCCGTGACCTGCTGGATACCCTGGAAACCCGGGTGAAGAATCCCAAGAGCCTGGATGCCCTGAAGAACCTGAAAGCCATCTATAAACTGGCAGAATCCTATGGGGTGGAACAGTACCTGTCCTTCGATCTGTCCCTGATCCGGAACTTCGATTATTACACCGGCATGGTGTTCGAAGCTTATGCCCCCCAGATCGGGTTCAACATCTGCGGCGGCGGGCGTTACGACCATATGATGGAAGCTTTCGGGGATCCAGAACCGGCGACGGGGTTTGCCATGGGCATCGACCGGATCATCCTGTCCCTGCGCCGGGACGGCCGGTTCAACCGAGAATCCAAATGGGATATTTACGTAGCCTGGGCACCCGGCTGCCAGGGAAAAGCCATCCAGAAGGCCATCGAGCTGCGCAAGGGCGGCAAGAACGTAAAAGTGGCTACCAATGCCCTGACCCCGGAAGCAGCAGCCAAAGCCTGTGCGGCCAACCGGTGTGAAGCCGTAGCATATGTAGGATAGGAGAGAGACGGAATGGATTATTTGACAATTGCCCTGCCCAAGGGAAAACTTTTTGCAAAATCTGTGGAACTCCTGGCCAAGGTCGGTTATGCAGCGGATAACGTGGTGGAAGATTCCCGGAAACTGGTCATCACCAATGAAGAGACCAAGGTGAAGTTCATCATCGTCAAGACCGTGGACCTGCCCACCTATGTGGAATACGGAGCGGCGGATATCGGCATCATCGGCAAGGATGTGCTCAATGAAGAGCGGAAGGACATCTACGAACTGCTGGATATGGGCTACGGGGGCTGCCATTTGATGATGGCCGTGCCGGAAGCCAAGGTGCTGCCGGAAATCACCGATTACGCCCATATGCGGGTGGCTACCAAATATCCCAAATGCGCAGCGGATTTCTTCGACAAGCTGGGGATGCAGATGGAAATCATCAAACTGAACGGTTCCATCGAACTGGGGCCCATCGTAGGACTCAGTGAAATGATCGTGGATATCGTCCAGACAGGCCGTACCCTGAGAGAGAATCATCTGAAGGAAGTGGCCACGGTATTCCCGTCCACGGCCCGTCTCATTGCCAATAAAGTCAGCTTCAAGATGCAGTACGACCGGATCCGGAAGCTGGTAGAAGATCTGAAAGTAGTCCTGAAGGAGGAAAAACCGGAATGAAAGTCTATGATGAAAGAAAAAGTACGGCGGAAGAGATCAGCCGTCTCTTGGAAAAGAAATCTTTTGATGAAGTGAAACTGTCCCCGAAAGTGGCGGCAGCCGTCGAAAAAATGTTCGGCCGGCCTCTCACCGCAGCGGAAGAAGTGGACATCATCGTCAATGATATCCGTGCCAAAGGGGATGCTGCCCTGTTCGAATACACCAAGAAGCTGGATGGAGCGGATCTGACTCCCGCCACCATCCGGGTGACGGAAGAGGAATTTGCGGAAGCGGAAAAGGCCGTGGATGAAAAGACCATGGGCGCTATCCGCCGGGCCATCGCCAATGTGCGGAAATTCCATGAGGAACAGCTGCCCAAGACCTGGCTCACTCCCCGGGCTTATGGGTCCTTCCTGGGCCAGAAGATGACTCCGGTGGACAGCGTGGGGATCTACGTCCCCGGCGGCACGGCAGCTTATCCTTCCAGCGTGATCATGAACGCAGTGCCTGCCAAAGTAGCGGGAGTGCCCCGGATCGCCATGGCAGCTCCTGCGGGCCGGGATGGGAAGATGAATCCCTATGTACTGGCCACTGCCAAGGAAATCGGCATTACGGAAATCTATAAGATGGGCGGGGCCCAAGCCATTGCAGCCCTGGCATTCGGGACAGAAACCATCCCCAAAGTGGAAAAGATCACCGGCCCCGGGAACATTTTCGTGACCCTGGCCAAGAAAGCGGTTTACGGACACGTGGACATCGATATGCTGGCCGGCCCCAGCGAGATCCTCATCGTGGCGGATAAGACCGCCGATTACCAGTACTTGGCGGCTGACCTCTTGAGCCAGGCGGAACATGATCCTCTGGCCTGTGCCATCCTGATCACCGACGATGAATCCCTGGCAAACAAGGTGGCGGACGAAGTGGAAGTCCAGCTCCAGAAGCTGCCCCGGAAGGAAATCGCTGCCCAGTCCTTGGCCGTCCAAGGGAAGATCATCCTGGCCAAGGATATGGACACAGTGGTGGAAATGGCCAACATCTCCGCACCGGAACACATGGAAATCAATACCAAAGAACCTTTTGCCCTGGTGCCCAAGATCCGCAACGCCGGCGCCATTTTCTTGGGAGCCTATTCTCCAGAACCTCTGGGGGACTATTACGCCGGCCCCAACCACATCCTGCCCACTGGCGGCACGGCTCGGTTCTATTCCGTGCTGAATGTGGAAACCTTTATGAAAAAGACCAGCATCATCTCCTATACCAAAGAAGCCCTGGCGGAAGCCGCTGACGACATCATCGCCATGGCAGAAGCGGAAGGGCTCCAGGCGCATGCCAATGCCATCCGGATCCGGAAGGAGAAACAGCTGTAAAACGGTCAGCTGGCCGTTGACTGTTGACTGTAGACAAAAGTGTACTGCCGGTGCAGCACGCTGCAATCAATCAATGAGGGGGAGCTGTTATGAGTAATATCCTTGCCCGGGAGAGCCTTTCCCGGATCGAAGACTATCAGGTGGAAACGGTGCCTGATGCAGATATTGTTGTCAATGCCAATGAAACCAACTGGGACATGACCCCAGAGCTCCGTCTGGAACTGGGGAGCCGGCTGGCGGGACATGCCTTCAACCGGTATCCTTCCATGCATGGGGAAGATCTTTGCCAGGTCATCGCCGACCGGCTGGGATTCGATCCCAGCCAGGTGGCTATCGGCAACGGTTCCAGCGAACTGCTGGAAAAAGCCTGCTACGCCTTCGGGGGTGCGGGCCGGAAGATTGCTTCCGCCAATCCTTCTTTTTCCATGTACCAGACCTATGCCATCCTGGCGGACAGCGATCCGGTGCTGTTCCCGCTGACGGCGGACGGATATGTGGATCCGGACGGGGTCATCAACTTCTGCCGGGAAGAAAAGCCGGCCCTCCTGATCATCTGCAATCCCAACAACCCTACCGGGAACTTCAATCCCAAGGCTGGCATGGAAAAGATCATCCGCAGTGTGGACTGCCCGGTGATCATGGATGAAGCCTACATGGAATTTGCGGTGGAAGAAGGGAAGATGGAAGAACTGAGCACCCTGTCCTTGGTGAACCAGGTGGACAACCTGCTGGTGCTGAAGACCTTCTCCAAAGCTTACGGCCTGGCCAATCTCCGGATCGGCTATGGCATCGGCAGCGCTCCGCTGATGAAGATCCTGAAAAAAGTGCTGCTTCCCTATACAGTGAACGGGGTGTCCATCCTGACAGCAGAACTGCTCTACAGCAAGCCGGATGTGCTCCGGAAACGGGTGAATGCAGTGGTCAGCGGACGGAAATACCTGCGGGAGCATCTGGAAGCCCTGGGCTTCCGGGTCCTGCCCAGCGCCACCAACTTCCTCCTGGCCCTGCCGGCCGGGAAAGCCCTGGAAAGACTGGCCGTGAAAGCCAAGGCGGACAGCCTGCCCAGTGCGGAAAAAGCCATGGCCGCCGGCGGATACTTGTTCCGGGAACTGCTGGCCCGGAAGATCCTGGTGCGGAACTACTCCGGGAATCCCCGGCTGCCGGGCGGCCTGCGGATCAGCGTAGGTACGGCAGAAGAAAATCCCCTGATCATCGGGGCTGTCAAGGATATCATCCAGTAAGCTGAGGGAGGCCATGGATATGCGGCAAGGGAAAGTGGAACGGAATACGAAAGAGACCCAGATCTGTGTGGAACTGGATCTGGACGGCACCGGCAAAGCGGATATCTCCACCGGGGTGGGTTTCCTGGATCATATGCTGACCCTGCTGGCGGTCCATTCTTTCATGGACTTGAAGGTACGAGCCCAGGGAGATTTGGAAGTGGACTGCCACCATACGGTGGAAGATGTGGGAATCGCGCTGGGTCAGGCCATTGCCCAGGCCCTGGGGGACAAAAAAGGCATCCACCGGTACGGCAGCTTCCTGCTGCCCATGGATGAAGCCCTTGCAGAAATCGCCCTGGACTTTTCCGGACGGCCCTACCTGGTGTGGAATGCCGAGATCATTCCCCGAGTGACCTTGGGGAATTTCGATACGGAGATGGGAGAAGATTTCTTCCGGGCTCTGGCCATGAACTGCGGTTTGACCCTCCACATCAACGTGCCTTATGGGAAGAACACCCACCATATGCTGGAAGCCATCTTCAAGGGGGTGGCCCGGGCCATGAGCCAGGCCGTAGCTCTGGATCCCAGGGTCCATGGGGTGATGAGCAGCAAGGGGGCATTGTAAATGGACAAAGATACCATTGTGATCATCGATTATGGACGGGGAAATCTGCACTCCGTATACAACGGCCTTTTGAAAGTGGGAGCGTCCCCAGTTGTTTCCGGAGACCCCAAGGTCATCGCCGAAGCCCCTCGGGTGATCCTGCCCGGGGTGGGGTCTTTCGGGGACTGTATGGATACCATGCGGAGCCGGGGCCTGGAAGAAGCGGTCCAGGAAGCCCTCCACAGCGGCAAGCCCTTCCTGGGCATCTGTCTGGGCGAACAGCTGCTCTTTGAAGGCAGCGAGGAAGCACCGGGGGTCAAGGGCCTGGGATATTTCAAAGGCCAGGTGAAGAAAATCGTCACCGGATACAAGATCCCCCATATGGGATGGAATCGGATCTCTACGGTGAATCCGTCCCCTTTGATGGAGGATGCGGACGGGAAGTATGTGTACTTTGTCCACAGCTTCCATGCGGTGCCAGACGACCCTTCCATCATCACTTCCGTCTGCGATTACGGGACCCAAATTACGGCCAGCGTGGGCCGGGGCAGTGTACAGGGCTTCCAGTTCCATCCGGAAAAGTCCTCATTTGCCGGACTGGCCATGCTGAAAGCCTTCAAGGAGTGGAAACTATGAACATCTATCCAGCCATCGACCTGCGGGGAGGCAACTGCGTCCGCCTGGTGAAAGGTGATTTTTCCAGAGAAACAGTGTACAGCACCGATCCTGGTGCCATGGCAAGACAGTGGGCCCAGGCAGGAGCCAGCTGCATCCATGTGGTGGATCTGGACGGTGCAGTCGCCGGGGAAAGCCGGAACCTCCAGTCCATCGACGCCATCTTGAAAGAAGGCGGCATCCCTATCGAAGTGGGGGGCGGCATCCGGACTATGGAACAGATAGAACGGCTGCTGGACCGGGGGGCCCACCAGGTGATCCTGGGGTCCGCAGCGGTGAAGGACCCAGATCTGGTGAAGGAAGCTTGTGAAAAGTATCCGGGCCGGATCGTCGTAGGCATCGATGCCAAAAACGGGGACGTGGCGGTGGAAGGTTGGGAAGCCAGCGGCCATATCCAGGCAGAAGACCTGGCCCGGAAAATGGCGGAAGCAGGCGTCCAGCGGATCATCTTCACGGATATTGCCCGGGACGGGATGCTCAGCGGGGTGAACGTGGAAGCCACCGTGAAAGTGGCCCAGGCTTCCGGCCTTGCGGTGACAGCCAGCGGCGGAGTGGCCAGCCTGGAAGATTTGAAAATTTTGAAAAAAAGAGAAACAGATGGCATCGAAGGGTGTATTATAGGTAAGGCGCTGTATACCGGCGCCATTGACCTTCGCCAGGCTGTAGCGATTGCGAAGGAGGCGTAGAGCCATGCTGGCAAAACGGATCATTCCCTGTCTGGACGTAAAGGACGGACGGGTGGTAAAGGGGACCAATTTCGTCAGCCTCCGGGATGCCGGAGACCCGGTGGAACTGGCTTCCCTCTATGAAAAGGAGCAGGCCGATGAGCTGGTGTTCCTGGATATCACCGCTTCTTTGGAAAAGCGCAAATCCATGGTGAAAACCATCGAAAGGACCGCCCGGGAAGTGTTCATGCCCTTGACGGTAGGGGGCGGCATTTCTTCCATCGAGGACATGCGGGCCGTGCTCTTGGCCGGAGCGGACAAGACCAGCCTCAATACCGCGGCAGTGAAGGATCCCAGCCTGATCTCCCGGGGCGCAGAAGCTTTCGGGAACCAGTGTGTGGTGCTGGCTGTGGATGCCAAACGCCGGGGAGAAGATTCCTGGGAAGTCTACATCAACGGGGGACATACGCCCACCGGGCTGGATGCCCTGGAATGGGTGAAAAAGGCCGTATCCCTGGGGGCTGGGGAAATCCTCCTGACCAGCATGGATGCGGACGGCACCAAGGATGGCTTCGACATCCCGCTGACCCGGAAGGTGGCTGAAGCGGTCCCTGTGCCGGTGATCGCTTCCGGCGGGGCCGGTTCTTTGGAAGATTTCTATGAAGTCCTCACGGCCGGCAAAGCCGACGCGGCTCTGGCCGCTTCCGTATTCCATTACAGGAAATTCACGATCCGCCAGGTGAAGGAATACTTGCGGAGCAAAGGAGTGGAAGTACGGTTATGAAAATCGATATCAGCAAGCTGAAGTTTGACGACAGGGGACTGATCCCTGCCATCGTCCAAGATGTGAAGACGGACAAGGTGCTGATGCTGGCTTACATGAACGGTACCAGTCTGGCCCGCACGGTGGAAACCGGCTATACCTGGTTCTGGAGCCGGAGCCGGCAGGAACTGTGGAACAAAGGCGCTACCAGCGGCCACACCCAGAAGGTGTACAGCATCACCTATGACTGCGATGGGGATGCTCTCCTGGTCAAGGTGGAGCAGAAAGGCGCTGCCTGCCATACGGGGAACTATTCCTGTTTTTTCAATCCCCTGTGGAACAGTGCCTCCGGGGAAAGCCTGCCTGTAGCTGACAACCGGCTGCCCCAGGTGATCAACGAACTGTACAAACAGATCGTCTGTTACCAAGAAAAACAGAAAGAGACCCGGAAGCTGCTGCCGGCCCCTAGTCAGGACAATCTCTTGGCGGAACTGGGCGCCGATACCACCCGGACCCTCCTGGCTTCCAAGAACAGCGATGCCGACCAGGTTGTTTACGAGATGGGGGATTTATGGTATCATTGCTTAGTGCTGTTGGCTTACCATAACATCACCCCCGGTGAAATGCTGGTGGAAATGGCAGGCCGGAAAGTAGAAGAAGAAAAATAAGCAGCAAAATCCTATACAAGCTGGAGGGCTCTGATGGCTAGAATGTTTGGAACGGACGGCGTCCGCGGCGTCGCCAATGGTCCTGTACTCAATGCGGAACTGGCATACAGGCTGGGCCGTGCTGCGGCTCAGTATTTCGGACGGGAGGTGAAGACGCCCAAGATCCTGATCGGACGGGATACCCGTCTTTCCGGTACCATGCTGGAAAGCGCCTTGGCGGCCGGTATCTGCAGTGCGGGGGGGAATGCCCATCTCTTGGGAGTGATCCCCACACCGGCGGTCTCTTATCTCACAGAAAAACTGGAAGCCAATGCAGGGGTGGTGATTTCCGCTTCCCACAATCCCTTTGAGGACAACGGGATCAAGTTCTTTGCCCGGACCGGCTACAAACTGCCGGATGCAGTGGAGGACGAAATCGAAGCCATCGTGAACCAGCCGGTGGATTATACCCAGACGGTGACTGGATCCAACCTGGGACAGGTGATCCAAGAACCGGATATGGGTATGCTGTATGTGAAACATATCGTGGACAGCGCCGATGTGAAGCTCAATGGGCTGAAGGTGGTTATGGACTGTGCCAACGGGGCCAACAGTGAAATCGCTCCGGCCATCCTCCGGACCCTGGGAGCCCATGTGATTCCCATCTTCCATGAACCCAATGGGATCAACATCAACAATGGCTGCGGATCCACCCATCTGGAAGCACTCCAGGCAAAGGTCCGGGAAGTGGGCGCTGACTGCGGCCTGGCCAACGATGGGGATGCGGACCGCCTCCTGGCTGTGGACGAGAACGGGGAAGTGCTGGATGGGGACCAGATCATGCTGATCTGTGCCCTGGACCTGATGAAGGCCGGCAAACTGAAGGACAATGTGCTGGTCACCACGGTGATGAGCAATGTGGGCCTGGCCAAAGCCATGAAGGAACATGGGGGCTCTACGGTGAAGACCTCTGTGGGGGACCGGTATGTGCTGGAAGAGATGCTGAAGCATGATTACAAGCTGGGAGGCGAACAGTCCGGCCACATCATCTTCGGAGACCTGGTACGCACCGGGGATGGGATGATGACCGGGGTGAAGCTCCTGAGCAGTCTGGTGCGCCACAACCAGACCTTGTCCCAGTTGGGGGCCCTGATGGTGAAATATCCCCAGACCCTGCTCAATGTGCGGGTGAAGGACAAGAACGGCTGGCAGGACAACCAGGCCATCGCCCAGGTGGTCCGTCAGTATACGGAAGAACTGGGGGACGACGGCCAGGTGCTGGTCCGGGCCAGCGGTACCGAACCTTTGATCCGGATCATGGCCCAGGGCCCCAACCAGGTGGAACTGGACAATATCACGGAAGCCATTGCGGAAGTGGTACGGAAAGAATTGGCATAAAGGCATAAAAAGGAAACTGGGAAGGGGCTGTTGCATGTGTGAATTTTTCGCACATGCAACAGCTTTCTTTTTTCCA
>CAJMQS010000045.1 GCA_905215645.1 uncultured bacterium
CAAAAAAACAGGCCCCGGCCGGGACCTGTTTTCCCTTTCTTCATTCCACTATAGTCCCTCCCCCCAGGACCACTTCTCCGTCATACAGCACGGCGGCTTGGCCGGGGGTGATGGCCCGCTGGGGTTCGTCGAATTGGACGGTGAAGGTGTCTTTCCCAGTGGGGATCACGGTGGCGGGCTGGGCTTCCTGGCGGTACCGGACTTTCACCTGGCACCGGACGGGACCTTCCGGCACCTCTCCGCTGATCCAGTTGGCGTCCTGGACCTTGGCCTCCCGGCTGAACAGGGCCTCGCTGGGGCCCACGATGACGGCGTTCTTTGCCGGGTCGATCTTTACCACATAGAGAGGATAATCGGGCTGGTTCAGCCCCAGCTTCTTGTGCTGGCCCAGGGTGTAATAGATGATCCCTTTGTGCTGGCCGATGACGTTTCCTTCCAAATCCAGGAAGGGACCGGGCTGGGGCTTGTAGCCCAAGATCCGCTGGACCGCATCGGTGTACTGGCCGTTGGGCACGAAACAGATGTCCTGACTGTCAGGCTTCTGGGAATTGATGAAGCCGTTTTCCGCGGCGATTTCCCGGGTGTGGGTCTTGTGGTATCCCCCCAGGGGGAATTGGGTGTGGGCCAGCTGGTCCTGGGTCAGACTGTAGAGCACATAGCTCTGGTCCTTGGCCGGGTCCGTGGCCCGGAGCAGCTGGTACTTCCCTTCCGGGGTCTTCCGGATCCGGGCGTAATGGCCGGTGACCACACAGTCACAGCCCAGTTCCAGAGCCCGCTGGTACAGGGCGCCGAACTTCAGGAACCGGTTGCAGTCGATGCAGGGGTTGGGGGTATGGCCCCGGGTGTAGCTCCGGGCGAATTTTTCCATCACGTCTTTTTTGAATTCTTCCGTGTAGTTGAACACGTAATAGGGCATATGGAGCCGGGCGGCCACGCTCCGGGCATCTTCCACGTCGCTGAGGCTGCAGCAGGTCTTGGAACTGCAGCCGGCATCCGGGTTGTTGTACAGTTTCATGGTGCAGCCGATGCAGTCGTACCCTGCATCCTGCATGAGTTTGGCGGCTACGGAGCTGTCCACTCCGCCGCTCATGGCGATCAGTGCTTTCATGATGCATCCTTTCTGTTATAGACGGTGTTCCAGGGAACGGAGCCGCTGGACTTCCCGGATGACGGTGGCGGCCGTCCAGTCCACCTGCTCCTGGGTGATGTCGTCTCCTAGGGAGAACCGCAGGGAGCATTTGGCTTCTTCCGGAGTGCAGCCCAGGGCCAGGAGCACATGGCTGGGTTCAGGGGAGCCGGAGGCACAGGCAGAACCGGCGGAGACGCAGATGCCGGCCATGCCCAGCACCGGCAGCAGGGCTTCGGCGGGAACCCCGTCAAAGGCCATATTCAGGTGGCCGGGGAGCCGGGGCACCTGCCCGCTGTGGACCCGGGTGCCGGGGAGAGCCAGGAGCCGCTGTTCCAGAGCGTCCCGGGCGGCGGCCATTTTTTCAGCATGGGCATCCAGATTCCGGGCCGCTTCTTCCAAGGCAGCAGCCATGCCCACGATGCCCGGTACGTTTTCCGTTCCTGCCCGTTTTCCCCGTTCCTGTTCTCCTCCGAAAATGAGGTTTTTTAAATCTATACCTTGCTTGGTAAAAAGGAATCCAATCCCCTTGGGTCCATGGAATTTATGAGCAGAACCAGAAAGGAAGTCGATATCCCCGTTTTTCAAGGTCACCGGGATATGCCCCAGGGCCTGGACCGCATCGGTGTGGAACAGGGCCCCCTGGGCGTGGGCTAGGGCAGCCAGCTTTTCGATGGGCTGGATAGCTCCGGTCTCATTGTTGGCGGTCATCACGGACACCAAAGCGGTTTCCGGCGTGAGGGCCTGTTCCAGGGCCGCCGGTTCCACCTGGCCTTCCCGGTTTGCCGGCAACAGGGTCACAGAGTATCCTTCTGCCTGGAGGGCTTCCAAGGTATGGAGGATGGCGTGGTGTTCGATGGCACTGGCGATGAGGCGGGTGCGGCCGTGGGCTTTCCCCCAGGCGGCAGCGGTGCGGAGGGCCTGGTTGTCGCTTTCACTGCCTCCGGAGGTGAAAGTGATCTCCCGGGGCCGGCAGCCCAGCAGCCGGGCGATGGTTTCCCGGGAGGCGATCAGGGCCCGGGAGGCTTCCTGCCCCAGGGGATAGGTGCTGGAGGGGTTGCCGTACTGTTCTGTAAAATAAGGCAGCATGGCCTCCAGGACCTTGGGCAGGACCCGGGTGGTGGCTGCATTGTCAGCATAGACGAACATGGTGGTACTCCTTTGTAAATTAATATCATATCATTATACTACAGGTTGGAAGGCGTGGGAATTCCTTCTTTTTTCCTCTTGCTTTATTCCGTACTCCATGCTATACTTTTAAGGCTGTATATATTATATATACTTCTTCTGCCCTCATGGTAGAGGAGCAAATCCAAAGGAGGAGGTGATTTCGTGAATAACTACGAAGTCATGTACATCGTTAAGCCGGTAGAAGAGGACGCTTTCAACGCTGTTGTAAAGAAGTTCGATGACCTGCTGGTGGCTAACGGCGCTACGATCGAAAAAACCGATAAGTGGGGCAAAAAACGTTTGGCATATGCTATTCAGGACTTCAATGATGGTCTGTATGTTCTGACCACCTTTGCCGCTGAACCTGCAGCCGTGAAGGAACTGGACCGTGTGATGAAGATTACGGACGATATCCTGCGTCACATGATCATTCGCAAAGGCGAATAAGGAGGCTGGGTGTATGAATCGCATTATCTTGTTAGGCCGTCTCGTACGGGATCCGGAAGTCCGGGTCACTCCTACGGAAAAAACGGTCTGCACCTTTACTCTGGCAGTTGACCGTCCCTTCACTGCGAAGAACGGTCAGCGGGAAGCGGATTTTATCAACATCGTTACGTGGAATAAAACCGCTGAATTATGTGGGAACAGTTTGACCAAGGGCCAGAGGGCTCTGGTGGAAGGACGACTGCAGATCCGCAGCTACGATGGCAAAGACGGGAACAAGCATTATGTGACGGAAGTCATTGCGGACCGTGTGGAATTCATCGAACGGAAAGGCACCGGCAATCCTGCCGCAGGCCAGCAGAATCCTCCTTCCCAGAATCATCCCTCTCAGGGCGGCTCCGCCGATCCCATGGGGGGCTTTGGCTCTGAAGTAGGTTTTGACGAAGAGATCCCATTCTAAAAGGGAGGATAGAGAATAGCTATGATGAAGCGTGAAAGAGGAAATCGGAGACCCAGAAGAAAAGTCTGCTCCTTCTGCGTCGACAAAGTCCAAGAAATCGATTATAAAGATGCAGCCAAGCTGCGCAAGTTCATCACCGAACGGGGCAAGATCCTGCCTCGCCGGATTTCCGGTACCTGTGCAAAACATCAGCGTCAGCTGACCATTGCCATCAAACGTGCCAGAAACGTTGCGCTGCTGCCGTTCACGGCAGAATAAGCCGGATGACAGAGACAGACCCTCCGGGGTCTGTCTTTTTTTTGCCAAATATTGTAAAATAGTAAGGAAACGCTGTATAAGCTGCCAATGGTCAATGGCGGAAGGAAGCCGGCTGCGCCGGCAGTATCATGATGGAGGAATATCGCTTTGCAGTACCATAAAACTTCTTCGCTGGTGGAATCCGGCATCCTGGCGGCAGTGGCCGTCCTTTTCACCCTGGTGGGAAATTACATCCCAGTGCTGGATCTCATCGTCAGCATCCTGTGGCCTCTGCCCATCATCCTCTGCGGCCGGCGGAACGGGCTCAAATGGAGCATCCTGTGTTTATTGGTCACCGGCTGTGTGGTGGCGGTGCTGCTGTCCCCGCTCCAGGCCCTGACCCAGTGCCTGATCCTGGGACTCATCGGCCTTTTCATGGGATATGCCATGCGGAAACAGATGACACCGGTGCAGACCCTCCTGATGGGCAGCCTGGGGGCCCTGCTTTCCACGGTGCTCAGTGCCCTGGCGGCCTACTTTTTCATGCATGTGAATGTGATCGAAGTGTTCTTCCAGTCCATCGATGAATCGGTCTCCATGAGCAGTGAGATCTTCCAGACCTTGGGGATGAGCGGCTTCAGCGAGACCCAGCTGGCCCAGATGAAAAAGATGTTCGAACTGATCCTGCCGGCCGGGGTGCTGCTCAGCGCACCCATCACCGCCATCGCCAACTACTGGGCGGCCCGGAAGATCTTGGGGCGGCTGGGGGATTACTACCCCTGGTTTCCGCCTTTCGCCTTGTGGAAGCTGCCCAAATGGCTGCTCCTGCCCTATGGTATCGGCATGATGCTGATCTTCTTCGGGCAGAACTATCAGGATTCCCTGCTCTACCGGGGCGGGTACACCCTGTACATGATGATGAACATGCTGCTCCTGGTCCAGGGGCTCTGCCTGATCCGCTGGTATGTGGAATACCGCCGTTACCCCCGGATCCTGCTCCCCCTGAGCTTGGTGCTGACCTTCACCCTGCCCATCGCCTCTCAGTTAGTGGTGGTGCTGGGGGCCTATGAAATGGTCTTTGATCTGCGGAAGATCCGGAAACCGGACCCGAAAAAGCCGGAATAGAGGGAGAGAAAATGGACGATAAATCACGCCGGAATCTCTGGCAGTCTGTACGCATCGGGGTGGCCCTCCTGGGGTCTGCCCTGGTGGTCTATGGGATTGCTGTGAATCAGGCCATCTGTACGGCAGTAGGGTTCCTTTCCGTACTGCTGGTCTATTACCTGACCTTTCGGAGCAACCGGCTCCGGGAAGCCTGGTTCAACCATTCCATGACCACGGTGGTCCGGAATATCGAGCGGGCCAACAATTATGCTTCCCAGCGGATCCCCATCGGGATCGGGGTCTTTGACAAGGATGGGCATCTCCAGTGGCGGAACCGGCTGTTCAACGAATTCATCGCGGCGGATGTGCCCCTGGCCACTCCCTTCGAAAAGGTGCTGCCCCCGCCGGACAACAACTTTGCCACCTTGCGGCTGCGGGATGCAGACAAGCAGATCAAGATCGGGGACCGGATCTACAAGATGCTGGTCCGGCGGATCCAGATCACCGACAATCCAGAAGAGGATACGGGGCTGGCTCTGTATCTGACAGATATCACGGACCGGGAACGGCAGAAAAAACGGTACGAGGAAGAACGGCCGGTGGTGGCCTATGTCCAGTTCGACAACTATGACGATGCCATGAAGGGACTCAACGAAAACGAACGGGCCAGCCTGATCGTGGACGTGACCAAGGCCATCGGCGGCTGGGTGGAAGAAGTCCACGGGTATTTCCAGAAGTATACGGAAGACATGTTCGTGGTGGGCCTGAGCCGGAAGGGGCTGACGGATACCATCAATAAGAAATTCCAGGTGCTGGACCGGGTCCGGGACATCAAAAGCGGGAATCGGATCAGCCCCACCATCAGTATCGGGGTGGCTGCGGACAGCCGGAACCTGTCGGAAATGAGCCAGAAGGCCCAGGCTGCCCTGGATCTGGCCCTGGGCCGGGGCGGCGACCAGGCCGTAGTCCAATTGGGGGACGATATGAGCTTCTACGGGGCCCGGGGGTCCGTCCAGGCCAAGAATACCCGGGTGCGGGCCCGGATCGTGGCCCAGGCCATCCATGAGCTGATGGTCAGTGCGGACCAGGTATTCATCATGGGCCATGCCAATGAAGATTACGATGCCCTGGGAGCAGCCATCGGGGTGGCTAAGATGGCCCTGACCTTGAATAAGAGCTGCTGCATCGTCACCAGCGGCCAGGGGCCGTCCCTGAAGAAGCTGGAAACGGTGTCCAAGGACCAGAGCGACCGGTATCTGTCCCTGTTCGTGGACGAGGAAGAAGCCCTGAAACGGATCACTCCCGGCAGCATCCTGGTGCTGGTGGATCACCACCGGGCTATGCTCAGCGCGGCTCCCCGGGTGCTCCAGGCCATCCGGAGACGGATCATCATCGACCATCACCGGCGGGCGGAAGACGCCATCACCGATGTGATGCTCCAGTACATGGAACCCTCCACCTCTTCCACCTGTGAAATGGTCACAGAGATCCTCCAGTATTTCGAAAACAAGCTGCAGTTTTCCGAAGTGGAAGCCACGGCCCTGTATGCAGGGATCCTGGTGGACACCAAGAATTTTGCGGTGCAGACTGGGGAGCGGACTTTCGAAGCGGCAGCGTTCCTGCGCCGGAACGGAGCCGACCCCCATATGGTTTCCCTGCTGTTCAAAGATGATGAACATACGGTGCTCACTCGGGCCCGGATCATCACCGAGATGAAACAGCCCCTGCCCGGACTGGCGGTGGCGGTGCACCAGTGCTCCTGCCAGGATAAGGATACGCCGGTGATCGTGGCCCAGGCGGCGGATGAACTGCTGACCATGGATGACATCCGGGCCAGCGTGGTTTTCAGCCAGAATGAAAAAGGAGTCAGCATCAGTGCCCGCAGTGACGGTTCCGTCAATGTGCAGGTGATGATGGAAGAACTTGGCGGCGGCGGCCATCAGACCGTGGCCGGGGTGCAGGTCAAGGGCGTGACGGCGGAAGAACTGATGCCGAAAGTCCTTGAACTGGCCAAAGAACAAATGAAGGAGAGCGATACAGATGAAGGTAATCTTGCTGCAGGACATCAAGAAATTGGGTAAAAAAGGCGATATCATCGAAACGGCGGAAGGCTATGGCCGGAACTATCTGATCCCTCGGGGCATGGCGGAAGAAGCCACTTCTCGGAACCTGAACCAGGCCAAACAAGATATGCAAGTGGCCAAACACCGGGCTGCCCAGGCCCATGACGAAGCGGTGATCCTGGCTGCCCAGCTGGAAAAAGTCACCCTCCATATGAAGGTGAAAGTGGGGGCCAACGGCAAGCTGTTCGGCTCTATTGCTTCCAAGGATGTGGCCGATGCCCTGCTGACCCAGACGGGGATGGAAGGCGTAGACCGCCGGAAGATCGAGATCCCGGAAACCATCAAGAGCCCGGGGGTGTACACTGCGACGGCGAAACTGCTGCCGGATGTGTCCGCGAAGTTCAAGGTCGTTGTAGAAACGGAAGCATAAAAATGAACCCACCACCAGCCCCAGGCTGGTCCCCCGCCCTTGAAAAGAGCGGATAGACAGGACAATGGCTGTCTTGAGAAGGGGATCGGCACCTCTGTGATACGGTGGTGGGTTTCTTTTCAGGAAAGGAGGACTGCCCTTTGGAAGAACGTATTCCCCCTCAAAATATCGAGGCGGAACAAAGTGTGCTGGGAGCCATGCTCCTCAGCCGGGAAGCCATTGACAAGGCCGGAGAAATCCTGTCAGAAGACGATTTTTACCGTCCGGATGACCGGATCATCTTTTCGGCCATCATGGATCTCCACAGCCGCAACGAGGCGGTGGATCTGGTCACCGTCACTGAAGAGCTGCGGAAAATGGGGAAGCTGGATACCATCGGCGGGACAGCGGCTATCACCGCCCTCAGCAATGCCGTGCCCACGGCCGCCAATGTGGTGTACCATGCCAAGATCGTGGAAGAGAAGGCCCTGCGCCGGCAGCTGATCAATGCGGCCACAGAAGTGGCGGCCAGTGGCTATGAGGAAGAAGAAGACATCGCCCAGACCATCGACCAGGCAGAACAGAAGATCCTGGCCGTGGCCAACCGGAAACATGCCGGGGGCGTGGTGAAGATCAAGGACATCGTCAAGAGCGCCATGGCCCGGATCGAGGAACTGTATGATTCCAAGGATGCTTATACGGGACTGCCTACCGGATTCACGGATTTCGACAAGATGACCAGCGGTCTCCAGCCCTCGGATTTGATCATTGTGGCAGCCCGTCCTTCCATGGGGAAATCCTCCCTGGTGCTGAACATCGCGGAACATGTGGCCCTCACCGGGGGCAAATCCGTGGCTTTCTTCTCTCTGGAAATGAGCAAGGAACAGCTGGTCCAGCGGCTCCTTTGCTCAGAAGCGGGGATCGATGCTTCCCGGCTGCGGATCGGACAGCTCCAGGAAAACGAGTGGCCCAACCTGGTCAGCGCGGCGGATAAGCTCAGTTCCGCCAAGATCATGATGGATGATACCCCAGGGATGACGGCCCTGGAGATGCGCTCCAAGGCAAGGCGGTGGAAAAACGAGAACGGTCTGGATCTGATCATCGTGGACTACCTGCAGCTGATGCAGGGGTCTTCCAAGCGGGCCAGCGACAACCGGCAGCAGGAAATGAGCGATATTTCCCGGTCCCTGAAGGGGCTGGCCCGGGAGCTGAATGTACCGGTGATCGCCCTTTCCCAGCTGAGCCGGAGCGTGGAGCAGCGGACCAGCAAACGGCCCATGCTCAGCGACCTGCGGGAATCCGGGGCATTGGAACAGGACGCGGATATCGTCTGCTTCATCTACCGGGATGACTACTACAATCCGGATACGGAACAGAAAAATGTGGCGGAACTGATTGTGGCCAAGCACCGGAACGGCCCGGTGGGCACGGTGCAGCTGTTCTTCCGGAAGGACATCACCCGGTTCTACGATCTGAGCAAACAGCAGGGGTGAAGAGGTGCTGCTGCACGGGTGGCATTCCCGCCTGTGCAGCAGCACCTTTTTATCAAACAAAATATACTTGTCATTGCGAAGCGTTCGGTAAAATGATACAATAAAAAAGCAGCGGGAACGGTGTGTTCCCTCGTTATGCCATTTTTTTGTTATACCTAAGGAGGAAGTATTGTGATTCCACGTTATACCAGTAAAGAAATGGGTTCCATCTGGACGGAAGAAAACGAAGACCGCAACATTGTCAAAGTTGAAGTCACGGCCTGCGAAGCCATGAACAAACTGGGCATTGTACCGGATGATGCGCTCCATGACATCCAAACCAAAGCGGATTTCGACCTGGACCGGGTCCACGAAATCGAAAAGACCACCAACCATGACATCATTTCTCTGCTTACTTCTGTGGCTGAACATGTGGGCGATGCTTCCAAATATATCCATAAAGGCCTGACCTCCAACGATGTGAAGGATACGGCCATGGGCCTCATGATGAAACATTCCGCGGAAATCCTGATCCGGGAAGAAAAGGAACTCCATGAGATCCTCAAGAGCCAGGCCCAGAAATACCGGCATACCCTGTGTGTGGGCCGTACCCATGGAATTCATGCAGAACCCATGACCTTCGGGCTGAAGTTCCTGCTGTGGATGTCTGAAACGGAACGGAACATCGAACGGCTGGAAATGGCCAAGAAATACATCTCTGTGGGCAAGCTCAGCGGTGCCATCGGGACCTATTCCAACATCGATCCGTTCGTGGAAAAATATGTGTGCGAAAAACTGGGGCTGACCCCTGTGCCCATTGCCAACCAGGTCGTCCAGAGAGACCGCCATGCTTTCTATCTGAGCACCATTGCCGTGTGCGGCGCTACCTTGGAAAAAATGGCTACGGAAGTCCGCCACCTCCAGCGGACGGAAGTCCGGGAAGCCGAAGAATACTTTGCCCCCGGCCAGAAGGGCTCTTCTGCTATGCCTCATAAACGGAACCCCATCACCTGTGAAAAGATTTGCGGCCTGGCCCGTGTCCTCCGGGGCAATGCCGAAGCGGCCATCGAGAACGTGGCCCTGTGGCATGAACGGGATATTTCCCATTCCTCCGTGGAACGGATCATCCTGCCGGATTCCACCATCCTGCTGGACCATATGCTGCGGAAGATGAAGGACATCATGGGCAAGATGCTGGTTTACCCGGATGCCATGCTCCGGGACCTGAACCTGACCGGCGGCCTGATCTACAGCCAGAACCTGCTGATCGCCCTGGTGAGCAAAGGGGTGCTCCGGGAAGATGCCTACAAGTGGGTGCAGCGGAATGCCATGGCCCGGTGGATGGAAGGCGCCGACTTCAAGACCAACGTGGAAGCGGATCCGGACATCGACAAGTACCTGACCAAAGAAGAAGTGGAAGCCTGCTTCGAACCGAAACATATGCTGAAGCATGTGGATGAAATCTACGCCCGGTTTGGAATGTGACCTGAAAGAAGGAGAACTCTATGTCATCTGTTGTTGTGATCGGTTCCCAGTGGGGGGACGAAGGCAAAGGCAAGATCGTTGACTACCTGGCCCAGCAGGCCGATGCGGTGGTCCGTTATTCCGGCGGCTCCAACGCCGGCCATACGGTGGTGGTCAATGACGTTTCCTATAAACTGCGTCTGCTGCCCAGCGGGATTTTGTACAAGGACAAGACCTGCATCCTGGGCAACGGAGTGGTGATCAACCCCCGTGTGGTGCTCCAGGAAATCGCTGAAATGAAGGCCAAGGGCGTGGATACCAGCAACCTGCTGATCAGCGACCGGGCCCATGTGGTGTTCCCGTACCATGAAAAACAGGATGAACTCCAGGAAGCCGCCCTGGGAGATGCCAAGATCGGCACCACCAAGGGAGGCATCGGCCCCTGCTATATGGATAAATATGCCCGGACCGGGATCCGTGTCTGTGACCTGATGAACGAAAAGGTCCTGGCAGAAAAACTGAAACGGAACCTGGCAGCCAAAAATGCCCTGTTCACCAAGGTGTACGGTGCAGAACCCATGGAATACGAACCCATGCTGAAGGCTTATCTGGGCTATGCGGAAGAACTCCGTCCCCATGTGACGGATACCAGCGTGGCCCTGGGGAATATCTTTGACGCCCACAAGAAAGTCCTGTTCGAAGGGGCCCAGGCCACCTTCCTGGACATCGACTACGGCACTTATCCCTATGTGACCAGCTCCAACCCCACCGCCGGCAATGCAGCCACCGGCAGCGGCGTAGGACCTCGGTTCATCGACCATGTGGTGGGCGTGGTGAAAGCCTATACCACCCGGGTGGGAGAAGGCCCCTTTGTGTGCGAACTGTTCGATACCGACGGTCCGGGGACCTATCTCCGGAACACTGGCCATGAATTCGGCACCGTCACCGGGCGGCCCCGCCGCTGCGGTTGGCTGGATGCCTTCATGGTGAAATATGCCGCCCGGCTGAACTCCATGGATGCCCTGGCCATCACCCGGCTGGATATCCTGGACGGCATGGACGAAATCAAGATGTGCACTGGCTGGACCATCGACGGAGAACCCATCCAGCACATCCCGGCGGATCTGACCATCCTGGCCAAAGCCAAACCGGTGTATGAAACCTTCAAAGGCTGGAAAAAGGACATTTCCGGCGTCCGTTCCTATGGGGACCTGCCCCTGGAAGCCCAGGCCTATCTGAACCGCCTCAGCGAAGTAGTGGGTGTGGAAATCGGCATCGTGTCCGTAGGCCCCAACCGGGATCAGACCTTCTCCTTGAAGGAATTCTTCTGAGAGAAAACAAATCACTCTGCTAAGGGTGGAAGAAATCTTTCAAAAAATAAAAACAAAAGCGAGAAAATCCATTGGTGATTTTCTCGCTTTTGTTTTTATGGAGGTTAAAGAACTGCCAAATTAAGAAAAAAACTCCCGCAGATGTGAAATGTAGGCTTGATAGGTATCAAAGTCTTTGCAAGCTTCTGCATATAACAGATTCGTCTGTAGCTGGTAAGGGGTACCGTCTTTATGGAGCAAGGGTTTGCTATAGAGCCCGTCTTCTTTGTAAAGATGTGTGTAGGGAATAATGGCCCAACCTAGTCCCTGCATGACAAGGGCCTTTAAAGTCAGGGAATCACCGGAAAGCTGGATCTTGGAGCGCTTTGGGAGATCTTTTTCAAAGTATTCTTCCAGCCAGCTGTTAAAAGGGGTAGAGGTAGGAGAATCATTTGTCAGGTATGGCATGGTATGGAGCAGGGTGTCGTTGATGGGGTAAGCAGAAACAATGATATGAGGCTCGGTAAAAATCGTTTCTACAGGGCCGTTCCATTGAGGTTTGCCCCGGGTAATGGCCAACATGAGTTGGCTGGCAGCAAGTTTGTGGATCAATTGAATGCTTGAATCAATGGTAATGCGAATCATGATACCTGGATATTTTGTGTGGAAATCCTTAATTTGAGCGGCTAGTTCATGCATGAAAAAATTGCTGGTAGCTCCAATTTCAATGGTTCCAGAAATTTTTTCTCCTTTTGAATTGACTTGGCTGTAGATGTAAGAATCATATTGCAGCATCAAATCTGCAAATGAAAGGAGACGAAGGCCTGCACTGGTGAGAGATACTCCCTTATTGCTTTTGCTGAATAGGGGAGTCCCATATTCTTTTTCCATCCGGCGAACTCGGTAAAGAACGGCTGGAGAAGAGATATAGAGTACTTCCGCAGCTTTTGTCATGCTATGTGTTTCGTGGAGCACACGAATCAAATTCCAATCCAATTGATCCATGGACTTTCCTTTCTAGCATCTTGAATGAGAGAGATACATGATGTATGAAAATAGTTATATTAAATGTTGTTTAATACACTTGTAATTATTATAATATTCTATTTTCTACTGTCAAGAAGTACAATAAATACAAGAAAAAGAAAGAAAATTCCAATTAAAACATGTTTCAGTGAAGGGCTCTGTTCAGAGAGCTGAAGAAAGGAAGAATAGCGGAATGAAAAAAGAAGTGTGTGTATTAGCTGTGGCCGGTATGCTGGGCTCTTCTTTTGACGAGAAATCTTACCAGTATGCATTGGAAAAACATCCAGATATGATTGGTTGTGATTCCGGAACCTGTGATTCTGGACCGTTTTATCTGGGGGAAGGGAAGCCCCGGATGAATCGAAAAGCTGCTAAAAGAGATTTGGAATTGATGATCCGGGAGGGAGTTGCCAGAAAAATCCCTGTCATCGTCGGCTCTGCAGGAACGGCCGGTGCGGATCCCAATGTGGACTGGATGATTGATATCGTCAAAGAAATCGCAGCAGAAGACAAACTGCATTTCAAGTTGGCTGAAATCAAAACAGAACTGACAAAGGAACAGCTGAAAGGATATCTGGCCAAAGGACGGATCAGACCGCTGGATGGCTGGGAAAACTTGAATGACAAAAAGATCGATGAAATTTCTCGGTGTGTTTCCGTGATTGGGGCCGAACCGATGATTGAGGCTTTAAATCAGGGGGCCGATGTCATCATTGCCGGCAGAGCTACGGATACCTCCATTTATTCTGCAGTACCCATCCGGGAAGGGCTGGACAATGCTTTTGCCTGGCATGCAGGAAAGGTCCTGGAATGTGGAACTCTTGCATCGGTCTTTGAAAAATATCATGGGAGTATGATGGCGTGGGTTCGGGAAGATTCCATGAGCATTGAACCGGCCCATCCGGAAATGGCAGTTTCTCCGGTTTCGGTGGTTTCGCATACTCTGTATGAAAACTCAGATCCTTTTCATTTAGTGGAACCGGGACGGGTCTTGGATATCAAGGACGCGGTCTATGAAGCAGAGAATGACCGCAGAGTGAAAGTGACCGGCAGTACAATGGAGAAGACCCCTTATACTGTGAAAATCGAGGGGGCGAAATTCGAGGGGTACCGCCGGGTAGCCGTGGCGGGTGTACGTGATCCACTGGTCCTTAAACAGATGGACAGCTGGCTGGAGGAAGTGGAAAAAGCAGCCCGGGCTAAGATCCAAAAGGGGATGCAGCTGGGCAAAGATGATTATCGCTTCCGGTATCTTGTTTATGGGAATCCCAAAGATGCGAACACAGAAACTGTTGGGGTGATATTTGACATTCTTGCCAAAACTCCACAGGACGCAGATGGGGTGATTTCGAATGTATGGCATACGGCTCTTCATGTACCCATCCATGATTGGGAAGGCGCCCAGAGTCAGACGGCGTTCCCCTTCTCTCCTCCCAGCCTGATGACTATGGAAAATGGCAAGACTTACAGTTTTTGCTTGAACCATGTGATCCAGATAGATGATCCTTTGGAAACCTGCAGAATCAAATATTATGACCTGTAAGAGGAGGAATGCAGTATGACCAAACTTTATGAAGTTGCAAAATTGATCCGTTCCAAAAATGCTGGTCCTTTTGCCATTACTTTCGATATCATTTTTCCAAGCCATGAGCAGTTCAAAAAAATAGCCAGCTGCCATGCGCTGGCGGTAGAACATGTGGCGGCACTCCTCGGGGTTCCGCTGGATAAGATCAAGAGGTATGACCTGCCTCTGGCCAATGCCATCAAGTTCTCCATTGTGCGGAAGTATCCGGCTGGAGATTTTTTGGATGACGATCTTTACGGCTGCCAGGAACACAGATTTCTTGTGAATCTGGATGTGCCAGATGAGGTACGTGTGTAGGGTGTGGAGGCAGTGAAAATGATGGAAAAACAGAAAATCCTGCAACACTTCATGTGCTATTGCGGATTCATACTTCAACCCGTTTTCGGTAGTCGACCAGCTCCGGAGGCATAAAATCCAGTCAAAGGGGGAAATAATATTATGTTGTTAGGTGCTGTTGGTTTCCTGATGGTTGTGATTATTGTGGTAGCCCTGATCCGCGGTAAATCCAATCCAGTACCTCTGTTTGTAATAATACCTGTGATTGCAGCTCTGATTTGCGGCTTTACCCCCGCACAAATCTTCGACTTTATAAAGGCCGGTGTGGGTAAGACATGGTCTACCGCTGTACTATTCATCTTCTCCATTGTTTACTTTTCCATGATGGGGGATATGGGATTGTTTGATCCTATGGTGAATTGGCTGGTAAAAAAGGCCGGTGACAACATCGTGATGGTAACCATCGTTACCTGTTTCATCGCTGTTATTTCTCATCTGGATGGGGCTTTTGCTTCTACGCTGCTGATAACCGTCCCTGCCATGCTGCCAATTTATAAAAAACTGCACATGCGGCCTGTAGTGCTGGTGTGCATCATTGATGCTGCCCAATCCATTATGAACCTGTTACCTTGGGGCGGTCCAGTGGCTCGTACAGGTGTGGTGCTGAACGTGGATGTGAATGCCCTGTGGCAGGAACTGATTCCCTTTCAAGGCGTTGGCCTGGTGGTTGCAGTAATCTTTGCCGCCTATATGGGAGTGATGGAAAAGAAACGGGGGCCGGTCTGCATCCTACTGGCAAGGCGGCCGAGCTTTCTGAAGATGGAAATGAAAAATCTTCTGATGACGACTTGTCTGTTGATGATGCGGCCTTCATGCGCCGTCCCAAGATGATTTGGTTTAACGGAATCTTGACTCTGTTCGTAATCGGTCTCCTGTGCTTCACTAAGATTCCTATGTATGGCGCATTCATGTTCGGCCTAGCTGTAGCACTGGTCGCCAACTTTCATTCTGCTAAAGATCAGGCCCGTGCCATTAAGATGCATGCCGCTACTGCGCTGACCATGCCCATGGTACTTCTGGCGTCCGGGGTATTTCTGGGGGTTCTGTCCAAGACTGGTATGATGAAAGCCATGGGTCAGATGATGATTGCTATCGTGCCTTCCTTCCTGGGGCCCCATTTGCAAGATGTGTTTGGGATATTCGCCGTGCCCATCGGCATGATGCTGGGTACTGACTCCTATTTTTTCGGCCTACTGCCTCTGGCCATTGGGGTAGGGCAACAGTTCGGCGTTGCACCTCATGACATGGCTATGGCCATGTTGATTGGGAAGAACTTCGGGGCTCCCCTCACTCCTCACGCCGCTACTACTTTTTTGGCCTGTGGTCTGGCAGGTATTTCTATCAAGGAACTGCTCACTTTCTGCACCCCCCGTATGTGGCTCCTGTCTTGGATTTCCCTAGCCTGTGGATTGATGTTGGGACTGTTCCATCTTTAAAAAACGATTCAAATATCCTTTTGCTTAGGTTGGGCATAAAAGAATTTGCCCTCCGGGCAGACGGTACGGGCTCCCTACGGGGAACCCGTACTCTGTCTTTGTCGAAGTATAAGTGCCAATTTTTAAACCCATTTTTAAATACCGGCCTTCAAATGCTAATGGTCTTTCTAAAAAATTGATAAAGCTATTGACACAGAAATTGATTTTTGTTATTATATTTAGGCTTTCTCTTTGAGAAGGCCACAGACAGGAGACAAGTCAACAACGAAATGTTCCAACTGAAACATTGAAAGAAAAAAGCTGTTGACAAGAATGACTGAATCTGCTAATATGTAATAGCTGTCACTGAGACAGCGAGACGAACTTTGAGAACTGAATATTGTTGACAGATGTGCGGGTCAAGTCACCTTACGGTGATGAGATCGAGTCACCTGGATGACAACCAGGATAAAAAATCAAAGCT
>CAJMQS010000046.1 GCA_905215645.1 uncultured bacterium
TGACGTATGACCTATGACGTATGACGGGCTGTTGCTCATGCAACAGCCCCTTTTTTTATTTCTTTTCTTCCCCTTCAACTTCTGCAATGCAGTCGTTGATGTCGGCAATCAGGGCTTCCACATCGATGCCGTGGGCAGCAGCCCCCTGGCCGATGGTCTCGAAGTTGGCGGCCATGCAGCCAATGCAGCCCAAGCCATACTGCATGAAGATGTTGACGATTTCAGGGTGCATCTGCACCGTTTCGATAATGCTGGAATCAGCAGTTACTTTTTCCATCTGAATCCTCCTCGATTACATTTAATGGGTATGGAATCATTATATCATATTTTGTCAACCCTGTAATCTAAGTTTACCGTTGTCTTGTCTGATTTTTCGTTGCTTTTTCCCTAAAAACATTCTATAATGGTGAAAAGTGGTGAAAAGTGGCGAATTATTTCTCAAGGTCAGGAGGGACGGCTTATGTTGATGGGAGAATTTGAACATGCCCTGGACAGCAAGGGCCGTTTGTTCGTCCCGGCCAAAATGAGGGAAAGCCTGGGAACACCATTTGTTGTGACCAAAGGAGTGGATGGCTGTCTGGATGTGTATCCCATGGAAGCCTGGGAAAAACTGAAAAACAGCTTTGCACAGAAGATGATGCCCAAGCAGAAAATGCGGGACGTATCCCGGTTCATTTTCGGCGGAGCCTGTGAAGCGGAGCCGGACAAACAGGGGAGGATCCTCCTGCCGGCCAATCTGCGGACCTATGCCCAGATCGGGGAAACAGCCCTGATTGTGGGAGTGGGGAACAAGGCAGAAATCTGGGATGCCCAGCGCTATGCGAAATATACCAAAGCCGTGGAAAGCGATGTGGCAGAACTGATCGAAGAACTGGATTTTGAATAAAAGCGGTCAGCTGTCAACGGTCAGCGGCCGATGGATGCCAAACGCTGCAGGCGTTTGGTCTGATAGAATGAGGAATAGAGATGGAATTTGTCCATAAAAGTGTATTATTGGAAGAAAGCGTCCAGTGGGTGGTCACGGATCCCAAGGGAATCTATGTGGACTGCACCCTGGGCGGGGCGGGCCATTCCCACCGGATGACAGAACTCTTAGACCCGGAAGGGCTGCTCATCGGCATCGACCAGGATGAGGATGCCATTGCGGCAGCCACCGAACGGTTGAAAGACGCCCGGTGCCAGGTAAAAATCGTCCATGACAATTTCCGGAACCTGGATCGGATCCTGGAAAACCTAGGGATTCCCCAAGTGGATGGGATCCTGTTCGACCTGGGAGTATCCTCCTACCAGCTGGATACTCCGGAACGGGGCTTCTCCTACATGCATGACGGTCCTCTGGACATGCGCATGGATCAGGAAGCCAGCCTGACGGCGGAACAGGTGGTGAACCGGTACAAGGAAGACGACCTGGCCGGGATCATCTACAAATACGGAGAAGAACGGTGGGCCAAACGGATTGCCCAGTTCATTGCAGCGGCTCGGAAGGAACATCCCATCCGTACCACCGGGGAACTGGTGCACATCATCAAGGCGGCCATCCCCAAGGGAGCCCGCCAGGACGGCCCCCATCCAGCCAAACGGACCTTCCAGGCCATCCGGATCGAAGTAAATGACGAACTGAAGATCCTGGATGCCACCATGGAGGCAGCGGTCCATCATCTGAAGAGCGGAGGCCATATCGGGGTGATCACTTTCCATTCCTTGGAAGACCGGATCATCAAACAGGCCTTCAAACGGCTCCAGAGGGGCTGCATCTGTCCGCCGGAACTGCCGGTGTGCGTCTGCGGCCGGAAGCCGGAACTAAAGAAACTGAAAGAATTCACCCCCAGTGAAGCCGAACTGGCTGAGAATCCAAGGGCCAGGAGCGCCAGGCTGCGGGGAGCCGTAAAGATCTGAGAAGACATCCATCCAACTACGAAGGAGAGGCAGCATGGTTACCAGGAAATACAGTCGACCCATGGAGTGGCCGTCTCATCATCCATATAGTTATGGCTCCGCGGCTGTCCAGGAAGAACCTGTTCCCGGGCATGACCGGCCTTCCCGTCCGGTGAGACCGAAAAAAGCCGTAAAGGAGCAAAATATTGTGCTTCGTCGGGTTGCATTTTTGGTGTGTTTGGTATTATCATTAGTATTCGTGAATATTGCCCTGAGTGCCCTGTATTATACCCGTTCCCAGGCATTGGTCCAGCTGAAAAGTGAGGAAGCCAAATGCCTGGATGAGAATGAAACCTTGAAAATCGACGTGGAACGGCTGCGGAGCCCGGAACGGATCACCAGCATCGCCGAAAAGAAACTGGGGATGCAGACCGCCCGGAGCAATATTTATGTAAGAGGAAATTGACAGTGTCATACGTCATAGGTCATACGTCATACGCCGAAGGAAGCGCTGTTTGGCACAGCGCAGGAATTTTGGCTTTTGATTATTTGCGCAGCAAATGAACCATAAGCGTATGACGTATGACGACTGACGTATGACGGCCTTTATAAGGGGGATCAACATGGAAAGGAAACTGCAGGATGTAATCAGCCAGCTGCCTGGTGCCGTGGTTACAGGGAATGGAGCGGATCAGATTGTCAGCGATTTGACCATCGATTCCAGGACCGCCGGCCCTGGCAGCCTTTTTATATGCATCAAAGGGGTCAATACGGACGGCCACAAATACATCGGAAAGGCTGCGGCCCAGGGGGCAGTGGCGGCTCTGACGGAAGAAGAGACGGAAGCACCGGAAGGGATGACGGTGATCCGGGTCCCCAGCACCCAGGAATCGGTGAAGACCCTGGCACCTTGGTTCTACGACTGGCCAGCCCGGAAAATGCGGATGATCGGGGTCACCGGCACCAACGGCAAGACCACCACCACCAATATCCTCCGGACCCTCCTGACCCGGACCGGCCACAAGGTGGGTCTCATCGGCACCATCAATGTGATGATCGGAGAAAAAGTCCGCATCAGCCACAATACCACCCCGGACGTGGTGGACCTCCAGAAGATGCTTTATGAGATGGTGGAAGATCACTGTGACACCTGTGTCATGGAAGTCTCTTCCCATGCCCTGGCCCTGGACCGGGTGGCCGGCATCGAATACGATACGGCGGTCCTTACCAATATCACTCAGGACCATCTGGATTTCCACAAGACCATGGAAAACTATCGGGAAGCCAAAGCTTTGCTGTTCACCCGTCTCCATGAAGGGGTGAAACCCAACAAGACGGCGGTGTTCAACAGCGATGATCCCAGTTCGGCCCTGATCATGCCTCGGGTGAAGACGAAGATCATGACCTATGGGAAGGGGAAGAACAACGACGTATATCCCCTCACCTTCCACGTGGCGGCCACCCATATGGAACTGAACCTCCATACCCCTGTGGGGGAAATGGATCTAAAACTCCACATCACCGGGGAATTCAATGTATACAATGTGATGGGGTCCATCTGTGCCGCCATCGCAGAAGGCCTGTCCCGGGAAGATATCATCCGGGGACTGGACGATTTCGCTGGGGTGCCTGGCCGGTTCCAGCTGATCCATGCAGGCCAGCCCTTTACGGTGGTGGTGGATTATGCCCATACTCCGGACGGCCTGGAAAACGTGCTGAAGACGGCCCGGCAGATCACGAAAGGGAAACTGTGGGTGATCTTCGGGGCCGGAGGAGACCGGGACCGGAAGAAACGGCCCATCATGGGGCAGATTGCCCTTGATTTGGCGGACATCGTCATCGTCACCAGCGATAATCCCCGGACCGAGGATCCGGAAGCCATCATCCGGGATATCGAAGAAGGCTTGAAAGAGAATCCGGAAGGAAAAGAAATCCACAAGATCACCGACCGGCGGGAAGCCATCGACTATGCCATGGCCCATGCCAAGCCGGAAGATGTTGTCATGATAGCGGGAAAAGGCCACGAAAACTACCAGGTCCTGAAGGACCGGACCATCCATTTCGATGATGGAGAAGTGGTCCGTGACTTTTTCCAGAAGGGGAAGACCAATGCTTGATGCTGCTTTATTGAAGGAAGCACTCCAGGTGCCTATGGCCCTGGAAGCTTCGGAAGAGTTTACGGATGTCACCACCGATTCCCGGGCCATTGTGCCCGGGTGCCTGTTTGTGGCTTTGAAGGGAGAACGGTTCGACGGACACCGGTTCGTGGCCCAGGCCCTCCAGGAGGGAGCCCGGGCAGCGGTGGTCTCAGAAGTGCCGGAAGGGGTACCGGCGGACCGGTGCATCCAGGTGGACGACACCCTGGAAGCCTACCAGAAGATCGCCAGCTGCTGGCGGCTGAAACAAAAGGGACTGACAGTGATCGCCATCACCGGCAGCAACGGCAAGACTTCTACCAAGGACTGCATCGCTGCCGTATTGGGGGAGAAATATAGGGTGATCAAGACCCAAGCCAATTTCAATAATGAAATCGGCCTGCCCAAGACCCTCCTGACCATCCGGGAGGATACGGAAATGGCCGTGGTGGAAATGGGCATGCGGGGCTTGGGACAGATCCGGGCCATGAAGCACATTGCGTTCCCGGATGCCGCCGTGATCACCAATGTAGGGGATACCCATCTGGAACTCTTAGGGTCCCTGGAAAACATCGCCAAAGCCAAAAGTGAGATCCTGGAAGATTTCAACCCTAAAAACCATGCTTTCCTGAACGGAGATGATCCCCGGGTCAGCGTCATGGAAACCGGAGCTACGGTCCATACTTACGGCATCGACAGCGACGTCGATGTAAAGGCAGTAGAAATCACGGCTGACGGACTGGCCACCCGGTTCGTGTATCGGAGCCGGATCACGGGGAATACCCAGGCAGTGAAGCTGCCTCTCTTGGGACGGCACAATGTAATGAACGCCCTGGCTGCGGTGGCAGTGGGGGAAGTATACGGCGTCCCTGACGAAGCCATCGCCCGGGGTCTGGAAAACTTGAAGATGACCGGCATGCGCCAGGAAATCCTCCATTTCGGACCGGTGACGGTGATTAACGATGCCTACAATGCCAGTCCAGCTTCTATGGAAGCAGCCCTCAAGACCCTGGGAGATGTGGTAAAGGACCAGGGGAAAGGGCGGGCCATCGCCGTGTTGGCAGATATGCTGGAATTGGGAGCCCATTCCCGCAGCGGCCATACCCAGGTGGGAGAATGGTGCGGCAAATACGGAGTGGATGCCCTCATCTGCTACGGGCCGGAAAGCCGGTATACGGCGGAAGCGGCGGAAAAAGCCGGTGTCCCTGTCCAGTATGTGGAAAATAAGGAAGCGGCGGCCCCGGTGCTGGAACGGCTGGTCCGGCCCGATGATGTGGTGCTGCTGAAAGGCTCCCATGGGATGGAAGTCTTTTCTTTGATCGATACGGTGTTCCGGAAGGGGGCCAAGACATGCTGAGCGGCGTGGGTATCCTAGTCACTTCCTTTGTACTGACGGCTCTGTTCGGCCGGTTCCTGCTGCCCTTGCTCCACAAATGGCATTTCGGCCAGAGCATCCGGGAATGCGGTCCCAAAGAACATCTGAAGAAAAGCGGCACTCCCACTATGGGAGGCCTGATGATGATCGCCGCGGCCATCGTGGCGTCCCTTTTGTGGATCCCTCTGGATTCCCGGACCATCGTGGCTCTGTGGCTCTTTGTGGGCTACGGGATCATCGGGTTCATCGACGACGGCCTGAAGATTTTCTTCAAGCGGAACCTGGGACTCACGTCCAAACAGAAGATGGCCCTCCAGATCTTGGTGGCTGCTGTCTACCTGTTCTATCCTGGGGACGTGACTGTGTACAGCACCCGGATCTGGGTCCCCCTGGTGAACACCACGGTGGACCTGGGAGCCGGATATTATCTCTTCCTGCTGCTGCTTTTGGTGGGCACCACCAATGCGGTGAACCTGACCGACGGACTGGACGGACTGGCTTCCAGCGTGACCATCCCGGTGATGCTGGCCTTTGCCTATATCGGCTTTGCCAGCGGTCTCCTGCCGGAAGCCCTGTTTGCCCTTTCCATCGTGGGCTGCTGCCTGGGTTTCCTCATCTACAACCATCATCCGGCCAAGTGCTTCATGGGGGACACCGGTTCCTTGGCACTGGGCGGGGCGGTGGCCGCGGTGGCCATCGGGACCCATACGGAACTGCTCTTGGTGGTGATCGGGGGCATCTACGTACTGGAAGCCCTGTCCGTGATGCTCCAAGTGGGATATTTCAAAATGACCCACGGGAAGCGGATCTTCCGGATGGCACCTCTCCACCACCATTTCGAACTGGGAGGTTGGAAAGAAGTCATTGTAGTGAAGCGGTTCTTCCTGGCCAGCTGCCTGTTCTCCCTCTTGGGCGTGGGGATGTATCTGATGAAGTAATAGGGCTGCTGATTGAACAATAGCCAGCAGTCGGAAGTCTGGAGTCAGAAGCCTCAGGACAGAATCCGTCTGGCTGGACGGATTCTACTGAATATGTAGAACCAGTAACGAAATTCTCATGATGACCATTTCGTACAAAGGTTATACATATTTAAAAAATTTGCTTTGCAAATTCATCCCGGGGCTTCCGACTTCCGACTTCTGACTTCCGACTCAATAAACGATTCACGATGAACGATAAATAGCATAAACTTGGGGGGCATCATTCATGGATGACAAAAAGAAAATCTTTGTGTACGGGGCCGGCATCAGCGGCCAAGGCGTTTCGGAAGTCTTGGCTCAAAAAGATGCTGGGGTGATCCTGTACAATGATGATAAAAAGGATCTGGATCCAACCTGGCTGCAGGCTTTCCAGGAAAAGGGAGGGATCTACGTCTGCGGGGAAGATCCAGAGCCCTATCTGGAACAGTGCCGTCTCTTCATCATCTCTCCTGGGATCCCCTTCACCACGGAAACGGTGAAAAAGGCCCGTAAACTGGGGATGGAGATCATTGCTGAAGCAGAAGAAGCCAGTCGGCTCTACAAAGGACACTGGTGCGCTGTGACTGGCAGCAACGGCAAGACCACCACCACCACCCTTTTGGGCCGGATGCTGGCTACCCTGCCGGTGAAGACCGCGGTGGCCGGGAACATCGGTTTTGCCTTGAGCAAGGAGCTCCAGGAACTGGATGCCGATTCCTGGGTGGCCGCCGAACTGTCCAGCTTCCAGCTGGAAGGGACTACCAGTTTGGCACCGGACGTGGCCTGCATCGTAAATATCACCCCCGACCATTTTGAACGGCATGGGGACATGGCCGGCTATGTGGCCGCCAAATCCAAGATCTTCGCCTTCCAGACGCCGGATCAGATCCTGATCCTCAACGCCGACGACCCGGTTTCCAGCAAGCTGGGAGACAAGGCCAAAAGCAGGGTGGTCTGGTTCAGCACCCAGAAAGTGCTGCCGGAAGGGGGCTTCATCCAAGACGGATGGTTCACCTTGACCTTGGACGGGAAGACGGAAAAGATCTGCCAAGTGTCCGACCTCCAGATCTTTGGGGCCCACAATGAACAAGATGTATTGGCCGCCTGCCTCTCCGCCCATTTTGCCGGCGTCACTGCGGCCAACATGGCCCAGGTGCTGAAAGATTTCCGGGGCGTGGAACACCGGCTGGAATATGTGACCACCATCAACGGAGTGAAATACTACAACGATTCCAAGGCCACCAATACGGATTCTGCCATCAAGGCCCTGGAAGCTTTCAAGGACGGCCATGTGATCCTTTTAGCAGGAGGCCACGATAAGATGACTGGCCTGGATGACCTGATGGAAACCGTAAAGGTCAAGACCGATGCTTTGATCCTTTTGGGAGAAGCCCGGCAGCGATTCTATGAAGCAGCCAAAAAACACGGGGTGCAGCACATCATCATGATCGACGGCACCTTCGAAGACGCCGTGCGGAAAGCCTACAGCCTGGCCCGGACACCTCAGGTGGTGCTCCTTTCTCCGGCTTGTTCTTCCTATGATATGTTCGCCAACTTCCCGGAACGGGGCCGGGTGTTCAAGCAGATTGTCCATGATCTGGCCAAGGAGGCAGAAGCGTGAAAGTCGTACTGTCCGGAGGGGGAACCGGCGGCCACATCTATCCGGCATTGACCATTGCCGGTGCTCTGCGGCGGCTGGACCCTGACTGTGAAATCACTTTTGTGGGGACCCAGAAGGGATTGGAAAAGGACATCATCCCTCGCTACGGGTATCCCCTGAAATTCATCCAGGTGGCTGGCTTTGAACGGCACTTGGGCCTGGGCACCCTGAAAAGTGCCTGTGAGCTGGTGCTGGGCATGAAGGAAGCCTACAGCCTGCTGAACCAACTGGATCCAGACTTGGTGATCGGCACGGGGGGCTATGTATGCGGGCCCATCCTGTTCTGGGCGGCCATGAAACGGGTGCCTACCTGTATCCAGGAACAGAATGCCATGCCCGGGGTCACCAACAAGATTTTGTCCCGGTTCGTGGACGAAGTGTTCCTGGGCTATAAGGAAGGGGGCAGATACTTTGCCTCCCATGCCAAAAAAGTCTATACCGGGAACCCGGTCCGTCAGGAGATCCTGGAAGCCAGACGGGAAGACGGCCTGGCAAAATTCGGGCTGGATCCGGAAAAGACGACCCTATTGGCCTTTGGGGGCAGCCGGGGGGCCCGGACCATCAACCAGGCCATGGTGACGGTGGAACAGAAGCTGGCGGGGAATCCTCGGATCCAGATCCTCCATGCCACCGGGACCGCCGGCTATGAAAAACATGCAGAAGCCTTGGGGGACAAGGTGCTCCATGCGGGGAACATCCATGTGGTGCCTTATCTCCACGATATGCCCCTGGCCCTGGCTGCAGCAGATTTGGCCGTTTCCCGGGCCGGCGCCATCGGATTGGCGGAATTGATGGTGAAGGGGATCCCGTCCATCCTGGTCCCCTATCCCTATGCCACCGCCAACCACCAGGAATACAATGCCCGGGCCTTGGCAGCCCAGGGAGCGGCCCTGGTGGCGCTGGACAAAGACTTGACAGGGGGCTGGCTCCTGGAAGAAGTGGAAAAACTGCTCCGGGAACCGGAACGGCTGGAAACCATGCACCGCAGTGCCTTGCGGACGGCTATGCCCCAGGCGGCGGATGCCATTGCGGAAGCTGCCATGGAACTGGCAGAACGGAACAAATAGGAGGAACGACCATTGGTTGATTTGGATACGATTAAAAACATACATTTCATCGGCATCGGAGGGGCCGGCATGAGCGCCCTGGCTTATGTGATGATCAAACGGGGCTACCATGTGTCCGGCTCCGACGCCAAACCTGGCTATATGGCCACCAAACTGGCCAAAGAAGGAGCGCTGGTGTTCATCGGCCATGCGGCCTGCCAGATCGAACGGGCGGAAGTGGTGGTGGTTTCCACGGCCATCCATCCGGACAATCCAGAACTGGTGGAGGCCCATCGGCGCCAAGTGCCGGTGATCCACCGGAGCGATGTACTGGCCTACCTGATGAACAAGCATAAAGGCATTGCCGTGGCAGGTGCCCACGGGAAGACCACTACCAGTTCCATGCTCAGCTGCATCACCTACGACTGCGGCCTGGATCCCACCATCGTGGTGGGGGGCATCGTGAACAACCTAGGGTCCAACGCGGCCAATGGGAAAAGTGACTATGTGGTGGCGGAAGCGGATGAAAGCGACGGATCCTTCCTGAAGTTCAATCCCTACATTGCGGTGGTCACCAACATCGAAGACGACCATCTGGACCATTACGGCAGCGAGGAAAACATCCAGAAGGCTTTTGCCCAGTTCGTTTCCCAGATCAAGGAAGATGGCTGTGCCGTCCTCTGCTATGACAACGCCAAGGTGCGGACCATCGGGGAACATACGGACAAACGGGTGATCAGCTACGGTATCGACAGCCAGGACGCGGATTACCAGGCCAAGGACATCAGCTACGGAACGGACGGCACCCATTATGATGTGGTGTATCAGGGAGAGACCATCGGCCGAGGCCACCTGATCATCCCCGGCCGGCACAATGTGCTCAATTCCCTGGGGGCCATTGCCGCTGCCCGGGAACTGGGGCTCCCGCTGGACGGGATCCTGGCTTCCCTGGAGAAATTCAGCGGGGCCAAGCGCCGGTTCGAGACCAAGGGGAAAGTGGATGGCATTTGGGTGGTAGATGATTATGCCCATCATCCTACGGAAATCGAAGCCACGTTGAAAGCAGCCCGGCAGACCCATCCGCAGCGGCTGATCGTGGTCTTCCAGCCCCACCGGTATACCCGCACCCAGCTGCTCTTGGACGAATTCGCGGTGGCTTTCAAAGACGCGGACCAGCTGATCGTGACGGATATCTATGCGGCCAGCGAAGATCCCATCCCCGGGGTCACTGGCAAGCTGCTGGCGGATAAAGTACGGGCCACTACCGGTCAAGAAGTGGCTTATGTACCGGACCAGCCGGCCATCTTGGACCGCCTGAAAGAAGAAGCCCAAAGCGGTGACTTGATCATGACCATCGGGGCTGGAGATATCTATAAACTGGGTGAACACCTGGTACAGGCATTGGAACGGAGGAAATGACAATGGATAAAAAAGATCGTATCGCAGTCGTCATGGGAGGCCCTTCCAAGGAACGGGAAGTCTCCTTGAATACCGGGAACGCTATCCTGAATGCCTTGAAAGAAAAAGGGTATGACGCCGTGGCCATCGACCTAGATCCCCATCACATCGTGGACCAGCTGAAGGAATCCGGGGCTAAGGTGGTATTCAACGCGGTCCATGGGCTCTACGGGGAAGACGGCCGGCTCCAGGGTATCCTGGAAATGCTGGGCATCCCCTATACGGGCAGCGGCGTCCTGGCCAGCGCTCTGGCTATGGACAAGGTCTACACCAAGCACCTGTTCCAAAACAACCATGTACCCACGGCCAAATGCATCTTCCTGGATAAAAAGCTGGATAAGGAACCCAAGGCCCGGATCTTGAAGGAAATCGGGATTCCTTGTGTGGTGAAACCGGCCACCCAGGGTTCCAGCATCGGCGTGGTGATCGTCAAAGACGAAAGCCAGCTGGACGGTGCTTTGGAGGAAGCTTTCAAGTACGGCGACCATGTGCTGTGCGAAGCCTTTTTCACCGGCAAGGAAGTAGCTGCTGGCGTGATGATGGGGGAAGACGGACGGGCCATCCCCATGCCTTTGGTACTCATCGAACCCCATGTGAATTTCTACGATTTCCATAACAAATATACCAAAGGGGCCACCACTTATACTTGTCCGGCTCCCTTTGATGCAGCCACTACCCAGCGGCTCCAGAAAATCGCCGTGGCAGCTTATGAAGCATTGGGCTGCAGCGGTGTGGCCCGGACGGACCTGATGCTGGCGGACAACGGGGACTGCATCGCCCTGGAAGTCAACACCATCCCAGGGATGACGGCTACCAGCCTGATCCCCAAAGCGGCAGCTGCTATGGGCATTTCCTTCCCGGATCTGTGTGAGAAGATCCTGAAGACGGCCCATTGAGATGATGAGGCCCAAATGGCTCCAGCCCCGGATCGGGCAGGGGCACCGGGGAAACAGGGAGGACCTCCGGAAAAACCGGCAGGCAGAGGTCCGGAAGGACCAGCCTGAACAGGGAGGATTCCAGGAAAACCCGGCAGACGGCCGGCAGGAAAGAGCCGGGGACACGCAGCCCAGGACCAGCAGCTTCCGCCAGGAGATGCGGGCGGCCCGGCTGCGCCAGGAAGAAGCTCGGAAACAGGCAGAAGCGATAGCGCTGGAGCGGGAAAAGATCCGGCAGGAGGCCCAGGCCTACATCTATGGCCGGACCGAAGCCCAGGAGACCCAAGCCCTGGCCGACCGGGCTGCTGGACGGGAGACTTTCCGGGCTCGGCGAGAACAGCAGGAACCCCAGGAACCCCAGGAAATCCCACAGGAGGATATGAGAAGAAGAGCAGGGAGAAAACGGCCGGACTCTGGAAAGGATCCGGAAAAGAGAAGGCCCCGGCGCCGGCTGAACAAGGCCCGGGCAGCCCTCCTCCTCTGTTCCTTCCTGCTGCTCATGGCTTCCTATGTGCTGCTCCATCAGCCTTGGCTGGCCTTCGGGCAGCTGCAGGTGGTAGGAGATACGGCAGTGACCCTGGAGGAAGTCCGGGAGATGGGAGATGCAGGGGAACCCCTGAATATCTTCAATATCAATCGGAAGAAACTCCTTGCCAGCCTCCGGAGCGATTACCGGGTGGAAAAGGCAGAGCTGGCCCTGGGCTGGCCCAATGTGCTGAAAGTGGTGATTACGGACCGGAAACCGGCTCTGTATGTGACCATGGAAGGAAAACAGTATGCCCAAGTGGATCCCACCGGCCATATCATCGGCCTAGCGGACGGGATCACTGGCGGGGAAGCTCCTTTTGTTTCCGGCTGGCACATCGCTGCAGCAGAACTGGGGGATGTGACGGAGGATGAGGAAATCCAAGGGATCTTGGGCTTTTTGGGAAAACTGGATCCGACCCTGCGGGATCGGATCATGGAAATCCACGTGGACGAAAACAAAAGCATCAAGATCTACCTCCACAACGGGATCCCCATTATCCTGGGGACCTGGGAGAATGGGGTAGAGAAGCTGGAAACCTTCAAATCCATCTGCCAAGAGCTGGAAGCCAAGAAAATCAAGGCACAGTATATCGATCTGACGTACGAGAAACCCTATATCAAACTGTAGTTAGGAGAATGGCATGGCTGCGCACAGTCCAAGAGAGAAATTCTTCGTGTTCCTGGTGTGTCTGATTGTAGGAGCGATGATTTCTACCCAGTTCCGCAGCGCTGAACAGGCCAAGCAGTCTGTGAACCAGCAGCGGGCGGAAGATTTGGTGGAGAAACTGAAGAATGCGGAGAAAGAAAATAAGGCATTGTCCGCTAAATTGGAAGAAATGGAAACCCAGGGAGCCGGCGGGGACCGGAAAGTCCTGAACGACCTGAAAATCAAGGCTGGAGAGGTCCCCCTCCATGGCCCCGGTGTGCTGGTGGTAGTCAACGACAGCAAGGTGACCCCCAAGGCCGGGGAAAACCCCAATCTGTATGTGATCCATGATGATGACCTGCTCCGGCTCCTGAACGAACTCCGGGCAGCTGGGGCGGAAGCCCTTTCCATCAATCAGGAACGGCTGCTGGATATTTCCGAAGTGCGGTGTGCCGGTCCCACGGTCTCCGTGAACAATACCCGGTTCAGCCCTCCTTATGAGATCCGGGCCATCGGGGACCCCAAGACTTTGGAAAGTGCCCTGCGGCTCCGGGGCGGGGTGGTGGAGACCCTGAAATTCTGGGGCATCACCGTAGACGTGAAGAAAAAGGACAATCTGGTGATCCCGGCGTATAAAGGGACCCGGCACTTTGAATATGCCCGGACGGAGGAAGGGGGCAAAGGATGATCTACGCATTGTTGGGGCTGGCGGCAGGGATTGCCCTGGGGGCCTATTTCCCTGTGGTGCCTCCCATGTACAGCAAGTTGGTGGCGGTGGCGTTCATGGGCTGTCTGGATGCGGCTTTCGGGGGTTACCGTTCTTCCCTGGAAGGGCACTTCAACCACCGGATCTTTCTCAGCGGCTTTTTTGCCAATGGGATCTTTGCGGTGTTCCTGTGTTACTTTGGCTACCGGCTGGGCATCGACCTATATTATGTGGCCCTGATCGCCTTCGGTCTCCGGATCTTCAACAACATCGCCATCATCCGGCGGCTGCTGATGGGGGACTAAGAGGCGGTGAACAATCTCTGCGGAAGAAGGCAAAATTTTCCCCAAAATGGGGATGAAATATTATCTGTTAAATGGTATACTAGATATAGTGTACGAAGAAACAAGTATCTTATCACACAATAGATGAGGAGGACCATGAAACATGTTTGAGGCAGACAAAGATACGATGGATCAGCCCCTGGAAAAAATCAAAGTCATCGGCGTCGGCGGCGGCGGCAACAATGCTGTAGACCGCATGATCGAAGCCGGACTGCAGGGTGTGGAATTCATCGCTGTGAACTGCGATGCACAGCAGCTGAAGAAATCCAGCGCTCCCACCAAGATCCAGATCGGTGAGGACGAAACCAGAGGCCTGGGTGCAGGGGCCAACCCGGAAGTGGGGGAAAAAGCTGCAGAAGAATCCAAAGATGTACTGGCAGAGTGCGTAAAAGGTGCCGACATGGTCTTCATCACCGCTGGTATGGGCGGCGGTACCGGTACCGGGGCTGCCCATGTGGTGGCTGAAATGGCCAAACAGGCCGGCGCTCTGACGGTAGGCGTGGTGACGAAACCTTTCTCCTTTGAAGGACGCCGCCGTTTCAATGTGGCTGAACAGGGGATTGCCAACCTGAAAGCCAAGGTGGATGCCCTGATCACCATTCCCAACGACCGACTGCTCCAGGTCGTGGATAAACGGACTTCCATGAAAGATGCCTTTAAACTGGCCGATGATGTGTTGCGCCAGGGCGTACAGGGGATTTCTGACCTGATCAGCGTCCCCGGACTGATCAACGTGGACTTCAATGATGTGAAGGCTGTCATGACCAATGCCGGTTCCGCCATGATGGGGATCGGTACGGCCAAAGGGGATGAAGGCGCTGCAGCTGCGGCCGAAAACGCCGTGAAGAGCCCTCTCCTGGATTCCACCATCGAAGGCGCCAAGGGCGTGCTGCTGAACATCACCGGCGGCCCCAACCTGAGCCTGATGGATGTGAACGAAGCCAGCAAGATCATCACCGATGTGGTGGATCCGGATGCCATCATCATCTTCGGGGCCAACATCGATGAAAACATGGAAGATGAAATCCGTGTCACCGTCATTGCCACCGGCATCGATGAAGGGAAACCTTCCGTGGGCAATACCCCCAAACCTGCTTCCTTTGTGAAACCCCAGACTTCTACCAGCCGGATCACCAAGGCTGCTGAAGAAGCTGCCGGATCCAAGGTGAGCAGCTTCACTTCTCCTACTTCGGAGATTCCGCCCTGGATCCGCAACAAATAAGGAACAGGGGGTGTAGGTTATGAAATGTCCATTCTGTGGCTGCGAAGATAGCCGTGTCATCGATTCCCGTTCCGTTGAAGAGGGGGCGTCCATCCGGCGTCGGAGAGAGTGTCCCCGCTGCGGACGGCGTTTCACGACTTACGAAAAATATGAACAGATCCCTCTTCTGGTCATCAAGCGGGATGGCCGGCGGGAAATGTTCGACAGCAAGAAGATTTTGGCAGGCCTCCTGCGGGCCTTTGAGAAACGGCCTTTTACCTACGAACAGATCCAGAGCCTGACCAACCAGATAGAAAATGAGATCCGGGCTTCTGGAGAAAATGAGGTCAAATCTACGAAAATCGGTGAAGTGGTCATGGCCCATCTGGAGAAAATCGACCAGATTGCCTATGTCCGTTTCGCTTCTGTGTACCGCCAGTTCGCCGACGTGAACAGTTTCATGCAGGAAATCCAGAATATGCTGGATAAAGGGAAAGAGAAATAAAAGAAGAAAGGGGGTGTTGCACGTTGCGTGCAACACCCCCTAGCTGTAGAGCCGCATAGCGGCTCAAGTCTGGAGTCTGAAGTCTGGAGCCGGAGG
>CAJMQS010000047.1 GCA_905215645.1 uncultured bacterium
GACGAAGGGGTTGTTGCACGTGTGTGGTTTTCACACGTGCAACAACCCCTTTTTCGTTATATCCTCTTCTTCCGTTCCCGGCTCAGCTGATCCACGATCAGGAGGATGGCATTCCCTGCCCAGAACAGCATGCCCAGCTGGCTGTTGAACAGGGTATGGTCCGTAATTCCGCTGATGAAGATACCCACCAGGGATGCCATATAGCCGCAGGCCACTCCGCGGATCCAAGGACGGGCCCGCCGCCGATGCCGGATTTCCCGGGCCAGCCGGAACAGCTGGAACATCACGTACAGGAACAATAAAAGTCCTGGGATCCCCAGCTCTGCCGTTACATTCAGCAGCAGATTGTGGCTGTGATACATGAATACATCTTCCGCAATGAAAAAGTTGTAATCAGGAAAGGCATAACCATAGCCATACCAGCCCACTCCAAAGGGATGGTCCCGGATCATGTCCAGGGAACTTTCCAAATAGAAGAACCGGAGTTCCGCCGATGTGTCATGGACGGAAAAAATCGACATGAGCCGTTCCGCCAACTGGTTCCAGAACACGTACAGCACCCCCAGCCCTCCGCCGATGAAGGGCAGGAACGCTTTATGGTAAAAGGCCCCGGCGAAGACAAAGAGCACCCAGAAATAAGCCACCCAGTTCCCCCGGGAGAACGTCAGGATCAGGCAGGCCGTAGCCAAAAGGAAGATCCCTGCCAAAGCCCAGCGGGTCTTCCCGCCTTTAAGCGGAGCGAAGAGCCCTTCACAGTAGGCCACCGTAGTCACCAGGAAGGTCCCTAGGATGTTGGGGTTCACCAGTGTGGAAATGGCCCGCCGGGACAGGTGCTTGAAAGCCTGGTGGTCGATCCATTCCATATTCTGGAGACTGCTGCCGAAAAAGTACTGCCAGATTCCGAAAGCTGCTACCACCCCGGCCGAGATCATGAAGATCTTGATCAAGAACAAGGCCCGGCGGCTGGTGCTGGCATACCGGAGCACCAGATAGAACAGGCCGGCTTCCTGGCCCACCACCCACAGCCAGTTGAAGGCGCAGGCGGCTGGATTTTCCGACCACAGGGTACTGACCCCACTGAGGAGGAATAGGGCCCACAGGGGCCGGCTGATGTTCCGGGGAATCTGGATGGCCGGCCAGAACTGCCCGGTCTGCCAGATGTTCACCAGGTTCAGCAGGAAACAAAGCCCAAAGACAAGGCCAGCGGCCAGCTGGTTCAGGGGAAGGATGAAAAACAGGACACAGAGGACGGCGAAGGTAACCTGGTTCAGGTTCCAGGATGCAGGAAGGCCCCAGCCTCGTGGTCGTTCCATGCCATCACCGATCCAATCCCAGTTCCTTGAAGGTCCCGATGAGATACAGAGAGCCGCAGACGATCACTACGTCCCCGGGGCCGGCTTCCCCCACCGCCCGGCGGTAGGCAGCCGTCAGGTCCTCCATGGGCACCGCGTTCTTGTGGAGCCGCTGGGCCAATTTTTCCGGTTTCTCTGACCGGTCTCCCTCATGGGCCAATACCGTATAGATGGTGTCCTCCGGCCGGAACAGGATATCCGAGACTTGGCTCACATCTTTGTCCGCCATCATGCCGAACACATAGATCCGCCGAGCTTTGGGATAGTACTCATCCAACGCCTTCCGGAGCACCGTCACCCCGGAGGGATTGTGGGCCCCGTCCAGGATGATATCCGGATCCCGATGGATCCGCTCCAGCCGTCCCGGCCACCGGGCCGCCTCCATACCCCGGAGCATGGCCGCCTCATCAGGCACTCCGTGCTTATCCCGGAGGATTTCCGCTGCTGTCAGGGCCGCTGCTCCATTGAGGATCTGATGCTCCCCGGGCAGATGGATGACCGCTTCCATTTCTTTCTCACCCAGCCGGTACAGGAAAGTCTGGGCCTCCATGGAACTGGTCAGTTTTTCTGCTGTAAAATCTTCTCCATAGACGTAAAGAGGCGCGTGATTGGCTTCTGCCGCGGCCCGGATCACCGTAAGGGCCTTGCCTTCCGCCTCCGTCACCACCGGCACCCCCGGCTTGATGATCCCGGCCTTCTGGGCGGCAATGGCTTCGATGGTCTTCCCCAGCCGGTCCGTATGTTCCAGGGTCACATTAGTGATCACCGAAACTTCCGGAGTGATGATGTTGGTGGAATCCCACAGGCCTCCCATCCCCACTTCGATTACCGCACAATCCACCTGTTTTTCCGCGAAATACAGGAAACCCATAGCAGTGATGAATTCGAACTGGGTGGGCTGTTCACCCCCAGCAGCCAGGTACTTTTCCAGGGCTTCTTTGGTCCGTTCTGTAACGGCGGCAAAGTCTCCATTGGAGATTTCCTGCCCGTCCAGGCAGATCCGCTCGTTATAGCGGACAAAGTGGGGAGAGGTATAGCTCCCCACCCGGAGCCCCGCCTGCTGGAGCATATTGGCCAGAAAAGAGGTGACACTGCCCTTGCCGTTGGTCCCGGTCACATGGATGGTCCGGATTTTCCGTTCCGGATGATCCAGCTGAGCCGCCAGGCCCTGGATCCGTTCCATGCCCAGATGGATGCCGAACTTGCCCAGGCTTTCTACGTATGCTACTGCGGCCGAATAATCCATAGGTCTGCTCCTTTCCCTTTTACAGGCTGCGCAGGGTTGCGATCCGTTCTTTCAGGCCGTCGATCCGCGCCAGGATCTCCGTTTGCTTGGTCTTTTCCTTTTCCACCACTTCCGCAGGTGCCTTAGCCAGGAAGTTCTGATTGCTCAGTTTTCCGGCCGTCCGCTTGGCTTCTTTTTCGGCGCCGTCCAGTTCCTTCTGGAGACGGGCCAATTCCTTTTCCACATCGATGAGTCCTTTGAGAGGCAGGTATACCTTGGCCCCGTTGACCACAGCCGCCATGGCATTTTCCGGGGCAGTATCTTCCATGCCTCCCAGGGTCAGGGTATCTACCGTGCCCAGCTGCCGGATATAATCCCCGTTGGCCGCAAAGACAGCTTTCAGGTCTTCGTCCACCAGCACCGTCGCCGGAGCCTTGTGGCCGGGAGCTGCATTCACTTCCGCCCGCATGTTCCGGATGGCTTTGATCACGTCCATGACGGCAGTCATCTGTTTTTCCACCGTATCATCCATCAGGTTGTCGTCCGCCACCGGCCAAGGAGCAATCATGATGCTCTGGCCATCATGGGGCAGATGCTGCCAGATTTCTTCCGTAATGAAGGGCATATAAGGATGGAGCAGCTTCATAGCATCGCCCAGCACCCGGCACAGCACCGTCTGGGCCGTAGCCCGTGCTGCCGCGTTTTCCCGGTCATAGAGACGGGGTTTGGCCAATTCGATGTACCAGTCGCACACTTCGCCCCAGATGAAGTCGTAGATCAGCCGGCCGGCTTCGCCCAGTTCGAATTTTTCCATATAGTTGGATACATCCCGGATGGTATGCTGGAGCCGGGACAGGATCCATTTGTCCGCCAGGGTCAGGGGTGCTTTTTCTGCATCCTTGTCATAACCGTCCAGGTTCATGAGAGCGAACCGGGATGCATTCCAGATCTTGTTAGCAAAGTTCCGGGTGCTTTCGATCCGGTTCCAGTAGAAACGCATGTCATTCCCCGGTGTGTTGCCGGTGATCAGCATGAACCGCAGGGTATCCGCCCCATACTTATCCACCACTTCCACCGGGTCGATGCCGTTGCCCAGGGATTTGCTCATCTTCCGGCCCTGTTCATCCCGGACCAGGCCATGGATGAATACGTGCTTGAAAGGTTCCTTGCCCATGAATTCTTCACCCATGGTGATCATCCGGGCTACCCAGAAGAAAATGATGTCGTAGCCGGTGACCAGTACACTGGTGGGATACCAGTGTTCCAATTCTTCCGTCTTATCCGGCCAGCCGAACGTAGAGAAGGGCCACAGGCCGGAGCTGAACCAGGTGTCCAGACAGTCTTCTTCCTGATGGATGTGGGTGCTGCCGCATTTGGGGCATGCTGTCAGATCCGTCCGGGAAGCAGCCACTTCTCCGCAGTCGTCACAGTACCAGACCGGGATCCGGTGCCCCCACCAGATCTGCCGGGAAATGCACCAGTCATGGATATTTTCCATCCACTGGAGATAGGTATTGGTGAACCGGCTGGGGACGAATTCCGTATGGCCTTCGGTGACACATTTGATGGCAGCTTCTGCCAGAGGTTTCATCTTTACGAACCACTGGGTGGAGACCATGGGTTCCACCACATGGTGGCAGCGCTGGCAGTGGCCTACAGAGTGGGGAGCATCTTCGATTTTCACCAGAAGGCCCATGTCCTTCAGATCCTGGACGATGTGCTTCCGGCATTCGTACCGGTCTTCCCCTTCATATTTGCCGGCTTCCTTGGTCATCTTCCCGTCCAGGCCGATGACTACGATCTGTTCCAGGTTGTGCCGCTGTCCTACTTCATAGTCGTTGGGGTCATGAGCCGGAGTGATCTTCACAGCGCCGGTACCGAATTCCAGGTCCACATATTCGTCAGCGATGATGGGGATCTCCCGGTCCGTGGTGGGCAGTGCGATTTTCTTCCCGACCAGGCTGCCGTACCGTTCATCCTTGGGGTTCACGGCCACAGCGGTATCCCCGGGGATGGTTTCCGGACGGCTGGTGGCGATGGTCAGGTACTGGTCTTTTTCCCCCACGATGGGATATTTGATGTACCACAGGGCACCGGGATCATCCTGGTGTTCCACTTCCACATCGGAAAGGGCCGTGCGGCAGTTGACGCACCAGTTGATCATCCGGGTGCCTTTGTAGATCAGTCCCTTTTCATAAAGGCTCACGAAAGCTTCCCGGACCGCCCGGCTCAGACCCTCGTCCATGGTGAACCGCTGCCGGTCCCAATCGCAGGAAATCCCCAGGCTTTTCAGCTGACTGACAATCTCATCCCCGTAGGCTTCCTTCCACTTCCAAACCCGTTTCACGAATTCTTCCCGGCCCAGGTCGTACCGGGTCAGGCCTTCCTTCTTCTTCAGTTCTTCTTCCACCTTGATCTGGGTGGCCAGGCCCGCATGGTCATAGCCCGGCAGCCAGCAGGTGTTGTCCCCCAGCATCCGATGCCAGCGCACCAGGATGTCCTGGAGGGTATTGTCCAGGGCATGGCCCATGTGGAGCTTGCCGGTAATGTTGGGAGGCGGGATCACCACACTGAAGGGTTTCCGGCTCTTGTCCACCGGCTGATGGAAAAAGCCGTGTTCGATCCAATATGCATACCATTTTTTCTCCACCGCAGCCGGATCATAGACTTTGGGGATGTTGTTTTCTTCTGCCATAAATCTGCCTCCTTAAAAAAATAAACCCGTCCTGCTGTATAGGACGAGTTGTTCGCGGTACCACCTACATTCTCAATTGCTTGAGCACCTCTGTGGCGTAACGTGCCAAAACGGGTACGGCTCACCACCGTACCGGCTCCCGGATGACTTCCAGCGCATTGCCCGGATGCTTCCACCACCCGCATCCTCTCTGTCAGTGCAAGGGGCGCTGTACTCCTTCCCTTCATGGCCTTTGACTGTATGGTCGTATGGAGTCATTGTAACAAGGGAGGATTTTTTTGTCAATGGGAAATGAAGAGGTCAGACCGGCCCTTTAGGCCTTTCAGAAGTCAGACTTCAGCTTGCCTGCAATAAACAGTCCGAACCTGCATCTCATTCGAACAAAGCTGACGTCTGACGTCTCCAAGTCCCCAGGGGCCGTATTTGACATCTTTACAAACTCTCGATCTGCCGGCACAGCATCTTGCCCACGCTGTCGGCCATTTTGTCCAAATCCCTGACTTCCACACAGTCTTCCCCGAAGATTTTCCGGGCATCTTTCATGATGTGCTGATTCTCCCCGTTGATGAGCCCGATGATCCGGATCCCTTCTCTGCGGAGGCTGGCGGCTTCATCGGCCGTGTTGGCCACGGCTTTTTCGTCCCGGTATTCCGAAGAACTGAACAGGCCGTCCCCCACCAGAGGCTTGTCGTCGTTGGGTTCCGCATCAGTGAGCATGATCAGGATCTTCCTGGTCTGGGTAAAGTCCCCCATCAGCTGCCGGGCACCGCGGAGAGCCAAGCCGTCCCGGTTCCAGCCGGTGGCTACATAGTTGAAGATATTGGTGCACCGCTTCTTGTCGGCATAATCTTTGAATAGGGTGAGCACCGTATAGTTCCGCAGGGTACAGAAGGAATACACCTGATAAGGGATCCCGCACTGTCGCAGGCTTTCGGCAATCACATAGGCCTGGGAAGCGATCACCTGCTGGTATTCCCCCCGGGAAGCGGAAGCATCCAGCATCAGGTCTACGGTGAAATCCGGACTGGAGACCGTTTCCCGTTCAAAGAACACCCGGCTGTCATTCACCTTCAGGGCCCGCCATACCAGTCCCGGCACCAGTTCTCCTTCTTTGGCCGGCACCGGCAGCCGGGTCTGGGCCATACGCATGACGCTCCGGAGCTGATGGGTGAGCCGGGCTATGCTCTTCCGGCACTGTTCCCCATGATCCTTATAATAGGACAGATTCTTCACCCTCTGGGCATGGGCCCCCTGGAGCCAGCGGGAAGCTTCCCCAGTGGCTCCCTTGCTGCCCAGACGGCCCCGGGTAAAGTGCAGGTGGCAGCCCCGATGGGGCCCGTTGCACCAGGCCTGGTCGATGTCCAGCATTTTTCGGGGCGGATAGATGCTGGCCCCGAAACAATCGATGATGTAGTTGTAGTTTTCCGAGGCCGTCTGGCCGGTGATGATGGCCATCAGCCCATTGTGAGCGTTTTTCCCGGCCAGGATATCCATGGCCTGTTTCTTGGAATAGAGGAAATTGAACACGCTTTCCTGCTTCCGGAACACATGGGGCAGCAGCCAGTCAATGAAATCTCCCAGCCCTTTGCTGATGATGACCTTTTCCAGGCTTTCCCGGACCAGGAAATGGGAGACGAAGTACTTTTTGGTGATCTTCCGGAAGTGGTCGCACAGCTGCTGGGTATCCCAGGAAGGATCGAAACACAGGTTGGCATAGAGCCCCTTGGCCCAGGGGTCATGGAGATCCAGCCCTTCCCCCAGCACTTCATGCCACCGGGCCGCCTGCATCTCGTGGGCCACTCCGGTCTTATCCAGTTTGGTGCCATCGAAATAGGCCCGGGCATGCTGCTTCCGGAGGTAGGGCAGCACCGGCCGTACCGGCGCCTCCTTGGCATAAGTGGCATATTCCAGCCCCAGCCAAAATAAGTCCGTAAACGTATCCCGGAGGGCACTGTCTTCCATCTCTTCGAACATCTGATGGATCAGCTTCACATCATAATACTTCCGGGTAAAGCCCACCACCGCATTCAGGTACAGATCCGGGGTACCGCTTTCCGTATAGGCCAGGAAATCCGGATCGAAATGATAATCCCAGGATACATCCCATACGATATTCAAAGCACGGCGGCGTTTGGCATCGTACTTCAGCTTCGCCATGATCCATCATCCCTCGAAGATTTCTTCTTTGGTGTAATTGCCAGGGATATGGAGATTGATCACGTCCCGGATCAGCCCCGGTTCATATTCATCGAAGGATTTGTTGACGATTCCCAGATCCAGGGCCTTGTGGGCTTCCAGTCCGGCTTCCATCAGATGGATGGCATCCAGCATCCCCCGCAAGTCCAGAGCTTTTTCCGAAATTTCGCTTTCCTGGCATTTCTTTTCCAAGTCTTTGAAGATCTGACAGAATGCCTTCCGGGCTTCACTCCGGAGAGCAGGGAATTCGTCCTTCAGCAGCCGTTCCAGGGATTCCATGGAAATGGTGGGCAGCTGGATTACGGCGAACCGGGAGGCCAGGGCTTCGTTCAATTCTCGGGTACCGGAATAGCCGTAATTCATGGTAGCGATGAACCGACAGGCAGGGTCTGCATGGAGCAGATCATAGCCCGGGATATCCACCGTGTGGCGGAAATCCAGCAGAGAATGGAGCACGGCCATGGCTTCGTTCCGGGCCATGTTGATCTCATCGAATACCCCGAAGCCCCCTTTCACCGCACACTGGTACACCGGTCCCGGCCGGAATTCCACTTCTCCGTTTTTGAAGGTGTCCGTGCCCAGCATCCCGGTAGCATCCATGTTGATGTGGAAGGAAACGTTCCACATAGGCCGTCCGAATACGGCAGCCAGGTTCTCTGCCAGCACGTTCTTCCCGGTAGCTTTGGGTCCTGCCAGCAGCAGGTTCTGTCCGCACAACAGGGCCGCAATAGCCTCTTCCCACACATCTTTCCCGTAATAATGGAAATGAGGGACAGGGATACGGGGCTGGAGTTCCGGCGGTGCCGGAAACTCTTTCCGATAATTTTCCACGCCCTGGATCAGATCCGGGCTGATTTTCTCTTCTTTTAAAAAGCTCAGCATGACAGCGGCTCCCCTCGATTAACAATTCCTTGAATCATCCCTTATTATAGCACAAAAGGGGCTGTTGCATGCGCAACAGCCCCTTGTCAGCGTCCAGCAGTCGACGGTCAGCTGCTCGATGCAGCAAGCCCTTCACTCCGGCACCGCTCCGAACCGATTGGCCCCGTTTGTCCCTTTTTTGATCAACAGATAAATATACGTGGCCAGATTCAGGATGGGGATCAGGATCAGCAGCACCCACCAGCCGCTTTTGTCCATATCGTGGAACCGACGGGCCAAAAGAGACAGACCGCAGAGGAACATGACAAAATAGGTCAAAAGCCACAGACCCATCAGGGCAATGGCCCCCACTCCGCTCTCGAACAGGGTAAAGATAAACACGCACCCCATCAGGAAAAAGGTCAAGCAGCTGGTCCCCCCAAGAAGCAACGCTCCCCGCAGGGCCAATTCCACCCGTCCCAGACGGCCGTTGAAATTCAGATACAGATCCAGCAGGGAAGTCCAGTCCCGAGGGATCTGCCGGGCAAAAAAGTGCCGTTCCATCCACTGGTAGGGAGAAATTTTACGATCATTTACCTCTGTCGTTCCAATATCCAAGTCCATACAGCCTCCTTACCCTCAGCTTTTCCTATAGTTTCAGTCGAAAGATATTATATCCATTTTTGCTGAGAAAAGAAAGAGGCCAGGACACAAAAAATACGCATTTTATTGGCAAAAGGTGAAATCGCTCATAAAATGCGTATCATTTTCATTTTCCGTTGGGTTCCGGTTCTTCAGAAATCAGGATCCCGGCATCCTCCAGATTCTGCCGGATGGCTTCCAGTTCTTCCTGGGAATCAGCGGCCACCGTCAAAGTATGGATCCCTTTGGAAAGCGTAGCGATCAGAGGGATGTTGTACGCCCGGAAATTTTCCAGATACTGCTTCACATCCCGCCGGTTCTTCAGATTCAGGAACGCCTGGATCGGTCCGCAGAAATCCGGCAGCAAGGTGATGCTGACGATCATGCCCCCATTGTCCACCACAATGTTCATCTCTTCCATGACCCCGTCCGTATCCATGGTTTTGTACCGGCATTCAAAGTCCATGGTCAGGCTCCGGCCGTTAATCTGGTAGCCTCTCCGGGTGGAAACAATGGCCGTCCCGGCACTCCGCAGGAGAGCCATATCCAGCACAATGACCTGGCGGGAAACATCCAGATCCTTGGCCAGCTGATCCCCTGTCACCGGGCTGCTGCTGCTGCGCAAGATTTCCAGTATTTTCTTTCTTCGTTCTTGATTCTTCATGATACCCCTCCCATACAGATTCTTCTTTTGGATTCCCTGTATCCATCTTTTTTCCATCCTTGGCAGGGCAGTATAGTCCAAAGTTTTGCAGTTGTATTTTATCATATTTGGTTATGAATGTCTAAATTAAATTCATTGTGAATCGTGTTGTATAACTGCTGCCGATGAAATATCAATTCAAGAGTATACTGTCAAATTATGAAGATTCCATGAAGAAGCAGGAAAAGTTATATTAACCTAGGCAAAGCACCATCCTGAAGCATTATCTTGCCAGAATTTGGTTCTTTATAAGGTAAAATATCAATAAGAATATTTTATAGTATCGTTAATTCAGCGCTGTACATGACAAGAACGTGGACATTGGAAAATAACAACGAAAAAGCCTTCCCGAATCCGGGAAGGCTGATATGCTATGTGGTGACCCGGTCCGCAATCTATGCGAACATCCGTTTAACGATATGCCCCGACTACTTTTCGGCTGTCGTCGGACGGGCTGCATGACTTTCCTGGGCGATTCGCTCCAGCTTTTCTACCACCAGGGCTTCCGCCCACCCTGGCGGGGTCCGCTTCCCGGACTCCCAATCCTGGAGTGTCCTTCTGGGGATGCCTAGGGCATCGGTCACCCCTTGCTGACTAAGCCCGGCGGCCTGCCGGGCCTCTTTGATAGTAATCATAACCACCGACCTCCTTTCCGCTTATTTAAAGCGGATGAGAAAGCCCATCTCTCCGGCCCGATAAACCTGGAAGCCAGACGGGTTTTCCAGATCCAGGGTCTTCCCGTCATCGTCGTAGATCCAAAGCCATGGCTCCTGCGTGTCCAGGACTAAAGAGTAGTGATTTGGTACTTCCGTGTCCCCAACGATAAGGTGGGCCTTATAGCTTCCGTCCTCCCCGAAAGGGATCTCGCCGATCTCCGTCGGATTGCTGGTCCGGTAGACAAGGGCGGCGATGTCGCTCACCCCTGCAGTCATGGTGCAGTATTTGTAAAAATCTTTGTAATTTTCAGCTCTCGCAATGGTTTTCATTTCCTGGACGTAACTTTTGTCGATTTTCATGATTTTCCCTCCTCAGTTAGTCGCTGAAATCACAGCAGGTGAGTACCCCGTCCACAAATGCGCTCCAGGGCTGTCCGGGTTTCGTGAGAGCAACCAGTTGATAGTCTGGATGTTTCCGGCAGATATTCTGTGCCATCACTCGAATGTCATTGCTGGCCATATGCTTGATGCCCAGGGAAAGTGCGATGTCGTGGATAGGAATCACCGTCAAGGTGTCGACTTCGATTGCCTTCAGCAGCGCTTCCTTCAGCCGTTGAGTATCTTTCATAGTGCCTTCTCCTTTCAAATGGTGGCGGGGTGGTTAGCCCCGCCTGGGTTTAGCGGTTGGCGTATTCGGCCAGCTTTTCGACGATGGCGTCGGTGTCATCATCCGTCAGGTCGTACTCTTTCTGGATGGCGTTCCGATCTTCAGCTCTCCAGCCCCCGTCATAGAGGGAAGCAGCTTCGGTTTCCAGGTCTACCGGATTGGTGGCCGGCCGGTCTTCGATGCTGTAGCCCAGCTCGTATTCCGGTTTGTAATCTTCGGGATAATCAACGTCTTGGTTGGTGCCATCCAGGTAGCTTTTTGCGTAGTCTACCAGATAATCCACATCGTCAACCCGGTAAGCATCCAGGTCTTCGTTGTAGCTTTTTTTGGTGCAGGCTTCCTGGAAGAAATCCTGGCTGAAATCCTCTCCGCTTTCAGCTCTCATCGTGATGTCCAGTACCCGGTTGTTGTCGTAGAATCTAGTCATTTTAATCTCTCCTTTTCTTATCGGAGGGGCTTTCTTTTTGTCCCCTCTCCTCTCTTCTTGGCTATATTATAGCACGCATTGCGTGCTAGTGCAAGGACTTTTTATGAAATTTTGCAAAAAAAATAATGCCCCCAGGGGATAGCCCTGGAGGCGTTGTTATTTATGGCTGATCCACAGCCTGGTGGCAATCATAGCTTGGTAGTCCGTCTGCATGGTCCGCTGGAGCTTCCACCCCAGGTAGATTTTCCAGTACCACCGGCCCGTGATCCGGGCCTCGTTTTTGTAGGCCCAGACCAGGCCGGAGCGGCAGTAGTACCACCCGTCCCCGCTCTTGGTCTGGATCGGGTACTGCTGGGGCCAGACTGTTGCCCCAAAGAGGTAAAAAGCAAAGCCGTAGGCGCAGTTGCGGTACAGCCAGTGGACCCGGCAGCAGTAGCGCCGGATCCGGTCAGCCAGACCAAGCGGCTTAGTGAGCCGCTCTGTATAGCGGATCTGTCCGCACTCCATCCTGTGCTCCTGGACGTAGTGGGCGTCCCAGTCGTAGCGCAGGCAGGATGGCATCCGGCCCACGTCCGTCTTGTTGTCCAGGGTGTCGTCCCAGGTCTGCCACATGCGCAGCAGCCCTGGCAGCTCTCCCTCCTCACTGGCAAAGAGGACCACCAACCAGTTGGTGAGGTAGCAGAGCCCCATGCAGATCAGCTGCAGGGGCAGGTAGATCAGGTATCTTATCATAATCACCACTCCTTAACGGTATATGTGATGGAGCCAGCCTCCACTTTTCGGCCGGTCCGGGTATAGAGCATCCCCTCCCATCGTCCGTACTGGTAGCCTGCTCCGATGTAGGTCTTGTCTCCGGTGGTCATGGCTCCCACCTTGATCTTGTGGGGCTTGCGCAGATTGACCTTGTAGACATCCACCTTTTGACGGTCATGATCAGCTGTCACCACGGTGCGGTCCGTCTTTCCCCTGGCTGCTGCAGGGACGGATGGCTTATCCTCCTGGATGTCACGGGCCACGGTCTCCGCTCCGCTCGTCAGATCCGGAGCCTGGACATAATAGGTCACCTGGGGCGTTGGCTGGGTCTGCTGGATGTGATAGATCTCCCTGGTCACCGCCCTGGCGGAGTCATCGGACAGCTTGAGCTGGTCGGCAGCCTTGACCGGATCCGTGGTGTCCTGGTACGGCATTACCGTCGGCTGCTCTTTTTGGCGCTCTCGATGGGCATAGATCAGCCCGGCCAGCAGGCTGATCACGCAGAGGGCGATGACTGCCAGGATGATTTTCTTTTTTTGTTCTGTCTCCAAAAAATCGCCTCCCATTTTGCGATTAGACAACTTTTATTTTATTTTGCATATGCTTTATTGCACATATAACAAAAACCCGCCACATCGCAATCTCGTTGATGTAGCGGGTTTTAGTCCAAAATATTACACAGTGTTACTCCACGACGGTCAATACGCAGCTGTTGCCGGAGTCAATAATCATCTGACTAAGCTCCTCACCGTCCGCATTTTGCATGCGCAGGCAGCCATAAGTACCTTCCCACCCCTGGTACGGGGCAAAAGGATCGTCCAGGTCACTGCCACCTCCATGGATGTCTCTCCCCCTGGGGTCACCGGTGGTGATATAAAATGTCCCGTAGCCCGGGCCGTAGGCCGTAGTGATCTCGGCACTGACATCCGGATAGGTCCCATCCGGCAGGGACTCCCGGGGCTCACCCTCGTCATTGTACCCGGGAAAAAAATCGTCGTGGCAGGGCCAGGACTTGATGACCTCATAGTCCTCATCCATGGCGTAGATTGTCTGGCGGCCCCGCTGAAATTGGATCTCCTTTAGCATTATCTTTTCCTCCCTCTATGGCATCTGGGATGCCATTGTGATTTTTGTCCATAAAATTGGCCGCCACCATGAGGATGACGGCTGCAAAGCCCTTGCTGCCCATGCTGTTGATAAAGTCAATCAGCTTAGGTAGGTCGGGCTTGCCGGTCGTGTACCATAAATAAATCCAGCCGGTCATATACAAGACCAGGCTGGACAGTAAAAACAGCATATAGACGATGACCAGGCCCATGGGCAGGCCCTTGATGCGGGCCTTACCGGCCTGGGCAATAAAACCTAAAATCGGCCTAAAAAAATTAGCCATGGCCCACCCGCTCCTCTAAGCCATCAATCCGGTGGGAGTTGCTCTTGCTCCGGTCCTCCACGGACTGGAGGCGGACATCCATCTGCTCCCGGTGGGTCTTTTCCTCGGCAAGGGTCTCGTCCAGTTTGTCGAGGCTCCTTGTCACCCGGTCCAGGACCACCTGCAATGGTGCCACCGTAGACCGGACCATATAGAGGATTGCCCCACCGATGAGCCCCAGGATGGCAGCTGCGTCGCCTAGCGATACATCCATACTCTTGACCTCCTTGCTATCATCTCCAGTAGTACAACTCTAGGAGGTTGATTTTTATGCGTTTACCAAATGGCTTTGGCTCTGTTTACAAACTCCAGGGGCACAGGCGGCGCCCGTGGGTAGTTAAAAAGACCATCGAGGGCCGTCAAAAAGCCCTGGGGTATTTTGAGACTCATGATGCGGCCCTCACTTTTTTACTCAAAGTAAACCATGAGCCTCACGGACTCACAGCGACGTTTGCGGACATCTACCAGCAGTGGCAGGTTGCCAAATGGCCGACTATCTCAAGGTCCAGCCAGCAGGCCTACGACATCTCTTTTAGGCATCTCTCCCGGCTGCACGACAAGACCATGAGCCAACTCAAGTACCTGGATCTCCAGGAGGCCATGGACGACGTCCGAAAGGTGGCAGGGTACAGCACCCAGAAAAAATGCAGGGTGCTTATGAGCCAACTGTACCAGTATGCCATCAAGCGGGAGATGGCCACGACTGACTACTCTCGCTATGTTGAGATTGACCGGCGCAATGTGGTCTACAAAAAATGTCCGTTTACTACCCGGGAGATCAACCGGCTCTGGCGGGCCTCAGAAAACGATGTTGTCCAGGACATCATCATCCTGATCTACACGGGGCTCCGGATCGGGGAGTACCTGGCCCTGCGGCCCCAGGACATCAAGATCCGGGAGAGATACCTGGACATCCGGCACAGCAAGACTGAGGCCGGAGTCCGGCGAGTGCCCATCTCTAAAAAGATCCTGCCGTTTTTAGAGGCCCGGAAGGCCAGGCGGTCCATCTGCCAGTCTCCGACGTATGACAGCTTCCGGCGGCGATTTGACGCCGCTCTCAAGCAGCTGTCGATGCATCACAGCCCACACGAGTGCCGCCACACCCTGGCCTCCATGCTGGACTCCGCTGGAGTCAACGACACGGTAGTCAAGATGATACTTGGTCACGCCAGGAGAGGCGTCACAAAAGCCGTATACACGCACAAAACCTTGCGGGAGCTCCGTAAAGCGGTCGATATTTTGTGATTAGCGTGTTTTTCGTCGATCTGGCATAATCCCGTAGATTGGCTTATAGACTGGGCTAGCGGGCGTTTTGCTTGTGCTTAATATTGGGATTTTTGGTCCTGTCAATGGCATAAAATGGGGTAAAATTGATATAAAATTGCTTGACTGAGTTCTGTCGAGGAATTGCCTCCTGCAGAGTTAAACTCTTGGACATACAACGGCCTGGA
>CAJMQS010000048.1 GCA_905215645.1 uncultured bacterium
AAAGTGGCTTTGCAGCCCGGAGTTTCGGACAGGACCTTGGTGATTGCCGCGGTCAGGGTCGTCTTGCCGTGGTCAACGTGACCAATGGTACCAATGTTCACATGGGGTTTGGTTCTTTCAAATTTCTCTTTAGCCATTGTTATATCCTCCTAATGATCACAGGAATCAGTCCTGTGCAGTTCCTTTATTTTTAGCAATGATCGCTTCCGCGATATTTTTAGGAACTTCTTCGTAATGGTCTACTTCCATGGAGTAGTTGCCCCGGCCCTGGGTCTTGGAACGCAGGTCCGTTGCATACCCGAACATCTCGGACAGAGGAACGTAAGCCGTGATGACTTGTGCACCGCTTCTTGCTTCCATGCCTTCGATGCGGCCCCGGCGGGAGTTCAGGTCGCCGATGACGTCGCCCATGTACTCTTCGGGGATGGTGACTTCCACTTTCATGTACGGTTCCAGCAGAACAGGGTTTGCTTTCAGGGCACCATTCTTGAAGCCCATGGAACCGGCAATCTTAAATGCCATTTCAGAGGAGTCGACTTCGTGATAGGAACCGTCGAATACGGTAACACCGATATCCACCATGGGGTATCCGGCAATGACGCCATTCTCCATGGCTTCTTTGACACCGGCTTCCACAGGAGCGATGTATTCTTTAGGAATGGCACCGCCGACGATCTTGTTTTCGAACTTAAAGCCTTCGCCAGCCTGCAGCGGGGTCAGTTTCAGCCAGCAATCGCCGTACTGTCCTTTACCGCCGGACTGCCGGACGAATTTGCCCTGGCTTTCCACTTCCTTGCGGATGGTTTCTCTGTAAGCTACCTGCGGGTTGCCCACAGTGCAGTCTACATGGAATTCTCTCTTCAGCCGGTCAACGATGATGTCCAGATGAAGTTCACCCATCCCAGAAATGATGGTCTGGGAAGATTCCGGATCCGTGCGGACACGGAAAGTCGGATCTTCTTCCGCCAACTTGCCCAGTGCAATGCCCATCTTTTCCTGGTCGGCTTTGGTCTTGGGTTCGATGGCTACGGAAATAACCGGTTCCGGGAATACCATGGATTCCAGGATGATCGGAGCTTTTTCATCGCACAGGGTATCACCGGTGCCGGTGTCTTTCAGACCAACGGCTGCCGCGATGTCCCCGGCAAATACTTCATTGATTTCCGTTCTATGGTTGGAATGCATCCGCAGGATGCGGCCGATCCGTTCTTTCTTGTCCTTATTTGCATTGTACACATAAGAACCAGCAGTCAGGGTACCGGAGTAAACTCTGAAGAATGCCAGACGGCCCACATAGGGGTCTGTGGCGATCTTGAAGGCCAGTGCTGCGAAAGGAGCATTGTCATCGGAAGGCCGTTCTTCTTCTTCTCCAGTTTCCGGGTTGGTCCCTTTGATAGGAGGCACATCCACAGGAGACGGCATGTAGTCGATGATGGCATCCAGCAGCGGCTGTACACCTTTGTTTTTGTAGGAAGAACCGCAGGTAACGGGGAAGAGTTTGCATTGGCAGGTCATCTTGCGGATGGCGCCTTTGATTTCTTCTTCCGTCAGGTCTTCTCCTTCCAGGTATTTCTCCATCAGGTCATCGTCGCTTTCAGCAACGGCTTCCAGCAGGATCTGACGGTATTTCTGAGCCTGTTCCACATATTCTTCAGGGATGGGTTCGAATTCCTCGTCCTTGCCCAGCTTATCCCCGTAAATGACGGCCTGCATCTTCACCAGATCCACCAAGCCCACGAAGCTGTCTTCCGCACCCATAGGGATCTGAATGGCAACTGCATTGGCGCCCAGACGGTCTTTCATCATCTGGATCACGTTGAAGAAGTCGGCGCCCGTGGTATCCATCTTATTGACATAAGCGATACGGGGGACATTGTATTCTTCCGCCTGACGCCATACGGTTTCGGACTGGGGTTCAACACCGCCTTTGGCGCTGAATACAGCCACAGAGCCATCCAGGACACGCAGGGAACGTTCAACTTCTACAGTGAAGTCAACGTGCCCCGGGGTGTCGATGATGTTAATGGAATGGCCTTTCCAATGGCAAGTCGTAGCAGCGGAAGTAATCGTAATACCACGTTCTTGTTCCTGGACCATCCAGTCCATGGTAGCAGCGCCATCATGGACTTCACCGATCTTATGAGTCTTGCCGGTGTAGAACAGGATACGTTCCGTGGTCGTAGTTTTACCAGCATCGATGTGAGCCATGATGCCGATGTTTCTGATTTTATCTAAGGGAAACTCTCTACCCACGAATTACTCCTCCTTAAGGAATCTTACCAACGATAGTGAGCAAACGCTCTGTTTGCTTCAGCCATCTTATGCGTATCTTCACGTTTCTTGACGGCGGCGCCAGTGTTATTGGCAGCGTCCATCAATTCTCCGGCTACGCGTTCATACATGGTCTTTTCACCGCGCAGGCGGGAATAATTGACCAGCCACCGGATTCCCAGAGTGGTTTTCCGGTCAGCTCTGACTTCTACAGGCACCTGGTAGTTGGCACCGCCCACCCGGCGGGCTTTGACTTCCAGGACGGGCATCACGTTCTTCATGGCAGCGTCGAACACTTCCATGGGATCCTTTCCAGTCTTGGAATGGATCAGGTCGAATGCATCGTATACGATACGCTCAGCAACACCTTTTTTGCCGTCGAGCATAATTTTGTTGATGAATCTGGTTAACAGTTTGGAACCATATACTGGATCCGGTAATACGTCTCTTTTGGTTACAGGACCTTTTCTCGGCATCTGTATTTCCTCCTTCGTTATTAAATCATTCTACAGCAGGCAGGCTAATTATTTCTTAGCTGCTTTCGGGCGCTTAGCGCCATATTTGGAACGGCCCTGGTTGCGGTCAGCAACACCGGCGGTATCCAATGCGCCGCGAATGATGTGATAACGAACACCGGGAAGATCCTTGACTCTTCCGCCTCTGATCAGGACAACACTGTGTTCCTGCAGGTTATGGCCAATACCAGGAATGTAAGCAGTTACTTCAATACCATTGGTCAGACGGACACGAGCGACCTTCCGCAGAGCAGAGTTAGGTTTCTTCGGAGTGGTGGTGTACACTCTCGTGCAGACACCGCGTTTTTGCGGTGAATTTTTCAATGCTGGCGCCGTGGATTTTTGAGTAATGACTTGTCTACCTTTACGAACCAATTGGTTGATTGTAGGCATTCCGGCACCTCCTTTCTCGAGAATAAGATTTAATGATTATGAAGATCCGCCGTTTCCAGCAGATTCTACCGGGTTTTGAGCACAGCGGCGACGGATGCTCCCACGTGGATACCGCAGGCCTTGCCAAGTTCCTGCATGGTGGGCACTGTTTCAACGGTGATGCCTTTGGCTCCGCACAAGTCCTTTACAGGTCCTGTAACATGTTCATCCGCATCCTGGGCGATCAGGACTCCTGCGGCCTGATCCCGGGCAATGGCCTTTTGGGACTGCTTCACACCGACAACAACCGGCGAACCGTTCTTTACGTCTGCGAGAAACATCTGACACCTCCAAAAGACATACTACCCCTCTGTGACACTGTGGTATTGTAACATTCCTGACAGCTGATGTCAATATTTTTTTGGGGAATTTTTCGGTTTTTCCCCGCATTTTATGCGCTTCTTTCTTTACACAGTTCCACGTGTTTCTTTTAGTGTAAACCAAGAGAAAAATCCTTGCCTTCCAGGCACTGGTACTGCAGTAAAGCAGGGAAGTTTTCTCGTTTTTGCGGTCAATTACGCAGGAGAGAACGCATTTTTTATACAAGATTTCACATATTTTTTACAAAAAAAGACCTGCTTCCGAAAGCAGGTCTTGTCCAAACGCCGCTGGCCGCTGACATCTTTTATCTCTTATACCCTGGCGTATTGTTGATCAAGGCGATGAATACCAGATCCTCTTTGCCGGTATTCTTCAGCCCATGGGTACCGCCGTCCTCACAGAAGGTCACATCTCCGGCCTTTACCGCAAGCTTCTTGTCTTCGTCGGTGTATTCCCCTTCGCCTTTGAGCAGGTAATAGGTCTCATTGTTCCCCAAGTGCTGGTGGACCGGCACTGCACAGCCCGGATGCAGGGTGATCTGGGCAAACAGATCATTGGTTCCCTGGAATACGGACGGATCTACCAGGATCTCTTTTTCAATGGTCCCGGTTCCCGGATTGTTGACCACCTGTTTCTGTTTTGTCGTAAACACTGCCATGGATAACTCCTCCTTCACAGTTCTCTGCCTGTATTATAGCCAATTTTCCTGGTTTCCTCAACGTTTCCCCTTCCGCTTGTCCCTGACCATCTTCTTGCTGGTCTTGTACACCTTGGCCAGGCCGGAGACCAGGAGGATCCCCATGGCAATGGCGGTAGCATCCAACGCTGCGGACACGAAAGTGTGCATCCCCATGCTGTAGGCATTGAGCATGGTATAGTTCATAGCTCGGTAAAGAGGCAGTCCTGGCACCAGGGGAATGATCCCCGGAATGGAAAAAATGGGGACCGGCTGCCGGTACCAGCGGGCAAAGATCTCGCTGCAGATGGACAGGGCCACCGTCCCGGCAAAGTTGCTGAGCATGGAACTGAGTCCAAACCCGCTGAGGAGGACGATGTAGACCCCGAAGCCCACCATGCCCACAAAGCCAGCCTTATACAAACAGCTTTCCGGACATTTGAACAGCTTTCCGAAGGCCACAGTGGCGAAGAAGGAGAATATGGTTTTGATGAAGATGGTTGCTGCCAGCGGCATAAGAGCCTCCTACATATACAGTACACCCAGGACAGTAGCGATGCCGATAGCCACTCCGCCTACCAGGAAAATGGCCTCTCCGGCCCGACAGGTCCCACTGAGCAGATCTCCTGCCATGAAATCCCGGATGCCGTTGGTGAAAGCCATCCCCGGCAGATAAGGCATGACCCCTCCGGCAATGGCCAGTTCCATCACCAGATCCGGACAGATCATCCGGAACAACACCACGATGAGACAGATGATGGCCCCGGCCATGGTGGTCTCCCAGAAACTGCTAGGCCGGAAGGGTGCAACGGCTTTGACAAAGGCCATGGAAAGCAGCGAACCCAGGAAAGCCGCTGCGAACTCCAGGACGCCGCCCCCCAATACCACTGCAAAGAATCCTCCCGCCAACCCGGACCAGAAAATCTCTTCCCGCGCCGGACGAGGTTTGCGCATGGTCTTTTCTTCCAAGATAGCCATAGTGTCCTGGAAACTTTTCCCCCAGATAGGCATATGGAAACTCATGTCATTGACCTCGCTGATCAGGGTCAGGTCCGTTCCCCGGTGGGTCACCCGGTACATCAGGCTGGCCCCTTCCATGGTTTCCTCTCCGATCATGATCAGTGAAGGAGTACAGAAGGCCGCAATGGTGTTCATGCCCCCTTCATGGCAGATCCGCAGCATGGTATCTTCCACCCGGTAGGTCTCTGCTCCGCTGACCAGCAGGATTTTCCCTGCCGTCAGAGCGATTTTCAGCACCTGTTCCTTGGTCATGGACGCTAAGGTACTCTTCGTCATGGTCTCTCCTCTATTCTCTGAACAGCGCCGCCACTGCGGTCCGGAACCGGTTGGCCCCGCCCATGGAAGGATGGGGCACTGCTGCACAGGGCACCCCGTATTTTTCCAGGGTCCCGGCGCTTTTCCGGCCGATGGCAATGACCTGGAGGCCGGGGACCAGTTCCAGCAGCATCCGGGCGTAGCGGATCCCTTGATCCAGTTCTGGGCCCGTGGGTGTCCGGTTGGTCAAAATGCCGGAAGGCTTATAAGGATGGAAGGGGAAAATATTCCAGAGCAGAGTCTGGAAAGGTGCCAGCCCCTGGGCCGCCAGTTCTCCCCACATGATGGTGGCGGTGGGCTCGTTGAAGCCCTGTTCCTTCTGCTTCCGGTTCAGCAGGGGGCTTTCCGGATTGCTGGTCCGCCGGTAATCCCAGCCTTCTCCCAGCACCACTTCTGGCCGCACCGTGGGATGATAGCCCAGGAGGATCCGCTCACTGGTCATGGCCATGCCAGAAAAATGCCCGCCCTGGTACCCCAGGCCTTCTGCAATGAACAGGAACCGGGCTTTCTGCCGGAGCTGGAGATAGCGGCGGAAATTGGCCGAACGGATCACCGGAGCTTCCGGTCCGATATCGCAGGAGGGATCGTATTCCCCCCAGGGATTGAAGCAGCCGTCCCCATGGAACTGCTGCAGTGCCTGTAAAAATTCATCTATGGTCATTCCAGTGACTCCATCAGTTTTTCCCATTTGTCCATGAGCCCGTCCAAGATCTTGCTTTGCTCCGCATATTCTTCCGCCAGTTTCGTACTGGTTTCCAGATCCTGCTGATTGGCGGGATCGGCGATTTTGGCACTGAGCACTTTCTGGAGGGCTTCATATTCCCGGATCTTCAGCTCCACCTGGGGCAGCAGTTTCTGGGCTTCCGCCGGGCTGTAGGGCTTCTTTTCCGTTTTGGGGACAGCAGTTGCCGGTTGGGCCGATATTGGTTCCGTTTCTCCCTTGGGCACCTTTTTTTCTTCCTTGCGAGACGCCGCCGGAGCTGCCAGAGATGCCGCAGCCTGGTCCCGTTCCTTGTTCCGTTCCTCCAAATAGAAATCGTAATTCCCTTTATAGTCAGTCACATGGCCGTCTTCCACCGCCCAGATCCGGCCGGCCACTTCGTTCACCAGATACCGGTCGTGGCTCACCAGGAGCACCGTGCCGTCAAAGGTTTCCAAGGCAGCTTCCACTGCCTCCTTGGCGGCGATATCCAAATGGTTGGTAGGTTCGTCCAGCAGCAGGCAGTTGGCCCCGTCCAGCACCAGTTTCAGCAGCACCAGCCGAGCCTTCTGTCCCCCGGACAGGGTCCCGATGACCTTGAACACATCTTCTCCATGGAACATCATGCTGCCCAGGAGACGGCGGGTCTGTTCGTCGGTGAGCCCGTATTCTGTCAAGAAGTTCTCCATGATGGTCTGGTTCTCGTCCAGCCGTTCGTAACTCTGGGAGAAATATCCGATTTTCACCCGGTTCCCGATCCGTGCCTCTCCTTTGAGGGGAGGCAGTTCCTGGAGGATGGTCTTCAGCAGAGTGGATTTCCCGCATCCATTGGGGCCGATGATGGCCACCTTTTCTCCCCGGCGGAGAGTCATGTCCACATCTTGGAGCAAAAGATGCTGGGGATATCCTACATCCAGATGTTCCAGTATGATGACTTTTTCCGCACATTCTGCCGCATGGGGCAGCCGCAGCTGGAATTCTTCCTCCTGGATTGGTGCGTCGATCCGTTCCAGCCGGTCCAGCTGTGACTGCCGGCCTCGGGCCATCTTGCTCTTGATGCCCGCCTTGAACCGGCGGATGTAGGCTTCCTGTCGGGCGATATATTCCTGCTGTGCCTCGTAGGCACGGGTCTGGGTCAGCACCTGGATTTCCTTCTGTTCCAGATACCGGGAATAATTCCCCTTGAACCGGTGAAGGGTGCCCCCTTCCATTTCCAGGATCTCTTCCACCACATTGTCCAGGAAGGCCCGGTCATGGGAAATCACCAGCACCCCGCCTCGGAATTCCCGGAGATAATTTTCCAGCCATTCGCTCATGACGATATCCAGGTGGTTGGTGGGTTCGTCCAGGATCAGCAGATCCGGAGAATTCACCAGAGCCGCCGCCAGCTGGAGACGGGTCTTCTGCCCGCCGGACAATTTGTCCGCCCGCCACTGCCAGGTTTCCTCCGGATATCCCAGGCCGATCAGCACCCGTTTGATGTTGCTTTCATAATGGTATCCATCCAAATGGGCATACCGGCTTTCCGTCCTGGCATACTGGTCCAGGATTCCTTGGAGTTCCTCTCCCTGAGCCCGGCCGCTAGCTTCTTCCAGCTGCCGCATCTTTTCCCGGAGGTTCAGGATATCCGGACAGGCATGCTGCATGAACTGCCAGATGGTTTCCTCCCGGAAATCATCGAAGCCCTGTTCCACATAGCCCAGCCGCAGATCTCCAGCAAACTTCACAGAGCCCCCATCAGCAAACTCCGGATCCAGGAGGCATCGGAGCAGGGTGGTCTTGCCGCTGCCGTTGACCCCTACCAGGCCCACTTTTTCACCCTGTCTGACCGTAAAACTTACATTTTGAAAAATATCGTGGACGCCGAAACTTTTTTTCAGTCCGTCCACGGTCACTAAAATATCCATACTGCTTATTTTTCGTATCCTTTGGGATGCCCTTCATGCCACCGCCAGGCCGTCGCTACGATTTCTTCGATATTGCTGTGGCGAGGTTCCCAATGGAGCTCCTTCTTGATTTTTTCCGAAGAAGCGATCAGTTTGGCCGGATCCCCTGCCCGCCGGGCTTCTTCTTTCACGGTAAAATTCCGTCCGGTGACTTTTTTCACCGTTTCGATGATTTCCCGGACCGAGAAACCATTCTCCGTCCCCAGATTGTAGGTCCGGCAGCCGCCGCCCTGCTGGAGATGGTCCATGGCCAGCACATGGGCACTGGCCAGATCCTTCACATGGATGTAATCCCGCAGACAAGTGCCGTCCGGGGTAGGATAGTCTGTACCGAAGATGGACACACTTTCCCGCTGGCCCAGGGCTGCCTGGAGGATCAGCGGGATCAGATGGGTTTCTGGACGGTGGTCCTCCCCGATGTTCCCCAAAAGGGAAGCACCGGCTGCATTGAAATACCGGAGAGCCACATACCGGAGCCCGTAGGCACGGCTGTAATCCGCCATCATCTTTTCGATCATCAGCTTGGTCCGGCCGTACACATTGGTGGGCTGGAGGGGCATATCTTCCGTAATGGGCACCTGTTCCGGTTCCCCGTAGACCGCTGCCGTGGAAGAGAATACCAGCTGCTCCACGCCGGATTCCCGCATGGCATCCAGGAGTCCCAGGGTCCCTGCTACATTGTTGTAATAATACTTTCCCGGGTTCACCATGGATTCTCCCACCTGGCTGCTGGCAGCAAAATGGAGCACCCCGTCGATCTCATATTCCCCCAGGATATGCTTCAGAAAATTGAAGTCGTGGATGTCCCCCTCGATCAGCTGGACCTTGTCCGACACCGCGTCCACATGGCCCGTGCTGAAATTGTCATAGACAATGGGGGTATACCCATTGGCCGTCAGTTCTTCCACTACATGGGAGCCGATATAGCCGGCTCCTCCTGTTACCAATACATTCATCCGCTTGCTTCCTCCTATGCCTGTTCTCCGCCGATTAGTTCCAGCATTTCCCGGGTCTTCTGCTTCAGCAGGTCCTTGTCTCCCCGGGTTTCCACGTTCAGCCTCACTACCGGTTCCGTATTGGATTTCCGGAGATTGAAGCGCCATTCATCGTAGACCACGCTGAGCCCGTCCATCCGGTCTTGGATGCCGGAACGGAAATGGCTGGACAGCCGTTCCAGCACCGCATCCGCATCTGCCACCTTCAGATTGATCTCCCCGCTGCAGGGATATTCGCTGATCCTAGCATCCACCATCTGGGACAGGGTCATCCCGGAAGTGGAAATCAGGGAAATCAAGAGCAGCCAAGGGATCATCCCGCTGTCGCAGTAGGAAAAATCCCGAAAATAATGGTGGGCACTCATTTCTCCTCCGTAGAGGACGCCCTGTTTCCGCATACATTCCTTGATGAAGGCATGGCCGCTCTTGCAGCGGACCGGCTGTCCGTCATACCGGGCAATGATTTCTTCCGTATTCCAGGTCAGCCGAGGATCATAGAGGATCTTGCTGCCAGGATGTTTCTGGAGGAAATACTGGGCAAACAGGCCCACCAGATAATACCCTTCGATGAACCGGCCGTTTTCATCAAAGAAGAAACAGCGGTCGAAGTCCCCGTCCCAGGCAATGCCCAGATCCGCCCCGTTCTTTTTCACCGCTTCTGAAGTAGCAGCCCGGTTTCCCGGCAGGAGAGGATTGGGGACCCCATTGGGGAAATTCCCGTCCGGTGTATCATTGATCAGGATGAACTGGCAGGGCAGGTGTTTGGCCAGTTCCTTCACAATGGGCCCAGCGCCCCCATTTCCCGGGTTGGCCACAATCTTAAGAGGCAGCAAGCTCTTCACATTGATATAGGAAAGGAGATGTTCCACATAGCTGGGGACGATATCCACCATCTCATAAGTTCCCCGTTCCGCCGCTTTGGGCACCCGGGTCTCGAAATCTTCTGCCGCTACCAGTTCTGCCAGATCCTGGAGGCCTGTATCTGCTGAAATAGGCCGGGCCCCCGAACGGACCAGCTTCATGCCGTTGTAGTCCTTGGGATTGTGGCTGGCGGTGATCATCATGCCCCCATCCGTTTTCAGATGAGCCGTGGCAAAATACATCATCTCCGTCCCGCACTGGCCCAGATCCAGCACGGCAGCTCCTCCATCACGCATGCCTTCTACGGCAGCCTTGCTGAGCGCCGGCCCGCTGAGCCGGATATCATGGCCCACCACCAGCTTTTGGGCCTTGAGCTTCCAAGCCAGGGCCCGCCCCAACCGATAGGCCAGATCTTCATTCACTTCTTCCGGGACGATGCCCCGGATGTCATAGGCTTTAAATGCTTTCGTACTGATCACAATGGTTCCTCCCACAGGTTAATCTTTTTCATCCAGGAGCGCCAGATTTTCTGTAGGCAGCAAATCCTGGGCCTTGGCCAGAGGGACCCGCAGCCCGCTGCGGTTCAGGATGGACATATTGCCGTTCTTGAGGACGATATCCGTCCGGGCCAGTTCTCGGAGCACGAATCCCAGTGCCACCACAAAATTCAGCCGGTCCTTTTCTTCCAGGGTAAATGTCGTATAATCCGTTTTGACAGCCAACAGCTCCTGGAGGAAAAGAATCTGTTCCCGCTGCTCATTTTTCAGGGTCTCCATGGTTCTATACACATGGCGCACCACTTCCAGCAGCCGTTCTCCCCGGGCTTCCGCATCCGCCAGGAGCAGGGATTGGGTATCCGTATCCGTCTTGAACTTCACGGCTTCGTCCTTGGTCATTTTGGAACCGTCCTTGTCAGAAAAATAACCGGGACGCAGCACTTTCGGGAAACACATGATGGATTCCAGCACACTCATTTCATCCAGGGCGGTGACTTCCGACGTATAAAGAGGCTGGTCCATGATTTTTTCCATGACCAGTTTGGCTTCGTCCCGCTCCAGCTCGGACTGGCTGTAAGAACTGGCCGCTCCTCCCTGGAGGGCCACCACCGTCAGCATGCCAGTCCCTTCCGTATCCAGCTTTTTCTCCTGGATCCGTTCCACCACCCGGCGGATCCGTTTCAGTTTCCGCACATCTTGGGGCAGCATGTGGAGATTCTTGTGGCTTTTGTATGTATAATGGCCCGGCAGATTCTCTATTTTGTCCAGGATGGCGAAGACCTTGTCATAACAGCCCCAGACAAGGAGCTTCAGATGCCCCAGGTTTTCCACTTCCGGGGTCAGCCGTTCCAAGGTCTTATAAAACTTAAAGCGTTCCTCATTGTACCTCTCAATGGCATTCTTCACCATATTTTCAGAGCTGGTGGCACTTCTGTACAATTGCAGTCCGGCAGCCCCGATTCCGGCAGCTGCCCATACAACAAGCGGTATTGGCATGACAGTTCCCTCACTTCCCGCACTGTACCCACAGCGGATACAACATAACTCTACAAATTATAGCCTGATTCCTCACGTTAGTCAAAACGAAAAGCCGTTGAAACACTTTCCTTTCCGTTGTACAATGTGAAGATAGAACCAAAGAGGAGGAACATCCATGAAAAAATTCCTGGCCCTGGCCACCCTGCTTGTTGTCCTTCTGGCACTGCCTCTGACGGCAGCTGCAGAACGCAGCGGCTGGAAGAGCAATACCTTTCCTTTCAAGAATGTCAAAGTCGTTTATCTCAAAGATCTCAGCCGGCAGGATACGGACTTCCGAAAAGCCCGCCCCGCTTTTACCCGGGATGACGATGCTGTCCGCAAGACCCTGCTGACCCTCCAGCGGGACTTCAAAAAAGAAGGCGTCACCGTGTACAGCAACCCAGTAATGCTGCCGGACAAAAAACTCCGGAACACCATCACCCTGCAAGTGCAGGTGAATCCGGTCGGGATTGAAACGGCCGACGGCACCGAACCCGCTCCCCGGAAAGGGAACAAACTGGCCAAAGGAGAAACTGCCTATGCCAGCGTCACTTTCCTGGCCACCAAGAACGGCCAGCCCATCTACCAGGTCACCGATGACCGGACCAGCACGGAATACGATTCTGACGCCCTCCTGGCAGCCATCATCCGGACGGCCACCGATGAAATGACGAAGAATGCGAAGAAATGAAAAACGAGGGGCTGCATAAGAACGTGCAGCCTCTCGTTTTTGTCAGCGGGCAATGGGCATTGACTCAAATGGCAAACCATCCCCTAACGGATCCGTACTTTTTACAGGTCTTCTTCACGCTACGCCCTGCACTTTATCCTTTCCCAAAGCCCACACCATGCAGGCCCCTTGGCACAGGGCCAGGATCAGCAGCAGATGGAAGGCGTGGGCGGTGCCCAGACTGGTGCCTTCGGCCAGGGGTCGTCCTGCCTGTCCAGCGGCCACCAGAGCCGCACAGACAGATGTCCCTACAGCCCCGGCCAGCTGCTGGAGAGTATTGCAGACCGCATTGCCATCCGGCTGGATGGATTCCGGCAGGTTTTCCAGGGCATAGGTCAGGATATTCCCGGCAGACAGACCCTGGCCCAGGGTGAATACCGCATAAATAACTGTAAACCCGGGGATTCCCAACTTTCCCAAGGCAAACTGATAAAGCAGGAAACTGAGGGCAATGGCACTGCTGCCCAGGAGCAGGGGTTTCCGGGCGCCCAGCCGGTCATAGAGCCGGCCGCTGATAGGGGCCAGGGCCGCCCCCACCAGACAGCCGGGGAGCAGGATGCAGCCGGCAGCAAAGGGGTCAGCTCCTAGGACCAACTGGGCATAATTGGGCAGCAGGAACCCCACCCCCAGGCACAAGAACTGGACCAAGAGCAGCCCCAGCACCGCCCCGTCAAAAGCAGGCACACGGAACACCTGGAGATTGAGCAGAGGGTTGGACCCGGCCTTCTGGAGCCGGTGTTCCTGCCGGACGAAGATCATCAGAGCCAGGGCCAGCAGTCCTCCCAACCCCAAAAGAGGACCTGTTGACAGCCCAGAAGCATAACTGCACAAAAGGAGCAGACAAGTAAATGCCAGTCCCAGGCAGCCCAAGCCGAAGCCGTCAAAAGGACGGTGCCCCCAGGCCGAAGACTGGCGAATGGCATAGAGCCCGATGCCCAGAGAAAACAGCAGCCCGGGCACCAGCGCAGCGAAAATCATCCTCCAGCCGAATTGGCTGATGATCCAGCCACCCAAAGAAGGGCCTACGGCCGGAGCCAGTGCGCATACCAGCATGGCCGCTCCCATCATGGTACCGATTTTGTCCAAGGGAGCCTGTTCCAGCACCAGGTTGAACATCAGAGGCAGTCCGATCCCCGTACCAGCTCCCTGGAGCAGCCGTCCCAAAAGGAGCAGGAAGAAATTCCCTGCCATCCCATCCAGGACTGTTCCCGTAAGGAACAGCAGATTCCCGGCCACGAACAGCCTTTTCAGGGGGAACCGCTGCTTCAGATAGCTGGAGGTAGGGATTACGGTAGCCAGCACCAGCAGATATCCGGTGGTCAGCCACTGGACCGTAGATGTCCCTACAGAAAACTCTTCCATCAAAGTAGGAAAAGTCACATTCATGGCCGTTTCAATGACTACGCCGGTAAAAGACAGGAGTCCGGCAGCCAGGATGGACAGAAACAGCCGGGCATCTGCCCGGCGGACGAATACGGGTCTTTCATTCTCCATGTTTCACTCCTCCTTTTCTGCTTGTTCAAACTGCTCTGGGACCTGTTCCATAACAGCCGCTGCCTGATGGATCACCCGGATGGCGGCTTCCAGATCTGAAGGGGAAGCCTGTGCCAGCTGTCCATTGAGCCACTGGTGGAATTGGCGGACATAATAATCGTAGATTTTTTCTCCCTTGGCCGTCAGTTCCACCAGGATTACTCTCCGATCCTCTTCCAGTTGTTTTTGCTCCACACAGCCCATTTCCACCAATTCATGGGTCAGCCGGGTGATGCTGGGCCGGGTGATCCCCATGGTCCGGCCCACATCCCCAGCCCGGACCTGTCCCTGCTCCCGGCTCAGCTGATGGATGGTATCCAGCACCCGGACATGGCCGGGCTTCATCCCCCGAGGCAGCCGAGGCTGCCGTTCTACAATTGTTTTGGCCTCCTGACAGGCTAGGAGGAACCGTTTCGTCAGTGCAAGTTCCATATTTTTTGCTCCCTTGGTCTATTTTATTTATCTTAGATAATTATTATTGGTAAATATTAAAAGAAAAAGGAAGAAAAGTCAATGAAAACTCCTACAGGTTTTCTGCCCTTGGTCCATCAGACAGCGAAAAAGGGGGCTGTTGCATGCGCAACAGCCTGTTTTTGAGGTCTCGGGTCTCGAGTCGTGAGTCTCGAGACGTTGGATAGAACCTGTCCCCATGGCCAGGTTCTTTTGAAGATGTAGAACCAGTATCGTGCTGGATATAGAAACGAATATCTTATCGTTAGCAGATTAGGGTTTGTACATTCAAAAAATTTGCTTGCAAATTTCTCATTCGGCTCGAGACTCGAGACCCGAGACCGAGCCGCTATGCGGCTTATGAGACCGGGGGTGTTGCACGTTAATGGTCTATGAAGTCATCAGCATTCCCTTCTACCAGTG
>CAJMQS010000049.1 GCA_905215645.1 uncultured bacterium
TTCGATTCTGGTTTTACATAATCAAAAGGATCCGTCCAGCCAGGCGGATCCTGTCTTAAGGCTTCCAACTTCAGACTCCGGACTTCCGACTAAAGGGGCTGTTGTTCATGCAGCAGCCTCTTTTTCCAGTCTTCTCTTGGCTCTTTTGTGCAGGGCGAAGAGGGAGAGGAGCAGGAGGCCGATTCCGGTCCCCAGGGTCAGGAAGACGCTGCCTCCTGAAAAGCCGGCAGCCAAGTAGGCCGCAAAACAGCAGACAGCCACCAGACAGGCGTAAGGGATCTGGGTGCCTACATGCTGCAGATGATTGCAGCCGGCTCCAGAAGAGGACAGGATGGTGGTATCAGAAATGGGAGAACAGTGGTCTCCGAAGACAGAGCCCGCCAAAGTGGCGGAAAGAGTCACTGTCATGATGGTCGGGGTGGCGGCCTGACAGATGAACACCACAATGGGGATGAAGAGGCCGAAAGTGCCCCAGGCGGTGCCGATGGAGAAGGAAAGCCCTGCTGCCACCAGGAATACGATGGCCGGCAGCAGTTCCATGGGCAGGCTGCTGGTTTCTACCAGCATGCCGATGTATTTCCCCGTGCCCAGGTAATTCTGGCAGAGGGTGCCGATGGTCCAGGCCAGGGTCAGGATGATGTAGGCGGGGACCATGGTATTGATCCCTGCACCGATGCTGTCCATGAACTGCCGGAAGGTCATGAGCTTCCGAGGGACGAACTGGAAAAAAGCTACCAACAGGGCCCAGAAACCACCCAGTACCAGGGCTGCGGAAGAATTGCAGTTGCCGATGGCTGCCTGGAAAGAAAGCCCTTTGGACCAGAAACCGCCATTGTAGAGCATGGCCAGGATGGTGAAGACAATCAGGGATGCGATGGGGATCAAGAGGTCGTAGACCGTCCCTTTGGAGGTCACCGGCTGCTGCTGTTCTGCCATTTTCTTGTCGATGGCACCCAGTTCTCCTGTTTCCTCTGCCTGGTATTCCACCTTGGCCATGGGACCGAATTCCAGATCAGTGACGGACAGGATGGTGACCATCAGGATGGAAAGGATGGCATACATATTGTAAGGGATGGTGGCAAAGAAAGCTGCCATTTCATTAGGGAAGGCTCCCGTTTCGTAGAGGGTGGAACCCACGGCCGCCGCCCAGCTGGAAATAGGAGCGATGATGCAGACCGGAGCTGCAGTGGTATCGATGATATAGGCCAGTTTTGCCCGGGAAACCCGATATTTGTCCGTGACCGGCTTCATGACGGTCCCCACGGTCAAACAGTTGAAATAATCGTCGATGAAAATCAGGATTCCTAGGATACTGGTGGCCAGTTCGGCGGCCCGGCGGCTGGTGATCTTCCGGGTGGCCCACTGCCCATAAGCCTGGGAACCACCGGCTTTGTTCACCACACAGACCAGGGCGCCCAGAAGGGCCAGGAACAGGATGATGTTGAATTTATCCGGGGTTCCCACGGTCTTGGACATGATTTCGAAAGCGGCAGAGCTCATATCTACCAGAGTGCCGCCGGAAGCGGCTGCGTAAATCAAGCCTCCGGAGAGGATGCCCAGCATCAAAGAGGAGATGACTTCTTTTGTGATCAGGGCCAGAGAAATTGCGATAATAGGGGGGAGAAGGGAAAGAATCCCTACGTCTACAGGTTCCATGATGTACTCCTTTTCTTACAGAAACAGATTGAAAATCGAAAAAATATGTTTTATTTTATCATACTTCTTCCGGTATTTCACAATATTGACGAAATTTGTTGAAAATCTCCCTGGCTGTGGTATAGTTAAAGAAATAAAATACGAATGAGGGGGATGCTTATGGAAAATTTGTTTGCATGGATCAACTCCGTCCTAAAATTTGTAGGCCCTTTGTCCGACTTTTTTTGGGACATTCCTACCCAGTTTTCTTGGTACAAAAATTTACCTCTGTTGGGAAGCTTTTCGTTCGCTATTATCGTCCTGGTCGGATCGGGTATCTATTTCAGTCTGCGTCTCCATTTCATCCAGCTGACCCATATGGGGGAAGCCATCCGCTTGCTGGTGAACCGGCGCAGTGCAGCTACCGGGATTTCTCCCCTGGCTGCTTTTATGCTCAGTTCTGCCATGCGGGTGGGCCCCGGCAACATCCTGGGGGTGACCGGTGCCATTTCCGTAGGAGGGCCGGGAGCTCTGTTCTGGATGTGGGTCTCTGCTTTCTTTGGCATGGCGACGGCTTTCGTGGAAGGGACTATGGCCCAGCTTTTCAAGGAAAAACGCCAAGGGGCTTTCGTAGGCGGCCTGCCCTTCTATGGCCGTGCCCTGTTCGGAGGCAGCCGGAATGTGGGGATCTTCCTTTCCCTGCTGTACATTTTCTATGCCTTGGGATGCCTGCCTGCCCAGGGGTATAATGTGGTCTCTTCTGTAGGAGCCATCGGTTCTATGATCACAGGGGCGGAAATCCCCACCAAATCCTTCTTCTATTACGGAACAGCGGCTGTTGTCCTGCTCTTTACGGCTATCCTGGCCTTTGGAGGTATCAAGAAAGTCACCCAGGCCACCAATGCCATGGTACCGGTGATGGCTGTGGTCTATGTGGCTACCACGGTCCTTCTCATTGTGGCCAATGCGGATTCGGTGCCTTATTTCTTCCAGGCTGTGTTTGCTGGGGCCTTCCGTCCGGAAGCCTTTTTTGGCGGTGTGTTCGGCACAGTGCTGGTCCAGGGGGTCAAACGGGGCCTCATGAGCAATGAAGCCGGCCAAGGGACCATTACCATGTCGGCAGCTTCTGCGGACGATCAACATCCCTGTGAACAGGGACTTTTGTCCGCTGCCGGGGTTTTCCTGGATACCCACATCATCTGCACCATGACCGGATTCATTGTCATCATGGCCCATTCCTGGACCCAGGATCCGGCTGCCTGGAAAGCGGCGGGGAAACTGCCCAAATATCTGATGGCCGTGACCCAACTGACCCATACGCCTGGGCTCAACCTGGCAGTGACCCTGGCACTGACCCTTTGTTTCTGTCTCTTTGCCTATACCTGTCTGATCGGCATGGTCTCCTTTTCAGAGATCGCCGCGGCCCGGCTGAGCAAAAATCCCCAGGTAATCGTGACGGTGCGGTGCCTCTGCCTTTTGGTGGCGACCTTCGGAATCCTGGTGAACATCGCCGGCTACGACCTGAGCAACCTGTGGGCGTTCTCTGATCTGGCCAACATCATCATGGTGTACTGCAACGTACCTCTTCTGTACAAGGGATTCCAATATGTGCTGAAGGCTGAACGCCATTTCGTCAGCGGCAGTGCCGAACCCTTTGATGGGAAAAAGATGCTGGGTATCGAGACCCCTTGCTGGCCGAGGAAGTAGGTTTGCTGCAAGAATAAAAGGGGGTGTTGCACGTTGTGTGTAACACCCCCAAGCTGTAGAGCCGCATAGCGGCTCAAGTCTGGAGTCTGAAGTCTGGAGCCGGAGGTTAAATTTGCAAGCAAATTTTTGAATATGTAGAACCTTTGGACGAAATGATCTCTCAGATTGATTGCGATTCTGGTTCTACAGAATCAAAAAGATCCGTCTAGCCAGGCGGATCCTTTCCTGAGGCTTCCGACTTCAGACTCCAGACTTCCGACTACGGGGATGTTGCACATATATTTTTTGCGTGCAACACCCCATTTTTTCATTTCCCTTCTTTGATCTCCTTCAGCGCTTCGGCCATCCGTCTGACTCCTTCTACGATCCGGTCATCCGGCATGTTGGAATAGTTGATCCGCATATGGCGGTCGTTCTTGATGTTGGGGTAGAAGAATTCGCCCAGCACCCCGGCTACGTTCTTTTCAATGCATTTGTCGAAGACTTTCCGGGCGCTGACGCCTTCCGGGAAAGTCAGCCACAGGAACAGGCCTCCTTCCGGGTGGGTCCAGGTGGTTCCGTCGGTGAAGGTTTCCTCCATAGTCTTCAGGAGCAGATCCCGGCGGTGCTTGTACAGCTTGTTGATTTCTGCCACATGTTCATCTAGGCTGTATTCATCCATGTACCGGTCGATGATGGCCTGGTCGAAGGCGGAAGTATGCAGGTCGGCACTTTGTTTCACCTTGACGAATTCTTTCATCAAAGGGACGGGAGCCGCCAGCCAGCCAATCCGCAGGCCTGGGCAGAAGGTCTTGGAAAAGGTCCCCATGGCCATGACCAGATCTTTGGTATCCATGCTCTGGAGGGAGGGGAGGGTTTCCCCTTCATACCGCAGTTCGCCGTAGGGATTGTCTTCCAGCACGGGGATTTCGTATTTGTTGATGATTTCCATGAATTTCTGACGCCGTTCCAGGGTCCAGCAGATGCCGGTGGGGTTCTGGAAATCCGGAATCACATAGATCAGTTTGGCCCGGGGTGTTTCTGCCAGGATCTTGTCCAGCTCTTCCGGGATCATCCCTTTGTCATCGGTAGGGACTTCCTTGAAAACCGGCTGATAGGCTTTAAAAGCATTGATGGCAGCCAGGTAGGTGGGGCTTTCCATCAGGACCACATCCCCTTTGTCGAAAAAGATCTTCCCGGCCATGTCCAGATTCTGCTGGGATCCGGTGGTAATCAGGATGTTCTCCGCTTTCAAATGGGATCTGTATTTCCGGTTCATCCGGTCGGCAATCTTGGCCCGCAGGGTGGGACGGCCTTCCGTGGTGGCATACTGGAGGACTTTGTGGCCTTCTGCTGCACAGACTTCTTCACAGACCTTGCCGATTTCCTCTACCGGGAACAGTTCCGGTGCAGGAAGTCCCCCTGCAAATGAAATGACCTCCGGACGCTGGGTCACTTTCAGGATTTCCCGTACTGCAGAAGCCTGCATCCCGGCCATCCGTTGGGCAAATTTGTATTCCATAATCAAAAACCTCCCCCAAAGGCATCTTTTCTCGGTGCCATTCAATTAATCCTAAAAAATGCTATCACCATCTTTCCTTGACGTCAAGCTAATGAATTTAATATACAGTATACAGAAATTTAATAACTTTGTTTTTATATAGTTCGGTATAGAAAAAGGATGAAATAAAAATAATGCAATATAGTAGGAAGATGAGGCACCGCACGTTATGGGCAGCACCCTCTTAGTGTAAAATAGTTCTCGGTGAAATGAATAATCCTTTATAAATTTGCAAAAAAGAAGACCTTCATCTTATAGTATAAGTCTCGACACCAACACTATAGATAGGAGAAGGTCTTCCATGGATTTCATTGTATCAGAATTCATCAACTTAATAAAGGGGTGTTCCAACGGACTGAGTCTGGAAAAGGAGGTCTGGCGGCGGGAAATCGAGCTCCAGTGCCAGGCTTTCGCCCGGGCTCTGGAGACTTACGATGCTGAGATGGCCAGGCAGTATGCGGGGAAACAGAAGGTCCTGAGGTTAGACCAGCGCACCGTGCTTTGCATGTTCGGGACCATCACATTCTCCCGCCGTCTGGTCCGGCGCGAAGGCGGAAAGCCATTCTATCCTGCAGCACTGAGCTGGTGATGAGAACGGTCCCCAATTCCGCCCCTGCTGGCATTCTGTGAAAGTATACGTCGATACCCCGGGAGCTGGGAGGGCAGGCCCAGGAGGAGTCGGCGGGATAACATCGACAGTGGTCGTTCCACGGGAGGAGCACGCGGGCGAGACCATCTGGCTTCCTGGTCCGTAGCCGCAGCCTTTGACCGTCAGGGCAAGGCGATAGGCTGTGAGCCTCCCGCCAGGGACGAACGGGTCTGCCCTCCCGGCGGAAGGGTGAGGTGCAGGTCAGTACGGGTATAGGAGGACTTTTTCCCTCTGGGAGGCCGGGACGGGCTTCCCACGGGAAGCCCCTACAGCGTCAAGGTCAGAGTATGGTACAGAAGACGAAGCGGCGATCCCATGCTGCAATGGTCCCATGCTCTTCACTCTGCACTCTGTACTTTCGGCCCATGAATGGATAACTATACGGCGATGAAGGTTTCACCGAGAACTTGTTGACACATACCAGCACCCTCAACGGCCCCCTTGTTCCTTCCAAATATGCTATAATAATACGATTAGAATAACACTGAGGAAGGTGCATCATGGACGAAAAATTCCTTTTGATCGACGGCAGCAGCCTGATCCACCGGGCTTTCTTTGCACTGCCTCCCCTGACCAATCAAAAAGGGGTCAACACCGGTGCGGTGTATGGCCTTTGCAATATGCTCCTGAAACTGCTCCAGGAAATCCAGCCCAACTATATGCTGGTGGCTTTTGACAAATCCCGTCAAACGTTCCGGACGGAAAAATTCCCTGCATACAAAGGACAGCGGAAGGCTACGCCGCCGGAACTGAAGGAACAGTTCCCTCTTTCCATAGAACTGCTCCAGGCCATGGGGATCCCCACTCTGGAAGTGGACAATTATGAGGCTGACGATATCATCGGGACCCTTTCCAATGCAGCACCGGAAAATGTCCAGGTCAAGATCGTCACCGGGGACCGAGATGAGTTCCAGCTGATCAAAAGCAATGTGCAGGTCCTTTTCACCAAAAAGGGAATTTCCAATATCGCTGTCTATGATGAAAAAGCTTTCGGAGAAGAATACCAGGGTCTGGGACCCCGGCAGATCATCGATCTCAAAGGGCTCATGGGAGACACCAGCGACAACATCCCCGGCGTGCCGGGGGTGGGGCCTAAAACGGCCCTGAAGCTGATCACCCAGTACCGGACCGTGGAAAATGTTCTGGAACATGCCGGGGAGGTGAAGGGGAAAGCCCTCCAAGAAAAGCTCCGGAACAATCGGGAACAGGCCCTCCTTTCCAAAGATCTGGCCACCATCTGCCTGGAGGTCCCCATTGACAGGAATCCCGCAGCGTACCCTTTGACCGGGATGACTGGGGAATGCCGGAAACTGATGCAGGAACTCCAGTTCCGGAACCTGTGGGACCGCTTCGTACCAGTATTGGGCTGTGCGGAAGGGACGGATGCCGGCAGCAGCGATGATCCCCTGTCTCTTTTTGGAGAACCAGTGGAAACCCAGGCCCTGGAAACGGTGGAAGTCACGGATCCAGCCCAGGCGGAGAAACTAATGGAAGAAATCAAAAATCAAGGGGCACAGGTGGCTCTCGCCTATGAAACAGCCGGTACCCTTCCCAAGCTGGAATTGGTTTCCCTGGATCTGGTATTCAAGGATCGACATTATGCTCTCCAGCCGGAAAAAGCCGGGAAAGAGGCTGTCCTCTCCTGGCTCCAGGATAGAACGCTGCCCAAAGCGGCAGCCGACCCCAAAGAACTGTACAAATATATGCGGGGACAGGGGCGGGAGCTCCGGGGCATCACCGATGATCCCTCGCTGGCAGCTTATTTGTTCGAACCGGGAGCCAGCAGCTATGGGATCCGGGGGCTGGGAGAAGAGTTCCTCTCCGGGACCAGCGGAGAAGCCGCCCAGGATACGGCAGCTCTGGTGCCCGTACTCCGGGAAAAGCTCCAGGAACGGGATCTGACCCGATTATATGAAGACATCGAACTGCCCCTGACGGGAAACCTGGCGGATATGGAATTTGCCGGGATTGCCATCGATCAGGCCATGCTGGATGAAGTCACCGAAGAAATGACGAAGAAGGTCCAGGCCCTGGAACAGCAGGCCTGGGACCAGGCAGGGGAAGAATTCAACCTGAATTCTCCCAAACAGCTGGGCAGCCTGCTCTTTGAAAAATTGGGACTTCCCATCATCAAAAAGACCAAGACTGGATATTCCACCGATGTATCTGTACTGGAAGCCCTCCAAGGGGAACATCCCATCATCGAGACACTGATCGCCTACCGGCAGCTCTCCAAACTGCTTTCTACCTATCTCCTGGGGCTCCACCCCCTGATCAATCCTGTTACCGGAAGGATTCACACCCATTTCAACCAGATGGCTACGATCACCGGACGGCTGTCCAGTACGGAACCCAACCTCCAGAACATCCCCACCCGGACAGAAGTGGGGAAACGGATGCGGGAAATGTTCGTGCCCGGAGAAGGGTATGATCTGCTCATGAGCTGCGACTATTCTCAGGTGGAACTGCGGGTGATGGCCAGTATCGCCCAGGATGGACTGCTCCTGGATTCCTTCCGCCACGGCCAGGATGTCCACGCCCGGACGGCTTCGGAAATCTTCGGTGTGCCCCTGGATCAGGTGACTCCTTACATGCGGAGCAAGGCCAAGACCGTGAATTTCGGGATCATCTACGGCATCAGCGATTTCGGCCTGGCCCGGCAGTTGGGGGTTCCCCGGGGAGAAGCGGCCCAATACATCGAAAGCTATTTCGCCCGGTATACGGGGGTGAAGACCTATATGGAAAGGGAGAAACAGAAAGCCCGGGAACTGGGCTATGTAGAAACTCTCTTCGGCCGTCGCCGGTACCTGCCAGATATCAAAGCCAAGAACTTCAACCGCCGGAGCTTTGCAGAACGGACGGCCATCAATACCCCCATCCAGGGGACGGCGGCGGACATCATCAAAATTGCCATGCTGAAAGTGGCTGAGAACTTAAGGAAGGCCCAGGTAAAAAGCCGGGTGCTGCTCCAGGTCCATGATGAACTGGTGCTGGAAGTCACAGAAAAAGAAAAGGACCAGGTGGCCCAGATTGTCAAGGATACCATGGAACATGCGGTGGAGCTGGCGGTCCCCCTGGTGGCCGATGTGGCTGTAGGGAAGAACTGGGCCCAGGCCAAGTAAGGAGGAAATATGCCGGAACTGCCGGAAGTGGAACAGGTGCGGATCAGCCTGATCCCTCATATCATAGGAAAAACCATTGAAAAAGTCCGGGTGGATCTGCCCAAAATGGTCCTCCATCCAGCACCGGAAACTTTTGCCCAGCAGCTCCAGGGCGCTCGGTTCACCGGTGTCCAGCGGCGGGGGAAATACCTGCGGCTGGACCTGGAAAAGGGGTGCTGGCTCCTGATCCATCTCCGGATGACCGGCGCCCTGCTGGCCCTTCCCAAAACGGTCCCAGAACCTCCCTTTACCAGGATGGCCTTTTTCTTATCTGGAGAGGAGAACCTTTATTTTACGGATATTCGGACCTTTGGGGTGGCGGCGCTGATCGGGGAGGACGACTGGCGGGACAAAGGGTACGAAAGCCTGGGGCCGGAACCTCTGGATCCGGGACTGACGCCGGGATATCTCAGGGAAAAAGCCCGGGGCAAGACAGCCGTAGTGAAGGCGTTCATCCTGGACCAGACCATCTTGGCAGGGTTGGGGAATATCTATGCAGATGAAGCCCTCTTTGCGGCAGGGATCCGTCCCACCCGCCGGGTGAACCGGATGACCCGGAAGGACTGGGAGGCTTTGACTCTGGCCATCCGGAACGTGATCCGCCAGGGCTTGGAGCACCATGGCACCACCTTCCGGAATTATCAGGATGCTGACGGGAATATGGGGGACAACAGCCTGTATCTCCAGGTGTACCATCGGAAGGGCTTGCCCTGCAAACGGTGCGGGGATTTGCTGAAACAGATCAAGGTAGGCGGGCGGGGCAGTGTGTACTGTCCCCACTGCCAGAAATAGAGGAGGGGCCATGACAGTCATTGGATTGACAGGAGGCATTGCATCGGGCAAAAGTACCGTCAGTGCCTATCTGAAGCGGAAAGGGATCCCGATATTCGATGCGGACGGAGCCGCTTGGGAAGTGGAAAAAGCGGGTTCGCCCTGTCTGGAGAAACTGGTGCGCAGCTTCGGAACGGAAATCCTCACCCCGACCGGGGAGCTGGACCGGAAAAAAATGGCGGCACGAGCCTTCCATGATCCGGCAGTCCTCCGGCAGCTCAACACCATCGTCCATAAGGCCATCGCAGAAAAACGGGATGCCTTTCTGGAAGCGCACAGACATGATCCTGTGGTGGTGCTGGATGCCCCCCTGCTCTTGGAATGCGGCTGGGAAAAGACGGCTGATACGGTGTGGCTGGTGTACCTCCCAGAAGAGGAACAGATCCGGCGGGCCATGCTCCGTTCCGGCATGACCCGGGAAGAAGTGAAGGAACGGATCAAGAAACAGCTTTCCCTGGAGGAAAAAAAGAAGCGGGCCCAGGTAATCCTGGACAACAGCGGAACCCTGGAAGAACTCTATGCCCAGGTGGAACGGGCTCTGGCGGATCTTAGGCCGTGAGCGGGCTGCTATTGACAAAGAATGGTTGAAAGACATCCGGCAGATTTGATATGATATAGAATAAAATAGAGTCAAGAGAATCCTTTTCCGGCGAGACAGGGGCCTGTTGCTGCCGGCAGAAGGTCTGAGATATATTGTGAGGGATTGTTTTGGAACGGAAAAGAAAGACAAAACGGCCAGGGTGTCTGCCTGTTGTGCTGATTTTCCTGCTGCTGATGGTGGCCGGATATTTTGGCTGGAAAACGGATACGGCCCAGCGGAAATTCGTCTACAATTGGCCCTATGCCAGGGAAATCCATCTGTACAGTGCCCAGTACCGGGTGGATCCTTTCTTGGCGGTGGCTGTCATCAAAAACGAAAGCAATTTCAAACCAGAGGCAAAATCCAAGGCCGGGGCCATGGGGCTCATGCAGATCACCCCAGAAACCGGAGCCTGGATCGCTAAATGCACGGACTTTCCCAATTTCCGGGATTCCATGCTGCTGAAACCGGAGCTGAACATCAAGTTCGGCTGCTGGTATCTGGCTGAGCTGGAACATGAATTCCACGGCAATGAGGTACTGATGCTGGCTGCGTACAATGCAGGACGGGGAACGGTCAAAGAATGGATGAAGGACTATGGATGGGATTTTGACTTCAGCAATATTTCCCAGATCCCTTTTAGTGATACCCGGATCTATGTGCAGAAAGTCCTGGACGACAGGAACCGTTACCAGAACTTATACAAAAAAACTTTAAAAAACCATTGACGAGTTTTCTCGATTGTGATATTATTTCTTTGTTGCCGATTGAAGGAACAAGCGGGCATGGCGGAACTGGCAGACGCGCTAGCTTCAGGAGCTAGTGGGGGCAACCCCGTGGAGGTTCAATTCCTCTTGCCCGCACCAAACTTTTTCACCTGAGCAATCACACACAACTCTGCGGTTGTGGCGGAAAGGCAGACGCGTCAGCTTGAGGGGCTGGTGAGGGTAACCTCATGCGGGTTCAAGTCCCGCCAACCGCACCAACTCTATGACAGGACGGGCGAAAAGGGCGGAGGCCTTCGGCAGGAAAATTTTATATGCGGGCATGGCGGAACTGGCAGACGCGCTAGCTTCAGGAGCTAGTGGGGGCAACCCCGTGGAGGTTCAATTCCTCTTGCCCGCACCAATCAAAGAACGGACACACTGTGAAAACAGTGTGTTTTTTTTGTTGCCCACAATTTCTTACAAACAAAAGTCTATAGTAAATGGACAGAACCAGTACAATAACAAGGATAAAATGTGTCTCATCATATTTAATTGACAATATTATAAAATACAATTATACTTTTACGTATAACCGTTTCATTTACAATGGACTTTAAGAAAACGCTTGGAGGGGGAGCAGATGGACACAAATTCATTGGTAGAAAAGTATGTGGGGGATATGGTCGCCATGCGGCGGGAAATCCATGCCCATCCGGAACTGAGCAATCAGGAGTTCGAGACCACCCAACGGATCGAGGCCTTTTTAAAGGACTGTGGCATCGAGGTCCTGGATGTGGGGATGAAGACCGGGTGCATCGCTTTGTTGCGAGGGGGAAAACCCGGCAAGACGGTGGGGCTGCGGGAAGACATCGATGCCCTGCCCATCGTGGAGCAGACGGGGCTGCCTTTTGCGTCTCAGTGCGAAGGTGTGATGCATGCCTGCGGCCATGACATCCATCAGACCGTTTTGCTGTATACGGCCAAATGCCTTTCAGAGGTCAGGGAAGAACTCCATGGCAATGTATTGTTCATTTTCCAGCCGGCGGAAGAGGCCCTGTACGGAGCACTGGATACGCTGGCTACGAAATTCTATGAGAAATATCCCCCGGATGTCCTCACAGGGCTTCATTGTTCTCCCGAATGGGATGCCGGGACCATCGGCCTCATCAAGGGACCGGCCAATGCGTCTTCAGATTTCCTGTATATCACCGTCCATGGGAAAGCCGGCCATGGGGCCCATCCGGAAAACTTCGTGGATCCCATCATGATTTCTGGCTATCTCTTGGCAGAACTGCAAACGGTGGTTTCCCGGGTGAACCGGCCCGTCTATCCAGCGGTGCTGACCTTCGGTTCCATCCATGGGGGCAAAGCGGGGAACGTGGTCCCGGAAAAAGTGGAAATCATCGGGACCCTCCGCAGCCTGGAGCCTGGCAGCCGGAAACTGATGCATGAAGAAATCAATCGGATCGTGGAACACGGAGCTGCGGCCTTTAGGGGCAAAGGGGAAGTGAAATGGGCGGACGGGATGCCGCCTCTCGTCAATGATCCTGCGGTGATCGACGGGATTGCCCGGGCAGCAGCGGAAACCATCGGAAAAGAGAACATCCGCCAGATCCCGTATCCTTCTACCGGGTCCGATGATTTCTCCTGGATGTTCCCGAAACTGTGCCCGGGATGCCAATTCCGGCTGGGGACCGGTAATCCGGAAGAACCCAACAGCCGACTGGGGCTCCACAATCCCAAGAATATCTTTGATGAAAAAGCCCTGCCCACCGGGGTGAAGGTCCTGACCCAGTTCACCCGGGATTACCTGGCGAAAGCCTAAGGAGAGATGATGATGGAGAAAAAAGAAAAACACTTTGTTTTCCCAGAGACCATTGCCCTGCTGTTCTTCCTGATCTGTGTAGCGGCCATCCTGACAGTGGTACTGCCGGCCGGGGAATATGATACGGTGAAGGTAGGGAAGATGACCCGGGTGGTGGCCGGGACCTATCATGCGGTAGCCCAGTCGCCGCAAGGACCTTTCGCCGTGCTGAATGCAGTGGTCACCGGCTTCCAGAGAGCTTCCGTGCTGTTTGCCATGGTCCTTTTCACGGGGTCCGCCGTCCATATGATGCAGAAGAGCGGGGCTGTAGAAGTGGCTTTCCGTTCCCTTTCTGCCAAAGGGGGAGCCCGGAATCTCAGTAAGATCGTCTTTGTCATCATGGCTTTCATGTCCATCGGGGGCGCTACGGGAGTCTTTGCGAACCCCACGGTTGCCCTGATTCCCATTGGCATGATCCTATCCAAGACCATGGGGCTGGATGCGGCTGCCGGCTTCATGATGATCTATCTGGGGGCCTATTCTGGGTTCAATGTGGGTTGGGCCAATCCGTCCACCCTGGGGGTGGCCCATCCCATTGCCGAACTGCCAGTGTTTTCCGGGATGCCGGTACGGTTCTTTTTCCATGGAGTCAATTTTGTCCTCAACTATGTGCTTGTGATGAAATACATCAAGAGCATCCAGAAAGATCCTACCAAGAGCTTGTGCTACCAAGAAGGAATGGCGCCCAGTGAATACATGGGGGCTCAGGAAGGAGAAACCTTTGAATCCGCTGGCAAGCTGAACCTGACCCAAAAGACCTGTCTGGGCGTGATGGTCCTGGCCATCGTCGCCATCATGACCGGGGCCGTGTTCGCCAAATGGGGGAACCAGCAGATCGCGGCCATCATGTTCCTGGCCGTACTCATCCAGGGCGGGGTCCTGGGACTGGGGGTGAACGGCACCACCAAAGCCTTCCTGGAAGGGTGCAAACCCATGCTCAATGCAGGGTTCATCATTGCCTTTGCCAATGGGATCTCCGTCATCCTGAAAGATGGGCACATCCTGAACACCATCGTCTATTACCTTTCCATTCCCATCGGGAGCTTCGGGCCGGTAATCGGCGCCATCCTGATGTTCTGGGCCAACCTGTTCATCAACCTGTTCATCCCTTCCGGATCTGGACAGGCTTCGGCAGTGATGCCCCTGATGGTGCCTCTGGCAGATCTTACCGGGATCACCCGGCAGGTGGCCGTCCAGGCCTTCCAGTTCGGGGACGGTCTCTCCAACTGCATCGTGCCTACCGCTGGGACCATCATGGGCTCTCTGGGGATCGCAGGGGTGGCCTACAACCGGTACGCCAAATGGTTCGCTCCTTTCCTGCTGCTCCAGAGCATCCTGGCGTCCATCGCCCTGGCCATCCTGCAGCTGGCCGGCTGGACGGGGTTGTAAGAAAGTGAAAAAGGGGTTGTTGCACGTGTGAAAACCACACACGTGCAACAACCCCTTCGT
>CAJMQS010000050.1 GCA_905215645.1 uncultured bacterium
CAGAGCTGGCTTCCATCGGCGTATGACGTATGACCTATGACGTATGACGGGGGTGCTGCACGTTGCGTGCAGCACCCCCCTTTTTTCACTTTCTCACCCACACCCGTTCCTTCACGTCCAGCTTTTCGATGGGTTTCGGGTCAGCAGTGGGTTCCCCGAAAGGCATCTGAGCCACCAGGGTCCAGCTGTCCGGCACCTCAAAAGCCGCTTTGACAGCCTGGTCGATGATGGGATTATAGTGCTGGATGTTCACGCCCAGCCCTAGGTCCGTAAGAGCGGTCCACAGGGCGAACTGGAGCATCCCGTTGCCCTGGCTAGCCCACACCGGGAAATTGGCCGCATAGCCGGGGAACTGTTCCTGAAGCTTTTTCACCGTGTCCGTTTCTTCAAAATACAGTAAGGTCCCATAAGCAGCGGCGAAGCCTTTCACCTTGGCTTCCGTAGGAGCGAATTTGTCCGCCGGGACGATTTTCCGGAGGGTTTCCATCACGATATCCCATACCTTGTCATGGTATTTCCCCAAGGCCACGATCACCCTTCCGCTCTGCATATTGAAAGCGGACGGGACCTCCCGGGTCACCTTTTCCACCGTTTCGATGATTTTTTCTTCCGTCACCGGGATATTCCGTCCCAGGGCATAGTTGGTCCGCCGATGGGCCACCGCTTCATAAAAGTTTCGTTCCGTCATGACATCCATCCCCCTTAACTGTTATTCTATAAAGTACATTTGATAGAGATAGTATACCATATGGGTGGGAAAAAAGGAAGAGGTCAGACCGGCCCTTCGGGCCTTTCAGATGTCAGATATCAGATTGTTAGCGATAAGCAGGAGGCCCCTGCTGCTATGCCGAACAAAGCTGACGTCTGACGTCCAAGGCCCGTCAGGGCCGTGTCTGACTTCTTATCCAGCCCCTACTCCTCCAGCACTCCCCGGATGCCCTTTTCTTTCAATATTTCCCGATACGTCCCCAGTTCCTGATGGATCAGGGTATCGATGGTACGCATCCCCAATAACTCTACTGGAGCCCGGTCATCGGTCAAGCGGTACGGCCCAGGGTGATAGGGCACCAGCCGCTGTCCCGTCTGCTCCATCAGCAGCCGCAGTTCCAGGGCCTTTTCCCGCTTTCCCTGCTGCCTCAGATTGTCCGCCAGATCATCTTCCATCCCAGCGAACAGTTCCCGGTTGGTGGCCTGGGGCACATCCGCTGTATATACGGCCGGGAAGACGGAAGCCACAGTGTCCGCCAGATAATCGTTGAGGCTCCCCGGGACACTGCCTTTCATATTCATGTTCAGTACCATGACTCCGCCCGGCCGCAGATGCTCCCGGACGCTTTGGAAAAATTCCACGCTGGACATGGAAAAGGGGATGGTGATGTCCTGGTAGGCATCCACCATGATCAGATCATATTTTTTCCGGTCCCCGTTGAGATACGCCCGCCCATCGTAGGCCGTCACAGGTATATCCAGCGGCAGGCCAAAATAGGTCCGGGCCAAGGCAGTGATCTGGGGGTCGATTTCCACCCCGGTGATCTTGAGCTCCGGAAAATACCGGCGGCACTGATGGGCATAGGTTCCCGTCCCCATCCCCAGGATCAGAAGCTCCGGATCTTTCTTTTCCCGGATCCGGGCCATATAGGGAGCGGCCAGGGCCACGTCGTAATACATCCCGGTGAGGCCTTCCTGTTTCATTTTAATGGATTGGACCCCGAAGAGCACATTGGTGGACAGGACGATGCTGTCCGGTTCCTCCCGCACTTGGAGGTAATTGTAGGTGGACTCTCCTTCATATTTGATTTTCTCCGGATCTTCCCAAAAGGCAAAAGAAGTACTGTGCCCCAACACACAGGCGGCAAGGAAGATTACAGCTCCCAGGGCCATTTTTTTCCGGGCGCCGCCAGCGGCAAAATATACTAGGGAAAGCAGCAGCAGGATCCCGGCAAATAGCAAGAAGGTCAGGCTGGTCCCCAGGGCAGGAATGGTCAGGAAAGTGGGCAGGAAAGTCCCCAGGATACTGCCGATGGTATTGGCCGCTCCCAGGCGCCCCACGATGCCTCCGGTCTCTTCCTTTTTCTCCACGCAGTACCGGGCCAGGGAGGGAGTCACCGTTCCCAAAAGGAACAAGGGAAAGACAAAGACCACCAAGCAGGTCACCAGAGCCGCCAATACCAGGAAATGAGTGTCGATGGCAAAGATCAGCAGGCCGGCGATCCCGATGATCAAGTATTTCCCTACCGCCGGGATCAGGGCCAGCCAGAGGGAAGCCAGGAAGATCCGGTCGTACAGGCGGTCGGGGTTGGGATCCTTATCCGCCCTGCGGCCGCCGTAAACATTTCCCAGGGCCATGGCGATCATGATGGTGCCGATGATGATGGTCCAGACGATCTGGGAAGAGGAAAAATAGGGAGAAATCAGCCGCTGGGCTCCGATTTCCACAGCCATCAGCGCCATTCCTGCAAAAAACTCCGTCAGATACAGATACAGGTGGCTTTCCAGCAGTTTATTCTTTCCTGACATAAAAAAATCCCTCCCTTTCCACTCCTGAAAAAAGTATGGAAGGAAAGGGAGAGTTTGTCAATAGAAAGACGTCAGAGACGAAAGAAGTCAGACCGGCCCTTCGGGCCTTTCAGATGTCAGATATCAGATTGTTAGCGATAAGCAGGAGGCCCCTGCTGCTATGCCGAACAAAGCTGACGTCTGACGTCTCAAGGCCCGTCAGGGCCGTGTCTGACTTCTTCCCACTCCTGACGTCTTATCCTACTCCATCTTCCCTGTCAGTTCCTTCAGATACTCCCGGAAGGCCGGCCCCAGATCATTGCGCCGGAGGGCGAATTCCACGGTAGCCTTCAGATATCCCAGCTTGTCCCCGGTATCGTACCGTTTGCCTTCGAAATTATAGGCATAGACGGATTCCTGATGGGCCATGACCCGCAGGGCATCGGTGAGCTGGATTTCTCCCCCTTTGCCGGGTTTGGTCTGTTCCAGGATGTCGAACACATCGGGGGTGATCACATACCGCCCTAGGGCAGCGAACCGGCTGGGTGCTTCTTCCACACTGGGTTTTTCCACCATATCCCGCACCTTCAGCAGGTTGTGGTCATCGGTTTCCGCTCCATCGATGATTCCGTAGGCGGAAACCTGTTCCGGACGGACCACCTGACAGCCGATGACGGTCCCTCCCGTCTTGTCATATTGATCCACCAGCTGCTTCAGAGCCGGTTCCCGGTCCCCGGTATAGACCACATCATCCCCCAAGATGACCCCAAAGGGTTCTCCGTCGATGAAATCCTTGGCACAGAGGATAGCATCCCCCAAGCCCCGCTGGTATTTCTGGCGGACATAGTGGATCCGGATGTCGGAAATTTTCCTGATCTGTTTCAGAAGGGCAATCTTCCCCGTTTCGTAAAGATGAGCCTCCAGTTCCGGAGACGAATCGAAATGGTCCTCGATGGCCCGTTTGGCATGGCCGGAGATGATCAGGATCTGTTCGATCCCGCTCTGGAGGATTTCTTCCACAATATACTGGATGGTGGGTTTATCCACGATGGGCAGCATTTCTTTGGGCATGGCTTTGGTTTCCGGCAGGAACCGGGTACCGAATCCGGCAGCCGGGATCACCGCTTTACGGACTTTCATCATTGGGCATTCTCCTTTGTTTCTTCACTGGTGGGCACTGCCGGCTCCGGATCCTGCTTTTTCGGAGCCTTTTTGTTGAACTTCTGCATCAATTCACCTATATCCGCTCCGGCCATCCAGGCTTCCACCGCATCGGCGGCCTGACTGACGGCTTCCTGGATCTTCTCTTTGTCCGCTCCCCGGAAAGGATGGAGCACATGGGAAATGACTGCCTGTTCTTGGTGGACCGGATGGCCGATTCCCACCTTGATCCGGGGATAGGCCTGGCTTCCCAAGGCCCGTTCAATGGATTTCAGGCCATTGTGCCCTCCCGAAGATCCTTTCCGACGGATCCGCAGGGTCCCCACCGGCAGATCCATATCATCCTGGATCACCAGCACTTCTTCCGGCGGGATGTGGTAGAAATTGGCGAAATCCGCCACTGCCACCCCGCTGTTGTTCATATAGGTGGTGGGTTTGATCAGCCAGCATTTTTCCGGCATGCGCCGTTCCAGATATGCTGCATTGTCCGCCTTCCGCCAGGCGTTCTCCTCCCCCCACCGCTGGGCCAAGAGGTCCGCAGTCATGAATCCGATATTGTGCCGGGTCCCAGCATATTCCTGCCCGATATTCCCTAGGGCAACGACGAGTTTCATTGGTTTTCTCTCTCCTGTAAATGAAAAAAGGGTGCTGCACCGCAGCACCCTTGCACCCTTTAAATCTCAAACAATTGGCTGATGGACAGCTGGTTGTAGATCCGCAGGATGGTCTCTGCCAGGATCGGAGCCACAGAAAGCTGGGTAATCTTCGGATGCTTTTTGTTGGGCGGCAGAGGGATCGTGTTGGTCACGATCAGTTCCTTGATTTCGGACTGGGCGATACGGCTCAGTGCCGGATCCGTCAGGATGGGATGGGTCACGCAGGCATAGATGTCCTTGGCACCGAATTTCTTCAGAGCCTTGGCCCCTTCGCACAGGGATCCTGCCGTATCCACGATATCGTCCACCATGACGCAGATCTTGCCTTCCACATTCCCGATCAGGTTCATGACTTCTGCCACACCGGGTTCCGGCCGTCTCTTGTCGATGATGGCCAAGCCGCATTCCAGCCGGCTGGCAATGTTCCGGGCACGGCTGACGCCGCCCAGGTCCGGAGAGATCACTACCATGTCTTCCGGAGCGAAGCCTTTTTCCTTCACATAATCTGCCAGGATGGGACCGCCGGGCATATGATCCACAGGGATATCAAAGAAGCCCTGGATCTGGGCAGCATGGAGATCCACCGTCACCAGACGGGTAATCCCAGAAACCGTCATCAGGTCTGCCATCAATTTGGCAGTGATGGGTTCCCTGCCCCGGGCTTTTCTGTCCTGCCGGGCATAGCCGTAGAAAGGAACCACTGCCGTGATGTGGCGTGCACTGGCTCTCTTGAAGGCATCGCACATGATCAGCAGTTCCATGACGTTGTCATTGACAGCCGGTCCGCAGGTCGGTTGGATGACGAATACATCCTTGCCACGGACACTTTCATTGATCATGACCTGGACTTCTCCGTTGTTGAAGCGGTTGATCACCGCATCGCCAACCGTCGTCCCCAGATAGGCTGCGATTTCACGCGCCAGATCAGGATTGGCATTTCCGGAGAAAATAGCCATGTCTTCGCCTGTTTTATCACCCAACATACAAATTATACCCCCACTGCTTTATAATTTAAATCTATTAAAAAGTATACAACTCATTAAGGTTTGTGGCAACCCCTTTACTTCCTGTTCCGATACTTCTCCGCCCAGCCGGGGATATTCACCTGTTTTCCCCGGGCTACCCCCAGGGCATTCTCCGGCACATCTTTGGTGATGGTGGAGCCCGCGGCGATGTAGCTGCCCTTGCCGATGGTCACAGGCGCTACCAGGTTGCTGTTGCAGCCTACGAAAGCATCGTCTTCGATCACTGTCCGGTGCTTCACCTTCCCGTCGTAGTTCACGGTGATGGTGCCGCAGCCCATGTTCACCCCGCTGCCGATGTCGCTGTCCCCGATGTACTGGAGATGGGGCAGTTTGGTGCCCACTCCTACATTGGAGTTCTTCACTTCCACGAAGTTCCCCATCTTCACCTTGTCTCCGATCACCGTGTTGGGCCGCAGGTGGTCGAAGGGACCCATGTGGACCCCATTGCCCACCTGGCAGTCATGGGCGTAGACGAACTGGATATGGGTATCTCTGCCCACTTTGACATTGGTGAACCGGACCTGGGGCCCTATTTCACAGTCTTCCCCGATTTCCGTTTCCCCTTCCAGCCAGGTGAAAGGATAGAGCACCGTATCCCGGCCCACCTTCACGCCTTTTTCCACAAAGGTGCTGTCCGGATCCATGACGGTGACCCCTTCATCCATGAGTTTCCCCACGATCCGTGCGTTCATCACCTTCTGGGCCACAGCCAGCTGCCGCCGGGAGTTGATGCCCATGACCATGTCGAAATCCCCGGTCTTGATGCCGGCCACCTTCCGGCCCCGTTCCAGGCATTCCGCCAAGATGTCCGTCAGGTAGTATTCTCCCTGGGCATTGTCGTTCTTCAGGTTCACCAGCAGATCGAACAAAAGGGGCAGTTCCACACAGTAGATACCGGTATTGATTTCGGTGATCTTCCGCTGTTCTGGGGTGGCATCTTTTTCTTCCACGATCCCGGTCACCTGGCCCGCTTCATCCCGGAGGATCCGCCCGTAGCCAAAGGGATCCGGGGCTTCCGCTGTGAGCACACTGACCCCAGCACCGCTCTTCAGGTGGGTCTCATAGAATTTCTTCAGTTCAGCCCCTTCCAAAAGCGGCGTATCTCCGCAGAGGATCATGGCCGTGCCTTGGGTATCCCCCAAAAGGTCCCGGGCTTGGAGCACCGCATGGCCGGTTCCCAGCTGTTCATCCTGGACAGCCACCCGGGCCCGGGTCCCCAGGAATTCCGTCACCTTTTCAGAGCCGAAGCCCACAATGACGATCTTGTCGTCGGCACCCGCTTCATCTGCTGCCTCCAGCACATGTTCCAGCATGGGTTTCCCACTGAGTTTATGCAGCACCTTGGGGAGCTTTGATTTCATCCGGGTCCCCTTCCCCGCTGCCAGGATAATTGCCGCCAATTCAGACATGATTCCTTGCCTCCTAAAAATTTATCGCATTTCGATCTTGTAGCCGGCTTTGCGCAGGGTATCCGCCACTTCCTTGGCATGCTGCGCATTCCGGGTCTCCAGATCCAGCTCTACACGGGTCACGCCCAGAGGGACGGAACGGTCCGCCCGGTCGTGGTTGATGTAGAGGATGTTGATCTTCATTTCTTCCAGATAGCTGACGAACTTCAGCAGTTCGCCAGGGCGGTCCATCATCCAGGTCACCAGTTTCACCCGGCGTCCGGTCCGCACCAGTCCCCGTTCGATGATCTGGGAAATGGTGTTCACGTCGATGTTCCCGCCGCTGACCACTGCAGCCGCCCGGTCGCTGCCCGGTACGATATGGTGGAGCAGGGCGGCCAGAGGCGCGGCCCCGGCTCCTTCCACCACCATCTTCCCCCGTTCCAGCATCAGCAGCATGGCGGCGCAGATGTCTTCTTCATTGACCAGGAGCATGTCATCCACATACTGGCTGATCAGTTTCCAGGTCAGTTTCCCAGGCATACCCACAGCGATCCCGTCGGCGATGGTCCTGCCCACCCCGTGGGTCACCCATTTGTTTTCTTTCTTGCACAGATACATGGCCGGAGCCTGTTCCGTCTGGACCCCGTACACCTTCACTTTGGGATTCACCTGCTTGACCGCAGCCGCGATCCCTGCCAAAAGCCCGCCGCCGCCCACCGGGACCACGATGCTTTCGATATAGGGATTCTGTTCCAGGATCTCCAGGCCGATGGTCCCCTGTCCGGCGATCACGGCTGGGTCATCATAGGGGTGGACAAAATAAGCCCCGGTTTCCTGCTGGATCTCCTGGGCCTTGGCCAAGGATTCATCAAAGGTCTTTCCATAGAGCACCACTTCCGCCCCATAGCCCTTGGTGGCTTCCGCTTTGGCCAGGGGAGCCCCTTCCGGCATGACCACGGTGGACTTACAGTGGGCCATCCGGCTGCCCAGGGCCACACCCTGGGCATGGTTCCCGGCAGAAGCCGCAATGATGCCCCTAGCCTTCTGTTCTTCGCTGAGGGTCATGATGCAGTTGGACGCCCCCCGGACTTTAAAGGACCCGGTCCGCTGGAGGTTTTCCAGTTTCAGGTACACCTCCCGTCCACTGATCTGACTGAAAGTATGGTTGCTTTCCAGCGGCGTTTTATGGACCAGCTTTTCCAGCCGTTCCTGGGCGGCCCGGATGGTATCCAGGGGGATCATTTCTGTCATTTCGTCATCTCTCTCCTTTATCGGGCATTCGCCCTGTGCTGTCTTTTTTCCTTATAACAGCTCCGGTACGATATCGATGGCCTTGGTGGCATCGTCCACGCCCCGCAGGGTCATCAGGGAGGCGTAATCCGTCACGATCTTCTTTTCCGGCATCCGGCTGGCAATGAAGAGATAGGTCCCCACCACTTCGGCGCCCACTTCTTCCGCCAATTCCTGCATTCCCCGGGCCGTACCGCCGGCCCGCATGAAGTCATCCACCACCAGCACCCGTGCTTTGGCCGGCAGCGCCTTCCGAGGCAGGGACATGGTCTGGATCTTCTTGCTGGATCCGCTCACATAGCTGATGGAAACCGCCGGACCCTCGGTGATCCGTGCTTCTTTCCGGGCCATGACCATAGGGATGTTGAAAGCCCGTGCCGTGGAAAGGGCCAGGGAAATCCCTTTGGCTTCCACGGTCATGATGTAATCCGGCCGCAGTTCCAGGGTCCGCTGCATGATGATTTCTCCCAGGCGGGCGGAAATCTGCGGATTGAACAGCAGATCATTCATGTAGATCATGCCCCCAGGCAGCAGCCGGGAAGGGTCATTCAGTTTCTTGGCCAGGGCCCAGAGGAATTCGTTGTCAGATTCCGGAGAATGGTAGGGGATGAAGCGCACCCCGCCGCTGGCTCCTACAACGGTCTCGATGATGCCCAGGTCATAGGCGGAGAGTCCATTGCGCACCGTCTGGACGTCTTCACTGAGGGTGGATTTAGCCGCCGTGAATTTTTCACAGAAATAAGAAAATGGGAATAATTGGAAAGGGTGGTCGTTCAGTTCCTTCGTCAGGGCTACAATGCGTTCCAAGCGTTTGATTCTTGCCATTATGCTTTCCCTTCTTTCTTGTCTTTGGCAGACTGTTCTTCCTTGGTCTCAATGACCTTCAGCAAGGTCCGTTCTGCATTTTCCATGTGGATCCGCACCGCTCTCTGGGCTTTCTCCACATTCCGTTCCGCCAGGGCATCGATGATGTTCTGGTGTTCCTTGATCATGTCCACCAGCCGGCCGGGATAGGGCATGGACCGTCCCCGGATGGCCGTGATCTGTTCCCGCAGGTTGCTGATGATGTTCATGCACCGGCGGTTCCGGCTGGCCCGGTAGATCACATCATGGAAAGCCGTATCGTTTTCGATGATCTTCGGATAATTCCGGGCATCGATCAGAGGGATATCCGCATCCAGCAGGACCTGCATCTCCTTGACTTCCTCATCGCTGATCCGTTCCGCCGCCAGCCCGGCCGCCAGCACATCCAGAGCCGTCCGGATCTGGTACACTTCGTTGATGTCCTGGATGGAAATATCCGCCACATAGGCACCCCGGCGGGGGATCATGACCACCAGGCCTTCCAGTTCCATTTTCCGGATGGCCTCCCGGACAGGCGTCCGGCTCACTCCCATCTCTTCTGCCAGCTGCAGCTCCATCAGCCGCATCCCGGCCGGGAACTGGCCGCTGACGATGGCCTGGCGGATATTGTCTACCACCACATCCCGCAAAGGTCTGTAACTGTCCAAAGGAATCTTGTTCAAATGCTGCACCATGATACTTTTACTCCTCCTGCACCGTGTGTGCCAATTCGATTTGTACGTCCAGATGATTTTCTTGGAATTTCTTTCCGGCTCCGGCTGCCCTTCCCCGATCCGGGAATACGCCGAACAGCGTAGGGCCGCTTCCGCTCATCATGACTTTTTCCGCACCCAGCCGGGATAGCTCTCCGGCAAGTGCCTGGAGCTGGGGATAGCGGGCCAGAGTGACCTGTTCCAGGTCATTGGCCATGCTGTCCAGAAGAGCCTGCCGGCTGCCCTGGCGGATGGCTTTCTCTACTTTGTCGATATCCGCGGTTTCCCGCCGATCCACCCGGTCGATTTCGCTGTAGACCCAGGCCGTAGAGACCCCCAGTTCCCGAGGCTTCACCAGGACCAAGTCCAGCCGGGGCGCAGGCGGCAGGAGGGTCATTTTTTCTCCCCGTCCCCGAGCCCGCTGGGTCCCTCCCCGTACACAGAAGGGGATATCGCTGCCCAGGGCAGCTCCCATTTTTTCCAGTTCCTCCAGATCCAGGGGATGTCCGGCCAGGGCATTGAGGCCCCGCAGGACCGCCGCTGCATCCGTACTGCCTCCTGCCAGTCCGGCTGCCAGGAAGATCCGTTTGGCACAGACCAGGCGGTAAGGGACCGGCTGCCCGGTCCGTTCTGCAAAAGCCCGGGCCGCCTTCACCATCAGATTGCTGCCGTCGCAGGGCAGCTGGGGGTTGTCCGTCTCCACCCCGAAAGCTTCTGCTGGTACAAAGGTGATGCTGTCTGCCAGAGAAATGGACTGCATGATCATATCCACCTGGTGGTAGCCATCCGGGCGCCTGCCCAGTACGCTGAGTCCCAGATTGATTTTTCCATAGGCTGTTTCCTTCATTTTTCACTCCCTCTGTCCGACCGCTTTTGTCCTGCTTCTCTGCTTCGAAAGCAAAGCCCCTCGATCAACGGTTCCGCATATGTATTCTGTATCCATCTTATTGTATCGTGAAATGGTCCGGCCCGCAATAGTTCACAGGTGTTTTTATGAACATTTTTTCAAACTTTTTTCACGAACGTTCTTTATTTATAATTTTCTGCCTTCCTTTGCCGAAAAATGATACAATAGAGGCATATTCCATCGGTGGGAGGAGGTCCCGTCTGTGAAAAAACTGATCATCCGCTATTTTATGACGGCTCTGGGCTGTCTCATCATGGCTCTGTCCATCAACTGCTTCTTCATCCAGCACCGCTTCCTGTCCGGCGGGATATCCGGTGTCTCCATGATCCTTTACTATCTGACCGGCTGGCCCCCTGGCATCACCAGCCTGATTTTCAATATTCCGCTTTTTTATATTGCCTGGAAATATATGAGCCGCCAGTTCTTCATCGACAGCGTCATCGGGACGGTTCTCTTTTCCCTGGCCCTGGACGGTACCGCCTTCGTCCAATCGTATGTGACCATCCCGGACAAGCTGCTGTGCTGTATCGCAGGAGGCACCCTCAGCGGACTGGGCGGAGCCCTGGTCTACCGTTCTGAAGCCTCTACTGGGGGGGTGGATATCCTGGGATTCCTCACCAAGAAATATTACAATATCGCTGTGAGCACCACCAATTTCCTGTTCGATACGGTGGTCATGATGGCTGCCGTCGTATTCCTTGGGCTGACGCCGGTGCTCTACAGTATGGTGATGTTCTTCATCACTTTCAAGGCCACCAACGTGTTCATGGTGGGCTTCGATTACAAGAAACAGGTAATCATCGTCTCCACCCATGCCGATGAGATCGGCCAGCGGATCATGGATGAAGTGAACCGGGGCATCACGGTGCTCCATGGAGAAGGGGGCTATACCTTGCGTCCCCTGCGGATCATCATGGTGGTGGTGAAACTCACCCAGCTGGCCCACCTGGAAAAAATCATCAAAGAAGTAGATCCTGTGGCCTTCGTGACCATCCAGGACGCCAACAACGTGTTCGGCCGGGGCTTCACCCAGCCCAATCTGGACCTGGAAGAGGAACGGAAGCTGCGGCGGGACCTGTAGCCGGCCTGGACGGGACGGCAGCACTGCCTCTTGCACTGCTGGATCGTACTGGGATCACCGTTCCTGGACTTTCTCTGCACATTCCATGAACTTTTCCAGCATGCTCCACTGGTGGCGGCTCTCTTTCCAGCCAAAGCAGATGTCATATTTCAGGGACCCTCCCAAGGGGATTTCCACCAGCAGCTTCCGCTGTTCCGGCTTCAAAAAGCCTTGGATCAGGTAATCCGGACAGAAACAGACCCCTCCCCCAGCCACACACATTTCCAGCAGCAGTTCCAGGTTGTGGGCCTTGACTTTCAGCCGGGGCTGGAAAGAAAGCCGGTGAAGGTAGCGCAGGACCAGATAGCCGGCCAGATCTGCCGGGTCCGTCCGCAGGAAGGGACAAGCCGCCAGGATCCTGGGATCTTTTTCCGCTTCCAGCCGACGGAGGACGGCTTCCGTTTGGGACCCATACTGCTTTTCCAACAGATCCCGGGAGACCGTCAGGCAGATTTCTTCCTTCTGATAAGGCCGCGTCCGGATGCCAGCCATTTCCTCCGGGAAGTAGGCCAGAGCCAGATCCGTCTCCCCTTCCTGGAGCTGCCGGAGAAGCTCTGCATTGCTGTCTTCGATCACTTCCACTTCCATGAGAGGATACCTCTGCTGGAACGCCTCCAGCACCCGGGGGAGCAGGATATGCCCTCGGGTATAAGCCACCCCCAGCCGCAGCCGTCCCTTCTCCTGCCGGCTGATGTCCTGGAATTCCTGGAGCAGGGAACGGTATTCCTCCTGGAAAGTACGGGCGTATCCCAGGAACACTTCCCCTCCATACGTCAGTTCCAGGGGAACATGGCGGACAAACAGCCGGCAGCCCAGTTCCTTTTCCAGGGCAGCGATCTGACCGCTCAGGGTCTGCTGGGTAATGTGGAGCCGTTCCGCCGCTCTGGAAAAACTGGCTTCCTGGGCCGTCATCAGGAAATAGCGGATATGGGTAAAATTCATAGGCCCTCCTTTGTCACTAACTTATCGTATTTTTCCTGTATTATATACATGATAAAACAGTTTGTAAACGATACTTTTCTTTGTTACAATACAGAAAATCGAAACGATGATTCTCCTGAAGAAAGGACTACCTTATGGAAAACCGTGTACTGCTGTCATTCTGCTTGATCCTGTTTCTCTTCATCCTCTTCCAGGGCCCCCTCCTGGGAGCTCTTTTCCTGGGTTTTCTGCTGTTTTCGGGCTATGCCCTCCGCCAGGGCAGTTCCCTTCCCCAAGTCCTTGCCATGGCCTGGAGAGGCATCCAAGGGGTCCGGACCATCTTCCTGGTCTTCCTGCTGATCGGCATGCTCACCGGAGTCTGGCGTTCTTCCGGGACCATCCCTTATCTGGTGGTCCTCTCTGCCCATTTCATCCATCCGGCCTATTTCCTGCTGCTGGCGTTCCTATCCAACTGCCTGATTTCCTTCCTGCTGGGTTCTTCTTTCGCCACGGCAGCCACCATGGGCGTGATCACCATGAAGATCGGCCTGAGCCTGGGGATCCCGCCCCTGTATACCGGCGGCACTATCCTTTCCGGAGTCTATTTCGGAGACCGGATGAGCCCGGTTTCCACCAGTGCCATGCTGATCAGCGTCCTGACGGGCACGGATATCTACCAGAACATCCGCAACATGGCCCGTTCAGCCCTCGTCCCCTTCCTATGCACCTGTGCCGTCTATCTTCTCCTGGGCTTCCGCTCCGCCTCCGGGACGCTGCCGGCAGAAGACGGGCTCCAGTCCCTGGCCGCGCTCTATACTTTCTCTCCCTGGCTGCTCCTGCCGGCGCTTTCCATCCTGCTTTGCAGCTTCTTGCGGATCCCTATCCGGTACAACATGGTCATCAGCATCTGTCTGGCCGCCCTGCTTACCCTCCTGATCCAGGGCATGTCCCCTGGAGAAATGCTGGAGACCATGATTTGGGGCTATCGCTCCCCCCTGCCGGAATTGGGCCCCATGATCAACGGCGGCGGCATGGTCTCCATGCTGCGGGTGGGAGCCATCGTCTGTCTTTCTTCGTCCTACGCAGGGATCTTTGACGGTACAGGACTCCTGGACGGTTTGAAAGAAAAGTTCCTGGGACTGGCACGCCGATGGGGCGAAGTACCGGCCATTACCCTGGCCGCTCTCTTTACTTCCCTCATCGCCTGCAACCAGTCTTTCTGCACCATCCTGACCCATCAGCTCTGCCGGGCATTCCGCCTTTCCCCGGAAAAACTGGCCCTGGCCTTGGAAGATACCACTGTGGTCCTTTCCCCCTTGGTCCCCTGGTCCATCGCCTGCGCCGTGGTCCTGGACTCCACCGGTTCTCCCAGGAGTTCCGTATTCCTGGCCTGCTACCTGTATCTGATTCCTCTCTGGGGTCTGGTCAGGGCAAGGAGAAAATAATGAAGAAGGGGGTTGTTGCACGTGTGAAAACTACACACGTGCAACAACCCCTTCGTCATACGTCAGTCGTCATACGTCATACGCTTT
>CAJMQS010000051.1 GCA_905215645.1 uncultured bacterium
AGCTTTCCACGGTCTTTTCCACCAGGGTATCCCAGGTGTCCGTCCCGTATACATACGCCCCGTAGCTGTTCCCAGAGTTGATGATCCCGGTGGCCGTCACATTTCCGCCCCCGGAATCCAGGGTCAGGGTGCCCCCATTGAGGCCGATGGCGATTTCCCCGTTAAGGGTGATTTTCCCGCCGCCGGTCTTGATCAGCCGGTCATCCTTTGCCCCATCCGCTGTACCGCTGCTGTCCACATGGCCAAAATAGGTACCGACCGTATGGCCCGTAGGATCTGCGCTGCCGGTAAGGGTCCCTTTGCCATACCCCTTGGTCTTGGCTGTATCACTGGCATATTTCACCGTCCCGCCGGAAGCGGAGGTAAAATCCCCGCCATTGGTGTCGATATTCGCATTGATGATCACGGCCCCGATCTGGTCCCCGTTGCTGTCCGCATTCAGGACCACGTTCAGTTTGCCCACCTTAGAAGTGATATTGCCATTGACAGTGATGTTCCTCATGGCATCCAGGGTAAAGGTGGCATCGCTCCCTGCCGTCTTGTCGATATCATTTTTGACGATGATATTGGCGGATCCGTTGGTGGCTGCTGCCTGGATGGTCACATTGGTGCCCGCATTCAGCATCTTTTCCACCATATCGGTGGAGATCCAGGTCACGGCGCTGTTCACGGAAGACGCATTGGCCGTCTCGGCATCCGGGTCGTTGTAGCCGATGGAAGCACTGCCACTAGTGAAATCAGAATCTGCAGCGGTTTTCTTTTCCGCGTTGTCATAGTTGCTGGTGGTGGTGGGATCAGTGTCGGCAATGATCACGTCCAAGGGGTCCAGCAGCCATTCCCCGGCCTTGCCCTGGGTCCCTTTGGCGTCGATGGTCAGCCCGTTTCCCAGGCTCAGCACGTCCCCGGAAGTTTCGATCTTGCCCCCGTCCACGCTGCCTCTGGCCAATAGGCTGGTATGGTCGTGGACGATGGTCTTCTGGCCGATGACTTTGATGCTGCCGGCGCTCTGGCCTTCGCCTGTGCCGGAAGCATCCAGGGTGCCGCTCACTTCCACTTGTCCGCTTTGGCCCCCATCCAGGAGGATCTGGCCTTTTTCATCCTGCCGCAGTGTCTTGGCTTCGATGGTGCCGGTGTTGTTCACCACGGTGCCCAACACGTCCTGGGCGCTTTTGGCAGTCATCACCACATAGCCCCCGTCGGCCTGGATTCTGCCGCTGTTCAGGGCCTTGGCCTGGGCCAGTTCTCCGTCCACGGCATAATTCAGCTTCCCATCGCTGTCCGGAGACAGGGTCAGCTGTTTGGCAGCGGCCAGGGCTACGGTGCCTCCCGGATCGCTGATGGTGCCGGTATTTTCCACCTGAGCTGCATGGAGGGCTACTAGGCCGCCCTGGGCCGTAATGGTGCCCTCATTCAGGATGGCGCTGTTGTTTCCCTCCCCGATGGTCAGGTTCAGGTTGGCGGTGCTGTCCGCGAAGCTTTTCATGAAGGTGTCGCTGAGCTGGGCGGTGGAAGCCACCAAGCTCCCTACTTCAAGGGCAGAAGTCTTGCTGAACACCACCCCGTTGGGGTTCACCAAAAACAGGTTCCCGTTGGCGGAAAGGGCCCCGTCAATGACGGACTTCTGGCCCCCAGTGACCCGGTTCAGGGCCACCGCATCCCGGCCAGGCTGGGCGAATTTCACTGCTTCATCCCGGGCGATGTTGAACTGGGTCCAGTCCACTGCCATTTTCCCACTCTGCTGGGTGACGGTCATGTTCTTCCCGTTCTGGGCAATGGTGCCCTGGCCGGACTGGATCTGACCGCCGGTGGGCATAGCATAGGCTGTCCCTCCCAGGGACAGGGCCAGCAGCACCCCAGCCGACAGTTTCCGTTTCCATGTCTTCGTATATTTCATATGGTTATCCATAGTTCTGTTCCTCCAGTGATCCTTCATCTCTTAGAAGTACACGCCGCCGATCAGCCAGAAGTGGCCGTTCTTATGGCTGGTGTCGCTGACCGGTTCCTCGGCGCCCAGTCTCCAGGCATAATCTGCCCGGACGAACCAGTCCTGATACCGGGACCAGATCAGCCCGATGCCCACATCCTGCAGGTTCCGATGGTTCTTTTCTCCCGCTGGGGTCAGGCTGCTGTCATGATTCATCCACACGCCCCCGTGTTCCAGGTAGAAGGCCAGGTGGAGCTGCTGGTCCTGCTTCTTGAGTGGCAGCAGCCAGCGGAGTTCCGCCCTTGTGAGATATCCAGTATCCCCGGAGCCTTCACTGGTGGGGTACGCCCGGAGGCCGTAAGGCCCGCCCAGATAGAAATGTTCCGAAGAATCCAGGTTGGAGAAGGCATACTGGCCCCGGGCGGTCAGTAGCAGGTACGTCCGGCCGTCCAGGTTCTGCCGCCGCTGGATGTAGCCGGTGGCCTTGTAGTAGGTACCGTTGGTCCGAGGGCTGCCGGCCAGCCACTGGGTGTAGATATCGGGAGAATAGAAAGCATCATTGGTGATGTTCCCCCATTTGTATTCCACCCGCCAGTCGGTGGCCCCCAAAGTATCTTCATCGTCCCCATAAAGGGACAGGATCCCTGCATCCCCAGTCTTATCTCCGTAGGTGGAATTCCAGATCCGACGGTATTCATCTTTGATGTCGCTGTGTTCGTAGCGGACCCCGGCGTACAGGTTGTGCTTCCGGCTCCGGCGGATGGCGTAATCCAGCCCCAGGGAAGCTACCTTGGAATGGCCCACCCCGTCGTACTGGGCGAATTCGTCTCCCAGATCGTAGCTGAGCACGTTGTATCCGGCGGAGAAACGCCATCCATCCCGGATCACCGGCAGTGTGTAGTTCAGGCCCCAGTCGAACATCTTCCGTCCGGAAGTGGAGGCATTGGCCATCAGATGGTCCCCTTCGTGGGCCAGGTTCAGGAAGTCGTAGTTCACCGAATACTGGTTGTACCCCATGGACCGGCTGCCGTAGTTGCTGGCCGTGAAGAGCCCCTGTTTGCCTTTGTATTCATCCACGTCCAGCACCACATGGACGCTGCCGGGCTTGGAGCCTTTCTGCAGCGTAGCCTTGGCATCAGCCCCAGCCAGGTCGGTCAGGAGCCATACGGCCCGTTCCAGGCTGTCCCGGGTAAGATATTTTTCCTTCTTCAGGAAGTTGGTTTCCCGTTCCAGGGCCCCCAGATGGATCTTGGTATGATTGTTCAGGGTGAAGCCGTCCAAGGTCCCTACGGTGACAGCGTATTCCACGATCCCGTCATTGATTTTCTGCACCGGCAGGTAAGCATGGGCCACCAGATACCCTTTGCCCCGGAAGTACCGGGTCAGGGTGTCAGCTCCGTCCTGGAGGTCTTTAAAAGAAAGCAACTGGCCTTTTTTATCTGCCAGCAGGGATTGGAGCTCTGCTTCCGGGAGCACATCCTGGCCGGTGATCTTGAATCCGTTCACTTGGACCTTCAGGGTATCCGGCAGTTCCAGTTTGGGCCGTTCTGTCTCTTCGATGGCGATCTGACCGGCGGCAGAGGCAGCCCGCTGGGCTTCCGCCCGGGCCCGATTCCGTGCCTCGTTCTGGAGCATGGTAGCATCGCTCTGCCGTTCCCGGACAGTCCGAAGGGCTGCTGCGTCTTCCTGACTGGGTGCGGCTCCTGCTATAGCAGTGGGCAGCACGCCCAAGCTCAGGGCAATGGCGGCCCCGATCAATGGATTTAACTGTTTTTTCATTATAATTGTCTCCCCTCAAGCTGTCCTGTAAAAGCAGTTATAAAGAATTGTTTTCTTCCAGTATACATATGTATCTATTCTACTTTTTTATATTATATACGAATCATTATTGAATATCTACCATTCTTATCAGATTTTATCTTTAGATAGCTTATGTTCACAATTTCTTTCCAACTGATTGGTTTCTGTTTATACTGAAGTTTAGTGTATAAAAAAACGTCCGCTGCATTTCTGCAGCGGACGTTTGTCCGTTTACTCCAACCTGACCTTACTTGAACAGGCCTTTGATCTTGTTCAGGAAGCTTTTCTCTTCCGGATTGATGCTGCCTCCTCCGGCTTCGCCAAAATTCCGCAGCGCTTCTTTTTGAGCATCGCTGAGCCCGGTGGGGATCACCACTTTGATCCGGACCAGCTGGTCGCCCTTCTGGCCCGTCCGCAGGGATACGATCCCTTTCCCTTTAAGGCGCAGGATCTTATTGGGCTGGGTCCCTTCCGGGATCTTCACCTTTACCTTGCCATAGAGGGTGGGCACCTCGATCTCCGCCCCCAAGGTCGCCTGGACGATGTTGATGGGCACTTCGCAGGTGACCGTAGTGCCTTCCCGTTCAAAGAACTTGTGGGGTTTCACATACAGGTACACATACAGGTCCCCAGGGCGTCCGCCCCGGATCCCAGCTTCCCCTTCTCCGGCCACCCGCAGACGGGAGCCGTTGTCCACCCCGGCAGGGATCTTCACCGTCAGTACCCTGCGTTTCTTCACCCGGCCTGTGCCGTGGCAGTCCTTGCAGGGATTGGTGACGATTTTCCCGGTCCCATGGCATTTGGGACAGGTCCGGACATTGACCACTTGGCCAAAGAGAGAATTCTGGGTGACCCGGATCTCCCCGGTGCCATGGCAGTCTGGGCAGGTCTCCGGCGTACTGCCGGGGGCAGCACCGGAACCATGGCAGGTCTCACATTCCTCTTCCCGGTTCAAAGGCACCTTCTTTTCCGTACCAAAGGCCGCTTCCTCAAAGGTGATCTGGGTATCCATCCGCAGGTCGGCTCCCTGCCGAGGACCGTTGTCGGCCCGCCGACCGGCGCCGCCACGGCCGGCACCTCCAAAGAACATATTGAAGATGTCGTCCATGCCTTCGCCGCTGAAACCGCCGAAGCCCTGGAACCCGCCCCCGAAGGGATTGCCGGCTCCAGCGCCAGGTCCTCCCCCGTTCTGGAAAGCAGCATGGCCGTACTGGTCATAGGCTGCTCTCTTCTGGGGATCGCTGAGGACACTGTAGGCTTCGTTGGCCTCTTTGAACTTATCCGCTGCTTCCGGATTGTCTTTGTTCAGGTCAGGGTGATACTTCCGGGCCAGTTTGTGGTAAGCCTTTTTCAGCTCGTCGGCTGTGGCGTCTTTGGAAACGCCCAGCACTTCATAGTAGTCTCTCTTCTCTGCCATCCGTATCTCCCTCTAGGAAAGCTTATTTCTTGTCATCGTCCACGACTTCAGCATCCACTACATCGTCGTCGGCTTTCTTGCTTTCGGTCCCTGCACTGGCGCCTGCACCGGCATTGGCACCAGCAGTACCCTGGGCTGCGCCCTGGTTCTGCTTGTACAGTTCCGCGCTCAGTTCATACAGAGGTTTCTGCAGGGCTTCCGTATCGGCCTTGATCTTGTCGGTATCGTCGCCTTTCATGGTTTCCTTCAAGGTGGCGATGGCATCCTGGACCTTCTTGATCAGGTCGTCATGGCCCTTGCCGTTCATATCTTTGATGGTCTTTTCAGCCTGGTAGATCAGGGTATCGGCCTGGTTCTTGGCTTCCACGGCTTCCTTCCGTTTCTTGTCGGCGGCTTCGTTGGCCTGGGCTTCCTTGACCATCTTATCCACTTCTTCCTTGCTCAGGCTGCCGGAAGAAGTGATGGTGATCTTCTGTTCCTTGCCAGTGCCCAGATCCTTAGCGCTGACGTTCACGATGCCGTTGGCATCGATATCGAAAGCCACTTCGATCTGAGGGACTCCCCGAGGAGCTGCCGGAATGCCGGACAGTTCAAAACGGCCCAAGGTCTTGTTGTCCGCAGCCATTTCCCGTTCGCCCTGGAGGACGTGGATATCCACAGAGGGCTGGTTATCGGTAGCCGTGGAGAATACCTGCTTCTTAGAAGTCGGGATGGTGGTGTTCCGGTCAATGATCTTGGTCATCACGCCGCCCATGGTTTCGATCCCCAGGGACAGAGGCGTCACATCCAGCAGCAGGACGTCCTTCACATCCCCAGCCAGTACACCGGCCTGGATGGCAGCACCCACAGCCACACATTCATCCGGGTTCACCCCATGGGCCGGTTCCTGTCCCATGGTCCGTTTGATGGCTTCCTGCACCGCAGGGATACGGGAAGAACCGCCTACCAGCAGGACCTTGTTGATGTCTTTCGGGGTCATGTTGGCGTCGCTCAGGGCCTTGTTGACGCAGACGATGGTCCGGTCTACCAGGTCGCTGGTCATTTCATCGAATTTGGCCCGGGTCAGATCCAGGTCCATATGGAGCGGGCCGTTAGGACCTGCAGAGATGAAGGGCAGGTTGATGTTGGTGGTCAGCATATTGGACAGTTCGATTTTGGCTTTTTCAGCCGCTTCACGGATCCGCTGCATGGCCATCTTGTCCCCGGTCAGGTCAATGCCGTTCTGTTTCTTGAATTCATCGCACATCCAGTCCATGATGCGCTTATCGAAGTCATCGCCGCCCAGATGGGTATCCCCGTTGGTGGATTTCACTTCGAATACGCCGTCGCCCAGTTCCAGGATGGACACATCGAAGGTGCCGCCGCCCAGGTCATAGACCAGGATGGTATGGTCGTCGGATTTGTCGATGCCGTAAGCCAGTGCTGCAGCCGTCGGTTCGTTGATGATCCGTTTTACATCCAGTCCGGCGATCCGGCCAGCATCCTTGGTGGCCTGCCGCTGGCTGTCGTTGAAGTAAGCCGGTACGGTGATGACGGCTTCGGTGACTTTTTCACCCAGATACCGTTCCGCATCGCCTTTCATCTTTTCCAGGATCATAGCGGAAATCTGTTCCGGCGTATAGGTCTTGCCGTCAATGGTCACGGTGTATTTGGTGCCCATATGCCGTTTGATGGAGCTGATGGTCCGTTCCGGGTTGGATACAGCCTGGCGTTTGGCCAATTGGCCAACCAGTCTTTCCCCGTTTTTTGTAAAGCCAACCACGGAAGGAGTCAGCCGGCCGCCTTCCTGGGTGGTGATAACCGTAGGTTCGCCGCCTTCCATCACAGCGACTACGGAGTTTGTGGTCCCTAAGTCAATACCAATAATCTTAGACATAATGAATTCCTCCTGTCAAATCTGGAATTATCAATCGTGCAACACGTTGTTTTCAATCGTTGCGGACAACCCGTACCTTGGAATGGCGAATCACGTCGTCACCGATCTTGTAGCCTTTTTCCAGGACCAGATCGATGCTTTCATCCGGCAGATCCGGATTGCTGCCCTGCATGACGGCTTCGTGGATCTGGGGGTCGAAAGGCTTGCCTTCCGCCGGGATCTCTTCGATATGCAGGGTCTGGAGTGCCTTTTCGAACTGCTTGTGGATCATCCCCATGCCTTTCTTCAGGGCGTCTCCGTCTTTGCTGGCTTCCAGGCTGGCTTCTGCCCGCTCGAAATTGTCCAGCACCTTCAAAAATTCCCGGGCTACCTGTCCGGTGACATACCGGCCCAGCCGTTCCCGTTCTTCATTGTTCCGTTTCCGGAAGTTGTCAAAATCGGCCTGCAGCCGCAGGAGCCTGTTCTGCAGTTCAGCGATCTGCTTTTCCTGCTGGGCGATCTTTTCGTCTTTGGGATCAGGTTCCGCTGCTTTTTCGTCTTTCGTGTCAGCGGCTCCGGTTTCTGCTCTTTTGGCCTCTTCTGCCGTTTGTTCTACTGCAGCCTGGGCTTGGGCAGTTTCTGCCGTTTCCGTTTCCACGGTTCCTGGTTTCTTCTGCTGCTCCTCTTCCATTGGTCCTCCCCTACTTTTCATCCATTTTATTCATGACCACCCGCAGGTAGTTGTGGAGGTAATCCATCACGGAAATCACCTTCCGGTATTCCATACGGGTCGGTCCCAGGACGGCCAAGGTCCCTACCACCTGTCCGTTGAGCCGGTAGGTGGCCTGGATCATGCTGCAGTCCTGGATGCCGGAAAATTTGTTCTCGCTGCCGATGGTCACCTTGAGACCGGAGTCTTTGTCGGCCATCAGCATATCCTTCAGCATCTGCTCTTCTTCCAACACACTCAGCAGCTCCCGGATCCGTTCCGGATCCTTGAATTCCGGCTGGCTGAGCAGCTGTTTGGTGCCGCCCAGGTACATCTTGTTCTCCTGCTGGCCGCTCCGCATCTGTCTGACCACCTGGATCAGAGAAGCATACAGGGCTTTGTCCCCAGCCAGAGCATCCCGGACGTCTTTCAGGATCTGGTCCGTGATATCGTCCAGCTTCATCCCATGGAGTTTGTTGGTCACCCGCTGGGCCAGGGTGTCCATTTCCAGGCGGCTCATGCCAGCCGGGATCTGGATCACACTGTTATCCATCCGCCCGTCATTGGCCACGATGCACAAGATGGCTTGGTGCTCGTTGAGAGGCAGGAAGCGCAAGTAGGAAAAGACGCTTTCACTGTCCTTGTTGGCCAGCACCACGGACACATTCTTGCTCATCCGTGACAGGATCTTGGCGGTGGACTGGAAGATATCGTCGATGCTGTGGACCCGTTCCCGGAACCAGCTGTTGATCAGCGCCACATCATTGGGCGCCAGGGCATCGGGTTTGGCAAGGGAATCCACATAGTACCGATAGGCAGCCGCTGACGGGACACGTCCTGCCGAAGTGTGCGGCTGTTCCAGATAACCCAGCAGTTCCAGGTCGGACATCTCGTTCCGGATGGTTGCCGGGCTGATCCCCAGATTGTATTTCCTGGCGATGCTGCGAGATCCTACAGGCTCAGCCGTTTCAATATAGTCTTCAATGATCAGTTGAAGGATTTTTTTCTTGCGGTCACTTAGCACTGTAATCATCTCTCTTCTTGATTGTTAGCACTCTAATGATTGGAGTGCTAACATCTAAGTGTAAAGATACACCTCTTTAGTCAAATTGTCAATAGATTTGCCAAAAATATTTTTCTTTTTACAGAAATTCCTCAAAGGCCAGATTGCCGTACTGCATCCCTCGTCCTGTCAGGCGGATCCGGTCCCCTTCCTGGACGATCCAGCCTCTTTCGGCACAGGCAGCAAAAGCGTCTTTATATAATGGAAAGAAACTGCAGCCGGTGCGCTGGCGGAATTCAGCAAGGGACAGTCCTTTGGCGGTGCGCAGGCTCATGAATACCAGCTCTTCCCGGCGGATCTCCGGAGACAGCTCCTCCCGTTCCGGGGCTTCTCCCCGAAGGTAGGCCATCAAGTTCCGGGGATTGGTTTCCCGGCAGGTGCCGTCGAACCGGCAGGCCGCCGCCCCGAAAGCCAGATAGGGATCGTAATGCCAGTACACCTGGTTGTGCCGGGATGCCTGGCCTGGCCGGGCGAAGTTGGAGATCTCATACCGCTGGTAGCCGGCTTGGGGCAGAGCTTCCATAAGGAAATCGTACATGGCTCCCGTCTCGTCTTCCGTGGGCAGGGCTGCTTTCCCTTCCCGGAGCTGTTTGGCCAGGAGCGTCCCCTCCTCCACGGTGAGCCCATAGACGGACACATGGTCCACCCCGGTTTGCAGCAGCCGTCCCAGGGACTGTTGGACGCTTTCCAGGGTCTGGCCGGAATACCCATAGATCAGGTCCCCGCTGATCCGCTGGAACCCGGCTTCCCGGGCCATGGCGATGGCCGCTTCCGCTTCTTCTGCCGTATGGATCCGTCCCATGGCAGCAAGTTCGGCCTGCTGGAAGGACTGGATCCCCAGGCTCAGCCGGTCGAAGCCCAGCTGCCGGTAAAACCGGAGCTTCTCCAAGTCCACTGTCCCCGGATTGGCCTCCAAGGTAGCTTCTGCCGGCTGCTGCCAGAATCCCCGCTCTTTCAGGGCCGTGACCACCGCCTCCATGGCATCCAGAGGCAGTACACTGGGGGTCCCCCCTCCAAAATACACCGTAGCAGTGGGAGAAACCGGCAAAGCCGGCGTCCAGGCGGAGATTTCCTCCACCAAACGCCGGGCATAGTCGTTCATGATATGTTCGTTGTAAATCTGATAAGAAGCGAAATCGCAATAGGCACATTTATGGACACAAAATGGGATGTGGACATAAATCGCCTGATAGGATTCCCAGGGTTTTGCCATGCTATCCCTCCCTGGCTTCATGCCATCCCGATAGTAGCGGCGGTGTCCTTCAGGATCTGGGCGGAACGGGCCAGGGCTTTCTGTTCTCCCTCGCTGAGGGAAATGGGGACGATCTTTTCGATGCCGTCTTTCCCTACGATGGCCGGCAGGCTCAGGGTCGCCCCAGTCAGGCCGAATTCCCCGTTCAGATAGATGGAAACCGGCAGGATGCTCTTTTCATCCCGGACGATGGCGCTGCAGATCCGCTGGACCCCCATGGCAATGCCGTAGTAGGTGGCCTTTTTCTTTTCGATGATCTCATAGGCGCTGTTCTTTACGCTGTCTGCGATCTTTTCCATAGCCTTTTCATGATTGTAGAATCCCCGCATCTCGCAGAAATCGTGGATGGATACACCCCCTACATTAGCACTGCTCCACACCGGGATTTCACTGTCCCCGTGTTCCCCGATGATGTAGGCTTCGATGTTCCGGTTGTCCACATTCAGATGCCGGCCCAGGAGGAATTTCAGCCGGGCAGTATCCAGTACCGTGCCGGACCCGAATACCCGGTTCCGAGGCAGTCCGGACATCTTTTGGGCCACATGGGTGAGGATATCCACCGGATTGGCCACGATCAGCAGGATCCCTTCGTAGTTCCGTTTGGCGATTTCCGGGATGATGGTCCTCAGGATCCCCGCATTCTTCTTCACCAGATCCAGCCGGGTCTCTCCCGGTTTCTGGCCGGCTCCGGCCGTGACCACGATGATGGCCGCATCGGTCACGTCATCGTAAGTGCCTGCATAGATATCCATAGGAGCAGCAAAAGTCATGCCGTGGTTGATGTCCATGGCCTCCCCTTCTGCCCGATTCCGGTCCACATCCACCAGGACCATTTCCGAAAACAGCCCGTGCTGCATCAAGGTATAGGCGGTAGCGGCTCCCACCATGCCGCAGCCCACAATAGCGACTTTTCTGCTGTTGATCATTCTAAATCTGGACTCCTTCCTGTTTGGCCCCTGCAATTCCCAGGAAACCGATATGTATATATTTTAGATACATTTCTATTATAACAGAAAAAAAGAAAAAGGGAAGCCTAGCGCTGGGCCAGGAGCACCGCCGCAAAGACCAATACACAGCCGGCGATTTCTCGGCTGGTCATCACTTCCCCCAGGAACAGCCAGCCCGAGAGCACAGCGAATACGGATTCCAGGCTCATGATCAGGGTAGCGGTAGTGGGTTCGGTGTATTTCTGGCCGATAATCTGGAGGGTGTAGGCCACCCCGCTGGAGAGCACCGAAGTATATAGCAGGGGCCACCGGGCCCCCCACAGGGCACTGCTCAATCCTCCTGCCGGCACCCTTTCCCACACCAGGGCCCCCAGGGCGGACACCAAACAGGTCATGGCGAACTGGATCCAGGCCACCCGTACCCCGCTGGCCCCCTTCCGGAGGAAATGGTCCACAAAAAGGATGTGGAGTGCGAAGAACACCGCACAGCAGAACACCAGGAAATCCCCGAAAGAAACGGTAAAGCCCCCTTTCACGCACAGGAGATAGAATCCCACCAAGGCCAGGGGCACGCACAGGAGCAGGATCTTCCGCACCGTCCGCCCCAAAAAGCGTCCCAGGATGGGCACCAGGATGATGTACAGGGCCGTGATGAAGCCGGCCTTCCCGGCGGTGGTCATGGAAAGCCCCACCTGTTGGAGGTTGCTGGCGATTCCCATGATCAGCCCGCAGCAAAGGCCACCTTTCACCGTGACCCTATCCGGCTTCAGTTTCTGCCATAGGCTCCCCCGATGTCTCCCTCCAAAAGCCAGCACCACCGGCACCAACACCCCGGTGGCCAAAAGGTTCCGGGCGGCGTTGAAGGTAAAAGGCCCCACATAGTCCATGCCCACGCTCTGGGCCACAAAAGCGCTGCCCCAGATCAAAGCCGTAAGCAGCAGCATCAGATTTCCTTTCATTCGATCCATGGTATTCCCCTTTTCGCACATTGTAAGAATAAGGATACCATAAAAAGGTGCTGTTGCCTAGGTAACAGCACCTGATTGTCAACTTTCAGCCGTCATCAGACGGATGATAAAATTTGCAGGCAGATTTTTTCTTTTTTATTTTCAAAAGTCCTTGACTTAAAGTGAACTTTAAGGTTTATGCTGGGACCATGAAAACAAGCCACCTGACCATTATGAAAAAAAGGAGTGTCTATCATGAAAAACCGCAAAATCTTCTTGAAAAAAGTCCTGCTCACCGCCTTGCTGGGTTCCCTATTTACTGTAGGGACCGGCGCTGCTTTTACGGAAGCGGCCGGCAAAGTCCCCGGCCCTTCCAAAGCCCCCAAAGAAACCATCAAAGCCTCCGCTCTGTCTAACCGGTGGGACAAGACCTTCCCAGAAGATGCCCGGGCGGACCATCGGAAAATCACCTTCCACAACCGGTATGGGATTACCCTGGTGGGTGACCTGTACACTCCCAAAAACATGAAAAAGGGAGAAAAACTTTCCGCCATTGCCATAGCCGGTCCCTACGGAGCCGTCAAGGAACAGGTTTCCGGCCGGTATGCCCAGGAACTGGCAGCCCGAGGCTTCATCACCCTGGCTTTCGATCCCTCCTTCACCGGGGAAAGCGCCGGAAAGCCCCGGAACACCACCTCCCCTGACATCAACACGGAAGATTTTTCCGCTGCTGTGGATTATCTGTCCACCCAGGACAACATCGACCCGGAAAAGATCGGTATCCTGGGCATCTGTGGCTGGGGCGGCTTTGCCCTCAATGATGCGGCCATGGACACCCGGGTGAAAGCCACGGTCACTTCCACCATGTACGATATGAGCCGGGTCATCGCCAATGGTTATTTCGACTATGAAAAGGACGAAGCCACCCTGAAAAAGGAACGGATGGCCGCCCGGAAGGCCATCAGTGCCCAGCGCACGGAAGATTACCGGAACGGCACCTACAAAATGGCCGGTGGCGTTCCCACGGAAGTAACCGCTGACACCCCCCAGTTCGTCAGAGATTACCATGACTACTATCAGGAGAAGCGGGGCTACAGTCCCCGGTCTTTCGGCTCCACCACCGGCGCCACCCTCAGTTCCCTGCTGGATTTCATGAACATGCCGCTGCTCAGCCGTGCCGATGAAATCGAAAGTCCCGTGCTGATGATCCACGGAGAAAAAGCCCATTCCCGGTACTTCAGCGAAGACGCCTTCAAGAAACTGAAAGGGAACAACAAAGAACTGCTGATCATCCCCGGCGCCGTCCACACCGACCTGTACTACAAAATGGATGTAATCCCCTTCGACAAAATCGAATCCTTCTACCGTCAGTATCTGAAATAAGCAGTCAGTTCATAAAAGCCGTGGTACAATGGAACCATCTGCAGGGAAGGGAGAATCGCTTTCCTGAATTTGAGAGTGAAAAGGAGAACCCAATGTCTTACACCATTTCACAGGCAGCAGAAATCACCGGCATCAGCCCCTCTGCCATCCGCTATTATGACAAGGAAGGACTGCTGCCCCAGGTGGACCGGAAAAACGGCATCCGTCTCTTCAACGATATGGATATCCGCTGGCTCCATCTGCTGACCTGCCTGAAAAATACGGGGATGCCCATCAAACGCATCCGGGAATACGCGGATCTGGCCCAGCGGGGCGATGAAAGCCTGAAAGAGCGCCAGGCCCTCATCCGCCAACAACGGCAATTTGTCCTGGACCAGATCGAACAGCTCCAGTACTATATGGAAGAACTGGACTTCAAGGAATGGTACTACAACAAAGCCCTGGAACTGGGTTCAGAAAGCAAAATCGATTTCAATGTATATGAACGGGAAACTGGAAAGAAGTCACCGGATGATCCGGACCGACTGATGGCCGAAAGATAAAACAAAAAGGGGCTGTTGCATGTGTGAAAATCTCACGCATGCAACAGCCCCCTTCGTCA
>CAJMQS010000052.1 GCA_905215645.1 uncultured bacterium
ACCATATGAAGCCTATTTCTCGAAGGTGTTGCACTTGGCTTGACAATCCGCCTATGTAGAACCTTTAGACGAAATGATCGCTCAGATTGATTTCGATTCTGGTTTTACATAATCAAAAGGATCCGTCCAGTCAGGCGAATCCTGGCCTGAGGCTCCCGACTCCAGACTTCCGACTAAAGGGGCTGTTGCTTATGCAACAGCCCTATTGACTTTTTTAACTGTATTTGCTAAAATTACAGTATCAAAGATCCCAACGGATCCTTCAAGGAGGTCATTTTGATGGAATTCTTACATATTACGAAAGACAATTTTGACAAAGAGGTGCTCCAAAGCAGCAAACCCATCGTGGTGGGCTTTTCCGCTCCCTGGTGCGGCTACTGCAAACGGCTGAAACCGGCACTGGGCCAGCTGGCCATGGAAATCGCCGATAAGGTTTCCTTTGGAGGCGTGAACATCGATGAAGAACGGGAACTGGCCGAACAGTACAAGATCGAGACCATCCCCAGCTTGATGCTGGTAAAAGATGGCCAGTGCAGCGAACTGCTGGTGAATCCGCCGTCTAAGGCAGCGGTGAAGACCTGGCTCCAGGAGAAAGGGGTATTATGAGCAAAGTCTATGATATCCTGATTGTGGGAGGGGGGCCGGCCGGCTATACGGCAGCCCTTTACGGAGCCCGGAGCGGTTTTTCTACTGCGGTACTGGAAAAGCTCTCTCCCGGCGGACAGATGGCCACCACCAGCGACGTGGAAAACTATCCTGGTTTTCCCGGTGTGGTGGACGGCTTCGAACTGGGAGAACGGATGCAGGAAGGGGCTGAAAAGGCCGGCGCGGAAACAGTCTACGCCGATGTGACCCGGCTGGATCTTCTGGCCGATCCTAAAGTGGTGGAAACTTCTGAAGGGACTTTTCTGGGAAAGACGGTGATCTTGGCTACCGGGGCCCATCCCCGGAAATTGGGGATCCCCCAGGAAGAAGCTCTGGTGAACCGGGGAGTGGCTTACTGTGCCACTTGTGACGGCAGCTTCTATAAAGATAAGGTGGTCGTGGTCAACGGCGGGGGTAATACTGCCGTGGGCGATGCCCTGTACCTGGCCAAACTGGCCAGCAAGGTGTACCTGGTCCACCGGCGGGATACCCTCCGGGCTACACCTATCTATCTCCAGCGGCTGAAGGATGCCGGTGTGGAGATTATCTGGAACAGTGTGGTGGCCGGGCTCCAGGCGGACAAGAAGCTTACGGCCGTGGAACTGAAGGATGTGAAGAACGGTGAAACCCGGGTGCTTCCGGCGGATGGCCTATTCGTAGCCATCGGACAGCTGCCGGAAAGCAGCCTGGCCCAAGGCCAGGTAGCCACAGACAAGGCAGGATATATCGTTGCCGGAGAAGATACCAAGACTTCTGTGCCCGGCGTGTTCGCTGCAGGGGATGTGCGGACCAAAGCGGTCCGGCAGATCATCACCGCGGCCGCTGACGGGGCGGTGGCCGTCCATTTTGCAGAAGAATATTTGAATGAAAAATAAAGAGGAGGAAGGAGCAGGCCGGGTTGATCTGGCCTGCTTTATGAGCAATCATGAAAAGTGATTTTATTGTGGCTGTCCATGCGTTAGTCTATTTGTCTCATCGGGGGTGTCTGGCTTCCAGCGAAGAACTGGCGGAAAACATCTGCACCAACCCAGCACGGGTCCGGAAGATCATGGGCAAATTGAAGAAAATGGGCATCATAACCACCCGAGAAGGCCATGTGGGAGGCTACTGTCCCTGTGAAGGGTTGGAAAAAGTCACCTTGTTCGAGATTGCCCAGGGCATGGGGACCGTATTTGTGGATACCAAATGGCGCAGTGGCAATGAAGAGAACAACTGCTTCATCAGCAGCGGGATGTCTTCGGTATTCGATGCCTTGTACCGGGATCTGGACCGGCTGTGTATGGACCATTTGAAAGGAATCACCCTGGGAGACGTGACCCGGGAAATCGTGGAAACCCAGCGGAACAGTATGAAGGAATGCCACGGGGCGCTTAGCGGAGACTGTCCGGCCTGGCAGAAAGCCCAGGAGGAGTCCGCTGGTGAAAAACAGGACAAGTGTGACTGAGTGGTCATTTTTCGGCAGAAGTGTGCTATAATACCTGTATTCACATAATTCTTATGGGGTGATTCTATGAAAAAAATCGGAGCTTTGTTTGCAGCAGCGGCCCTGGCCTTCAGCCTCCACGCCACACCGGCTTGGGCTGACCAGCCTTTGGACACCATCCAGATTACAGGGACGGCCAGCCGTACGGTGGATCCAGATATGGCCACGGTGAATTTCGCCTTTGAGAAACAGGGAGCTACGCTGGAGGAAGTCCGGGAAGCTGGAGCTCAGGCCAGCCAGAAATTCATCCATACTATGCTGGCTCAGGGAGTGGCCCGCAGTGACATTGCTACCACCGGGTACAATGTCTCTCCCCGGTACGAATATCAGAAGAACGGCACCCAGAAGCTGGTGGGATATCAGGTCTACGGATCCTGGGAAGTGAAGGAACGGAACCTGGACCAGCTGGGCACGGTCATCGATAAGGGTCTGGAAAGTGCCAATCGGCTGAATGGGGTCCGGTTCGGCCTCCAGAATGAAGACCTGATCAAACGGCAGCTGCTGGGACAGGCCGTGGAGAACGCCCGGTACACCGCCCAGGCGGTGGCCAATGCAGGAGGCAGAGGCCTTGGAGTGCTCCGCCAGGCCAGCATCCCTTCCAGCTCCGTAGTGGAAGCCCAGCCTATCCTCCTGGCCCGGATGAACAAAATGGAGGATGCAGCGACGCCTACCCAGCTGGCACCCAAAGTTCTGACGGTCAGCGTACGGGTGGATACCCTGTTCGCCCTGACCTTGGAGTAGACCATGGAACGGATCCATAAAAAACCGGCTTTTCTCCAAAAGGAAAAGCCGGTTTTACTGCAGGGAGCCATGGAACTGGAAATCGCCCAGCTGCGGGCGGCCCTCATCGGCTGCCGTAGCTTCCAATACGGGACGTTTTCCTTTTGGGAAGGCAGGCTGGGGAATCAGCCGGTGGTCTTGAGCCGGACCGGGATCGGGACAGCGGCGGCTGCTGCCGCTACGGCTGTAGGATGCGTTGCTTTCCAGCCTGCTTTGGTGCTGAACCAGGGGACGGCGGGAGCTTATGGGGAAGATCTCCATCCTTTCGACCTGGTGGTGGGGGAACGCTGGTTCAATGGCAATGCCTTGTTCCAGTCCCGGTACGGGAAAGACTATTATCTGGATCTGGAGGCCCTGGAAGGGGAAAGCAAAGAAAGCGGATTCACCGGGGAACGGCCTTTTTACCATCCCTGTGACCGGGATGCCGTCCGCTGGCTGGACCAGATGGCCGGGCGCTATACCCAAGGACAGGTCTTTTTGGGGACCATTGCCTCGGCGGACCAGTGGAACGACTGCCCGGACACCATCCGGCAGCTGGAAACAGCTACAGGAGCTCTGTGTGAAGAGATGGAAACTGCTGCAGCCGGGGAAACGGCAACCCGGTTCGGCGTCCCCTTCGGAGCCGTGCGGGTGATTTCCAACAACAACCGCACGGGAGAACCTTTCGACCCGGAAACTGCCCGGGCGGTGCAGGAGTGGATTGTCAGGGCAGTGCAGAGTGCAGAGCGGGACTGATAAGAAGGCAGACACGGTCCCCCAAGGGGTCCTTGAGACGTCAGACGTCAGCTCTGTTCGGCCATAATAGTAGGTCAGTACTGCTTTAATGCCAACAAATTGACTTCTGGGTTCTGGAAGGCCTGAAAGGCCGGTCTGACGTCTTTTTCATCATAAAAAAAGCTGCCGCACTGGGCGGCAGCTTTTTTCGCTTACTCCCCGAACTTCTTCCCGGTGAGCATTTCGTAGGCTTCTTTGTATTTGGCGATGGTCTTGTCGATCACGTCCTGGGGCAGCAGGTAGTCGCTGTCCGGGTTGGCTTTCAGCCAGTCACGGACGAACTGTTTGTCGTAGGACGGTTGGCTCTTGCCGGCTTCATAGCCTTTCAGGGGCCAGAAACGGGAGCTGTCGGGAGTGAGCATTTCGTCTCCCAGGACCACTTCGCCTTTTTCGTTCAGGCCGAATTCGAATTTGGTGTCAGCGATGATGATGCCTCTTTCATAGGCATAGTCGGCGCATTTCTTGTAGAGGGCAATGGTGGCATCCTTGATGGCTTTGGTGTATTCAGCCCCTTTGCCCGGATAGATCTTTTCCAGGTAGGTGACGCACTGGTCTTCCGTGATGTTTTCATCATGGTCGCCCAGTTCTGCCTTGGTGCTGGGAGTGAAGAGGGGTTCAGGGAGCTTCTGGCATTCCTTCAGCCCTTCCGGCATCTGGATGCCGCAGACAGTGCCGTTTTCTTTATAGGATTCCCAGCCGCTGCCGGTGATGTAGCCCCGGACGATGCATTCCACCGGGATCATGTCCAGTTTCCGGCATTTCATGCTCTTGCCGGCGAATTCCGGAGTCTGGAAGAATTCAGGCATATCCGCAGGATCCACACTGATCATGTGGTTGGGGATGATGTCTTTGGTGTAGTCGAACCAGAATTTGGACATCTGGGTCAGGACGGCCCCTTTGTCGGTAATGGTGTTTTTCAGAATGTGGTCGAACGCGGAGATCCGGTCAGAAGCCACCATGATCAGGCTGTCGCCCAGATCGTAGATTTCACGAACTTTCCCAGATTTAACGGGTTTGTATTCCTGCATGATCCATCCTCCTTGAAAATAAACAGTAGAGATCTGTACCCCTATCATATCACAGGATGGGCTTTAAGTCGAATAATTTTATCATTATATAGGGAAATGTTTGTTTAAAATGGTACAGATTTTTTATTCCACCCTCCGCGGAAAATCGTGAAATCCTTGTGGATTCTGTCAGTAACATTGAAGCTGATGGAATTTTATCGTATAATAAACTGTAAACTCCTGTATAAACAAATCCCGGAGTCCCTGAAAGAGAAAGGATGTTAGCTTATGCGTATCGTTATGACAATCGTAGGTGTGGACAGAGTGGGCATCATTGCCAAGGCGAGCACCTTGCTGGCTGAAAACAATGTGAATATCCTGAACATCAACCAGAACATCGATGATGGCTTCTTCAACATGGTCCTGATCGGCGACCTGGACAATGCAAAGGTTTCCGTGGAAAACCTGAAAGAAAAGGCCACGGTCCTGGGCAAGGAACTGGGTGTAGAGATCCGGGTCCAGAGCGAACAGATCTTTACGGCTATGCACCGGATCTAAGGAGGCCCATCCATGTTTTACGAAATCAAAGACGTACTGGAAACCACCCGGATGATCACCCAGAACAACCTGGATGTGCGGACCATCACCATGGGCATCAGCCTCCGGGATTGTGCGGATCCAGATGTGAAGGTCTGTGCCCGGAAGATCTATGACAAGATCACGGATAAAGCCCGGAACCTGGTGAAGGTAGGGGAAGAGCTGGAAGCAGAACTGGGGGTGCCCATCATCCACAAACGGATCTCTGTGACCCCTATCTCCCTGGTGGGGGAATCCTGTCAGACCGACAGCTATGTCCCCCTGGCCAAGGCCTTGGATGATGCGGCTAAAGCGGTGGGCGTCAATTTCATCGGCGGCTTCAGCGCCCTGGTGGAAAAGGGCTATACCCACGGGGATCGGACCCTGATCAAATCCATCCCAGAAGCCCTTGCCACCACGGACATCGTCTGCTCTTCCGTGGCCATCGGCTCCACTAAGGCTGGCATCAATATGGACGCCGTCCGGGAAATGGGCCAGGTGGTGAAGGAGACCGCCCGTCTCACGGCAGATCAGGATGCCCTGGGCTGTGCCAAACTGGTGATCTTCTGCAACCCGGTCCAGGACAACCCGTTCATGGCCGGTGCTTTCCATGGGGTCACGGAACCGGAAACGGTCATCAATGTGGGGGTATCCGGCCCCGGTGTGGTGAAACATGCCCTGGAAGCGGTCCGGGGAGAAGATATCGGTGTAGTGGCGGAAACCATCAAGAAAACCGCCTTCAAGATCACCCGGGTAGGGCAGCTCGTGGCCCAGGAAGCCGCCAAACGGTTGGATACCCAGTTCGGGATCATCGATCTTTCCCTGGCACCCACTCCTGCTGTAGGGGATTCCGTAGCTCACATCCTGGAAGAAATCGGCCTGGAATCCTGCGGCTGCCCGGGTACCACGGCAGCTCTGGCCATGCTCAATGATGCGGTGAAAAAAGGCGGCCTCATGGCCTCCAGCTATGTGGGCGGCCTGAGCGGCGCCTTCATCCCTGTTTCTGAAGATGCGGGCATGATCGCTGCCGTGGAAGAAGGGTCCCTGACCATCGAGAAACTGGAAGCCATGACCTGCGTCTGCTCCGTGGGCCTGGATATGATCGCCGTCCCCGGTGATACCACTGCGGAAACCATCTCCGCCGTCATCGCCGACGAAGCGGCAGTGGGGATGATCAACAACAAGACCACGGCCGTCCGGCTGATCCCCGTGCCCGGCAAGACGGTGGGGGACAAGGTGGAATTCGGCGGGCTCTTGGGCTATGCTCCCATCATCGCCGTGAATTCCTTCAAGCCCGATGTGTTCATCCATCGGGGCGGACGGATCCCGGCACCGGTACGGAGCCTGACCAACTGATGCGGAAGAAAGAAAGAGTGCAGGCCATCCTCAAAGGACTGGAGGAAACCTATCGGGGACAGGGGACGGCCCTCCATTACGGGTCACCTTTTGAACTGCTGGTGGCCGTGGTCCTTTCGGCTCAGTGCACCGATGAACGGGTAAACAAAGTGACGGCCCGGCTTTTCCCGGAATTCAATACACCGGAAAAACTGGGGGCCCTGACTCAGGAACAGCTGGAGGAAAAGATCCGGGACTGCGGCCTGTTCCGCTCTAAGGCCCGGAACCTCCTGGGCCTTTGCCGGAAACTGGTGGAAGAGTTCCATTCGGAAGTGCCTCAAGATATGAAAAGCCTCCTGAGTCTCCCCGGGGTGGGACGGAAAACGGCGGATGTGATGCTCAGCGTGGCTTTCGGCCAGCCAGCCATCGCCGTGGATACCCATGTGTTCCGGGTGGCCCACCGACTGGGGCTTTCCGAAGGGAATGACCCCCTGGCTGTGGAACAGGATCTGATGAAGCTGATCCCCCGGGCCAAATGGGGGGAAGCCCATCACTGGTTCATCTGGCACGGCCGGAAAATCTGCAAGGCCCGGAAACCGGAATGCGGGGCCTGCCCGGTGGTGGACCTTTGTCCTTCCCGGATCTTGGAATAAGTGATCGATTACAGAAAACAGAATGAAGTAAGGTGACAACAATGCCGAATGTCTATGACGCAATAGAAAATTTTTACACCAATGACAGCGGCTGGGAAATGGTGCTGCCCCAGGAAGATGTGGAAGCGTACTTCCGGCACTTGGGGTGGCATGGGGTGGATGACCCGGCCATGCAGCATCAGTGGGAACAGCTGGTGATGCTGTGCATCTACATAGAAAACGCAGAAATGACCCTGGACGAAATGACAGAAGACGACATTGTGGATCTGGTTTCCTGGTGCGGACGGAATGTGGTGGATTTCCAGGTTTCCTATGCTTCGGTACGGGATTTCCTGGATACCTTGGGCAGTTTTTTCGTGTTCCTGAAGCAGCAGGGGAAACTGTCCAGTTCCCTGGCTCCTTATCTGGCCAGGGAACAGCTGCTCCGGGATGACGGGACCCTGGCCATCATCGACGAGACCGGGGAGTACCTGCCCGGGGAAGAAGCCAGGGAAGAAAGGAGCGCCCCGCCGCCGGAAGGCAGGGTGTTCCTGAATGCAGGGGAAGCCCTCCATGGTGTGATGGAAGAGATCCATCAGTTTTTCCAGAAGGATGAATTTAACTTGGATTTTGAACGGTCAGTCACCCTGTATGAAACGGCCTTGGGGACCCTGGATCTTGAAAATGACGGGATGGATGCCTTCTGGCGTGGCTATTGGGATTATTTCCTCTTCGACTACCATTTGATCGAAGGGGATATGACCCCTTTGGAATATTTCCGGAAAAACGGACACAGTGCTTATCCTCAGCTGATGAACGAACTGTGCATGGGCTTCCTGTCCATCTTCACCGTCGAGGAGCCAGTGGATGAATACCGGTATGTCTGCCGGGATTTCCTGACAGGAGAACCTTATTACCTGAGCTTTTCCCCGGAGGGAGATACAGCTCTGGAAGACCGGGTCATGATGGGCCATGTATTCTACAACCGGAGCATGGGAATGAATTATCTCCAGAGCTACAGCCTGAAGCCCTTGGCAAGGAAACGGCTCCTGGAGGTGCTGACGGCCTGCCGGGACTGGTTCGATGTCCAGCTCCCCGGTGCGGATTGGTCGGAATTCCTTTCCCGGCATGCCTTGGTCTGCCGCCAGGTGCTGCGGCTCATGGAGAAAAATCCTGCCGGCTGCTGCTTCCCTTATGAAACGAAGCAGCTGGACTATCTGCCGGACACCCTTCCGGAGGAGCTTTCCTCGGTGGAAAAGATCATCCAGGAGATCCTCTTGGTCAGCGGGCGCAGCGAATATGACATCCGGCTTCTCCGCCACATGTGGGCAGATTTCCAGAAAACGGAACCCTATACGGGGGCTTATGAAGCCCAGGTGTGGGCGGCGGCCCTGGTGGAAAACTTCCTGGAGATCAATGAGAAACGAGCAGCCCAGAAGAAACCTTTCTATCTGGAGACCTTTGGCATTCCTCACCGGGATGTGACCCGGGCTTATATGGAAATCCGGAACCAGCTGAAGCTGGAACCTTCGGATCCCCGTTATCTGGATGAAATGGGATTCCTGATGCTGTTTTCCAAATTTGTGTAGGAGTCAAACTATGATCTGTAAGCATTGCGGATTGGAATATCCGGACGATATGGAAGCTTGTCCGGGCTGCGGCACGCCCAATGAGGACGTGGAAGCCCAGGTGATGACTGCGGAAGAAAGGGATGCTTTTGAAGGGGTGACCATTGAAACCGGCCAGGAAGGCCCTCGGGATGGGGATTGGAGGGTCTACGACCGGGAAGATCTGCGCCGGCAGCAGGAAAAAGAGGCCAAGAAGGCCAAGTGGCGGGGCATCTGGGAATTGGTGAAGATGAATGCCCGGCTGGTACTGGTGGCCGCCGCTCTGCTTTTGGGGGTGGTGTTCCTGCTGCCCACCCTCTTGGGCTTTGCTTTGGTGGGTGTAGGGGCCATCTTGGTATGGACATTTTTTCGTAATTTTTTCATCAGATGGTAAACAGCCAATTTTCAGAAAACTGGAGGCTTCCCTTTGCGTTATAATTAGTGTATAATCAAGTCCATAAGAAAAGCCTGATTGCAATTTGCCTGATCCAATCAGTGCGGCGGCAGGAAGGGAAACGCCCCTGGAGAGCTGCCGGATGGATGCAATACTGTTTGTTTCTAATTCAATTTTAGAAGGGATGGTTTTGTTATGCGTGAAGTTGTCATTGCAAGTGCTGTAAGAACGGCTATCGGGAAATTTGGCGGAAGCCTGACCCCGCTCTCTGCTCCTCAGATGGGTGCCGTAGTCATCAAGGAGGCCCTGGATCGGGCTGCTTTGAAGCCGGAAATGGTGGACGAAGTCATCATGGGGAACGTACTGCAGGCAGGCCTGGGCCAGAACCCTGCAAGACAAGCTGCCATCTTTGCCGGACTGCCGGTGGAAGTCCCTGCTTTTACGGTCAACAAAGTCTGCGGTTCCGGGCTGAAATGCGTGGAACTGGCTGCCCAGTCCATCCTGGCCGGCGACAATGACATCGTAGTGGCCGGCGGCATGGAAAGCATGTCCAACGCACCTTTCACGGTCCCTGGAAAAGCCCGCTGGGGCATGAAGATGGGCGACCAGAAGATGGTGGATGTGATGATCCGGGACGGCCTGTGGGATGCCTTCAATGATTACCATATGGGCATCACTTCGGAAAACGTTGCGGAAAAATTCGGCGTCACCCGGGAAGACCAGGATGAAGTGGCCTGCCGTTCTCAGCAGAGAGCCATCGAAGCCATCAAGAGCGGTGCCTTCAAGGAAGAAATCGTCCCTGTGACCATTAAAACGAAAAAAGGCGAAAAAGTCTTCGATACCGATGAATTCCCCAGAGAGGGAACTACCATGGAAGTCCTGGCCAAACTGCGTCCGGCCTTCAAAAAAGGCGGTACCGTCACCGCCGGCAATGCTTCCGGCCTGAACGACGGGGCTGCTGCTCTGGTCATCATGAGTGCTGACAAAGCCAAAGAATTGGGTATCAAACCCATGGCCAAGATCGTATCCTACGCTTCTGCCGGTGTGGATCCCGCCATCATGGGCATCGGACCCATCCCTGCCAGCCGGAAGGCCCTGGCAAAAGCCGGCAAGGAAGTCAAAGACATGGATCTGGTGGAAGCCAATGAAGCCTTCGCTGCCCAGACCGTAGAAGTGGGCCGGGAACTGCAGCTGGATTGGGCCAAGACCAACGTGAACGGCGGCGCCATCGCCCTGGGCCATCCCATCGGCTGCTCCGGAGCCCGGATCCTGGTCACCCTGCTGTATGCCCTGAAACACAGAGACAAGAAATGGGGCCTGGCTACCCTCTGCATCGGCGGCGGTATGGGAACGGCTGCTGTTGTGGAAATGCTCTAAGCAATCCAGGGAGCACTGCTTCCTGAAGCGGGGTTCCCTCTAAAAAATATCCTTTCAAAAGGAAAAAAGAGGAAAGAGGTATATCACTATGGATTTTAACCTGACTGAAGACCAACAGATGATCAAAGATATGGCTGCGGAATTCGCAGAGAAATTCCTGGCTCCTACGGTGGAAGAAAGAGACAAGAACCACATCTGGGATCGGAAACTGATCGACAAGATGGGTGAAGCCGGGTTCTGCGGCATCTGCTTCCCGGAAGAATACGGCGGCATGGGTCTGGATGTGCTGAGCTACATCCTGGCTGTGGAAGAAATGTCCAAAGTAGATGATGGTACCGGTATCACTCTCAGCGCCAACGTTTCTCTGTGCGCTACCCCGATTTACATGTTCGGGACCGAAGAACAGAAACAGAAATATCTGGCTCCCATTGCTGAAGGGACCCATGTAGGGGCATTCGGCCTGACCGAACCTTCCGCTGGGACCGATGCTTCCGCTCAGCAGACCACGGCTGTCCTGAAGGGTGACAAATACATCCTGAACGGCTCCAAGATCTTCATCACCAACGGCAAAGAAGCCGATACCTATGTGGTATTCGCCATGACCGACAAGAGCCAGGGCGTACATGGGATTTCCGCTTTCATCCTGGAAAAGGGCATGCCCGGTTTCCGCTTTGGCAAAGTGGAAGACAAGATGGGCGGCCATACCTCCATCACCGCAGAACTGATCTTTGAAGACTGCGAAGTTCCCAAAGAAAACCTGCTGGGCAAAGAAGGCGAAGGCTTCAAGATTGCCATGGAAACCCTGGATGGCGGCCGTATCGGCGTAGCTGCTCAGGCTCTGGGCATTGCAGAAGGCGCCCTGGCTGCCGCTGTGAAATACTCCAAAGAACGGGAACAGTTCGGCCGGCCTATTTCCAAATTCCAGGCTCTGCAGTTCATGATGGCTGATATGGCGACCAAGATCGAAGCTGCCCGGTATCTGGTATACCATGCTGCTATGCTGAAGAACGAAGGCAAACCGTATTCTGAAGCTGCTGCCATGGCTAAATGCTTCGCTTCCGATGTGGCCATGGAAGTGACCACCGATGCGGTACAGATCTTCGGCGGCTATGGCTACACCGTGGACTACCCTGCAGAACGCTATATGCGGAATGCCAAGATCACCCAGATCTACGAAGGCACCAACCAGGTTATGCGGATCGTGACTTCCCGTGCTCTGCTGAAGGACAAGAAAAAATAATTTCTTTCGATAAGGAAGAAGGAACAAGGGGGGCTGGTGTTTTGCCAGCCCTTCCTTTACCCAGGGACTTTTCTCCGGAAAAGTTCCTGGATTTTTAGAGATTTCTAAATTTATTGCAAAGGAGATCTTTTCTTATGGAACTGAAGAAAGTCATGGTTATCGGCGCCGGTCAGATGGGCAGCGGAATCGCTCAGGTCATGGCGGCCCATGGTGTGGAAGTTACCCTGCGGGACATCAAACAAGAATTCGTCGACCGGGGACTGGGGAACATCGAAAAGAATCTGGCCCACAGTGTGGCTAAAGGCCGGATCACCGAAGAGGACAAAAAGGCCACTCTGGCACGGATCCACGGCGTAGTGGAACTGACTCCGGAAAACTGCGATGTGCACCTGGCCATTGAAGCGGCTACGGAAAACATCAAGATCAAACAAGGAATCTTCAAGGAATTGGATGAAAAGATGCCGAAAGATGCCATCATCGCCAGCAACACTTCTTCTGTTTCCATCACCATGCTGGCTGCCGGGACTTCCCGTCCGGACAAATTCATCGGCATGCATTTCTTCAACCCGGCTCCTGTGATGAAGCTGGTGGAAGTGACCAAGGGCCTGGGGACCTCTGAAGAAACCTTTGAAAAGGTATTCGAACTGGCCAAAGCCCTGGACAAGAACCCTGTAAAGGTTCACGATGCTCCTGGTTTCGTGGGCAACCGGATCATGATCCCCATGATCAACGAAGCCATCTTCACCCTGAGTGAAGGGGTTGCCAGTGCAGAAGATATCGATGCTGTGGCCAAACTGGGCTTCAACCATCCCATGGGGCCTCTGGCGCTGTCTGACCTGATTGGCAACGACACGGTACTGGCCATCATGGAAGTGCTGTACAAGGGCTTCGGCGATCCCAAGTACCGTCCGGCTCCTCTCCTGCGGAAAATGGTGGAAGCTGGATACCTGGGTCGGAAGACCGGCAAGGGCTTCTACGAATACAACAAGAAATAATCTGAATAGGGGTGTCACCCATGTACGAATATAAAAATTTGTTGGTGGAAATTGCAGATGACGGAGTGACTACGGTATCTGTCAACCGTCCGAAATTCCTGAATGCCCTGGATACAGCCACCCTGCAGGAAATGAAAGACTGCTTCAATCGCTTGGCGACGGATCCGGAGGTCAAAGCAGTGATCATCCGGGGTGCCGGCGAAAAGGCTTTTGTAGCCGGTGCCGATCTGAAAGCCATGAGCACCATGACGGCAGTGGAAGGGAGAGACTTCTCCAACCTGGGCCATGAAGTGTTCGATGCCATTGAAAAGCTGCCGGTGGTTGCGGTGGCTGCCGTCAACGGCTATGCCTTAGGGGGCGGCTGTGAACTGGCTCTGGCCTGCGATTTCCGGTTTGCTTCCACCACAGCCAAATTCGGCCAGCCGGAAGTGAACTATGGGATCATCCCTGGATTCGGCGGCTCCCAGCGCCTGTCCCGTCTGATCGGGAAAGGCTATGCCAAGGAAATGATCTATACCGGTGCCATGGTGGATGCCCAGGAAGCTTTCCGGATCGGCCTGGTGAATCGGGTGGTGGAACCGGATCAGCTGATCCCTGCCTGTGAAGAAATCTGCCGGAAGATCATGAAAAAAGCACCTATCGCCATTGCCAGCGCGAAGGATGCCATCAACCGGGGTGCAAGCATGGATCTGGAATCCAGCCTCAGCTACGAAGCCCAGGTGTTCGGGACCTGTTTCGCCACACTGGACCAGAAGGAAGGCATGAAGGCGTTCCTGGAAAAACGGAAACCGGTGTTTATGAACAAGTAAGGGCTGCTGCGCAGCCTGTCAGCGGTCAGCTGTCAACGGTCAGCGGCCCAAGGAAAGAA
>CAJMQS010000053.1 GCA_905215645.1 uncultured bacterium
CACCATATGAAGCCTATTTCTCGAAGGTGTTGCACTTGGCTTGACAATCCGCCTACTTAGAACCTACATAAAGTTTTAAATCGCACTTATCCTCAATCATATTAAATTGAAAAATGCCCTTATAAAAACGACAAGCTGCTACTAAGAAATTTTTATCTAAGGCAACTTCCATGACTGTCTGACCAAAACCACCAGAAGAACTTGTAGCACGTGCCAAACCATTTCCCCATCCTTGCAACCATACTAAAGGTTCTCTTAAATTAGCCGGGTGATTTTGTTGGCATACATTATTGCAAGCGTTACATTGAATACACTTTTCAGTATCAATAACTGCATTCATATATTTTTTACTATCTAAAATAGATATTGCATTATGCGGACATATATCCACACAAGCCATACATCCTGCACATTGATTAGTTTGGCAAACTGTATGTAATTTATTTAATATTTGCATGTTTTCTCCAATACATTTTATTTATATTCCTTTTTATAAATAAATTTCACTATGGGTTTCCATATATCAGTAAAAATAGCGAATTGCACAGCAGTTTCTGCAATCAATAAAACTTGTCCCAAGATAGAATTAATATATATAGTTACTGAGGCCAAAAGAAGAATCCCTATTGCCATTAAATGTCGTTTGTTAAAAATGTCTATTTTAAAATATTTTCGAGTATCTATAACTCTATATATAAAAACTGCTATGTAACTGATACCAGTAGATATCGCTGCCCCATTAATTCCAAATATAGGTATTAACAAGAAATTTAATATTACATTTATCACAGCTCCACAACAACTAGAAAATAAAAACCCTTTGCTATTTTTGTTGACAGTATATGTAGTTGCTAAAAAAGCCCCCATCGTAATAAAGACATATCCAATAATCAAAAATGGCGTATACATCCATGCAATATAATATTCTGCACTTACGTAATAATGCAAAAAAGGTTTAATAATTGCTAAAATCCCTACTCCAGACATCAACGCCATTGCCGTTATTCTATAATACACCTTATTACTGTATTCATCTCTATCTTCACTCTCATTTTCTCTTATAGCTGAATATGTCCATGCTTGATTGAAAATATTAGAAAAAATTTGAATCATAGATGGTATTTTATAGGAGATAGCATAAATACCATTAGTAGCAGCTCCTATCATTGCAGTAACCATAATTCGATCTGATGAATTTATAATCCACCACATAAAGGTATTAGGGATAAGAACAAAAGAATATTTAATCATTCTAATTGCTAAGGCCGTATCAATATTAAAATTTCGAATTACATTTTTTATATTACCTATCCAAAATGCATAAATACAAGTAATCAAATTAGCTAAAATATAAGCTCCAAAGTAACCTTTTATCTGTAATTTTAAATTGCATAAAAAAAATACATTTAGCCCACCAATAGCCAAAGTCTGTATAATATTACCAATGGAAAATTGAATAAGCCTTTCGGTTCCCCGTAAATAACTTAGAAAGATTTGACTCAACCCTAATGATATAGTATAAAAATAAATCATCCAAACATAATCTTTAATTCCATCAAAAGATCTTGATATTGGAATGAAAAAAAAGCCTATTAATACTGATAATAATGCAATTACTAATCCAACGCTCATTATCTTATTATAATCGGCCCCTTTATCTAATGAAAATCGCATAATAGATTCACTTATATTGAGAATCAAGAAAGGAATTGCTATCATTGAAATAGTATTTATTAAGTCAACTATTCCATATTCAGAAGTATTTAATACATTAGTATAAATGGGCACCATAAAAAATGCAATTATCTTTGGAGCCAAATTTCCTACTGCAAATATTGCAGTATTTTTGACAAGATATCTATTTCTTTTTTCAAAATTAGGCACACTATTTTCCTCGCATTATCTTTTTACAAAAATGATATAAATGTGATCGCAATAATATACTCCTATAATCCCATCCTAATACTCTCCAATGCTTACTAAAAATATCTTTACTGCATTTATATAATTCAGATTCATGAGAGATCTCGTTTTGCATCAAAATAACTTTAGCAGTATCTGTTAAATAATATATAGCATCATACATTAAATTAGGATATTGCGATTTTGCCATATCTAGAAAGTATGTTGCATTTTTCAAAGCAACCATAAGTTCTTTTTCAGAAAGGGTATGTGTTACGCCTTTAGGATTAGAAATATAATGATACATAGCATTTGCAATATGAACCATTGTTTTTCCATAATATAAATCAAATATTATTTTTACATCTTCATTAATTTCCCCTTCAGAAAGTCGTTTATTCTCCCAACATGCTCTTTTATATAATTTTGTACATAAACTACTCCCAACATATCTTGCCAAAAGTATTTCATGAATAATTTCTTCGCTATAGAATACCGTTATTTCAGATGGGCAGCGGATAATATGTTTATTCCTTCCATCCAAATACTCCCTAATTATTCCCGTACATGAAATATCAGTATCATATTTTTTTAATCCTAGCAAAAGAGACTCATACATTTGAGGTTCTATATAATCATCACTATCAACAAACCCAATATATTGCCCCTTGGCTTTATCTAATCCTACATTACGTGCTGCAGATGCCCCGCTGTTTTTTTTGTGTATAACTACAATTCTAGAATCAGATAATGCCAATTTATCACAAATTAATCCACTGCTATCGCTGGATCCATCATCAACTAGAATAAATTTCAATGTTTGAATATGTCTGCGCTATAATGCTTTTTACACATCTTTCGATTAGATTTTCAACATTATATACTGGCACAATCACTGAAATCAAATCCATTCTCTATATTGATACTCCTCTCGTTAAATTCTCCTGTAAAAATAATATTCCTTTTTGACGTTCTTTTTCAAGTATATTATAGACATGTTCTTTATTAATAGATCTTTCACAGATTCTAAAATCATTAAAATTTTTAAGGAGTCTTTCATGCGTACCCGTTAATTCTAAAATACTTTCAATTCTAGTTCCAAATCGTGGTGGCATAACACTAATAAAATCAATTCCCAAATTTAATGAAAAAGCTGTAGCGTGAAAAGAATCCGTCAACACACAACTAGCTCCAAAAAATAACCCTAGAAATTTTTCTACGGACGGCAACATAATACAGATTCCGGACTTCTTTTTATCAGCAGTTCCAAAACCAATTCGTACAACATCCCAACCCTTTTTTTGCGCTATTTTTTTCGCATATATATCCATTTGTGGGTTGGGATTTAATTGATATATCAAAAGATATGGCCTGTCAAATTCAACTTTTACTGCGATTTTTTTCCACTCTTCAGCCTTGAGCATCAAAGTAGGATCTAAAATAAGCGTTGAAGGGATTCCCATAGAACTCAATAAATCAACAGCAGACTGTTCTCTTACAGAAATTGCATCATATTTTTTCAGTAACTTCATAGTTTCCAATATTTCGTCTTCATCTAAATGATTTCTACCTATACTTGCAGCAAAAGAAATTCTTGGTTTACCTGCAGGAGCAAAATCTAAAAAATATGCCTTGTCTATCCCCTGATTCCATATTTTATTCCAAACTTGGTCACTACCAGTAATATAAATATCAGCTAATGGTGGATTTTTTTTTAATTCATCATATGAATTATACCTACAATCGGTTAACTGTATATGTTTTTCTAAAAATTTTTGCATGACAGATTTTCTATTCTTTAAGATTAACGAAAGAGTTAAAGTAGCTACTCTTTGGCTATACTTATTAATTCCCCATAGAAATTTAAATTTTTGTAAAATCCTACTTTGTAAGAGTTGTTTTGCACGGTACTCTGGAAGATTATCTTTTCGCCAATAATCTATAAATTCTACTGTATATCCAAACTTATCCAGGACCTTTTTTGTAGCATAAGTTTGCATAGCGGAACCATAATTATCTACTGTGTGTAACGTGATAACGCTTGCTTTCACTTTAAATACCCCCCCTACTGAAAATGGTAAATATTGTATTATGGTTCAGCGATGAGATTTTCTGATTACAATGGCCTTATACAAAGTTTTAGAAAATAAAAATATTAATGCTTGTAATTTTTTTATCTTAGGAATATGCTTGTTAAGCATTACACTTAATAAATACTTGTCACATGAATCATTAATTTTTTCCATTAATTCATGAGGACATTCTTGACCGGATCGACAATAAGAAGTATATATGCTTGCATGAGCAAAAAAAACGGCAGTTTCTGCGATATTAGTTAATTCAGGAAACCATCTTTTGTAAAACTCTAGTTGATTTAGTGAAGCATCCATTGGTGCTGTATTTATTTTTATATTTCTTGAAATACTGTTTTGTCGCTGCACATAATGATAAAATGGCTCAGATGTATATACGATTTTCTCTGCTCGTGCTATGATTTTATGCATCAAATAGAAGTCTTCACAAAGTTTTCCTTCTGGAAAGCGAAGTCCTTCATCTCCATATTTTCTTTCTTCGAATAATGTTTTTTTAAAAATAGCATCACAAAAACTCATATTAAAATATTTAAAACTGTTTAATTCAATTAGTCCTTCAAGCTTATTCCATAATTTTCTAATATTATGCGGATAAGGTGAATAGCCCTCTCCGTTTTCAGATTCAATCCAAACGCCACCAATGGATATATCTGCATTTTCATTTTCTAAGTTTGTCATCAATTTTTCATACATTGTTTGTTCAATATAATCATCAGAGTCTACAAAAGCAATATATTTTTGGGTTGCTGCATCGATTCCTGTATTCCTTGCGGCCGCAAGTCCGCCGTTAATTTGATGGATTACTTTTATCTGCTTATACTGAGATGCATATTCATCAGCAATTATTCCACTTTCATCTAACGATCCATCATCCACTAAAATAATTTCACTAACTTTAAAAGTCTGATTCAAAATAGAGTTTATACATTTTTTTAAATATTTATCTACATTATAAATAGGAACAACTACAGTCAATTGTTTGTTATTCATTTTTACCTCAGCTAAAAATTGTTTGATATGGCAAAACCATATTACTATTTTGAACTATTGCCGTATAAGTCGCATAAATAAAATACAGTAATACAAAAGCAAATGCTGTAGCAATTCTCAAATTTCTATTATGGATTTGATGAATTGCCATCGGTATGAGAATAATGTCAGCTAATCCAAACACCATACGAAATCGATCAATCAATACAATTGTACCAGTTAGAGCAGAAGCCCATAATGAAATGATATGCATAGTATAGTAACCCTTATATAGTTTATTGCCTCTCTGATAAAAGATTGTGCAAAAGATAGTAATCAAGATATTCATGCATAGTACAATATAACCCTGTCCTCGTGTTGCATAAACAGAATCTAAATATGTTTCATAATAACTGAAACTGGCAATAATTTGATTTCCTATATTACCTATAGTCTGTGCAAAAACAAAAACAACAGTAGTCAACCCCGCCAAAAGTTTGATTCCAAAGTTTAATCGCACCAATAAATATATTCCTAAAAAAATGATTGACGTAGTATGAAATCCAGTAGCAATCAGCACCAATAAAGCAAAAGGGAGAAACTTATTTTTAGCAACGAATGGAACACTTGCTATTAAAAACGCAGCTGCAATCATTTGCCGTGCCCCATTTAAAAAATAGAAATAATAAGTCATTCCTACTATTAGAAAGGCACTTATTCCGGGGTAAGGTGAATCTTCTATTAGTCTTATATAAATTGGACACAAAAACAATACTGCTACAAAAAAGAAAAGCCAAGGAAAATCCATATTAAAAAAAGCTAAGCATAAGTTTAATCCATAATATAAGATTTCGAATCTCCCCTGACCAGCTCCAGCAATAACATCCATATAATATCGATAATATGGCATATAATCAGCACCAACATTATATCGAATAGCAGAAATAAAAATTAAAGGAAAAGATGAAAAAAATGCAGCCATGGGTAAATAAAATCTGTTATTTTTCTGCTTTATATGAGTAACAAACCATGTCATTAAAACGGAAATAAAACTAGCACTCCAATATGTTATCACTGGAAAATCACCTCTCCATTAATTTACTAAGACTATATTTGTTTCCGTCCTGACTTACAACTCAAAGCAATTATAGTTGACTATATTTCTTATTATATAAATCCATCATTGCCTTAGCAGATAAATTTTTCCTCTGGTGTTCCCGAATAAGCCCCTTATCAATCTTTGAAATCGACTGAACCAACTTAACATATTTCTCAGCAAAGTTATCCTCAGAAAACAGCTCTCCCACATAAAGCCCAGATGTTCCCTCAAGTACTTCTCTATGAGAAGGAATATCTGACAAAAGCAATCCTAACCCACAGTGCATGGCCTCAAGAACAGAAATGGAAAATTCTTCAGAAGAAGACGCTGAAGTATAAATATCAGAAATCGCCATATATTGATAGGGATTCGTCTGAAAGCCGGCAAAAATAACATGATTATCTGCCAGTGACTTACATAAATCTTCATCCTCTCCCATTCCTAAAATCAGCAGGTATTCTTTAGGCCCATGGCATTTTACAAAGTTTTCCACTAAAAAAGGAACTCGCTTTAGCTGGATTAAATACCCCGCATATAAAAACACAATGGAATCTTCTGGAAGATGTAAGTCGCTTCGAGAAACATGGCAAGGATACTCAAAATCTTCAATCCCATTTTCAATATATTGACATCCAGGAATGTGTTTTTTCATAACATCATACACAGCTTTGGAACAGCAAATAACCTGGTCCAATCGCCGCATAGCCCATAAATGCATCTGGCAGTAGATTGAGCCTTTAGCCCTTCCATAGTTCATCAGGTAATCTTCAAACATGATATTATGAACTGTACTAATCGTTTTGAACTTGTTCCCTAATCTGGCATTCATGATGTCAGGGATAAATCCATGGCCATGTATGATATCAACTTGATGTTCTTCCATGATTTTTTTATACTCAAAAAGACCATGGAGCAAGAATTGCAAACGGTTTTTATGATTACACTCAATAATTTGGAGCCCTGCTTTTTTTTCATTAACAATAATTCTCGGATCATTACCTTCAAAGAGCGTAATTAAAACGGGTTCAAATCGTGTACGGTCCAAATTATGAATCATATTCATGACTACCGCACTGGGCCCGCCTTTCACAATATAATTGATAACATAAGCAATTCTACGCATGGCAATTTTCCTTACCTGTTTGCCTTCTCAATATTTTCTTGAATACCAAAGCCCGCAGCTTGTTGGGCATAACCGCTCCAACCAGCCTTACTATGCTCTGAATCCAGTAATCTGTCTGGCTGATAAACCCGCTATTTGCCATATACCCAAACAGCTTTCGCTGGGATTCCACATACTTCCACCCACCCCGCCGTTTGTACATTGCACTGCCGGCCCGCATCCACAGCAAAGGTTCCTGGATGTTATAGCCCAAATATCCCTGCTGCAGCATACGGATCCAGAGGTAGTAGTCTTCCAACAGGTAGAAATCCTGATAGCTTCCTACAGCCTGTACGGAACTTTTTTTGTACATGATACAGGGGTGATTGAAGGGGTTTCTCTTTTTGGCAAACTGGAGGATTTCCTGTTGAGTTTCGGGGACAACTCGGCAGCCTGTCACGTTATGGATATCTCCATCAAATTCTTCCACAATGCCGCTGACCAGGCTGTACTCTGGATGTTCAGTGAAAACCTGCAGCTGCTTTTCACAGCGTTCCGGACGGCTTATGTCATCAGAATCCATACGGGCCACCAGTTCATACTTACACTGTTCCAGCCCGGCATTCAGGGCTTTTCCCAGCCCCCCATTTTCTTTCAGACGATGGACATGGAGAACGGTTCCAAACAGCTGCTGCATCTTTTCAATGATGGCATCCAGTTCTGGTGTCAACGGTCCGTCGCAGACCAGGACAAAATCACTGGTGGGTATCGTTTGATGGAGGATGCTTTCCATGCTCTGTTGGAGATACTCCGGCTGTTCTTTATAATAGACCGACATAAGGACCGAATATTTCTCACCCATTCATTCTCTCCCGTACATGCACCGGTTCAGCCTCCGCCGTAACCTGTCCTTCGGCCACCCCAGCGGTACTCTCCTTCATGAACAAGATTTTCACCGTGGCGAAGATGATCTTGAAGTCTTCGAACAGACTGGGTTTGGCGATATACATGAGATCCAGGAGCAGTTTGTCGTAGGGGGTGGTGTTGTACTGGCCGTAGACTTGGGCGTAGCCGGTGAGGCCACATTTGGCCTGGAGCCGCAGGTTCCATTCGGGCATGGCTTGGGCGTACTGGGCGGAGATGGCCGGACGTTCGGGTCTTGGGCCTACGATGGCCATGTCGCCTTTGAGGATGTTCAGGAGCTGGGGCAGTTCGTCGAAGCGGACGGCACGGATGAAGCGGCCCACTTTGGTGACCCGGGGATCGTTTTCTCCCGTGCTGAGCCGGGCTACGCCGTCTTTTTCGGCATCCATGCGCATGCTGCGGAATTTCAATACCTGGAACACTTTGCCGTCTTTGGTGAGACGGGCCTGGCGGTAGAATATGTCTCCCCCATCGGTCATTTTGATGGCTGCGGCCACAACGGCCATGATGGGAGCAAAGAGCACCAGGGCCACCAGGGAAAGGGCGATATCATAAGCCCGTTTCAGGATCAGGTATTCGGGAGAGGGATTGTAGCGCTGGACGGCCATCATGGGCAGGTGGAAGAGATGGACTTTCCGGGCGCTGTCCATGATCACGTCCCCGATCCGGGGAATCACATAGGTGCCGATTTTATGGGCCACGCAGTATTTTGCCACCTGGTTCCGGGTATGGCTCCGGAGGCCGCAGCAGAACACCACTTCCGCATGGCCGATGGTGCCGGGGATGTCTTTCAGGCACTCCTCCACCGGGACTACGGACTGGACATCGAAATGGACGTCCATGCCGTACTGCTTCACCAGGCCATCTACATTCTGGCCCTGGCCCAGGATCACCACAGTCTTTTTGGGCGGGAACTGATGGAAATACCACTGATGGGCTGCCACGGTCCACCCTACGATGAGGAAGAACTGGAGCAGCAGGGTGGGCACAAAGGGCAGGAAGGTGATGTAGTGCCGGTTGACCAAAAGGGTGATGAGGTACAGGATCCCGTCGCTGAGCAGGGCAGCCAGGGTCTGGCTGTAGATCAGTTCATAGATCCGGCTGATGGGCAGGGTATAGCCGTTGTACAGATGGGAAATGGAATAATAGAAGATGCCGAACAGGAACACCATGATCAGGTTGCCCAGGTAGTAAAAAGGATGGGCAATGCGATATTGGTAGAAATGCTGCCAGCAGAGCCAGAAGGCCCCGGTGACCAGCAGGACATCCAGTCCATTCAGCAGCTCCTGTTGTATTTTTTTGATCATGGACGTATTCATGGATGGGTCCGACCTCCTGTTCGTTCATCGTTCATCGTGAGTCGTGGTCAGGGCTGACCGGGCGACACAGCTGCGCCGGTCCTGGTCATCCCCCACGGATCACTCCTTGCTTTTCGCTTTCTTCTTGGTATGCTTCACGTGGTTCTCGTCGTAATAATCGTAGTAATAATAGCCGTATCCGTAGCCATAGCCGCTTTGCTGGCGGGGAACGCCGTTGAGGACGACCCCCAGGATGTTGGCTTTGCCGGCCTGGAGGCGTTTCTTGGCTTCCTGGACTTCTTCCGGAGCCACCTGGCCGGAATGGACCACCAGGACCACGCCGTCTGCCAGGTTCCCCAACAGGGCCGCATCGGTGACGGCCAGCACCGGGGGCAGGTCGATGAGTACGTAGTCATACCCTTTTCCGGCCTGCTGGAGCAGCTGATCCATCTTTTCCGATCCGATGAGCTCGGAAGGATTGGGGGGCACCGGCCCGCTGGTCAAAAGATCCAGGTTGTGGAAGACTTCGGGATGGAGGACCTGAGCAAAGGGGACGCCCTGAGCCAGGCAGTTGGTGACACCCTGGTTGATGACCCCGAAGATCTTGTGCTGGACCGGTTTCCGCAGGTCACAGTCCACCAGGAGGACTTTCTTCCCATCCTGGGCCAAAGTCAGGGCCAGGTTGGAAATGGTGGTGGATTTCCCTTCTCCCGGTACGCTGGAGGTGAAGCAGATGTACTTCAGTTCCCGTCCGGCTCCGGCAAATTGGAGATTGGTCCGGATGGACCGGTAGGTCTCAGCGATGGGAGACTTGGGATCATTTTCCACGATGAGTTTTATTTCTTCCATAATTTCCTCCGCAATCCGGCCCAAAAGCCTTCTTCTTCCTGCTTTTCCGCTCCTTTGGCTTCCGGGATCACACCCAGGACGGGCAGTTCCAGATACTGTTCCACATCGGCAGCGGTGCGGATCTTCCGGTTCAGCAGGGCCCGGGCGATGGTGAAGCCAGTGCCTCCAAAGAGGCCCAGGAACAGGGCCAGCACCAAGGTAAGCAGTTTCCGGGGTTTGATGGGTTTATCGGGCAGGGTGGCTTCGTCCACCACCTGGACTTCGGTGGGCACCATGACTTCCGCTACTTTGGCTTCTTCCAGCCGTTTGGCCAGCATCACGTAGATTTCTTGGGCCACGTCCGCGTCCCGTTTCACCTGCAGGTAACCCTGCTGGGTCTGGGGCAGCTTGGCGATCTCTTCCGCATTCTTTTTTTCCAGCTGGTCGATGGCCTGGTTCTTCCCTTCGGCTACGGCGATCAGTGCCTCATTGGTGAATTTGTCGCTGAGGAGCTTTTGCTGGACGCTGCTGGAAGACGGGGCCTTCTGGGCGATGATGGCCTGGATTTCCCGGCGGAGGCTCTGGCGGGCCCCTGAAATCTGCCGATTGATTTCCTTCATCTTAGGGTTCTCGCTGGTGTATTTCCCCATATAGCCGGCTTTCTGGGTCTCCAGATCCACCAATTTGCTCTTGGCCTGCTGGATGGAGGGACTGTCGGCGATGGAGGCCCCGGCATCGGAAAGCTGGCCGTTGATGGACCCTAGGGCTGCCTGGGCGGTCTCCATATCCAGTTTGTTCTGGGCCTTGGCCTTGTCCAGTTCAGTGATCCGTTCCGCCAGGCTCTTCATCTGGTTGTCGGTGGAAAAGATCTTGTGCTTCACCTGGTAGTCTTTCAGCTTGGTTTCCGCGTCATCCAGTTCCTTTTTGGAAGATTTCACCCGCTGTTCCAGGAATTCCCGGGTGGCGGCGGATTCCGCATGGGAAAGTTCCGTGAGCCGGTCCAAGAAGCCCTGGACCAAGAGCTGATTGGCCTCCTGGGCCTGTTCCGGGCTCTTGCCGGTGACGTCCACTTCCAGGATTTCCGTATCTTTATAGGGCTTGGTGATGATGTGGCTCTTCACATAGTCTTCGTAACGGGGATACTTGCCGTCCTTCTCTTCTTCGGTCTGCTGGATCACCGGGATCACCACATGGCGGCTCTTGAGGATCTCCGCATGGGTGTTCATCTGCTGTTTGGTGAGCTGGGCATTGCCCAGGGGCAGCTGTTCCATGATGGAACTGGAAAGGCCTTTTTCCTGTTTGATCCGCAACAGGGCTGTGGATTGATAGGTATTGGGGACAATGAGGAGATAAGCCACGGCCAGGCCCAGGAAGCCGCCGGTGATCTTGGCGATGCATTTCTGGTTGGCACGGACGATCTGCCACAATTCCCGTAAATCGATTTCCTGTTCGTTCAAGATGGTTCTCCTTTTAATCGTTGTTGTCCTTGATTTCCGAAATCATATAGGCAGTACTGAAGAACGGTGCAATATCCCGGGCAAAGTCGATCCGGCCGTTCTTGGTGAGATACAGGATGTCCCCTTCCTTCAGTTCCAGGTTGTCCTTCAAGTTGCCGGTCTTCAGCATGTTGTTCAGGTTGATCTTGATGGCCTTGTTGGTGTCGTCCTGGTGAATCAGGAACACCTTCTTCTTGGCCGCATCCCAGGTGAAGCCTCCGGAGGCCCCCAGGGCATCCATGATGGTATGGCTCTTGGTGAGTTCATAGGTGCCGGGTTTCTTCACTTCCCCGAACACATGGACCCGGATGCCGCCCAATTGGACGATGTTCACGGTCACGTCCGGTTCCACATAGTACCGGGAAAGGCCGTCCCGGAGATATTGGGTGAACTGGTCTACGGTCATGCCGCTGGCCCGGATTTCTCCCACCAAGGGAAAAGAAACGGTGCCGTCAGGCCGGACGGTATAGGGCGTCTCCTTGGAATTCTGGAGATTGGAGCTGATATCCTGCTCCTGGACGACGACGATGTTCAGCTGGTCGCCGGGGCGCAGGGTATATTCCTGGGCTGCTGCCGGCAGGGTGAGGGAAGCCAGGGCAAAGGCCATGGCCAGGATTTTCTGTTTCATGGGACCTCCTTTGGATCTATCTGTATTCATTGGAATCAATTTCTGTAAACGATATTCTTTTTGAAGAGAACCATTCCTTTTTAGGACAAACTAAAAGAGGGTACAGGAAACGCCTGTACCCCCCCCGAAAGATTGTTCGCAAGTGCTTTATTCAGTTGACAGTTGACTACATTTATCCATATTTTACAGGCAGCTTGTTTTAAATCGGTATATACTTTTGTATAAGACCATATGACTGTAGTATAGCAAGATTGGATTACTTTTGCAATGGAAAAATGGATTAAATGAAAAGAATATGAAAATTTAAGGCTATTTTGTGTCTTTTCCGTGAATTTCATTGTCATTTGCTCGGAATTGGCTGTCCCGGGGAGGAGGCCCTTTTCTTCTGCACCATCATTGTACCAAAAGAGCTGGGCAAAAAACTCCCCAGAAAATAGTCAGCCGAAAAAGCGGGACCAGAAACCTCGTTTTTTCTTTGGCGGTTCATGGGGCGGATTGGGATAGAACACCCGTCCTTGGAGGAGCAGCTGGGCATGAGCATCGCAGTCTGCCAGGAAGGCGGCTCCCCCGGGGAGAGCACGGACAGCGTCCTGGGCTTTCCGGGTATCCGGGCAGCGCCAGTCGGTGCGGTGGGCATCGCTGCCCAGGAAGTGGATCATCCCTCGGTCATAGAGCCAACGGACGCTGCGGCAGGCACTTTCTCCGAAGTCCCCGGTAAAGCTGCCCAGGTTGCTTTGGAGCAGGATGCCCTTTTCCACCCACTGGCGGACCACTTGCGGCTGCGCCATGATGGCCTTATACCGTTCCGGATGGGCCAGGATGGGCAGATAGCCCCGGAGCTGGAGCTGGTAGAGCAGATTCCAGGTTTCCAGGGGCGCAGCGGTGGGCAGCAGCTCCACCAGGAGATAGGCAGTGCCGGCCAAACAGCAGTCCCGGTGTTCTCCAGGGCCGGGCAGATAGTTCAGGGTGTCCGCATCCAGGCTCACCTCCGCCCCGCTGTGGAGACGGATGGGGATCTGGGCAGCGTCGGCCTGCTGCTGGAGCTGGGCCAGCCGTTCCGTGATGGTGTCCCAGTTGGGACAGATGCCCCGGCGGTGGAAATGGGGCGTGGCAAAAAGATCCGTGGTGCCGGCCGCCGCTGCCTGCTGGAGCATGGCCAAGGACATGGCCTCGCTGCGGGATCCGTCGTCCCCGTCGATGTTATATAAGATGTGGGAGTGAATGTCGAACATGGGTGGTACCTCGTAAAAATGGGGCTGTTGCATGAGCAACAGCCCGTCATACGTCATAGGTCATACGTCATACGC
>CAJMQS010000054.1 GCA_905215645.1 uncultured bacterium
GCAGCAGCCCCGTCATACGTCATAAGTCATACGTCATAGGCCGATGGAAGCCAGTTCTGCTGGCTCCGAATGTAAGAAAACCAGTTGAATCTTATAACAGGTTTTAAAATTTCAAAATCAATTTGACAGAATTGATTTCCAAAAGCGTATGACATATGACGTCTGACCTATGACGAAGGGGTTGTTGCACGTGTGTGGTTTTCACACGTGCAACAACCCCAGTTGAGAGTTGGAATCAATCCTTCTTTTTCATTCGGAAACAGAAGGTACAGTGATGGTCTTTGTACATGATATGGTCATGTACACATTCCAGATCTTCATTGTAGCCCTTGCAGATGGCCGGATCGATGTTTTCGCAGTAAATGCGTCCATACTTCTCTTCCCCGGCATCCATCCAGGTTTTTGCAAATACACAGCGGTCGAAATCCTGGTTGATTTCATCCTTGCCGTATTCCGTATCGTACCCGAACAGCTCACTGCGTTCCATATCATAGTTGGGCAGGTAGGCAGCCAGGTCGTTCTTCTGTCCCCGCTGGGCAGCCCGGCGGGCAATGTCTTTGCCCCGTGCCACCCCCCAGTCGATGACGCTTTGTTTCAGGATTTCCAGGCCTTTAGCCCCAAATTCCTTTTCCAGGTTCTTCGCCAGGATGGAAAAGAAACGGGCGAACAGGACAAACATGGAAACCGGTTCATCCATTTTTTGTGGTTTCAAGTTTTTCACTCCCCTTTTTGCTTGCACACACCGACCTCTGTTTTTCAGACAGCCGGACAACGCTCCAGAATGCCTTATTTGCTGTCTTTGATATGCTGTGCCAGCCCATTCAGGTAATACAGGAAAGCCCAGTTGACTACATGGGCTGCGGTCTGCAGGGTGAACACTTCCGGATAGGTTTCCACGAAGTCGATTCCCCGTGCGCCTGCCAGCCCTGCTTCATGGAGCATCATGAGCAGTTCATAGGAAGTCAGGCCGCCCATATCCTGGGGTGCCTGGGGCATGTTGGCCGCATCCAGGCTGTCTGCACAGACGGTGATATAGATGTATTCCGTATCTTTGCTGACCACTTCCAGGGCTTTGGAAATGGCAGCTTTCCAGCCATCTTCATGGACATCGATGGCCCGGATGACCGTGGCGCCGTATTTCATGGCGTTGTTGTATTCTTCCCGATGGTTTCTGGGCCCCCGGATCCCGATATGGGCAATCTTGGTGGGATCCATGTTGGGATCGTTGTATACCCGATAAAAAGGAGAGCAGCGGGACAGTTCATCATCTCCGAAATGGGAGTAGTTGTCCAGATGGGCATCGAAATGCAGGACCCCTACTTTCTTGGGATGCCGTTTGGCGATTTCACTGATGATGGGGTAAGCGATCCCATGGTCTCCGCCAATGGTGATGGGAATGATCTTGGCATCAGCCAGTTTGCCGATCCGTTCCCGGATGGATTTGAAAGTGAAGTCATAGTTTCCGTTCTGGGTAGCTACGTCGCCGGAATCTGCCACTCTCAGATAATCAAAGCAATCCAGATTGTAATCCGGCAGGAACCCGGTGTAACGGATGGAAGTGGACCGGACCGCCTTCGGACCTTCCGTAGTGGAAGAATAACCGCCGATGGTGCAGCCACCTTCCCATGGCACCCCTACCACTGCCGCATCGATCTTCTTCAGATCATCATCGTTTTCAATCACAGACAGGTTCAGCCAGGACGGCACCCCGCTGTAAATCATATTGGGCAGGAAATTCGGATCATAAATCGTAGGCTTGCTTTCTCTCATGTCAAAAACATCTCCTTTAAAATATAACAGTCAGGCCAAAGACCTTCCTTACAACAAACTGGTGACACTGCTGACACCCAGGATCAGAGAGATGATGAAAATCGCTCCCCCCAGGACATTTTCCAAGGTGCTGTTGGCAAACTGCCCCATGATTTTCCGGCTGGCCGTCAAGTAAATGGTCACGCCTACCACTACGGGCAGTACCACACCATTGACCATCTGGGCTGCCATGATGAGGGCGATGGGGTTGAACCCAGCACCGGCGATGATGATGCCGGTCAACAGGACCAGGAAGTTGGTGATGGTATACCGCTTGTCACTGCGGTTGGTTTCCCAGCCGAAAAGACCGGCCAATACATAGGAAACCCCCATGGGCGTGCAGACGGCACTGGAAACCCCAGCAGCCACCAGACCGATGGCCATGAAAGGTTTGGCAAAGGTCCCCAGGGTAGGTTCTAGCTGGATGGACATATCCATGGCGTTCCGGACAGGCATCCCCAGCATGACCGTTGCAGCCGTCACCATGATGGCGCCGGTGACGATGCCGCCGATGATCATGGGGACATTGGTCCCGAAACGGCAGAGGGGCAGTTCATCGGTGCTGTGCCAGGTCCGTTTGGCAGAAGCTGCATGGAGGAACATATTATAGGGCACCACAGTGGTCCCGATCAGGGACAGACAGGTCATCAGGCCGCCCTTGGGAATGCTGGGCACACAGCCGGCCAGGAGTTGCCCCAGATCCGGTTTCACCACGAACATGGTCACCAGGAACACCACCGCCATGATGATGACGCAGGCCCCCAGCAGTTTTTTCCAAGTATTTCAGGGCATCTCCAGCAAAGCTCAGGAGCAGCAGGATGTAAAGGCCCCATACGGGAGCGATGATCCGGGTGGAAATCCCTGTAAGGGCACTGATGCCGATGGCCGTCCCGGTCAGGTCGCCGCTCATATAGGCAAACCCGCCAATGGTGATGGCCACAGCTACCAGGCCGCACAGCAGAGTCCGCAGCACAGGGCGGTTCTCAAAATCTTTCACCAGGTTCTGGGCCAGTCCCATCTGGGTCACGATTCCCAGCCGGGCCGCCATCCCCTGCATCACAATGACCGCGATGACTGAAAAGATGATGCACCAAAATAACTGGAATCCGTAATCAGCCCCGGCCTTGGTGGAACTGGTGACCGTCCCCGGCCCGATGAAGGAGCCTACGATCAGAAACCCAGGTCCCAACGCCCCCAACTTTTCTTTTAGGGTAAACTGCTTTTCTTGTTTTTCTGCCATTTTTTTCTCCCCTTTTTCAAAATAGTAAATCCTACGCCGCATTACCCTAGTGATTCGCTTCTGATTAACTACATTGTCGTTTTTATTTTTGCATTGTAGTTTTATACAGATTTTATATCACCAATATTCTTGTTTGTCAATCAAAATCTTTTGTGTTACTCTAATAAAGGAAAATGTCTGTCCAAAGGAGTTCTTTTATGGAAAAAAAGTTACAGAAACCCATTCAATCCATCCAGCGGGCTGTGCAGATCCTGGACTGCTTCACCCCTACGACGCCCAGTCTCCCTCTGGCCGCCATCAGTGAGAGGACCGGACTGAATATCAATACCGCCCGGGGCATCGTGAACACCCTGGTGGAAAGCCAGCTGCTCCTCCGGGACCGGGAAACCGGCTTCTACAAACTGGGTTATTATTTTATGACCAAGGCTTCCATGATCCGGCAGGATATCGACCGGTATGTGGAACTCTTCAAGCCCCTGGTGGATGCGGTTGCTGAGAAATATCATTTTTCCTCCAGTCTCCAGATGGTCTACCAGAATCAAATTTTCAGCGTCTACTGTGCCTATCCCACCAAACAGGCCTACTACATCGTCATGAGTGAATACACGGATCTGCCCCTCCATGCCACCAGTTCCGGCAAACTGCTGCTCCTGGATGAAGTGACCCATGGCAGGGAAGCCCTGCTGGAACAGCTGGAATACCGGGCCTATACTCCCTGCAGCATCCAATCCAGCAAAGAGCTCCGGGAGCAGCTGAAAGTCATCCAGGCAAACGGCTATGCTACAGAAATCGAAGAGTTCTTCCATGACGTGGGCAGTCTGGCCGTCCCTTTGTACGACGAAAAAGGCCGCCTGCTGCTGACCATCAGCGCCACTTTCTTTGTCAAATACCTGCCCCAGATCAAAGCGGATCTCCTGGCAGATTTCCAAAAAGCAATCCAGACCTGGAAACAGGCCTTACGAAAGGAGTCATTATAATGAAAACACTGCAAACCATCTGGCAAGAACTCTTCCAACCTCTTTCGGCTTTTGGCTATGAAAAAGGCCAGGGGACTACTCGGCTTTCCTGGTCCAAGCCTTTCCTGGAAGCCCAGCAGTATCTGCGCCGTTATGGAGAAGCCATCGGGCTCCAGTGCCGGCGGGACAGCTGGGGCAACCTGCTCATGACCGTACCGGGGGAGGCCGATCTGCCCCCGGTGTATACCGGCTCCCACCTGGATTCCGTTCCCCATGGGGGAAAATATGACGGGGCCCTGGGCATCACTGTCCCCCTGGCCATCGCAGCCGCCTGGCACGAGAAGGGATTCCGTCCCTGCCGGCCGCTGACCATCATCGCCTTTGCAGAAGAAGAAGGCACCCGCTTCGGGACCCCCTGCCTGGGCAGCCAGGCCATAGCCGGAAAACTCCAAGGAAAGGATCCGGACAGTTTCGTGACGGCAGAAGGCCGGACCCTGTCCCAGCTGCTCCGGGAAGCCGGTCTGGAGGGAGATCCTTTTGCCCCCCATCTGCTGCCAGGGAAATGCTTCCTGGAGCTCCATATCGAACAGGGCCGGGCGCTGGAAGATGCCAAACTGCCTTTGGGGATCGTTTCCGCCATTGTGGGCATCCGCCACTTCACCGTGACCATCACCGGCACGGCCAACCATGCCGGGACCACGGCCATGAAAGACCGGAAGGACGCTCTGGTGGCAGCAGCCCGGTGGATTTCCACCGTATTTGAAAAAGCCCTGGCTTCCCAGCGGCAGTATGTAGCCACCGTAGGCCATATCCGAGTGTTCCCTGACGCCGGGAATGTAGTCCCGGGAAAAGCCGAGCTGTCCCTAGAGATCCGTTCTGCCAGCGATCAAACCATGGATGAGGCTCTGGCGGAATTCCAAGAAGAGCTCCAGAAAATCGCCCAGACCTTCCAAGTCACATTCCAGTGGAAGCAGCTGGACCAGATCCCGCCCCTGCCCATGGAGCAAAGCCTAATGGATCTCTTTGAACAGGAGGCCAAGGATCTGAAGATTCCTTATCAGATCCAGCCCAGCTGGGCCGGCCACGATTCCATGATCCTAGGACATGAGCTGCCAACGGCCATGCTCTTCGTCCCCAGCGTAAAAGGGATCAGCCATTCTCCGGAAGAATATACGGAACCAGGACCCATCGGCCAAGCAGCCGAAGTCCTGGAAAGAGTTTTGCAAAAATTGACAGCGAAATAAAAAACAAGGGGTGCTGCCCGCAATGGGCAGCACCCCTTGTTTTTTTCCGCTATTTCACATATTTTCTATAGGCCTTTTCCATCCGTTCCAGGGCTTCCTGGATATACCGGGTGGGACAGGCCAGGTTCCACCGTTCGAAGCCTTCACCCTGTTTTCCAAAAATATACCCTTCATCAAAGAAAAGCCGGGCCTCCTGGCAGTTGATCCGTTCCAGTTCTTTATAATCGATTCCCAAGCCCCGCCAGTCCATCCACAGCAGATAAGTCCCCTCCAGCCGTTTGACTTTGATCTGGGGGAATTTCTGCTTCATGAATCCGATAACCAGTTTCCGGTTGGCATCGATGACCTGGAGACATTGATCCAGCCAATCCTCACAGTGCCGGTAGGCGGTCTCACAAGCAAGATACCCCAGGATATTGCATTTGGGATTGGGGTTGGTCTCTTTCAGGTATTCCATATACCGGGCCCGCAGGGAAGCATTGGGGATGAAAATGTTGGAGGTCTGCAGCCCAGCCAGGTTGAAGGTCTTGCTGGGAGCCGTCAGCACCAGGCAGTTCTGTTCAGCTTCTTGGGAAAGAGATGCGTAAACCGTATGCTCATAGCCGGGCATGATCAGATCATCGTGGATTTCATCCGAGACCACCAGGACCCCATTGGCCAAGCAGATCTCAGAAATCTTCTGGAGCTCTTCCCGAGTCCAGACCCGGCCGGCAGGGTTGTGAGGGCTGCAGAGGATCAGCATCTTAGTATGGAGATCCTTCGCCTTCCGTTCAAAATCAGCAAAATCGATTGCGTAGCTGTCTCCCTGTTCCACCAGCGGGCAGTCCACCAGTTTCCGTCCCGTATCCAGGACTGCATGGTACATAGGATAATAGACCGGCGTCATCAGCATGACCCCATCCCCCGGCTGGGTATAGGCTTTCACCGCTGTGAAGAACGCATCCACTACCCCATGGGAAGGACAGATCCATTCCGGTTTGGCTGCCCAGTGATGCCGTTTTTCCTGCCAGGCACAGCAGGCTTCCCGATAAGATGCCGTGGGATTGGCATACCCCAGCACATAATCATCGATTTCCTTCTTCAGCGCTTCTTTGATTTCCGGTGCCGTTTCCAGTTCCATATCCGCTACCGAAAAAGGAATGATGTCTTCCTCCGGCCGGACTCCGTAATTGGCCATTTCCTGCCATTTGAAGGACCCTTTCCCATACCGTTTGCTGATGGTGGTAAAATTGTACGCCATATGATACCCCTCCCCAGTGTTTTCTTTTATTCTAGCTTCCTGAGAAGGATTTATCAATAAGAGAGGAGGGGCTGTTGCCCATGCAACAGCCCCTCCCACTTTTTATACCCGGAATTCCCGTCTTACCATCCCGGGGATCTCCACTTCATACCCGGTGATCTTGGATTCTGCTTTACTGGAATCCAAGGTTCCCACTGTTAAGATCTCCAACAGGCTTTCCAGTTTCTTCGTCATCGCATAACCGCTTTTGGCTGTCATTCCCATGATCCATCCCTCCTACTGTCTTACCTTCATGCCAGGGACCGGTTCCGCTCATTCGAAATCGAAATATCCCATGGGATCCCAGTCTTTCAGGCTGGGGACATCGCTTCCGGACAGGCTGGGAGCGAACAGTTCCAGGATCTTCTCTTCTACACTGGCCGTTTCTTTGCGCGCCATCGTTTCTACCTTACTATTCATTCCAATAATAACCCTCCTTTTTTGTTCGGTTATTTCCGAACTATATTTATTATAACTTATAAATCGTTTATGTATAGTGTTTCACATTTCGTTCACATTTCATTGTTTCATTTGGGATTAAATTGTAAATAGTTTTACGGAATTTGAGATAATTTTAAAAAAGGGGGTGTTGCATGTTGCGTGCAACGCCCCTATTACCACTCTTTTCTTGCGCTTTTATCCCCGATGCCCATCTTGACCCGATACTTGTTCACCGTCCGCCGGGCCGTGTGGATGCCCTGCCGGGCCAAGACATCACAGATTCCCTGGTCACTGAGGGGTTTCCGTTTGTCTTCTTCATCGATCACTTTCCGGATCAGTTCCTGGAACTTTTCCTCAGTCACCGTCCCTGTGGACTGGGAAACCGCCTGTCCCACCAGGAAGCTCCCTGCCGGAAAGCTACCCCAGCGGCAGGCGATGACCTTATGCTGGAGGGCCCGGCTCACCGTAGAGATGGCCAGCCCTGTCTCTTCTGCTAAATCAGCCAGTTTCAGAGGCTGCCGGTGTCCGGGTCCCAGCCGGAAAAAGGGTTCCTGATGGCTCACCAGGGCCTGGAACACCAACAGCAGGGTCTGCTGCCGTTCTTTCAGCATCTGCTGGAGCTGCCGGGCTTTTCCCAACTGCTCCTTCAGGTAGGCTTTCACCTGTCCATTCCCCTGCGCTCCGGCCCAGTCCAGATATTCCTGGTTCAGGACGAATTTCCGTCCCCAGGTATCATACACCATGACTTGCAGCCCTTCTCCGGTATCTTCCACCCGGGCATCCTCCCGCTGGTACACCACTGGCCCTGCCTCAGCGAACCGGGCTCCCGGCTTGGGATCCAAGGCACAGATCTGAGCCTTGGCATCCAGGATTTCCCGGGCCGTCACATGGAATTTCTTCGCCAGGGCCGGGATCTGATTCTGTCCCAGCTGTTCCAGCCCCGACGCCACGATTTTCCGGGCCAGTTCCGTCCCCTCCGGTTCCTGTTCCAGCTGCAGCAGCAGGCACTGAGAAAGATCCTGTGCCCCCACTCCAGCCGGCTCCAACTGCTGGACCTTTTTCAGTGCCTGCAAGACCTGCTCTTCAGGAACTCCAAAGGCCCGGGCCGTTTCTTCCACACTCTCCGTCCACCATCCCCGGCTGTCCAGAGTCCCGGCAATATAAAAAGCCAGAGCCCGTTCTTGGTCAGACAAAGGCAGACAGCCCAGCTGTTCTTCCACCACCTGCTGGAGGGTCTTTTCCTGCCGGGAGGCATTGGCCACCGGGTCCGGCAGAGGTTCATCCTCCTTATCCCGGGTCCGTTTCCCCCGGTATGCCTCCTGGGCCGTCTCCTGCCAGGCCGGTGCTGCCACTTCACTGGGGAATTCCAGGAGGGGATTGGCTTCCACTGCCTCCTGGACGTACTGTTCCAGTTCCAGGGCTCCCAGCTGGAGCAATTTCATCTGCTGGACCAGATGGAGATTCAGCTGCTGTTTCTGCTGGGGAGCCAGTGTCAATTTGGTGATGCCCATAATGGGAGAGGGCCTCCTTCCTTCCATAGTTTCTGTATAAAAAAATCCCATAGCCTGCAAGGGCTATCAGGATCAGGATCCAGGAGATCGGATACGATAAGTATACCATTTCCACCCCGCATTGGGGAAGGTCCAAATGATGGATCCACCACAGCCGGAAGGCGCAAGTCCCCAGGAGATTGATGGCCATGGGCCCTACGGAAGTCCCGAACCCCCGGATATAGAAGAATTGATAAAAAGAGAAGTTGTTGCAAGTGTGTGATTTTCACACGTGCAACAGCCTCTCTATATACTTACGAGTATTATTCTTTAGAGTATATTATTTTTCAAGAGAAGCAAATGCCTCTTTCAGCTGCTGAAAGGCCTTTTCCACTGTGGACCGGGGGCAGGCCATGTTGAACCGTTCGAACTGAGCCGTAGCCGGGCCGAAGATCTTCCCGGAATCCAGCCACAGTTTGGCTTCATCAGTCACCAGATGTTCCAATTCATCGTCAGAGAGTCCATAGCCGGAGAAATCGATCCACACCAAATAGGTCCCTTCCGGCTCCACAAAGGTGGCCCTGGGGAAGTTTTCTTTCACGAAGTCCCGGACCCAGGCGATGTTCCCGGCAATGTAGTCCACCAGTTCCTTCACCCATTCATCCCCTTTGGTGTAACAGCTTTTCACCGCCACCTGGCCCATGATGCTGCCCTGGCTGTAACCGGCAGCGGCATTGGCTTTCCGGTAGCGCTTCCGCAGCTCTTCATCCGGGATGATGATGTTCCCAGGCTGGAGCCCTGCCACATTAAAGGTCTTGCTGGGAGAATTGTACAGCACCAGGTTCTTCCGATATTTTTCATCCAAGGTCATAAAGCTGGTGAAATGATGGGGAGCGTAGACGAAATCACAGTGGATCTCATCATCCAAGATGATCACGTCGTGTTTCAGGCAGATATCTCCCATCCGAGTCAGTTCTTCTTCCGACCACACCCGTCCGGCCGGGTTGTGAGGACTGCACAGCAGGAATACTTTTACGTTGTTATCTACGATTTTTTGCTCGAAATCAGGGAAGTCGATGGTGTATTTTCCATTTTCATAATGGAGCTGGCTGTTGACGAATTTCCGTCCATTGTCTTCGATCACTTCCCGGAAGGGATAGTACACCGGCTGTTGGATCAGCACCGCATCCCCCGGTTCCGTGAACGCCTTCACCCCAGTGGCCAGGCCATAGACCACGCCGCAGCCCAGGGTCACCCATTCCGGCTGGATGTGGTAGCTGTGATGGACGGAGAACCAACGGTCCAACGCTGCGTAATATTCGGCATCCGGATCCGTATAACCGAAGATCCCGTGGTCGATCCGTTTGTGGAAGTCAGCCAGGATCTCTTCCGGCAGGGCAAAATCCATATCCGCCACCCACATAGGCAAAAGATCCGTGCGTCCCTTCCGCTGCATGCCGAAGTCATATTTCAGGCAGCTGGTATTCTTCCGGTCGATGATCCGATCAAAATTGTATTTCCCCATAGTATCGCTCCTTTTTCCTAGCAAAAATCTATACAATATATCATACTGGATGGAGCCAGGGTTGGCAATGGAAAAGGCTTAAAGAAGGCCAAAACAACCTCCATCCTACGTTTGTAAGACATAAGTTGTTTATCCTATCCTAATCCAGTCCATTCCAAAAGAATTTTTTCTCCCCTTTTCCATTCCTGCTATAATAAAGCCATCTGAAAGGAGAAAATCTATGATGAAAAAACGATGGTTTCTTATTACTGCACTGCTCACGGTGGCAGCCTGCATCCTGCCCATGGCCCCTATGGACCACACCGTCCAAGCTCGGCGTTACGAACGGATCGTTGTATGCAGCGATGTCCATTATGGCAGTAAGACCTTGGACCCGAACCTCCGGACCCGAAAAATGAAGAACAAGGAGAACGCGGTCCGGGAAATCAACGGATGGGACGATGTGGACCTTTGTGTATTTACGGGAGATATGGTCCAGAAAACCGGCAGTCCTGCCGATTACAAGCTGGCCCGGAAACTGACGGACCGTGTCAAGAAACCCAAGGAATTCCTAGCCGGGAACCATGAAGTCATCTACAGCAGTGAACTCTCCAGCACCGGCCGTCTCCGGCCGGCAGATTCCTATGAACGGTTCCGGCATATGGAAGAATACGAAAAAAACTTCGGTCCCTTGTACCATTCCCGCAAGCTGGGACAATATTTTTTGCTGTTCCTTTCCCCGGATACCCTGGAAAGCAAGTATGCAGTGGAACTATCTAAAGAACAGCTGGACTGGCTGAAGAAGGAGCTGAAAGACCATCGGCAGGAACCCACCTTGATTTTCTGCCATGCACCTATGACTGGCACCCTGCTCCCTGGCAGCAAGCTGGACAAACCCCGGAACTATGCTCAACCAGCCAAAAAGCTCCTGAAACTACTCCAGGAGAATCCCCAGATCCTGCTTTGGGTTTCCGGCCACACCCACACCTCTCCCAAAAATCCCAGTTTCACCAATCCAGTAAACAAAATCACCGGAACAGAAATCCTGGATGTCCACAATCCCACCTGGGATGGGAAACAAGTCTGGACCAATTCCCTCTTCCTGTATCCGGAAAAAATCGAGATCCGTACCTACAGCCACAAAAAGCACCAGTGGCTGCCCCAGATGGACCGGACGGTACAGGTGCCGGGGGATATGAGAAAGGGGGGTGTTGCGTACGCAACACCCCCCTTTAGCTGTAGAGCCGCATAGCGGCTCGGTCTCGGGTCTCGAATCTCGAGCCGAATGGGAAATTTACAAGCAAATTTTTTGAATATGTAAAACCTTTGAACCAAATGATATCCCAGGTTGATTTCGATTCTGGTTCTATATAATCAAAAGGATCCGTCCAAACAGGCGGATCCTGTCCTGAGGCTTCCAACTTCAGACTCCTGACTTCCGACTACGGGGCTGTTGCTCATGCAACAGCCCCTTTTCTCACAAATTGCTGTATACCGTCTTCTTCCCGTCCTTCACCGGGTTCTTCTGGATGGAGGCGAAATAGTGTTCCGTATCTTCCACCAGACTGTTGGTGAGAAGGCTGCGGAAGGCTGCGGGTTCCATCCCCTGTCCCTGGACAGCGAACACGTAATTCCCGGTTTCCCACCGGGCGGCGTAGGATTGCGGCCCCAGCTGGGCAATTTCCATATTTGTCTCATTTATACGTTGCTTATGCCATTCCATTCCATATATTCCACTTAATTCTTCTTTATTTATCTCTTTTTTCAAGGCTGTACGGATCCGCACTTTGGCCTCCGGCTGTCCCAGACGAAGGAAAGATAAGTCCGCGGACCGTCCGCCGATTACAGAATATCCATCAGGAGCGTACCCGGAATCCAAGCTTAGGGTCAGCGGTGCAAATCCCAAGACCCGGGCAGCAGATCCATAAGTCCCGTAGCTGACTATGGGATTGGGGATCTGTTCTCGGCCGGTGGCAGGCGCCCCAGCCACCACACTGGAGGCTCCCATGATCAGCAGGGAGACGGATGCTGCAAAAAGCTGTTTCGTTTTGAGAGAGAACATAACAAGACCTCATTTCGGATAAAATAGAAAAGCATACCTTCTGGATAAGTGTAGCACGTGAAGGAGAACCGGACAAGGACAAAAAGAGTCATGGAAAAGGGGCAGGCACCGGGGAAAAGAAAAAGTGAGTAAAAAAAGTGCAGGGATTTGCAGGAAAAAGGGGAGGGGCTGGCTGCGTTTTCTTTTTTTCCTTTCTACGCAAAAAGGGGGTGTTGCACGTAACGTGCAACACCCCCTAGCTGTAGAGCCGCGTAGCGGCTCAAGTCTGGAGTCTGAAGTCTGGAGCCGAATGTTAAATTTGCATGCAAATTTTTGAATATGTAGAACCTTTGGACGAAATGATTGCTCAGATTGATTTCGATTCTGGTTTTACATAATCAAAAGGATCCGTCCAGCCAGGCGGATCCTGTCCTGAGGCTTCCAACTTCAGACTCCTGACTTCCGACTAAAGAGACTGTTACTCATGCAACACCCCCGGTCTCATAAGCCGCATAGCGGCTCGGTCTCGGGTCTCGAGTCTCGAGCCGAATGAGAAATTTGCAAGCAAATTTTTTGAATGTACAAACCCTAATCTGCTAACGATAAGATATTCGTTTCTATATCCAGCACGATACTGGTTCTACACCTTCAAAAGAACCTGGCCATGGGGACAGGTTCTATCCAAAGGCTCGAGACTCACGACTCGAGACCCGAGACCTATCGAGTAGGAGGGATTTCTGACTAGAAATCCCGACCTCCCACACCACCGTGCGTACCGTTCGGTACACGGCGGTTCTCTAGTTTTCACAGATTTGCTCATAATAGCTC
>CAJMQS010000055.1 GCA_905215645.1 uncultured bacterium
AGCCGCTACGCGGCTCTACAGCTAGGGGGTGTTGCACGCAACGTGCAACACCCCCCTTATTTTTCTGGTCCGAAAAATTCCACAATCGTGTGAGCAGCGAAATCGCTGGTCTTTGGGTCGGAGAAGGTGTGGTTGGCGTTTTCCACCGGGATGAAGGTGATCACATTGTTTTCTGCAAATTCCTGGGAATCCTCGATGGGGGCCAGCTTGTCTTTGGTCCCGTGGAGGATCAGCATATTGTCGGCCCAGTCGAAGTACTCATACTTCCGCACGTCGGATTTTTCCAGGTCCTCCACGAACTGCTTGTCCATCTTCATCTTCCGTTCGTATCCTACCTGGACTTCTTTGCCTTTTTCCAGCTTTTCCATTTCTTCCGGGGACAGGTAGTTCTTTACCAGCTGGGACATGTGGATCCCTGGACACCGGAGAGCCACTTTTTTGAAGGGATTCCCGATTTCCGCCATGTATTTCAACGTTAGATAGGCACCGAAACTGGTGGAATAGTTGTAGAGGGTGGTGGCGTGGAGTTCTTTCCGGGCGTAATCCACCACCAAGGTCAGGTAGGTCATGAATTCTTCCAGCACCAATTTCTTTCGGGCATCCGCCCCATGACAGGGCCAGTCGAACACCAGGGCCCCATATCCTTTGTATTTGGTAATCAATTGCTGGGCGAATTTGGCGGCGGAATGATTTTCTTTATTTCCTCCGAACCCATGGGTGCAGATTACCAGGCTGGGGATATTCCGGAAATCTTTTTGATAGAACAGCTTGCATCGGATGCTGAAACCCTTTTCGTTGATATCGATGTATTTTTCCATACTGCAGGCATCCTTTCCTTTTGGTCACGGGTAATAGTATAAATCAGATCGGACAGATTTACCAGGGGATGCGGTCCCTATCTATTGCCAACTGATGTACAGCCATGATACATAAACAAAATATATAGATATACATATGATTTTTCTAATTCAAAATGTGATAAAAGTGTGATAAACTAAAAAAGAAATGACATGGAAATAGATACCTGTCAATAACTAGAATCTTACGGAAGGAGGAACGCTTATCGATAACCGGGATTTTGAGGGGAGCCAGATTACCGATTCGCTTTGCTGAAGATTCTTGAGGAAGCAGTTTAGAAGAGTACGTGGATAAGGGCGTACTGCGTTTTTATCGGGACCTGGTACAGAAGGAGTTCTGTCCCAGGCTTTTTTTATTGGAAATTTTTATTTGCTGATGCTTCATTTGTGACATCTTCAGAAGAGTCAAGAATTTTGAGGAAAGGAAGCCATCTATGAATAAAATCTACAAAGTCATCTGGAGTAAAGTCAAAAACTGTTATGTGGTGGTATCTGAAATCGCACGGAACCATGGGAAGGAACATTCCAGCCGGAATTCCGTACCGAAAGAAGTATACAGCCTGACCTTGGCACTGGGGCTGGCTTTCTCTTCGGTCCCACTGGTTGCAGCGGCCGCTGCAACCAATTCCGGCAATGCCTCAGCCAACCAGGCGGTGAATATCGAAAACCAGAACGGAACTACGGCCCAGGGAACGGATGCTTATGCCACCTATGATTCCCAGGGGAATCTGATTGTGGGCAAAAGCAATGAAGTCGTTCCTATCCAGAAGGACCCCAAGACCGGCAATGCCCGGGTGGAAGACAAACCGGAAAATGTGGTGCTGGGGACCCGGAACGGGGTGGGCAAATTCACCCATTCCACGGAGACCAAGAAACCTGTTAGCGGAGACGATTCCTATGCCTATCAGAAGCTGGATACGGAATGGATCACGGTCAAAGTCTACAATCCCGACACCAATTCCTATGATGACAAACAGGTGGAAGTCTATAAACTGACTCCCGGCCAGTACATGGATGACGAGTATAACGTCCGGGCCAAATATCCGGAACGGAGCTATTACAGCACGGATGAAGACTACCGCAAGGCGGTGGAAGTCTACAACAATGTGGCTACCTATTACGGACAGGACCAGACCCGCCAGTCTTATTATGTCAGTGGGGCTACCGCAGTGGGCGTGGACAATGTGGCGGAAGGGGACCATTCCACGGCCATCGGCAGCAAGGCCAAGGTCCTGAATTCCGTCAGCAGCTACTACGTGGATGCTGATGGAAAACTGACAAGCAACCAAGCGGCTGCCCGTTATTGGCTGGACGAACAGGGAAACATCACCAACAGCCGGCAGGGGTACTATGCTTCGGACGGGACCTTTGTGGACCGGTATTATATGGTGCCCCGGCTCATCGATTCGTCCGATGCGGTGGCCATAGGCAGCGATGTGACTGCTGAAGGCCGGTCTGCTGTGGCCATCGGGCATCAATCCTACGCCAAAGAATACAGTGTAGCCATCGGGGAAAACAGCGTGACCGACTACATGGGCGTGGCTATCGGCAAGGACAACAAGGCCAAATACGCCAGCACGGCCATCGGCCATACCAACAGCGCTGATGGATACTATACGGCAACATTGGGGGTCAATAATACAGCTCGTGCAGATGAAAGCACCGCAATCGGCTATGGTAACAGCGTGGATGGCCAACAGCAGAACGGGGGCACCACGCCGAAAGCAGCTTATACCCATGTACTGGGTTCCAATAATACCGTGAAAGGCAATTATAATGCCGTATTCGGCGATACCAATACGGTGACCGGGGCCTATGCCCTGGCTCTGGGCGGACACAACACCATTAGCGGCGCCAATACGAATGATGGGGATGGAGAGTACGGTATCGCCATCGGCTATGGCAATACAGTAGAAAAGAATGCCCTGGCCCTGGGCCTGAACAGCAATTCCATCCATGACGGCAGCATCGTTATCGGGAATTCGGTCAATACCATTGGAGACAACAACAACGGGGCTACCAATTCCATTGCCATCGGCACCAAAGCGGCCGTCCATATGAAGAACGGGATTGCCCTAGGGGAAGAAGCCTATGCTGGGAACAATGGAGACGACAGTGAGGGGGCCATTTCCATCGGCCATCAGGCAAAATCCGCTGCCGGAGAAAGTATTGCCATCGGGACGAAAGCCACTACCGGGAACAACAATGGCTCCACGGGCATGAAGAATATCGGGGCAATCGCCATCGGCTCCAATTCCAATGCGGATACGGTTTATGATATCGCCATGGGGTGGGGAGCCAACACCAGCAATACTGTCAATGGAGGAGCCATTGCTCTGGGGCACAATGCCACCATCGAACAGGGAGGCCAGGCTTCGACAGCTATCGGTGATTCCGCCCGGGTCAAGATGAACCTCTATGATGCCGTGGCACTGGGCAGTCAGTCCTATGCAGACCGTGAAGCCAACCATCAGGGCGGGTATGACCCGGTAAGCAACAGCAAAGATCACAATGCCGGTTCGGATCCGGTGTGGAATTCCACACTGGCAGCGGTTTCCGTAGGTTCTGCAGCACGCTGGGATGGGACGAAGAATGTCAGCCAGCAGACCCGCCAGATCACTAACGTGGCAGCCGGGAAAGAAGACACGGATGCGGTCAACGTGGCTCAGCTGAAACAGGTGGTCAGTCTGGTCAATAACAGCGGCGGTGGCGGTACCGGCGGCAGTGGTGTCCACGATTACAGCGTGAACTCCGTAGATCCGGCCAATGATAGCAACTACAACAATACAGGTGCGACTGGCAAAAATGCTCTGGCTGCCGGTGTCAATGCCTCGGCAACGGGAGAAAATGCCGTAGCCATCGGAACTGGTGCAACAGCAGAAGGAAAAGGTGCGACAGTTATTGGTCAGTATGCCAAGGCAAAAGGAGATCATGCGACGGCTTTTGGTGGTTCTAATACGGATACTACGGGTGAAGCTGTAGGAAATACGGCTGACGGTGCTAATTCTGTTGCCTTTGGAGAACGGACCAGCGCAAGTGGCAATAATTCTACCGCTTTTGGCTGGCTGACGACTGCTACGGAAAAACGGGCTACTGCCTTTGGGGAACGTACTACCGCTTCCGGTGCCAACTCCACGGCCTTCGGCCAACTGGCCGTGGCTTCAGGACAGAACTCCACAGCCTTTGGCAATGAAGCTGTAGCTAATAACTATGGTTCCACCGCCTTCGGCAACCGTACAGAAGCCCTGGGCGAATATTCCACCGCTTTCGGCAACAGTACCGTAGCCGCCGGTATGAACACGGTGGCTTTTGGCACGGACAACGTGGCCGGTGCCGTGCTGGATAAAAACGGTGCCTATACCAACATCATCTACAAGACCAATGCTAAAGGCCGTGTGGTCAAAGATGCAAACGGCAATCCCATCGAACTTTCCCGGGAAAAGATGGATGCCCGGGGCAACCTGGCTTATCTGGACGGCAGCGGCAATACTAAATCTGTTACCTACACCGTTTCTGGCGGAGAAACACATAGCTATGTGCTGCTCCAAGGCGAAGACGGGAATACCTATATCCGTGACTATCGCGGCAATATCCGCAGTGCTACCATTGGCAGTGACGGTAAGGTGACCGTCGGCGATACGGAGCTTACGAACGTAACGCTGAAAAAGGCTAATGCCGGTGCCAACGGCTATCATATCCTGAGCAATGCCAATGCTACTGTCTGGGGCGAAAACAGCATCGCTTCCGGTGAAGCCTCTACGGCCTTTGGTATCGGTTCCACGGCCAGCGGCAAGAATTCTGTGGCTATCGGTGGCGCAACTGCCAGCTTGGACGATTCCATCGCTCTGGGCAAAGGGGCTGTGACCACCCGTGCCAAGTACAGTGCACTCACTAAAGACGAAGAAAAAGCAGCTTATGCAAAAGGTGCTTCTACCGGCTCTGTGTGGGAAGCTACGGACAATGCCATTGCCGTCGGCAACGACAGCACGGTTACCCGACAGATTACCGGGGTGGCAGCTGGTTCTCTTGATACGGATGCGGTCAACGTGGCTCAGCTAAAAGCGGTTGACGCCAAACATACCACCGTTTCCGTAGGCGGTACGAAGGCCACGGCCGATGATACCCTTGTGAAAGGCGGCAACCTGGAACTGAAGCGGCAGACCACCGACGGTCAGGCCAATTACGATGTGGCTCTGAGCAAGGACGTGATCCTGGGCGAACAGGAAGAAAACAAGGGCGGCAGCCTGGTGGTAAACAGCGTGGCCCAGTTCCGGACGGCTCCGGGATCCAAAGAGACGTATCCGGTGAAAGAAGCGGTGAAGATTGACGGGACCACTGTCTCTGTGGTGAAGAACGATGGCACCAACGACCAGCGCCAGGTGGTCCTGGGCATCGGTCAGGATACGGGCGGCTATGTGGCTCTGTTCGACAATACGGGTAAAACGCCGACCTATATTTTTAACGCCATCAGTTCCGGCATTACCTATCTGAAGGACAACAAGACCTATCCGGCTGACGAAGCCAATGAATTCAAACGTTTGGAATACGGGGACATCACCAACGGCTCCACCCAGTTCATCGCCACTCTGGATGACGGGTTGAAATTCAGCGGCGATCAGGGAACTACTTCTGCCGTTAAACTGAACCAGAAACTCAGCATTACCGGGGGAGGAACCAACCCGGATAATCTGGTCACAGCCAACAACATCGGCGTCGTTTCCAGCCAGGATGGGGAAAATGGCAAACTGGAACTCAAACTGAATAAAGATCTCACGGGCCTCAATACGGTCACGGCCGGCACAGCCAAAATCGGTCACAATGCCGATGGCGTACTGCCTACGGTCCAGAACGGCCAGCCTACCGGTGGCCATGCGGCAGAGGGGGACTATGTAACGGGCCTGACCAACAAAGAATGGACCGTTAAAAACCCCACCTATGTGAGCGGTCGGGCTGCCACGGAAGATGAACTGCGGATCGTATCCGATGCGGTGAGCGGCAATACCACCACCATCGAAAACAATACCAAGATCATCAATAAGAACACAGATGCCATCAACAGCGGCCTGAGCTTTACCACCAACACCAAGGATGCTTCCAACACCAAGGAAAACTATAAGGGGTACAAAGTGGTGAAACGCAGCCTGGGGGATACCATCGCCATCAAGGCCAGCGATGAAGCAGATGGGCACAGCTACAGCACGGCCAACCTGACCACCCGCATCGCCGAAAACGGGGACATCTCCATCCTTATGGATGAAAAGCCCACCTTTACCACGGTGACCACCGGCGATGTGATTTATACAGGCAATCCTGATAAGAAAGACAATGAGGGCAAAGCGGCCCAGGCGGACACCAGCGTCCATTATGGAGACAAGACCCTGACGGACGGGAAGAACATCACTACGTCCGATAATGAAACCAAGGCTACCCGGTTGGGGTACCAGGATGCCCAGGGGCTCCGTCATGACCTGGCTACCCTGGATGACGGCCAGATTTATGCCGGAGACATCACCAGCGACGGGAAACAGGATGAAAAAGGCTTTGCCCGGACCCTGAACCAGAAGACCACCATCAACGGCGGGGTGCAAGAAGCTGGGAAACTCACCGCTGGCAATATCGGGGTGGTTTCCAACGGTACCGACACCCTGACGGTGAAGCTGGCCAAGGAACTGAAAGACCTGACTTCTGTCACCACGGGCAAGACCGTCCAGAATGATAGCGGCATTACGATTACCAACGATGCCAATGATGAAACCAAGAACGTGGTCCTCAACGGCGACCAGATTTCCTTTGGCGGTAACCAGGTCAACAACATGGGCAGTGGCATCAATACGGCCACCAATAAATACGATATCACCACCAATGGAGCCAACATCGGGGATGTGAAGAACATCGCCAACACTACGGTCCAGCCGGTCATCGAAACGGTGAATAAGGGATGGGAACTGGAAGTGGACGGCACCAAGCGGAAGGACGTGACCCCCACCAGCCGGGTGGTGAACCTTGCGGCTGGACAGAACATCGAACTGGGAGGCACCGGAGATACGGTGACCATTGCTACGGCTGACGATGTGCGGTTCAACACCGTCCGAGTGGGCGGCAGCAAGACGGAGACTGGGTATTCCGGCGGCATCGTGATCGGGAGACAGAGTGGCAAGAATGCCGATGGATCGGCCAGTGCCAACCCTGATGAAAACTACTACATCACCGGCCTCCAGAATACCAACTGGGATGCGGCTAAGATCATGAAGGGCCGGGCTGCTACGGAAGACCAGCTCCAGACCGTAGCCGATGAAATCAAGAACGGCACGGTGAAGGGGGATGTGTTCGTCACCGGCGGTTCTGTCAAATACAACGGAGAAGGAACCGGCACCAACGACGGTACAGGCAAACTCTATCTGACAGAACAGAACAAGACAGATCCCTTGGAAATCACTGGCCTCCACGATTATTATGCTACCGGGGGCAGTGTGACTGCTGATGGGAAAACCTTGGAAATCACCCGGAATGACCGGGATGAACAGGGAAATCCGAAAAAGATTTCCATCGACCTGAGCAATGTAATGAAAAACGACCTGCGCCTGGTGAAGAACCCGGATGCCGCTGATGGGAAATATACGGTGGCCCAGGATGGTACCGTGACCCTGAAGGTCCAGAATACGGACGGGAGCGTCAGCAATAACATCACCATCGGAGGCTTCGAAGGGGTGGTGGATCATTACAAAGGCTTGAATTTCGATGCCAATACCCGGACTACAGCGGATGGAAAAGTCCACAATGTAAAAATGGGCGGGACCATCAAGGTCCAGGGCACCGATCCGGTGTCCGGGCATACCTACAGTGCGGACAACGTGACCACGGAAGTGGACGATAATGGCAACATCACCATCAAGCTGGATAAGGACCTGACGGCCAACACCGTCACCGTAGGCCAGGCCGGAAAAGAGGGAGAAAAGGGAGCTGCCGGTTCCATCGGCATCAACGGCAAGGATGGGAAAGACGGCATCACCACCACCATCATCCGCACGGAAAAGGGCCAGCCGGGGAAAGACGGCACCAACGGCAAGCCCGGGGTGGACGGTACGGACATCACCCGGATCGTCTACCAGAACGGCCAGGATGGCACCGATGGGAAAAACATCCATACGGTAGCCACTCTGGATGATGGTTTGAAATTTGCCGGCGATGACGGCCAGAAGGATACCACGAAAGTCATCAGTAAGAAGCTCAACGAACAGCTGGATATCATCGGGGGAGCCAATCTGGACAGCCTGACAGATAACAACATCGGTGTGAAAAACAAGGATGGTAAGCTCTATGTCCGTCTGGCTAAACATGTGGACCTGGACAATGACGGCACTCTGAAAGCCGGAAATGCTACCTTTGGGGCTTTCAGCAATACGCAGCTTACCACCAACAAGAACAACCATGCGTTGGAAGGCAGCTATGCAACGGGCCTTTCTAATAAGGACTGGAGTGTGGCAGATCCGGAATACGTCAGCGGCCGGGCAGCTACGGAAGATCAGCTGAAAGTGGTCAGCGACGCCATCCACAATCGGCAGCTGGTGAACACGGATTATCAGCTGGTCCGGAATCCCAATACGGATGACGGCAGTTATACCGCTACCAATGGAGAACTGACCCTGACGGTCCGGGATACGGAACATACCAATGATCCCAAGTATCCCGACAAGACCATCACCATCAAGGACATCGCTTCCAAGACGAAGGTGGACGAAGCCTACGACCGGACTGTGAAGTACGATATGAAGGACGGGAAAGTGGACAAGACCCACGTGACATTTGAAGCAACGGACGCCGATGGCAATCCTCTGGATACCCAGGTGAGCCATATGGCCAGCGGGGCTTCGGAAATCACCGATGATGGGAAGGGCAACAAGACCTATACCTACAATACGGAAAACAATGCCGCCAACATCGGCGATGTGAAGCGCCTGGCAGCCGAATCCGACCTGCACTACAGCGGGGATACGGGCACGGGCACCAGCCAGTTGAAGGATACGGTGGCCTTCAATGGTACGGAAGGCCAGATTGTCACTGCGGCGGAAAACGGCAAAGTCACCTTCAGACTGGCGGACGACCTGACGACCCAGACCATCACCGTCACCGGCAAGGACGGGAAAGACGGCCAGCCGGGGACACCGGGCCATATTGGCATTGACGGCAAAGACGGAAAATCCGGCATCGGAATCGATGGCAAAGACGGTATTTCCATCAAAGGGGAAAACGGCACCATCGGCCTGAGCGGCAAAGACGGCATTTCCGTTAAAGGCAAAGACGGCAAGGATGGCGTCACCATTACCGGCAAAGACGGGGTGGATGGCGTGGACGGCGCCGAAGGCCATATTGGCCTCAACGGCAAAGACGGCATGGTGGATATCTGGACGAAACCGGGCAAACCGGGACTGGATGGCAAAGATGGGGAAACTATGACCCGCATCGTCTACCAGGGGAAAGATGGCAAAGAGCATCAAGGGGCGACCCTCGATGACGGCTTGAAATTCCACGGCGACAGCGGCGATATTGTGACCCGCAAGCTCAACACCCAGCTGGATGTCCTGGGCGGCCAGACCGATACAACCAAACTGACGGCCACAACGGATGGCAACATCGGTGTCGTTTCCACAAAAGCAGCGGAAGAAACTTCCAACGGAAAACTGGAAATCCGCCTGGCCAAGGAACTGAAGAACCTTACCAGCGTACAGACTGGGGATACCACCGTGGATGGCGATGGCCTGACGATTGAAAAAGCCGGGAAAGACGGCAAGGGGACTATTACCATCAGCAAGACCACCGTTTCCGTGGCGGGGAACCAGATCACCAACATGGGCAGCGGCCTGGGCAACACTTACACTACAGCCGGTGACAACAACGGCGCCAACATCGGCGATGTGAAACAGATTGCTGATGGACGCCGGACCACCGTAAAATCTACAGATGGTACGGTTAGTGTAGTGGATAGGAATGCAGATAACCCCAATGCCACCAGCCATGACTATGACCTGTCCGTGGATACTTCGAAAGTGGCGGGAGCTGTGGACCTGAAATACAAGGGTGACAACAACACCCAAGGCAGCAACAAGCTCAGCGATGCGGTCACCTTCAGCGGCACGGCCAATCAGATCGTGACCAAAGCGGAAGACGGCAAAGTCACCTTCAAACTGGCGGATGATGTGACCACTCAGACAATCACTGCTAATGGGAAGAACGGCAATGACGGCCAAATCGGCATTTCTGGAAAGAATGGAGCCGACGGCTCTGTGACCACCATCATCAAGACCATAGGGGCCAAAGGGACCGACGGCAAGGATGGCATCCCCGGCGTGGACGGCCAGCCTGGTAAGGATGGCATCACCCGCCTCATCTATCAGGATGGTAAAGATGGTGAATCCGGTACGACCACTCATGTGGTGGCTACCCTGGACGACGGCCTGAAATTCGTGGGCAACGACGGCAACGTTGTTACCCGGAGACTCAATGACACCCTGTCCATCAAGGGCGGTATCGAGGATAAAGAAATGCTGGCTGATGCTCAACGCGTATCCAGCCGTAACCTGGGTGTCCGTCAGAATACGGCAAAAGACGGGTTGGAAATCGTCATGACCAACCGGCCGGACTTTGAAGCCATCACCGTAGGCCCTGATGGCGGTGATCCGGCTCATAAGATCACCATCGGCCAGCAGGATAACAAAGATGGCAACCCCAACCCGGCTAAAGGCAACTACATCAAAGGCCTGGATAACACGAAGTGGGATGCAGGCAACGTCGTGGCTGACCGGGCCGCAACGGAAGGCCAGCTGAGCCAGGCAATCAATGACATTAAAGGCGCTACTAAAGGAGGCTTCGGTCTGGCAGATGAAAACGGCAAAACCGTGAAGAAGGATCTGGGCCAGACAGTTACCGTCAAGGGCGATGGCAAGAACATCGAAACCACGGTGAAAGATGGTGCCCTGGAAGTATCCCTGAAAAAAGATGTGGACCTGGGTAAGGACGGCAGCATCAAAGCCGGGAATACTACTATCAACAGTGATGGCGTGGAAACCAACAAGGTCAAAGTCGGTGACATCACCATCACCAAAGACGGTATCAACGGCGGAGCCAAGCAAATCACCAACATCGCCAGCGGCATCGATGGCAAGCAGTATGCCACTGACGGAGATAACAACGCAGCCAGCATCGGCGATGTGAAGAAAATCGCCGGAGAAGAAGCTGGTAAAGCGGCGGAAGCGGTCAAGTCCAAGAGCGGTAAGAACATCACTGTCAAAGACGATCATACGGTGAACCTGAATGACAACATTACCTTGGGTGATGATCAGGACAAGACAAGACAGGTTGCCATCGACGGCAACGGCGCCAAAGTCAGAGCCGGTGACGGGGCCAACCAGGTCACCGTGGATGGCTCCAAAGGCCAGGTGATCATTGGGTCCGGCGACAAGACCCTGACTTTGGGCAAACAGGCCAATACGGCTGGTGACAGCAATCCGGCAAATGGAAACTTCCTGAACGGCCTGGAAAACACCCAGTGGGATGGCAAGAACATCCAGAGTGGCCGGGCCGCCACGGAAGACCAGCTGAAGACTGTCAGCGACAAAGTCAATAGCGGCCGGAAATTCCAAGGGGATGATGGCCAGGAAGTGAAAGTGGGCCTGGGCGAGACCTTGAATATCAAGGGCGGTGCCAAGGAAGTCAGCAGCGCCGACAACATCGGCATCGTGAAGGGGGATGACAATACCCTGAATGTCCGCCTGGCCAAGGATATTACCGGCCTGGACAGCGTCACGACAGGCAACACCACCATCAACAACAGCGGTCTGACGGTGAAAACCGGAGATGCTAACCGGACCCTTACCGTCCAGGACGGCAAGGTGGACATGGGTGGCAACCAGATCCACAACGTGGCACCGGGGACGGCGCCTACGGATGCGGTAAACGTAAGCCAGCTCCAGCAGACTGGTAGGGCCATCAACCAGCTGGGCAGCAGCCTGGACAAACTGGGGACCCGGGTAGACCGTGTAGGGGCCAATTCCGCAGCTCTGGCAGCCCTGCATCCCCTGGACTTCGATCCGGATGACAAGCTGGACTTTGCGGTAGGCGCCGGGAACTACAGCGGAGCCAATGCCGTGGCCCTGGGGGCTTTCTACCGGCCCAACGAAGATGTGATGTTCAGTCTGGGCGGCAGCACCGGCGGCGGAGAGAACATGATCAATGTGGGGGCCACCTTCAAAATCGGCCAGCACAACCATGTGTCCAACAGCCGGGTGGCCATGGCCAAGGAAATCCGGGACCTGAAAGCCACGGTAGGGAAACTGACCCAGATGGTGAATACCCTGGCCGGAAAACCGGTGGTGAATGGCAGCGGAGCAGAGCATCATGTGCTGTTCCCGGATGTGCCCAAGAACCACTGGGCTTATGAGTACGTGACCAAGCTGGCCAAGGCTGGTCTGGTGGAAGGGTATGAAGACGGAGAATTCAAAGGGAACCGGATGATGAGCCGGTATGAATTCGCTGCCATGCTGTACCGGGCCATCAATGCAGGGGCCGCTTCCAATCCGGAACTGAACCAGGACGGGACATTGGACAAATTGGTGGAGGAATTCAACGGAGAACTCCAGTACATCACCATTGCAGTGGTGGAAAAGGACAAGAACGGGAAGCCCACCATCGAACGGGTGCGGACGGTGGAGGATGACCGGAACCATCACAGGAAGTGATGGGCGTAATTCCCTGATGAGGGGGTGTTGCACGTTGTGTGCAACACCCCCAAGCTGTAGAGCCGCATAGCGGC
>CAJMQS010000056.1 GCA_905215645.1 uncultured bacterium
AGACTTTCGACTACGGGGATGTTGCACATATATTTTTTACGTGCAACACCCCCTTTTTCCTATTGCCAACACTGAAGATTTCCGATACAATTAAAAATAATATACACTACTTATGTATAAATTATCGGTGTCCTTTACTGTATTGGACAAAGGAGAGATTCATGGAGCAGCAAAACGAAAAAATCCGGGAAGCGGTGGAAAGTTTCCGTCAGGAGATGCTGGATTTCTGGAAGGATCTGATCAACTTCCAGGCCGGCAGCAAGGAAAAAGAACGGATGCAGACCCTGATGGAAAAGGTGTCTGTTTATCTCCAGAAGCTGGGATTGGAAAGCGAATTGGTGGAATCCGGGGCGGTACCCTTGATCCGGGCCTGGTCCGGAAAGGAGCGGGCCGGTCAGCCCATCCTCCTCAGCGGCCATTTGGATACGGTGTTCCCCGACGGCAGCTACCCGGAAGACCCCTTTACCATCAAGGAAGGAAAGGCCTATGGCCCCGGGGTCTGTGACATGAAGGGGGGCATCGTCATGGCGGTCTATCTGGCCAAAGTACTGGAAAAGATCGGTTATGACCGGCATCCCATCAAGCTGCTCTTCGTCCCCGATGAAGAAATCACCCATCAGGGATCCCGGGCGGACCGGTTGCTGGCGGAAGAGGCCAAAGGCTGCCTGTGCGCCTTCAATCTGGAAACCGGCCGGATGGATGACTGCCTCACCGTTGGCCGGAAGGGCTGTATGGATGTGTGGATCACCGTCCATGGGAAGGCCGGCCATGTAGGCAACGCTTACGCCTCTTCTGCCAATGCCATTGAAGAGATGGCCCATAAGATCATTGCGCTCCGGGCCCTGACGAATCTGGAAAAAGGCCGGATCGTCAGTACGGACATCATTTCCGGCGGTACGGTTTCCAATGCGGTGGCAGATACCTGCCGGATCGAAGTGGACTGCCGGTATGATTACAATGAGGACAAAGATGCGCTGGAGAAGGCCATCCGGGCCATTTGTTCCCAGACTCACGTACCAGGGACCCGGACGGAAGTGGAATTCCCCGCTTTCATGCCCGTCTTCGAACGGACCGAAGGCAATGACCGGCTGCTGGCCCTGGTGAACCAGGCGGCTGCTGAATTCGGCCTCCCGGCTTTCGGGGCAGCTCATCCCGGCGGCTGCTCCGACGCCTCCTTCATGGCCCAGGCGGGGATCCCCATCCTGGATTCCGTGGGGGTCCAGGGGGATGGAGCCCATACCCTCCAGGAATATGCCATCGTCGAAACTATGTTTGAACGGACTATGCTGCTGGCTGCGGCCATCTGCCGTCTGTAACTGCTGCAAAGGGGAGTTGTCATGACAGAAAACAAACAGGAAACTGTCCAGAAACCCGTGAACAAAAAAGTATCGGTGCCCAGTCCAATCATCATCATTTTCTTTATCTTGATCCTTACGGCCATTGCCACCTATCTGATTCCTGCCGGGACTTTTGATCGAGTGAAGGATGCGGCCAGCGGACGGATGGTAGTAGATCCCAATACCTTCCATTTCATCGCCCGGCATCCCGCTGGTTTCTTCGATGTGTTCAAGGCTGTCCCCCGGGGCGTCAAGGGGGCCAGCGGCATTGTAGGCTTCCTGATGATCATCGGCGGAGCCCTGAATGTAATGGCTTCCACCGGGGCCATCAACGGGGCGCTGGGGCACGTGGTGACCAAAGTCAAAGGACGGGAGATGCTGCTGATCCCGGTGCTGCTCACCATTATGACCTGCCTCAGCACCTTTGCCGGCTGCAGCGAAGAATACATCGCCTTTGTGCCTCTCATCATGGCCGTATGCTATGCCTTGGGCTTTGATTCCATCGTGGCAGTCGCTATGCCTCTGGCTGCGGTCAGCGGAGGGTACGGGGCCGGGGTGACCAATGCCTTTACGGTAGGGGTGGCCCAGAGCATTTCCGGACTGCCCATGTTCTCCAGCATCGAAATCCGGGTGGTCATGCTGGTCGCCCTGATTATCATCAATGTGTCCTACACCATGTGGTATGCCCGGAAGATCAAGAAGAATCCAGAAAGCAGCTATATGTACGATTATGATCAGATCTACCGTCCCCAGATGGACCTGAGTGCTTATGAAGGGGATAATGTGCTGATGACCGGCCGGCAGAAGATCATCATGGCCGGCTTCGTGGTGACCGTAGGTGCCATCCTGGTGGGAGTCATCAAATTCGGCTTCTACATGGATGAACTGGCGGCTCTGTTCCTGATGATGGCGGTGTTTGCCGGTATCGTGGGCCGGCTCAGCGTCAATGATTTTGCCAACGCTTTCATCGGCGGGGTGAAGAACATGGCCATGCCCTGCATGATGGTTTCCCTGTGCAAAGGGGTGACCCTGCTCATGGGGGACAGCAAGATCCTGGATACCATCATCTACTACTTGGCGGCGGGGCTGAATGTGTTTCCCCAGTCCCTCTTGGGCTTCGGCATGTTCATCGTCCAGGATGTGTTCAACCTGGTGGTGCCCTCAGGTTCCGGCCAGGCTGCCATCACCATGCCCATCATGGCGCCGCTGGCAGATTTGGTGGGCCTGACTCGGCAGACTGCCGTCCTGGCTTTCCAGATGGGGGATGCTTTCACCAACATGATCACTCCGGCCAGCGGTACCACCATGACCGTGCTCACCGTAGCCGGCGTACCTCTCCGGCGCTGGTGGAAGTTCGCCTTCCCCCTCTTGGGGCTGGAATGGATCTTTGCCTTTGTGGTCATGTGGTATGCGTCCGCCGTCCATCTGGGACCTTTCTGATCGGCCGAAGGAATCCTTGTTGGGTGACAGGAAAAAGAAAAAAATCTGCTGCAGGCGGGAAATCCCGTGGACGCAGCAGATTTTTTTTATCGGTGTATTTTTATTTCCCCTGGCAATCCTTGCAGATTCCCAGGAAATAGGTCTGATGGCTGTGGATGATGAAGCCGGTCTTTTCAGCGGTTTCTTGGTCCAGCTGCTGATGGTAGTCCAAGTCCAGGTTGAATACTTTCCCGCATTTTTCACAGCGGAAATGGGGATGAGGGCGAGGATCTACATCATAGCGCATGATCCCGTCTCCTACATCCACCGTTTGGATCAGTTCCATCCGGCAGAAGAACCCCAGGGCTTGATAAATGGTGGCGAAGCTCAGGGTGGGCATCTGTTCTTTGACTCGTTCGTAAATCTCTGTTGCAGTAGGATGCTCCTCCGGTCCGGTAAAGGCACGGTAGACTTCCAAGCGCTGGGGGGTGATCTTCATGCCACCGGCTTTCAGGATTTCCGTCAGTTCCTTTGGACTCAGCATGGCCGCCTCCTTGTATAGATCTTGTAGAAAAATGATTAAAATCCAACTTTCTTTAATAATAACTTTTAATACATAGAAAGTCAAATAAAATATAGTTCTGGATAGAAAAAGCTTTGCTTTTCCGGCTGCGGATGGTCTTTATAACCAAACGGCGCATCCAAAGCCGGCGCAGCATGTGTTACAATAAAAGGAAAAGATGAATCGATCAGGGAGAGTGGAACAAGATGGCTTATGGACAGGAAAAGGAAATCAAATTGCTATCGACCAAGACCGGCCGCAGGAAGTTTTTCCAGCTGCCGCTGGTCAAAGAGCGGATCATCCCCGGCAGTCATCATACCCTGAAGCTCTGGAACCAGTACTTGGATACCCGGGACCGGAAACTGACCCGGACCGGGATGGCCTATCGGATCCGTAGAATCAATGGAAAGACTTTTGAGGCGACGGTGAAAAGCCAAGGGAAAACGGTGAATGGCTTTTCCAGCCGGGAAGAATATACGGTGCCTCTGGAGAAACAAGAAACCGTCTTGACAGGATTTGCCCCCCAGCTGGACCAAAAGCTCCAGACGCTGCTCCAGGAAGATGAACTGCTTCCTTTATGTACGGTGGAATTTACCCGGAAAACGGCGCTGATCCAGCTTTCTGCGGTGACGGTGGTGGAAGCGGCTCTGGATCAGGGAACCCTCACCGCCGGAGATAAAAAGGCTCCTATTGAAGAATTGGAACTGGAGATCAAACGAGGACAGAAACGGGATCTGCTGCGGTTCACGGCAGCACTGGCCCGGGAAATCCCTCTCTGGCCGGAAGAACGGAGCAAGTTCAAACGGGGATTGGATCTTACCGGATGGAAGAGTGACCTGGGTAAAAGCGGAAAGACGCCGGATTGGGATCGGCAGTGCGATCCCTTGGAAGTGTGGCGGCCTCTGGTCCAGCAGGCGCTGGGAGAAGGTCTGGATCTTCTGGTACCGGGAGAAAAACAGGAATTCCAGAGCCGCCGGCTCCTCCTGACTCTCCAGCAGTGCGCCGGGCTGTGGAACCTGGGCCAGGGCTTTTTGTCCCGGACCTCATGGAAAAAGGGACGGGATCTATTGGACGGACTCCTGACGGTGCTGGAGCCTGTGGATTATCTGGAAACTTCCGACCGGCAGCGGGAAAAGCCTTTCCCGGAGGAGCTCCTGTCTCTGGAACCGGCCTGGCAGTGGCTGGAAGACCGGTGGGTGGCGGCGGCCCAGCACTGTGCAGACTGCTGCGGCCGAGAAGCAGGAGCTGCTTTGTGGCAGATGCTGTATCTAGTGTCTCTGGCCAAAAAGGACGGGGAGAACGCCACCCTTGAGAAATTCCTCCAAGGCCGATGGAACCGTTGGCAGCAGGAACAGCAGCTGCTGGAGGATGCAGGGAATCCAGATCCTTGGGAACGGAAAGACCAGCTGGAGGAATTGGCAGGCCTTTTGAACCTGGAACGGGGCCTGGGAGAAAAACGGCTGGTGAAGCGGGGGGAGACCTACTGGGAACAGTGGTGGAAGTACTGCCGCAGCTATGCCCGGACCGGAGCCTTGGCGGAAGGCGCCGAAGGAGCCCGGGAGCGGGAAATGACATTAGCCCTGGCAGCTCTTTGCGGCCAGGAGGGGCTCCGGACGGAAAAACGGGGAGACAAGGCAGAGGAGGCTGGCAAAGCCTTCTTCCGGGAAGTGGCCCGTCATCCGGAATGGTCCTGTCTGGCCAAAGAAAAATAAAATCAAAAAAGTCAAAAAATCGAAAATAATATTTGACTTTTTGACTTTTAAGAGGTACAATAGGACCCGGGAAGTGGGAAAAGGCTTCCCGGGCCCTGTTTTTTCAGGGGCTCTGACTATGAATATGACCCATTGATCCAATGGTTTTTGGAGGTGTTTGTTATGCAGGCAGAACGCTTGAGTGATGAAGTGCGTGGATTGTTGGAAGCTGCCCAGCAGCAAGCCGTTATGAATTACAACCAGGAACTGACCACCGTCCATCTGCTGTCTGCCATGTGCAGCCAGCCGGACGGGTTCTTCAAGTTCGTCCTGAAGAGCCTGAACGTGGATGAGGCCCAGTTCAGCCGGGAAGTGGACCGTCTCCTGAAGCAGATCCCTTCTGTGAAGGGGTCCGATCAGCTGAGCATGAGCACGGGTCTGGCCCGGGTGTTCGCTTTGGCGGAAAAGGCCGCGGGCCAGAACCCGGTGACCGCGTCCCATCTGCTGGCCGCCCTGTGTGAGGACGGGGATACGGAAGTGGTGAACCTGTGCAAAAAGTACGGGATCACCCGCAGTGCCATCCGTGGCCTGATCGATAAATATGAAAACAACGGGGATGCGGACGAAAACCGCAAGACTCTGGAGAAATTCGGCCAGGACCTGACCCAGAAAGCCCGGGACGGGAAACTGGATCCGGTGATCGGCCGTGACGATGAGATCCGCCGGACCATCGAAATCCTATCCCGCCGGAAAAAGAACAACCCGGTGCTGATCGGTGAACCGGGCGTAGGCAAGACCGCCATTGTGGAAGGCCTGGCCCGCCGGATCGTGGCCGGAGATGTGCCGGAATCCCTGAAGAACAAGACCCTGTATGCCCTGGACCTGGCGTCCTTGGTGGCTGGGGCCAAGTACAGAGGGGAATTTGAGGAACGGCTGAAGAAAGTCCTGAAGATCGTGTCCGATTCCGCCGGCCAGATCATCATGTTCATCGATGAACTGCATACGGTGGTGGGGGCCGGGGCTTCCGAAGGCTCCATGGATGCCGGGAACATCCTGAAACCCATGCTGGCCAGAGGGGAACTCCGGTGCATCGGTGCCACCACCCTGAAGGAATACCGGAAGTACATCGAAAAGGATTCCGCCCTGGAACGGCGTTTCCAGCCGGTTCTGGTGAAGGAACCCAGTGTGGAGGATACTATTTCTATCCTGAGAGGGCTGAAGGAACGGTATGAAGTCCATCATGGGGTACGGATCAAGGACTCTGCCCTGGTGGCTGCGGCCACGCTGAGCAACCGGTACATCAATGATCGGTTCCTGCCGGACAAGGCCATCGACCTGGTGGATGAAGCCGCCGCCCGTCTCCGGGTGGAAATCGACTCCATGCCTACGGAACTGGATGAAAGCCGCCGGCGGATGCTCCAGCTCCAGATCGAGGAACAGGCCCTGTCCAAGGAAGAGGACGATGCATCTAAGGCCCGTCTGGAAAAGATCAAGGAAGAACTGGCTAAACTGAAAAGTGAGAACGATAAGCTCATGGACCAGTGGAAGGCTGAAAAGGGCGGCATTGCCAAGATCCGTCAGGTAAAGAAGGATATGGACAATGTGAAGAAGGAAATGGAAGAAGCGGAACGGTCCTACGACCTGAACCGTTTGGCGGAATTGAAGTACGGCAAGCTGCCGGAACTCCAGAAACAGCTGGCGGCTCTGGAAAAAGAGGAACATTCCGACAAGCGCCTGCTGAAAGAAGAAGTGGACGAGGATGATATCGCCAAGGTGGTCAGCACCTGGACAGGAATCCCTGTGAACCGTCTGATGGAAGGGGAAAAGAAGAAACTGGCTCATCTGCCGGAAATCCTCCACAAACGGGTGATCGGCCAGGACGAAGCGGTGGAAGCCGTCAGCGAAGCCGTCATCCGGGCCCGGGCCGGGATTAAGGATCCCAACAAGCCCATCGGCTCCTTCATCTTCCTGGGGCCTACCGGTGTGGGCAAGACCGAACTGGCTAAAGCCCTGGCAGAAGTGCTGTTCAATGATGAGAAGAGCATCATCCGGATCGATATGAGTGAATACATGGAGAAACACACGGTGTCCCGTCTGATCGGTGCCCCTCCTGGCTATGTGGGCTATGAAGAAGGGGGCCAGCTGACGGAAGCGGTGCGGCGTCATCCGTATTCCGTGATCCTGTTCGATGAAATCGAAAAGGCTCACCCGGATGTGTTCAACGTGCTGCTGCAGGTGCTGGACGACGGCCGTCTGACCGATGGCCAGGGCCGGATGGTGGACTTCAAGAACACCCTGATCATCATGACCAGTAACCTGGGTTCCCATGAGATCATGGAAAAGAAGGGCGCCATCAGCAAGGACGAAGTCCGGAGCATGCTGATGAAGTTCTTCCGGCCGGAATTCCTGAACCGGGTGGACGACATTGTGGTGTTCAAACCGCTCCAGGAAGAACAGCTGAAGGATATCGTACGGCTGATCCTGAACCATCTGGGCAGCCGGCTGCACAGCCAGCTGGAACTGACCCTGACGGCCACCGACGAAGCCATCGCCTACCTGGCCAAAGCCGGGTTCGACCCTGCTTTTGGGGCCCGTCCTCTGAAGAGACTGATTGTCCACACGGTGGAAACCGTAGTGAGCAACAAAATCGTACGGGGCGAGATCCAGAGGGGGGATCATATCGAAGTGGTTCTCCAGAACGGGAACATCGATGTGGTGAAGAAGTGAATGAAAATAGGGGCTGTTGCCTGGGCAACAGCCCCTATTTTTTTGTCAGCAGCCCCTTTTTATCCTTCCAAAGAATGGATGATCCGGTACAGCTTTTCTTTCAGGTCGGCCACTTCTTCGGCTGTGAACAGAGGCCCTTTCCGGTTGATCAGGCAGCCCATGGCATGGGGGACTGCCAGGGCTTTGTCCCGGAGGGCCGTTCCTTCCGGGGTGATATCCACCACCACCACCCGTTCGTCATCGGGCTTCCGGGAGCGCTTCACATAGCCCTGGGCCTCCAGCTTTTTCAGCACCGGGGTCAGGGTCCCGGAATCCAGGAACAGACGCTTTCCCAGATCATGCATGGTAATGGTCTTTTCTTCCCACAGGACCATCATGGTTACGTATTGGGCATAGGTAAGGCCGATTTCTTTCAGGAAGGGAGTGTAGGCAGCCACGATCTTCCGTGCGCTGGCGTACAGGGGAAAGCAGAGCTGGTTTTTCAGCAGCAGGGGATTGCAGGGATTCTTTTCATTCATATTGATAAAACCTCCGGTACAGAAAACTTTTCATTGGAATTTATTGTAACAGGAAAAAACGATGAAAACAAAATAAAATTTAATAAAATTAAATTTGACAAAATTAAATAAATCGGGTATACTGATTTCCGTAAGAGGCCAACGGGCCATACGGACAACAGAAAAGTACCGCTAATGAGGCAGTAAGGGAAAACAGGAGGAAAAGACAATGAGCATTTACGGACAGGCAAAAGGAACGGAACTGGAAGCAATGACGAAAGGGGCCATGCAGGCAGAAGCCAACGGCACCATGATGTATTACGCCCTGGCTCGGCTAGCCAAGGAACAGGGCTACGATGATCTGGTCCCCCTGTTCATCGAAGCCGCCAACCAGGAAGCGGTCCATGCGGGCTTCTACGCCGTGATCAGCGGGAAATATCCCCAGGATTTCTGGGGCCTGGTGAAAACCCTCCAGAAGGCGGAAACCAATGGGGAAGCCCAGGTGAAAGCCATGGCGGACAAGGTGCGGGCTGCCGGTTTTGCCGAAGCTGCTGACGAAATGGAAGTGTTTGCCAAACAGGAAGGCCACCATGGGAAACTGATGGCGGAAATCCTGGCCCGGTATCCTCAGGCAGAGAAAAAGGAAAAGGCCAAAAAGGTGTATGTGTGCCCGGTCTGCGGCTATGAATACGAAGGGGACATCAACAGCGAAAGCGACGACTGGGTCTGCCCTCTCTGCGGTCAGCCCAAGAGCGTGTTCAAAGAAGTGAAATAAGAGGATGAGAAACAGGGGGGTGCTGCACAGAACGTGCAGGACCCCTCTATTTTTCAGCAAAATTCTGCAGCAGCAGCTCCTGGAAGGCCTGGACTGCCGGGGAAAACTGGTGGTCTTTTTTCCAGATCAGGGACAGCTGGTCGGTGAGCGGAGGATTGCAGGGCCGGAAGCACAGGGGGGACCCGATGGTATTGATCAGGCCGTCGAAGCCCATGGCGCAGCCCAGGCCTCCGGCCACCATTTTCGCCGCATTGGTCAGCAGGGTATAGGTGCCGATGATGTTCAGCTCTTCCACCGGCTTTCCCAGCCAGGTCTGGAGCATCCCGGATTTCAGGGCCTGCTGGGACAGGATCAGGGGCAGGTCCCGGACCTGTTCCGGGGACAGGCTGGGCTCCGCGGCCAGGGGATGGGTCCGGGGCAGCAGGATGCCCCACCGGTCTTCCTGATCCAGGGGCACGCTTTCAAATTTTTCCGGGTCCGAAGGGCCGTACACCAGCCCCAGATCCAGGAGCCCCTTGTTCAGCCGTTCCCGGACTCCTTCTGCGTCGCTGCTGAAGATCCGGTACCGGATCCCCGGATGCTGACGGGAAAATCCCACTGCCACCTGGGAAATCAGCCGGATCACGTCGGTTTCCCCGGTGCCCAGGTAAATATCCCCGGCGATTTCGGCGGAGGAACGGATCTCGGACCGGGTCTTCCGGTACAGTTCCAGCAGTTCTTCTGCCCGTTTCCGGAACAGGATCCCTTCCGGAGTCAGGGACAGTCGGCGGTTTTCCCGGTAGAACAGGGGTCTGCCCAGTTCTTCTTCCAGGGCTTTCAGCTGCCGGGACAGGGTGGGCTGGGTAATATGGATGATCTGGGCTGCCCGGGTGACGTTGTTTTCCCGGGCAATCACCAGAAAATTTTCCAGAGTTTCCATATCCATGGGAATCACCTCTTTTTTTGCATTATACCATACATAAAACGTATTGAATATCATTAAAACAAAGAATTTTACATGGAAAGACATTTCCCTTATACTGAAGATGTCCAAAGAAAGTAACCAACAAGTGAAAAGGAGAAAATACATGCTTGGAAATTTTACCTATGAAAATCCCACGAAGGTGTTCTTCGGCCGGGGGGCTGTGGAGAATCTGGCCCAGGCCCTGAAACCCTATGGCAGCCAGGTGGTCCTGGTCTATGGAGGCGGTTCCATTAAAAAGAACGGCATCTATGACGCGGTGTGCAAACAGTTGGAAGCCGCCGGCAAGGATGTGACGGAAATCCCCGGAGTCATGCCCAATCCCACCATCGACAAACTCCGGGAGGGCATTGCCGTTGCCCGGCAGCACAAGGCGGACTTCATCCTGGCCGTAGGAGGCGGGTCCTGCATCGACTACGCCAAGGCCCTGGCCATGTCCATCCATGAAGAGGAAGACCCCTGGGACAAATATTTTATGCGGTTCGAAGAACCCACCTGTGAAGTGGTCCCGGTAGGCTGCGTGCTCACCATGGTGGGCACCGGGTCCGAAATGAACGCCGGTTCCGTGATTACCAATCCGGCAACTAAGGAAAAACGGGGCAAAGCCTTTGCCGATGCCCGGGTATTCCCCCGGTTTGCCATCATGGATCCGTCGTACACCATGACCCTGCCCCAGTACCAGATGGTCTCCGGAATCTACGACATGTTCAACCACATCTGTGAACAGTATTTTTCCGGCATCGATGACAACACCAGTGACTATCTGGCAGAAGGCCTTATGCGGTCCGTGATCCACGCCAGCCGGATCGCCCTCCGGAATCCCCGGGATTATGAAGCTCGGAGCAATCTGATGTGGGATGCCACCTGGGCCCTGAACACCCTGATCGCCAAAGGCAAGACCACCGACTGGATGGTCCACATGCTGGGCCAGGCGGTGGGCGGGGTCACCAATGCAGCCCACGGCATGACCCTGGCGGCAGTGTCCCAGGCCTACTACCGGCATATCCTGCCATACGGCCTGCCCAAATTCAAACGGTTTGCGGAAGCGGTGTGGAATGTGGATCCCGCCGGCAAAAGCGACCGGACAATCGCGGAAGAAGGGCTCCAGGCCATGGAAGCCTGGATGGAAGAACTGGGGCTGGCCCGGAACCTGCGGGAACTGGGGGCCACCGAAGCCATGATCCCGGCCATGGTCAAGGGGACTCTGATCCTGGACGGCGGCTATAAAGTGCTGGACCAAAAGGAAATCGAAGAGATTTTCCGGGAAAGCCTGTAAAAGGAAAGGAGACGGCAATGAGAATCAGCAAAAAGATGAAAATGGTCCTTTTGACGGCGGTGTTGGGCACCTGCCTGCTGCAGATGGGAGGAGGCAGAGAAGCCATGGCAGCTGCACAAACGGCAAAACCGGCCAGCGAAATGCTGAGCCCGGGAGTGAAGACGGAAAAACTCCATCTGACCCAGAAATGGGATAAAGTGTTCCCTAAAAGCGACAAGGTGGATCATCAGAAAGTGACCTTCCACAATCGGTATGGGATTACCTTGGCGGCGGACCTGTACACCCCCAAAGGGATGAAAGCCGGGGAAAAACGGGCAGCCATTGCCGTGAGCGGTCCTTTCGGAGCGGTAAAGGAACAGTCTTCCGGACTTTATGCCCAGCAGCTGGCGGAACGGGGATACATCACCCTGGCCTTTGATCCTTCCTTTACCGGGGAAAGCGGCGGCAATGTACGGAACGTGGCTTCTCCGGACATCAACACGGAAGACTTTTCCGCAGCGGTGGATTTCCTGGCCAACCAGAAGGATGTGGACGCCAACCGGCTGGGGCTCCTGGGGATCTGCGGTTTCGGGGGCATCGCCCTCAATGACGCGGCCATGGATACCCGGGTGAAGGCCACGGTAAGCTCCACCATGTACGACATGACCCGGGTGCTGGCCAATGGGTACTATGATAAGGAAGACAGTCCGGAACAGCGTCATCAGAAGCTGGCAATCATGAATGACCAGCGGACGGAAGACTATAAAAACGACACCTTTGCCCGGGCCGGGGCCAACCTGAAACCGGAAGAACTGAAGCCGGACACCCCGGAATTCATCAAACAGTACACTGCCTACTATGAAACCAAGAGAGGCTTCCATCCCCGGTCCGTGAATTCGGTAGGGGGCTGGAACAAGACCTTTGCCCTGTCCTTCATCAACTTGCCCTTCCTCCAACGGAGCAGCGAGATCCAGAGCGCGGTGATGGTGATTGCCGGGGAGAAGGCCCATTCCCGGTATTTCAGCGAGGATGCCTTCAAGAAACTGAAGGGCAGCAACAAGGAGCTGGTGATCGTGCCGGGAGCCACCCATACGGACCTGTACGACCAGCTGGACAAGATTCCTTTTGACAAAATCGATCAGTTCTATCAGACGTATTTGAAATAAGAGAGCCGAGGGGCTGTTGCATGTGTGAATTTTTCGCACATGCAACAGCTTTCTTTTTTCCAT
>CAJMQS010000057.1 GCA_905215645.1 uncultured bacterium
TTTTCCTTTTTAGAGGAAAATCTTTGTTGCACTTAGATTGTAAATCCGCCTATGTAGAACCTTTGGACGAAACGATTTCTCAGATTGATTTCGATTCTGGTTTTACAGAATCAAAAGGATCCGTCCAGCCAGGTGGATCCTGTCCTGAGGCTTCCGACTTCAGACTCCGGACTTCCGACTAAGGTGCTGTTGCTCATGCAACAGCACCTCTTGCGTTACCCCCACAAATGGCCTATAATCAGAATGAATGACTGTGTATACTACTTTTTTACATCCGGTATGGAGGGATTTTTTTCATGCAAAATATTGATACTGAAAGCATCAACACCCTGCGTTTTTTGTCCATCGATGAAGTGCAGGCGGCCAATTCCGGACATCCGGGCCTGCCTCTGGGGACGGCTCCTTTGATGTACACCATCTGGGACCGGTTCATGAAATACAATCCTGAAAATCCCAACTGGTTCAACCGGGACCGGTTCGTCCTGTCTCCAGGCCATGGCAGCGCTTTGCTCTATGCCATGCTCCATGTGGCCGGCTATGATCTGTCCCTGGAAGATCTGAAGGCCTTCCGGCAGTGGGGCAGCAAGACGCCGGGCCATCCCGAATATGGGGTGACGCCTGGGGTGGATGTGTCCACCGGTCCCTTGGGCCACGGCTTTGCCATGGCGGTGGGGCTGGCTATGGCCGAAGAGATGCTGGCGGCCCGCTACAATAAAGAAGGCTACCAGGTGGTGGATCACTATACCTACGGCATCACTTCCGACGGGGACCAGATGGAAGGGGTGGCTTCTGAAGCCGCTTCTTTGGCAGGTACTCTGGGGCTGGGAAAACTGATTTTCCTCTATGATGACAATAAGATCACCATCGAAGGCAGCACGGACATCGCCTTCCGGGAAGATGTAGGCGCCCGGTTCAAGGCTTACGGCTGGCAGGTGCTCCGGGTGGCTTCTTCTGAGGATGTGGAAGCTTTGACCAAAGCCATCGAAGCGGCCAAGAAAGAAACCCGGAAACCTTCCCTGATCATCGTGAAGACCCATATCGGTTTCGGCAGCCCCCGGCAGGATATGGCCAGTGCCCATGGGGAACCCCTGGGAATTGAAAATGTGGCTAAGACCAAGGAAGCCGCTGGCTGGGACGGCAGCCAGTCCTTCGTGGTGCCGGAAGAAGTGAAGAAGCATTTTGCGGATAAACTGCCCCAGTGCCAGAAAAATGAAGCAGAATGGAACCAGTTGATGGTGGATTATGCCAAGGCTTATCCGGAACTGGCCCAGGAACTGGCGGACCGGATCGACGGAAAAATGGATCTGGACCTGAAGGAACTGATGGCAGCTTTCAAGGATACGGACAGTGTGGCCACCCGTGCTGCTTCCGGTACGGTGCTCCAGCTGCTGGCAGACAAGATCCCGGCTCTCATCGGGGGCAGTGCTGACTTAGGTCCTTCCAACAAGACGGAAATGAAGGGGAAGGGATTCTTCTCCGCTGAGGACCGGACCGGCCGGAACATCCATTTCGGGATCCGGGAGCATGCTATGGGCTGCATCGTCAACGGCCTCTGCCTCCATGGCGGGATCCTGCCCTTTGGGGCCACCTTCCTGGTATTCGCCGATTTCATGCGTCCGGCTGTGCGGATGGCAGCCCTCATGGGCATCGGCAGCGTGTTCGTCTATACCCATGACAGCGTGTTCGTAGGGGAAGACGGTCCCACCCATGAACCCATCGAACAGACCATGAGCCTGCGGCTGATCCCCAACGTCTCTGTATTCCGGCCGGCAGATGCCCTGGAAACGGCAGTGGCTTGGAAGGCTGCCTGCGAAAATCGGAAGCAGCCCACCTGCCTGCTCTTGACCCGCCAGGGGCTGCCCGTACTCCACGATTATGCAAAAACCATCGCCAAGGGCGCTCCTAAAGGAGCTTATGTGCTGAGCCCCTCCTCCAAAGACAAAGTAAAGGCTGTGCTCATCGCCACCGGCAGTGAAGTCCATCTGGCCCTGGATGCCCAGAAAGCCCTGGAAGAAAAAGGCATCGGAGTCAATGTGGTGTCCATGCCCAGCTGGGATGTGTTCGAACAGCAGAGCAGTGCTTATAAGAAAAAAGTCCTGCCCAAAGATGTGCCGGCTATCGCCCTGGAAGCAGGCGTCCGCACTGGCTGGGCTCGGTATACCGGCAGTGAGGACAGAGTCCTGGGCATCGACCGGTTCGGCGCTTCCGCCCCCGGCAAGACCGTCTACAAAGAATTCGGCTTCACCGTGGACCATGTGGTGGAAATGGTGAAGAAACTGAAATAACAGATCGGGGGTTGCTGCACGTGTAAAATCTGCATGGGCAGCAACCCCCTTTGTCATACGTCAGTCGTCATACGTCATACGCTTTTGGAAATCAATTTAAGAAAATTGATTTTGCAATTATATGCGTTTTTTTTAGTATTACGATATTTTGTTTGCTTATCGCCAGGCGGAGCATGGCATCATCCGGCGTATGACCTATGACATATGATGGCTGTTGCGCAGCAACAGCCCAGAAAGAAGGAGAAAAATATGTTCCATCTGTTGACCATTGCCGGATCAGATTCTTCCGGCGGCGCCGGCATCCAGGCGGATCTGAAGACCTTTGCTGCCCATGGCTGCTACGGCATGAGCGTGATCACCGCTGTAACGGCCCAAAATACCACTGGGGTCACAGCCATCCAGAATATCGATCCAGAAGTGGTGGAAGCCCAGATCGATGCCGTGTTCCAGGACATCCGGGTGGATGGGGTGAAGGTGGGGATGGTGTCCAATGCTGCCCTGATCCGGGCCATTGCACGGAAAATGGAGCAGTATGCCCCCAAAGTATTGGTGGTGGATCCAGTGATGGTGGCCACTTCTGGCAGCTATCTCCTGGAAAAGGACGCCCGGAAAGATCTTCAGGAAAAACTGCTGCCCCTGGCAACCCTGATCACCCCCAATATGCAGGAAGGGGAAGTGCTGTCCGGCCTTCCTATCCGCAGCCAGGGCGACATGGAAAAAGCGGCAGCTGCCATCTGTCAAAAAGGAGCCCGGGCCGTACTCTTGAAGGGAGGGCATCTGGCAGATACGGCCGATGATTATCTGCTGTATCCGGGGGAAGGCAGCTGGCTCCAGGGAAAATGGTTCTCTGGCCAGCGGTTCGCCAATCCCAATACCCACGGTACCGGCTGCAGCCTTTCTTCTGCCCTTGCTGCGGAACTGGCAGCAGGCTGTCCTTTGCCAGAAGCCGTGGAAAAGGCCAAAGCCTATGTGGCTCTGGGCATCCAGAACGGGTTGGCCGTAGGCCATGGCCACGGACCCATCCATCATTTTGTGGATCTGTACCGGAAAGCCGGTTGGGAGTGATATGCTATGAAGCAGTTTGATCTGAGCTTGTACCTGGTGACGGATCGGCACTGCCTTCGGGGCAGGGATTTTTATGAAGCCGTGGAAGAAGCTCTCCGGGCTGGCGTCACCCTGCTCCAGCTCCGGGAAAAGGAACTGGGGATGGAAGAGCTTCTGGCAGAAGGAAAAAAAGTGAAGGCCCTTTGCCGGAAGTACCAAGTGCCCTTCCTAGTGGACGACAATGTAGAAGCGGCCAAGATCCTGGGAGCAGATGGGGCCCATTTGGGCCAAGAGGATGAAGCCATCCAGAAAGCCCGGGAGGTATTGGGACAGGATGCCATCATCGGCATCTCCGCTCACAATCTGGAAGAGGCACTGGAAGCGCAAGCCCAGGGAGCGGACTACTTGGGCGTAGGGGCCCTCTATCCCACTGGCAGCAAGAAAGATGCCTCGGTGTTGCCTCCGGGCAGGTTCCGAGAAATCATCCAGGCAGTACAGATTCCCGTGGTGGGCATCGGGGGCATCCATGAAGCCCAGTTGGATCAGGTGATGGACCAAGGCGCCGCCGGCTGTGCTATGATCAGTGCCATCCTGGGGGCGGAGGATATCACGGCTGCGGTTGTGCGGATGAAGGCACGGCTCCAGGCACGGAAGAAGTAACAGGAGGGAACCATGGCAAGCGACCTGAAAACGGAAAAACTGGGGAAGAAACTCCTCTCCCGGTTCACCCGGCAGATTACGGACCAGGTCTTCCTGTTCCTCCAGGAAGACCCAGAGCTGTATGCGGAATACCAGGCACAGGTCCGGGAGAGCACGGCCAATGGGGTCAATTCCGTCCTGGGTCGGATGATCACAGAGGCCTACGATCTGGTGAACCTGAACAAAGAGAAGCATCCCCGGTCTCCTTTGCTGAAGAAATACACCCGCCATGCGGTCCGGTGGGAAAAGGATGATCTGGAAGTCCAGAAAAAGGTCTTGTACGGGGACCGGGATCTGTTCTCTCCAAAGGCCAAACCCAGCGAAGAACGGAAAGCTCCCCCAAAGAAGGGCCCGGAACAGGAGAGCCTGTTCTGAAAAAAACGAACCTGTCAAGGAAAAATCCTTGACAGGCATTTTTCTTTATAGTACAATAGCACCCGGTGATATTCATGCAAGATGAAGGCTTTGCAAAAAGGATCCGTTTCGGTCAGCTTTATGCCATCTATGGTGGGCTGCTCACGGACAAACAGCAGAAAATCATGGAAGAGTATTTTTACGATGACCTTTCACTGGGGGAAATCGCGGAAAATACCCAAACCAGCCGTCAGGCGGTCTATGATCTGCTGCGCCGGGTGGAACAGACCCTGGAAAAATACGAAAGTAAGCTCCATCTGCTGCACCAGGATCAGGAAAGGCAGTTCAGGCTGCGGGGAGCCGTAAAGCTCTTGGAAGCCTGCCGTTCCAGTGACAGCCCTGACCCTCGCCTGGGGAAGGTGGAGGGCATCCTGAAAAGCATCATTGACGAAAGCAGGTAACTATGGCTTTTGAAATCTTAACCGACAAACTGACGGCGGCCATCCAGAAACTCCGTGGACAGAAAACGGTTTCCGAACAGGACCTGAAAGAGACTCTCCGGGAAGTCCGGCTGGCCCTTTTAGAAGCGGATGTAAACTTCAAGGTCGTCAAGGAATTCACCGCCAAGATCAAGGAGCGGGCCATGGGGCAGCAGGTAGACCCCAATCTCACTCCCGGCCAATATATCGTAAAAATCGTCCATGAGGAGCTGATCGAGCTCCTGGGAGGGACCCAGAGCAAGCTGAACGTGGCGGCCAATCCGCCGACTGTGATCATGCTGGTGGGGCTCCAGGGCGCTGGCAAGACTACCACGGTAGGCAAACTGGCCAACTTCCTGCGGAAAAACGGGAAGAAACCGCTGATGGTGGCCGGGGACGTATACCGTCCGGCAGCCATCACCCAGCTGGAAGTCATCGGCAAACAGCTGGACATGCCCGTATTCACGATGGGAGACCAGGTCTCTCCGGTGGAAATCGCCAAAGAATCCTTGAAGCGGGCCAATGCCCTGCTGTGCGATACGGTGCTCATCGATACAGCCGGCCGTCTCCATGTGGACGAGACCCTGATGGATGAACTGAAAGACATGAAAACCGCGGTCAATCCGGACGAGATCCTGCTGGTGGTGGATGCCATGACCGGTCAGGACGCCGTTACGGTGGCCGATTCCTTCAATAAAGCCCTGGGCATCACAGGGCTGATCGTGACCAAGCTGGATGGCGACGCCCGTGGGGGTGCCGTGCTCAGCGTAAAGGCAGTGACCAACTGCCCGGTGAAGTTTGTGGGGATGGGAGAAAAACTGGATGCCCTCCAGCCCTTCTATCCCGACCGGATGGCTTCCCGGATCCTGGGCATGGGGGACGTGCTCTCCCTGATCGAAAAGGCCCAGGAAGCTATCGATGCGGATTCTGCCAAGAAAATGGCGGAATCCCTGAAGAAGAATGAATTCACCCTGGACATGTTCCTGGACCAGATGAAACAGGTCAAGAAACTGGGATCTTTGGAATCCATTCTTAGTATGATCCCCGGCATGGGTAAATTTGCCAAGCAGCTGGAAGGGGTGGACCTGGACGGTAAGGAAGTCCGCCGGCTGGAAGCCATCATCTATTCCATGACGCCCCAAGAGCGGCAGAATCCCCGTATCATCAACGGGTCCCGGCGCAAGCGCATCGCAGCCGGCTGCGGCCAGCGGGTCCAGGATGTGAACCGGCTGCTGAAGCAGTTCGAAGAGAGCAAGAAGCTCATGAAGACCATGCAGGGCATGAACAAGTATGCACGGAAGGGCAGATTCAAACTGCCTTTCATGCAATAAAAACAATCTGGCAAGGAGGTGAATGTTGTGGCAGTTAAAATCCGTCTGAAACGTATGGGTGCCAAAAAGAGCCCTTTCTACCGTATCGTGGTCGCTGATGAACGCGCTCCTCGTGACGGCCGTTTCATCGAAACCGTAGGGACCTACGATTCTACCGTTGATCCTGCTGTGGTTACCATCGATGAAGAAAAAGCTCTGTCCTGGATGAAGAAGGGAGCACAGCCGACTGATACGGTCCGCTCCATGTTCAGCAAACAGGGTCTGATGGCGAAACTGGCTGGCGAAAAGGCAGCAAAATAAGGAGGATGACTATGAAAGAGATAGTTGAAGTGATTGCTAAGGCTATCGTGAATAATCCCTCCGAGGTCCAGGTGGAGGAGGAAAGGACCGGATCTTCCGTGATCCTGAAACTCCACGTGGCGCCTGAAGATATGGGTAAAGTGATCGGCAAGCAAGGCCGCATTGCCAAGGCCATCCGTCTGGTGATGAAAGCAGCTGCTACCCGCGAAAACGTAAAAGTCATCGTTGATATCGATTAAAGGTGGTTACCATGGATAAAATGATCGTTCGGGTGCCTGTAGTCATCAAGGCCAAGGTCACAGAAGACCTGAAAGCCAAGATCATTGCAGATATGAAACGTCAGGTCCAGGCTGCTGAGCTGGACTTTGAACAGTTCCAGTTCAATGCCAAGCGGGCGCTGAATGAACAGTCCGCTGCCGGTCCGGAGGCTGTCCGGGGGCTCCAGGAGCAGATCGAGTACGAAAAGGCCCAGCGGGGCCATGCTCTCCAGGAACTGAAAGACAAGCTGGAACGGGCTGAAAACCTGGAAATCGGCAGTGAAGTCGGTCATGGTACACTGGAACGTTCCGTAGAGATTACCATCGGCAGCGACCTGGAAGCCCTTATGGGGGCGGAAATCGTCGTGGAAGACGGCAAAGTCGTCGGATTCAGAGCGTAAGCCTATGGAACAGCATATCGTGATTGGCAAAATTGTCGCCCCGCATGGCGTGCGGGGCGAATTTCGCATTATGCCGCAGACGGACCATCCGGAGCGGTACGCCAAAATGAAGAAGATCACCCTGGACAATGGCCGGGAATTCACGGTGGTGAGCCTGCGCCAGCACAAGAATGTGTACCTGATGAAGGTGGAGGGCATCGATACCATGGACGAGGCGGAAACCCTCCGGGGACGGACCTTGGTCCTGCGCCCGGAAGAGCTGCCCCCTCTGCCGGAAGGCCAGTTCTATGTCCGGGATATCATCGGCTTTGCCGCTGTTACGCCGGAGGGGGCGCCTGTGGGGACCCTGAAGGATGTCATCAGCCCCGGTTCCACCGATGTATTCGTCATCGCTCCGCCCCAGGGGGAAGAGATCCTGGTGGCCGCCATTGCGGATAACATCCGGAAGATCGACTGGGAAAAGAAGCAGATTGTGGTGGTCCTGCCGGAGTGGATCTGATATGAAGTTCGTCTTTATCACCCTCTTTCCGGAAATGATCAGGAGCGCCAGTTCTTGGAGCATCCTGGGCCGAGCGGCCAAAGAAGGGCTGCTCACCGTAGACTGTGTGGACCCCCGGGACTATGCCACGGACCGGCACCGGAGCGTGGATGACACCACCTGCGGCGGCGGAGCCGGCATGGTCCTGAAGCCTCAAACCTTCCTGGCGGCCCTGGATCGGGCTCGGGAACTGGCTCCACACGCGCTGGTAGCTGCCCTGACCCCGGTGGGGGAATCCCTCCGCCAGGAACGGGTATGCCAGCTGGCCCGGAGCGGCCGGGATTTGATCTTTCTCTGCGGCCATTACGAAGGCTTTGATGAACGGATCCTTGAGGAAGCTGATCTCCGGCTTTCTATCGGGGATTTCGTCCTTACCGGAGGTGAACTGCCGGCCCTGTGCATCATGGATGCAGTGGCCCGGTTCATCCCAGGCGTACTGGGCAAACAGGTGAGTGCGGAAGAGGATTCTTTCCACGACAGCCTGCTGGAATACCCCCAGTACACCCGCCCTGTGGAATATCAGGGCAAAACCGTACCGGAGATTCTGCTCTCCGGAGACCACGCAAAAATCAGCCAGTGGCGGCGGAAGGAAAGCCTGCGGGCTACGTTCCGCCACCGCCCGGAGCTGCTGCGGACCATGCAGTGGCAGAAGGGGGACGGGAAACTGTTCCTGGCCATGGAAGAAGAAGAAAAAGAGAAGTCTCGGGCAGCTGGGAAAAGCCAGGATTCCTGACTTTTTGGTTGCACCGGGAGCCGGCTGTATGGTATAATACAGCGTATGCATTAACGGGCGGTCCGCTGTTAGCACGTGGCTAGACATGAACGTCTTGGATTCTGAGGAGGAAATTATAAATGAACGTTATTGAAGCAATTGAAAAGGAACAGCTGCGTTCCGACATTCCTGAATTCCGTCCTGGCGACACCCTGAAAGTTTATGTGAAGGTCGTCGAAGGTACCCGTGAACGTGTTCAGCTGTTTGAAGGCGTTTGCATTGCCCGGAGCGGTGCTGGTGCCCGGGAAATGTTCACCGTCCGCCGCATTGCTTCCGGTGTGGGTGTAGAAAGAATGTTCCCTGTACATTCCCCGCGTCTGGAAAAGATCGTTGTATCTCACAGAGGTGTGGTACGCAGAGCCAAACTGTATTATCTGCGTAAACTGACCGGTAAAGCCGCTCGTATCAGAGAACGTCGGTAATCGGATCAATGAGGCAGTTGCTCCGGCAACTGCCTTTTTTCTGTGAAGGAGATTTTCATGAGCGAAGAAAAGAAATCCGGATCCTGGCAGGATACTGTCAGCGATTGGCTGATTTCCATCATCGTAGCGGTGGTGCTGGCCTTCGGGATCCGCACGTTCCTGGTAGAACCCTATATGGTTTCCGGCCCTTCCATGATGAACACCCTCCAAGACCAAGAACGCCTCCTGGTGAACAAACTGGTCTACTACACCCGCCAGCCCAAACGGGGGGAAATCATCGTCTTCAAGTATCCCAGTGATACCCGCCGGGATTTCATCAAACGAGTCATCGCCGTGGGCGGGGACACCATCGAGATCCGGGATGGAAAGACATATGTGAACGGACAGGCTCTGGATGAAAGCTATATCCGGGAACCCTTCCATACCAATCTGCCTAAGACCACCGTTCCTGCCGGCCATATCTTTGTCATGGGGGACAATCGGAACAACTCCGAAGACAGTCGGTTCCGAGATGTGGGCTTCGTGGACCTGAGCCTAGTGAAAGGCAAGGCCAGCGTCATCTTCTGGCCGCTGGGACAGGTGAGGATGCTGCCGTGAAAAAGGGGGATGTTGCACGTTACGTGCAACACCCCCGGTCTCACGAGCCGCATTGCGGCTCGGTCTCGGGTCTCGAGTCTCGAGCCGAATGAGAAATTTGCAAGCAAATTTTTTGAATGTACAAACCCTAATCTGCTAACGATAAGATATTCGTTTCTATATCCAGCACGATACTGGTTCTACACCTTCAAAAGAACCTGGCCATGGGGACAGGTTCTATCCAACGGCTCGAGACTCACGACTCGAGACCCGAGACCTCAAAAAGGGACTGTTGCGCAGGCAACAGCCCCTTTTACTGCACCAAATTCCCGTTAATGACCTGTTTTTTCCATCATTCGCTTCTCTTGGGGAATCATGGTATAATGGGGCCTATGCAAACAGACCGGGCACGGACGTGCCTGTTTTTCTACTAGAAAGGAAGTTTCCATGGAAAATACAATCGGAGGGAAAAAATTCCATATCCAGTGGTTCCCGGGCCACATGACCAAGGCCAAACGGATGATGGAAGCCAACCTGAAGCTGGTGGACGTGGTGGTGGAACTCTTGGATGCCCGGATTCCCCGGTCCAGTGCCAACCCCATGCTCCAGCAGCTGATCGGCGGCAAGGCGAAAATCGTGGTCCTGAACAAAACGGATATGGCCGATCCGGACCGGACCCGGGATTGGTTGGCCTATTTCAAAAAACACAGTTTCACAGCTTTGGAAGTGGACTGTCAGAAGGGCAAAGGGATCAAAGCCCTTATCAGCGCCATCCAAAAAGCCGGGGAACCCACTTTGGAAAAATGGCGGAAGAAAGGGGTCCGGAACCGGTCCATCCGGGTAATGATCGTAGGCATCCCCAATGTGGGGAAATCCACCCTGATCAACCGTCTCTTAGGGAAAAACAAAGCGGCGGCCCAGAACAAACCGGGTGTGACCCGGGGACCCCAGTGGGTGATCCTGGGCAAAGGTCTGGAACTGCTGGATACTCCTGGGGTCCTGTGGCCCAAGTTCGATAATCCGGAAACTGGCTTTTGCCTGGCTGTCACCGGGGCCATCCGAGAAGAAGTCTTCGATCAGGAAACGGCTGTCCATATCCTGGTCCAGCGGCTGCTGAACTTGTATCCCCAGGAACTGGCCGCCAGCTACCGGATCGAACGGGTCCCGGAAGACACCGTAGAAACCGTGGAGGAAAAGATCGCCCGGGCCCGAGGCTGCCTGAAGGCCGGCGGAAACCTGGACCTGAACAAAACCATCCAGATGATCCTCCGGGATTTCAAGACGGGGAAACTGGGAGCCTTCAGCCTGGAAAAAGCCCCTGGGGAAAGCGCAGAATCATGACCCGGGGAGAAAGCATCCAGGCTATCCGGGAAAAGCTGAAGGCCGGCCCTGCTCCGGAAGAACTGGCTGTCTGGCGGCAGGACTCCCGGGCCGGAGTCCGGAAGCTGCTGGAAGCCTATGAACGGAAACAGGCGGCTCAGGCGGCAGAACGGGAACGGCTGGACCGTCTCCAGGATCTGGAGCGGGCCTTTTGGGATAAAGGCATGGAGCAGGTGGCTGGCTGCGATGAAGCGGGCCGGGGCCCTTTGGCCGGTCCCTTGGTCACGGCGGCAGTGATCCTGCCCCACACCATCTGGCTGCCGGGGCTGAACGATTCGAAAAAAGTCACGGCTGCCCGGCGGGAAACTTTGTATCAAGAAATCTTGGAACAGGCAGTGAGTGTGACAGTCAGCATCCTGGGGCCCCGGGAAATCGACCGGCTGAATATCTACCAGGCGGCGAAAAAGACCATGACCCTTTGTCTGACCCATCTGAAGGTACGCCCCCAGGCGGCCATTACCGACGCCATGCCTCTGGAAATCCCTGGGATGGCGGTGGAGGACCTGGTCCACGGGGACAGCAAAAGTGCGGCGGTGGCGGCGGCTTCCATCATCGCGAAAGTGACAAGGGATCATCTGATGCAGGAGCTGGACAGCCAGTATCCCCAGTTCGGCTTTGCCCAGCACAAAGGATACGGCACGGCCCAGCACATCCAGGCCATCCTGGACTGCGGTCCCTGTCCCTGGCACCGGAGAAGCTATGAACCCCTGAAATCCATGGGGCTGAAAGAACCCGCAGTCAGTGAAAACAAACTGCTGAAACTGAAGTAGGGGGCTGTTGCCAGGGCAACAGCCATCAGTCGGGAGTCAGAAGTCTGAAGCCTCAGGACAGGACCTGTCTTGATGTCAGGTCCTTCTGATTATGTAGAACCAGAACCAGAATCGGAAGTGTTCAAAGATTTCATTTCGCCCAACGGTTATACATATTCTAAAATTTGCTTGCAAATTTATCCAAGGACTCCCGACTTCAGACTTCCGACTGAGCCGTGAGCGGCTCTACAGCTATGAAAGGAGTGATATGCATGGTCCACCAGCGCCGTCGGTTCGGGAACTGGGGAGAAGACACGGCGGTCCGGTATCTGGAAAGACAGGGCTATGAGATCCTGGACCGGAACTACAGCTGTGCCTGGGGAGAATTGGATATCGTGGCCCGGCACTGGGGAGTGGTGGCTTTTGTGGAAGTAAAGAGCCGACACAGCCTGAAATTCGGCCGTCCGGCAGCTGCAGTGACCCGGACCAAGCAGCTCCGCCTGCGGAAAACCGCCTGGTGCTATCTTCGGGAACATCCGGTATTCCGCTTCCGGAGCCGGTTCGATATCATTGAGATCCTGGATCTGTACGGAAAAATTTCTCTGAATCATTTGAAGAATTGTTTTTAAAGATAAAATCTGGCAATTGTCAATGGCCAATTGCCGATGGGGCTGTTGCATGCGTAACAGCCCCTTAGTCGGAAGTCAGGAGTCTGAAGTCGGAAGCCTCAGGACAGGATCTAAACCGTACCCCTTGTCAAGGACAGTTTTAAAAGTCATCGCCCCTGTTTTTGG
>CAJMQS010000058.1 GCA_905215645.1 uncultured bacterium
TTCTCAAAGTTCGTCTCACTGTCTCAGTGACAGCTATTATATATTAGCAGATTCAGTCTTCTTTGTCAACAGTTTTTTTCTTCCAATGTTTCAGTTGAAACATTTCACTGCTGAAAAAGATATTCTCTGCCGCTTTCTCAAAGAGAAAGCTTGTATATATTACCAAATATAGAGCTTCTTGTCAACTGTTTTATTCTTCCATGCCGTATTCATTCTGCCCGGGCTGGCCCTGGGCAAACAGCAGGTAAACGAACATCAGCAGATTCAGGGCCGGAACCACGCAGACCAGGAGCCATAAGCCGGAATGTCCCCGGTCGTGGAGCCTCCGGACAGCCAGGGAAATCTGTGAAACAGCCAGGGCGATCAGAGCCACCAGCCCCAAAGGAGCCAAGAACGTAACGATACCGCAGATCAGACCGATCACCACGGCACTGAGCAGCAGGATCAGCCACCGGCACACATAAGTTCCCCGGCTCATCCTTCCTTCGAAAGAAAAATACATGGGCTTCCAGGTGTTGGCATCCGGGATATTGGCCTGGAGGCGGGCTCCAAAGCTGGGATTGTTCCCGGGCCCATAGGGATTCTGCTGATATTGATACTGCTGTTGCTGCTGATACTGCTGCCAATTATTGTTCCCCGGTTGGCTGTTTCCCTGTTCCTGAGCACCTTCTCCTGTACTTGTTGGGTCCTGCACTGGAGCCGTGGTGCCTTCCTGCTGTTTCCCTCCGTTTTCCCCTTCCCGCAGGGCCTGGCTGACCGGAGTCAGGACCAGCTGAGTCCCACATTCAGAACAGAAATTCTGGGAATCCTCATAGATTTTATGACATTTTGGACAGGTTTTCATTGCTTTCTCCTTTATTTCTTCCGGGGATGCTTGGCGTAATAAGAAGCCAGCTGATCCCCGATGAATTCGCCATAGGTATCACTTTTCTTATTCCACACATCATTGACGGCATAATGGTCCGTCATATTGTTCTGCTCATCAAAGGTGCATAGATAGAGGGTCCTGGCTTTTTCATTCTTTACATCATACCGGGTCTGGGAAAGGAGGATCTTGGTCCCGTTCACCGGTTTCTTCATCACGGTCTTTTCCCATACCTGATAGGAATTGGGCCCCTTCTTTTCCAGTGATTCCGGATTGAACCACTTCCGCCCCAATCCGGGGAGGGTCTTGATGAAGATCCAGGGTCCCCGCCACCGGGAATAATCCCATTCGTACCGGGCCCGGGTAAATAAACTGGTCATGGGCTGGAATTCCTGCCATTCCTGGACTTTCCGGTTCCCAGCGGTCTTGCGGCCTTTGGCATCCAGCTGATAACTGCTCAATTGGCGCCATTTCTTGTTTTTCATATCATATTCTCGATGTCGGAGTTCTCCTGTCCGGCCCTGGCCATCCGGTTTGCTCCAAAGGACCTTTTCCCAAACGATCAGAGAAGTATCCACCGGCCGTTTCAAGCTGTCCCGGTCTACAAAGATCTGTCCTTCTTCACTTTCTCCCAAAGGCATCCAGTGCACTGCCAGAGCGGGCAGGGGAAGGACTGTCAGCAGAAGCCCCATCATACAGGCTCCAAGCCATTTTCTCATAACCGACACCTCCGGAATCTCATTCTCATTGCCTTGCTGTTTTTGCCGCTTTGACCATTATAGCATGAATAAGGGAGGTGTGAAAAACAGTTTTTCACACCTCCTCAGTCAGTCTTCCTTATGGACCAGGACTTCCCGTACGGCCTTTTCGAATTTGGCCCGGGGGAGCAGTACGTAATGGCCGCAGCCCCGGCATTTGATGCCGAAATCCATCCCCACCCGGAGTACATCCCATTCGTAGGATCCACAGGGGTGAGCCTTTTTCATCCGGACGATATCTCCCACTTTATAATCTGTGTCATTTTTCATGAGCATCATCTACTTTCAGGGTAGAGATATCGGTGATCACAAATCCAGCATCCCGGATGGTCTGGATAATGTCCATGGCATTGGTCAGATCGGCCCGTACAGTGATGGCAGCCCGTTTGGGGCCGATTTTCCGGGTCAGGACGGAAATGATATTGACTCCCCGGTCTTTGAAGATCTTGGCCAGATCAGCCAGGACACCTACCCGGTCTTGGGTATCCACGGTGATCTTGGTGGACGTCTTGGCATACCCCAACAGGTCCACAAAAGCTTTGAATACATCGGTATCGGAAATGATCCCCACCACTTTGTTGGAAGTATCTACCACCGGCAGAGCCCCGATCTTGAATTTATACATGAGATAGGCAGCGGTTTCCACTCCGTCTTCGGCCTTCACCGTAATCACGGCCTTGGTCATCAGGTCCTTGGCTTTCAGCTTGCCCAAGATGTAATTGACTTCATACCGATCCAGGGTGCTGGCATCGGACGGAGTGGCACGGGCCACATCGCCATCGGTGACGATGCCCTTCAGATAGCCGTCCCCATCCACCACCGGGATGCGCCGCAGGTTGTTGTTCAGCATCAGTTCCCGGATTTCCAGCAGGGACTGATTGGTCGTAACCACTTTTACGACTTTGGTCATCAGATCTTTGACTTGCATGGTTCTGCCTCCTTGTCAGCCGCCCAGATAGGCTTTCTGCACAGCTTCGCTGGCTGCCAGTTCTGCAGCCGTCCCGGACAGGACCACCCGTCCGGTTTCCAGTACATAAGCGCGGTCAGCGATGGAAAGTGCCATATTGGCGTTCTGTTCCACCAAAAGGACCGTGGTGCCTTCACTGTTGATTTCTTTGATGATGGAGAAGATTTCCCGTACCAGGAGGGGTGCCAGTCCCATGGACGGTTCATCCAGGAGCAGCAGCTGGGGTCGGCTCATCAGGGCACGTCCCATAGCCAGCATTTGCTGTTCCCCACCGGAAAGGGTCCCGGCGGTCTGGCTGATCCGTTCCTTCAGCCGGGGAAACTTCTCAAAGACTTTTTCTTTGTCCCGGGCGATCCCGTCCTTATCCTTCCGGAGATAAGCCCCCATATCCAGGTTCTCCATTACGGTCATTTCTGCAAATACATGGCGGCCTTCCGGGACCTGGACCAGGCCCTGTCCCACCAGTTTATGAGCCGGGATCCCCACGATTTCATTTCCCTTGTAAAGGATGCTGCCGGTCTTGGGTTTGATCAGCCCGGAAATGGTATGGAGGGTGGTGGATTTCCCCGCCCCGTTGGAGCCGATCAAGGTGACGATTTCTCCATCTCCCACTTCCATGTTCAGATCTTTCACGGCGTGGATGGCCCCGTAGTAGACATTCAGATTTTTAATGGTGAGCATCAGGATACCTCCTCGCCCAAATAGGCCTTGATGACCCGTTTGTTGTGTTTGATCTCATCAGGGGTGCCGTTGGCGATACAGATGCCGTATTCCAGGACGTAGATGCGCTGGCACACATTCATGACCAGCCCCATATCATGTTCGATCAAGAGGATGCTCAAACTGAACTCCTTCTTGATCCAACGGATCATTTCCATCAGTTCCTTGGTTTCCTGGGGATTCATTCCGGCTGCCGGTTCATCCAAGAGCAGCAGCTTGGGAGACGTAGCCAGGGCGCGGGCGATTTCCAGCCGCCGCTGTTCCCCGTAGGGCAAGTTCTTGGCGGTTTCGTCCCGGAGTTTTTCCAAATGGAAGATTTTCAGCAGGGCCAGGGCTTTTTCCTCAATGGTCTCTTCTTCTTTGAAATACCGGCCAAACCGGCCGATGGCTTCCACCAAACCATAGCGGACCTGACTGTTGAAGGCGATTTTTACATTGTCCAGCACGGACAGTTCTGAAAAGAGACGGATGTTCTGGAAGGTCCGGGCGATGCCCATCTGGGTCACTTGGTAGGGCTTCTTCCCATTGATCCGCTGTCCGTTAAAGGTGATTTCTCCTTCCGACGGTTCATACACTCCGGTGAGCATGTTGAAGGCCGTGGTCTTGCCAGCGCCGTTGGGACCGATCAGGCCGATCAGTTCCCCTTCATCGATCTGCATGGTCAGGTTGGATACAGCCCGCAGGCCCCCAAAGATCATGGATGCATTATTCACTTTGAGCAGTTCCGCCACGAGACCCACCTCCCAGTTTGATAGATTGGAACATCTTCAGGCTCAGTTCCTTGTTGCCGAAGATCCCCTGCGGCCGGTTCAGCATCAGGACGATCAGGACGATGGAATAGATCACCATCCGCCATTCCGGATAGTCAGCCAGGGCAGCTGAAATCCCTGTCAAAAGGATGGCCCCGGAAATGGACCCGCTGATGGATCCCAGGCCCCCCAGCACCACCATGGTCAGGACGTCGAAAGAACGCATGAAGGTAAAGGAAGCCGGATGGGCGATATAGTAGTAGTGGGAGAACAAGGCTCCAGCAGTCCCGGCGAACCCGGCTCCGATGGTAAAGGCCATGACCTTGTACTTGGTGGTGTTGATGCCCATGGTCTCTGCCGCAATTTCATTTTCCCGGATGGCCAGGCAGGCCCGTCCGTCCGCAGAATTCTTGAAGTTCTTGATGAAGTAGACCACAAAGACAGTGATCCAGAACGCAATGGGGAAAGTGGTCAGCCGGGGGATCCCCATGAAGCCAGAAGCACCGCCCACATAATCGATATTCAGGATGGCGATCCGGATGATTTCCCCCAGACCCAGGGTGGCAATGGCCAGATAGTCCCCGTTCAGCCGCAGGGTGGGCATACCGATGAGGAAGCCCAGAAAAGCCGCCGAAACCGTGGCCACGATCAGGGCGATGGGAAAATCCATTCCCAGCTTCACGGTGATGATGGCGGAGGTATAAGCCCCTACAGCCATAAAGCCCGCATGGCCGATGGAAAACTGCCCCGTAAGGCCGTTGATCAGGTTCAGGCTCACGGACATGATGATATTGATCAAAATCAGGATCACGTTGGTTTCCCAGTAGTCATCCAGGATCTCTTCCTCAAAAAGCAGGTAGAAAACTGCAAAGAGGACGACCATGATGCCCAGGCCCAGCAGGTCCTGTTTATGCAGGGATTGACGTAAACTCTTCATGGCAGCCACCTACACTTTCTCTTTCACGTTCTTGCCCAGAAGCCCCGTCGGCTTGTAGAGCAGGATCAGGATCAGGATGGCGAAGGCCGCCGCATCCCGGTAGGTAGAAGAAAAGAAACCTGAGACCATGGCTTCCACCAGGCCCATGATGATGCCTCCCAGCATGGCGCCGGGCAGGATCCCGATGCCCCCTACCACGGCCGCGATAAAGGCCTTGATCCCGGGCATCATGCCCATGAGAGGATCGATGGAGTTGTAGTAGATTCCTACCAGGACCCCGGCAGCAGCGGCCAGAGAAGAACCCAGGGCAAAGGTAGTGGAAATCACCCGGTCGGTATCGATGCCCATGAGCTTGGCTGCATCAGAATCGTAACTGACAGCCCGCATGGCCTTCCCAGCCTTGGTTTTATTGACGATATAGGTCAGGGCCAGCATCAGCAGCAGGGCACTGGCCAGGATGAGGATCTGCTGGTTGTTCACCACCACGCCGCCGATATGGTACACCGTAGGAGCGAACACCGCCGGGAAGGTCCGAGGCTGGGGAGTGACCAGCAGGATCATACCGTTTTCCAGGAAGAAAGATACGCCGATGGCCGTGATCAGAGCGGCGATCCGGGGCGCATTCCGCATGGGTTTATAGGCGATCCGTTCGATGATGATCCCGGCCAGAGCCGCGCCAATCATAGAAACGATCAGAGCCGGCAGAAAGGGCAGTCCGGCTTTGGTAATAGCCACAAAGCCGATGTAGGCTCCCAGCATGTAAATATCCCCGTGGGCGAAGTTGATGAGTTTGATGATCCCGTAGATCATGGTATACCCCAGGGCAATCAGAGCATAGATACTGCCCAGAGATACCCCATTGACAATCTGCTGGGCAAATTGATGGGCAAAGGATCCTGTATCCATAAGCACCCCTCCTTGTGAAAAAGTTTGGCGTCAGACCGGAGACCCGATCCGACGCCGCATTATGAATGATCTTACAGCGTAATCTTTTGTTTGAAGGTCTGTACGCCGTCTTTCATTTCGATGATGATACCGCCGGATACAGGGTTATGATCCTTATCCAGGGTATATTTGCCGGTAGCGACCTGCAGATCCTTGATCTTGCTCAGGGCTTCTGCAATCTTGGTGCCGTCCGTACCGCCAGCCTGTTTGATGGCTTCTGCCACAGCCAGGGTCCCATCATAGGCATGGATGGCGAAGGTATCCGGTTCTTCGTTGAATTTGGCTTTGTAATCTTTGATGAACTGCTGGACATGAGGATCCTTATCCTGTGCAGAATAAGCACTGGTGAAGTAAGTCCCGTTCAGGGCTTCCGCACCGGCGATCTGGGCCAGTTTCGGAGAATCCCAGCCGTCGCTCCCCAGGATCGGGCAGGTCAGACCCACTTCACGAGCCTGTTTGATGATCTTGGAAACTTCTTCATAGTAGCCGGGAACGTACAGGGCTTCCGGATTGGAGGCTTTCAGTTTGGTCAGTGCGGACTTGAAGTCCTGGTCTTTGGCCAGGAAGGCTTCCTTGCCCACCACCTTGCCGCCTTTTTCTTCCAGAGTCTTGCCGAATACATCCATCAGGCCCTTGGAGTAATCGCTGGAGGAATCATAGAAAATCGCGATGTTCTTCACTTTCAGGGTTTCTACAGCGAATTTCGCCATCAGTTTGCCCTGGAACGGATCCGTGAAGCAGGCCCGGAAAATGAAGGGACGGACCTTGCCTTTTTCATCCACGGTGATGCCAGGGGCCGTGGCAACAGGAGCCATCAGAGGCACCTTGCTGTTGGTCACCACCGGCGTAGCTGCCGATACGCAGCCGCTGGTAGCCGGCCCGATGATGACGGAAACCTTATCCTTGGTAATCAGCTTGGTGGCTGCGTTCCCGGATTCAGAAGGCTCGGACTTGTTATCCGCTTCCACCAGTTTGATTTTCTTGCCATTGATGCCGCCTTTGGCATTGATCTGATCCACCGCCAGCTGTACCCCTTTGTAGGTGGATTTGCCATAGTTGGCTACATTCCCCGTCAATTCAAACAAAGCGCCGATCTTGATTTCATTCCCATTGTCTTTTGCTGCTTCTTTCTTGCCGCAGCCGGCAAACATAGACGCCACGAGCGTTGTCATCGCCAGCGCGCCGACCGCTTTCTTCCATGCTTTCATCAACAACACCTTTGCTTTCTTGAGATTTCTTGCCGGGGACCCGTGTAGCAACCGGTCGGCCTTGCAAGCTATAGATATTATACGCACTTGTTCACATTTTTGCAACATTCTTTTTTACAAAAATCTTTTCATTTTTTAAAATGTACAGTTGTTTTATGTACATTTTTTCAATAGTTTTTATGCAATAGACTTTTGTCTTTTATATGCGTATTTCAAGAACTTCTGGTGTAGGAATCCTTCAGGCACTGATTTTCTTATAGAACAAAGGTTTTCCCTCTTTCATTTGGATGATGACACAGCTGACGATCGGATTGTGTTCCGGATCCACGGTCATCTTTCCCGTGGCCATCTGAAAATCTTTCAGCCCTTCCAGCGCTTTAGCGATTTTGGTCCCATCGGTGCTGCCAGCCTTTTTAATGGCTTCCGCCGCCACCAAGATGCAGTTGTAACCGTTGATGGCAAAGCCGTCCGGTTCCGCACTGTATTTCTTCCGGTAGTCCTTGATGAACTGCTGGACATGAGGATCCGTATCCTGGGCAGAGTAGAAGCAGCTGTAATACGTCCCTTCCAAAGCCGCCGGCCCTGCGATTTCTGTCAGTTTGGGAGAATCCCAGCCGTCGCTTCCCAAGATGGGACAGGTGATTCCCACTTCCCGAGCCTGCTTTACGATTTTCGAGACTTCTTCATAATAAGCCGGGACATACAGGGCATCCGGATTGGTGGCTTTCAGTTTGGTGAGTGTCGCCTTGAAATCTTGATCCTTGGCCAGAAAGGCTTCCTGCGCGATGACTTCTCCCCCTTTTTCTTCCAGGGTCTTGGCAAACACTTCAGCCAGCCCTTTGGAATAATCGCTGGAGGAATCGTTGTAGATGGCCACCCGTTTCACTTTCAGCTCATCCACCGCAAAAGTGGCCAGGATCTTGCCCTGGAATGGATCCGTGAAGCAGACCCGGAAAATATAGGGACGCACTTTGCCCTTTTCATCCACGGTGATGCCTGGCGCTGTGGCAGAAGGAGAAATCAGCGGGATCTTGCTGCCGCTGACCACTGGCGAAGCCGCTGAAGTGCTGCCGCTGGTGCAGGGCCCCACAATGACGGAGACCTTATCCTTGGTGATCAGTTTGGTAGCCTGGTTCCCCGCTTCGGAAGGCTCGGATTTGTTGTCGGCGGAAATCAGTTTGATTTTCTTGCCGTTGATGCCGCCCTTGGCGTTGATTTCGTCCACGGCCATCTGGGCTCCATTGAGGCTGGATTTCCCGTAGTTGGCCACGGCACCGGTCAGTTCGAACAGGGCTCCGATCCGGATTTCATCACTTTTGGCCGTATCGCTTTTTCCACAGCCCAGCAAGCTCACAGCCAACAAGGAAGTCAGAGCCAATACGCCGAAGTTCCTTCTCCATCCATCCATTCCTACACACCTTCATTTCCAGGGGATTTCCTGCAAACACTCTTGTTCTGCAAGTTTGAGGATATTATACGGTACAGTAGGTATGGATGCAAGAATTTTATTGCAGTTTCTCTATTTTAACCATTTTATCTGTTCTTTTATATTAAATTTTATAACTTTTTTCACACTTTCCGTTATATTGTTTATATATTACCGAATTATATCTCATCTCTTTATTTTTATATACAAAAAAGGACCTGTCATTCAAGACAAGTCCTATCCTTCGGCTAGAGACTGGAGACTAGTGACTGCTTAAAGCTCCTTGTATTCCGCCTTCCATTGGATGGCTTCGATGGCTTTTTTCGGATCTTCTACCGGTACCCGGTTGAGTCCTTCCTTCACCGCCTGGCACACTACTTTTTCCGCCAAGATCTTGGTGAAGTTCCCCATTTCCCGGACCGGAGGCAGGACAGAAGCACCCGGCTTTTTCATGTCCACCAGGTCCGCCAGGGCATGGGCGGCAGCAGCCAGCATCCCGGGAGACACTTTTTGGGCCCGGCAGGCCGCTACCGCCAGTCCCATCCCCGGGAATACTAGAGAATTGTTGGCCTGGCCGATTTCATAGACGGTCCCGTGATAGGCCACTTTCCGGGAAGCTGTCCCAGTGGCTACCAGGGCTTTCCCATCCGTCCAATGGAGCAGATCTTCCGCGCTGGCTTCCGCCAGGTCGGCCGGATTGCTCAGAGGGAAGATGATGGGTCGTGGAGTATGGGCCGCCATTTCCCGGGCTACTTCTTCCGTAAAGGCTCCCGCAGCGGTGGAAGCACCAACCAAGATGGTAGGATGGAGAGCCTTCACCACCTCTTCCAGGGTAGTCAGTTCCGCACCGGCCGGGAATTCGCTCCGTTTCCGGGCAAAAGCCTTCTGCTGGGGCGTCAGATCCGTCATATCATCGAACAGGAGGCCCTGCTGATCCACCAGGTAGAACCGCTTCCTTGCCTCTTCTTCACTGAGGCCTTGGAGCTGCATTTCTGCAAAGACCTGCCGGACGATTCCCATACCGGAAGTCCCTGCCCCGAAACACAGGAAAGTCTGGTCCGTCAGTCTTTCTCCGGAAGCTTTCAGTCCGCCCAGGATGGCGGCCAGGGTCACAGCGCCGGTCCCTTCGATATCGTCATTATAGACCGCATACCGGTCTTCATACCGGTCCAGGAGGCGGGCTGCATTTTCCCGCCCAAAATCCTCAAAATGGATGTACAGCTGGGGAAAGAGTTTTTCTGCCGTTTGGATGAACGCATCCACGAAAGCATCATACCGTCCGTCGCTGATCCGACCGTGATGGAGTCCCAGATACAGAGGATCATCGATCAGGCTCTGGCGGTTGGTCCCGGCATCCAATACCACCGGCAGCACTTTGGCCGGATCGATGCCGGCAGCCGCCGTATAGACCAGGATTTTCCCGGTGGAGATGCTGACCCCATTGGTTCCCCAGTCCCCGATGCCCAGGATGCTTTCCCCGTCGGTGACCACGATCAGCTGGATATCCCGGCCGGAGGCCCCGTTCTTCAGAGATTCCTCGATATCGTCCATATTGTCGATGGACAGGTATACGGCGTTCTGGGGCGTAGTGAAATACTCACTGTACTGCTTGACGCTTTCTGCCACCCCCGGGGCATAGAGCACCGGCATGAGTTTTTCCAGATGATGGGAAAACAGATGGAAGAACAGGGTCCGGTTCCGGCTGAACAGTTTCATCAAGTAATGGCGCTGGACCGCCTTGTTGGGCCGTTCGCAGAAGTTTTCATAAGCCTGCTGGTCCTGGAGTTCGATGGTTTCTACCTGAGGAGGCAGGATGCCGATCAGACCGTACTTTTTCCGTTCTTCTCGGGTAAAAGCCGTCCCTTTATTTAAAAATGGATCATTCAATAAATCATACCCGCGTTTGCTGGTTGCCATGGTATTCCTCTCTTTCCCACTGCACAAAGATATTTCCTGCTGCTTGTTTCTATGGCTCCATTGTAACTACCGGACTCCAAAAAGTACAATATTTTATTTTCTCTGACCCAAACTTTAGGTTATAATAAAACAGTTGCTATAAACAGCCATTTTGTCTACGGGCAGCCAGGATGCCCGATTTTCACAAGGAGTCCATCATGAAACTCACCCAGATCGAATACTTCATTACCGTCTGCGAATGCGGAAGTTTTTCCCGAGCTGCAGAAAAATGCCACATCTCCCAGCCCGGCATTTCCAAAGCCATCCGGGAACTGGAAGAAGAATGCGGCGTGGCCCTGTTCCAGCGGAACCGGAACAATATCCAGATTACCCGTCGGGGCCGGATCCTGCTGGAACATGCCCGCCAATTTGAGAACCATTACCGGAACCTATGCCAGGTAGTCCATTCCCTGAGTACCGGCAAGGCCCTGATCCGGATCGGGATTGCCACCATGCGGGGCAATACCATATTTCCCCAGATCCACGGTTCCTTCCTGAAGACCCATCCCCAGATCACCATCGAAACGGTGGAAGAAACCACCAAGGTCCTCTATGAACTCCTGGACCGGCAGAAAATCGATTTTGCCCTTTGCGTCACCAACCGGCTGCCGGAAGAACCCAATCATTGTCTGCTGCTCCGGAAAAGCTATCTGAAGCTGTTCGTCCGCCAGGACCATCCCCTTGCCCAACGGGAAGCTGTGGATCTGACGGAACTGAAAGATACACCTCTGGTCCTTTTTTCCGACCATTTCGACCAGACTGCCTACATCCGCCACATGTTCGCCCAAAACGGAGTCCATCCCTGGATCGTCCATCAGACCACCCAAGTATTCACCATCCTGGAGTATATCCGTTCAGAAGGAGCAGCCGGCTTCCTGACAGAAGAAATCGCCCAACAGGAACCGGACCTCCATGCCGTTTCCGTCCGTCAGTTCCGCCCGGCCTATATCACCTTGGACTGGAACAAGGATCTCCATTTCAACCCGGCCATGGAAGAGTTCGTACGGTTTGTAAAAAAGGGGCTGCCGACTGTATAAAAACAGTCGACAGCCCCTGGCCGCGTCCTTTGCTGCAAGATTCATTCCCAAATGGTCTTCATGATATCCTTGTATTTTTCGTTCAGTTCCTTGCTGATCATCTGGAACAGACCATACATCATGTTCCCATCTACTTGGGGTTCCCGGAAGATCACACAGGTATCCATGATCAGGGATTCTTCCTTATCCAGATAGAATTTGAAAGCCTTGTAAGTCCTATTATACTCATTCAGCAGGGAAAGCAGGGCTTCCTTGTTCCCTTCTTTCAGGGCCTTGGGAGCCAGCAGCACGCGGATTACTCCGAAAGCGCTGTCATCCAGCACCACGATCAGCTGGAGCGGCGTCCCATCCACGTCCATATGGGACCGGAATACCACTGTATGGAAAGGATCGTCTTTGATGGGATCGACGACGAAAGCCTTGGGATCTTTCTTTTCTACAAAATGCTTGAAGCTTTCCGCTTTCTGATTCAATTCTGCCATTTGTATCCTCCTTCAGCGGGATTGCATCCGCTTTTTTTCTTTACAGGATAAAGCATCTCCAGGATCCCGTCAAGTTTTCCACTTATACACAGGCTTATCCACAAAAATCCAGGAGTTATCCACATTTCCTGTGGATAACTCTGTGGGTAAGTCCTAGATATAGTGCAAAAAGTTGTTCACCCTACTATATCCAGAACTACTTATCCACTTGTGCACAGGATATCCACAGGAAAAGGGGGTGTTGCACGTTAATGGTCTATGAAGTCATCAGCATTCCCTTCTACCAG
>CAJMQS010000059.1 GCA_905215645.1 uncultured bacterium
AATAAGATATTAATCAATTGCAGTTTTTGCAGAAAGAAAGGCAAAGGTGTAACATGCTGTTTACAGATAAAGCAAGGATTTATGTGGAAGCCGGATCCGGCGGCGACGGAGCCTCCAGTTTCCGGAGAGAAAAATATGTGGCCTGCGGCGGTCCGGATGGTGGCAATGGCGGACGGGGCGGTTCCGTAGTCCTGGTGGCTGATAAAGACCTGAATACCCTGGTGGACTTCCGTTACAAACGGAAGTTCGTGGCCCAGCGGGGCGGCAACGGAGCGGCAAAGAATTGTACTGGGGCAAAGGCTCCCAATGTGGAGGTAAAGGTCCCTCTAGGGACGGTGGTCTATGACGATGCCACCGGAGTGGCTCTGGCAGACCTGGCCCATCCAGGAGATCGCTTCGTGGCAGCCCGGGGTGGCCGGGGCGGCAAAGGCAATGCCTGCTACGTGACCAGCACCAAGCAGGGAGTGACTTTTGCAGAAAAAGGGGAGCGGGGAACCAAAGGCTGGCTCCGCCTGGAATTGAAGATGCTGGCGGATGTGGGAATGGTTGGCTATCCCAGCGTGGGGAAATCCAGCATCGTGGCCCGGGTTTCCGCTGCCCGTCCGGAAGTGGCCGCCTACCACTTCACGACTTTGACTCCTGTGCTGGGAGTGGTTCGGCTGGATGCAGAACACAGTTTCGTACTGGCGGATCTGCCGGGGCTCATTGAAGGGGCTTCCAAGGGGGTGGGCCTGGGCCATGACTTCCTCCGGCACATCGAGCGGACCCGGGTCATCCTCCATGTGGTGGATGTAAGCGGCTGTGAAGGACGGGATCCTGTGGAAGATTTCAAAAAAATCAACGAGGAACTGGTGCTTTACAGTGAAAAGTTGGCCAAACGGCCCATGCTGGTGGTGGCCAATAAGATGGACCTGCCCGATGCAGAAGAGAACTTCAAAAAGCTGGAAGCCTATGTGACGGCTCAGGGATATCCCATTATGAAAGCCTCCGCCGCCACCGGCCAGGGGCTCCGGGAAATCATGTGGAAAGCCTACGAGATGCTCCAGAAGGCACCGGCGGAAGAGGAAGTCATCGATATCGGGAAGGTGGAAGAAGCAGACCCGGATTCCTTTACCATCCTTACGGACAGTGAAGACGCGGATTTCGAAGTGAAGGGGAAGAATATCGAACGGCTGGTGGCCATGACCAATTTCGACAATGAGGAAGCGGTTTACCGGTTCCAGCTGATCTGGCGGCGGTTGGGCATCGAGAAAGCCCTGAAAGAAAAGGGCATCCAGGAAGGCCAATCCGTCAAGATCGGCGATATGGTCTTCGATTATCAGGAACAATGAACTGACAGAGAGCAGACATCGGGAAAAATCAGCGGTTCATCTATTTTGCTGTGAGGGGTTGATTGCATGGAGCGTGCGAAAATAGCAGAGGCCAAACGGGTGGTCGTGAAAGTGGGGACCAGTACCATCACCTATCCCAACGGGAAGATCAACTATGAAAAAATCGAAAAGCTGGCCCGGATCATGACGGACCTCCAGAACCAGGGCAAAGAAATGATCTTGGTGTCTTCTGGGGCCGGAGCTGCCGGTGTAGGCCGCCTGGGGCTGGATGCCAAGCCATCCACGATCCCGGGCAAACAGGCCTGTGCTGCAGTGGGCCAGGGCATCCTGATGCATATCTATGAACGGCTTTTTGGCGAATACGGGCAGGTGGTGGCCCAGGTGCTCCTGACCAAAGCGGACATGGTGAACCGGCACAGCTACGCCAATGCCCGGAATGCTCTCCAGGAAATGATTTCCTGGGGGGTGATCCCCATCATCAATGAAAATGATGTAGTGGCCATCGACGAATTCAAGATCGGGGATAATGACAATCTATCCGCTCTGGTGGCCAGCCTGGCCGATGCGGACCTGGACATCCTGCTGTCGGATATCGATGGGCTGTATACAGCCAATCCCAAGACCCATCCGGAGGCCAAACTGGTTTCCGTAGTGGAGGAAGTGACCCCGGCCATCGAGGCCACCGCTGGCGGAGTCGGCTCCAAGAACGCCACCGGCGGTATGCTCACCAAGCTCCAGGCAGCGAAGAATGCCATGAGCGCAGGCATCGCCCTGGTCATCGCCAATGGGGAAAACCTGGAGGTCCTGCGGCAAATCATGAAGGGCGAACCAGTCGGGACGCTGTTCGTCCCTCGGGAGAACCATCTTCGGTTCCGGAACCAGTGGCTGGCCTTCGGCTCCAAGATCAGCGGTAAGCTCATCGTGGATGACGGACTGGCCAAAGCCCTGCGCCAAAAGGGAAGCTGCAGCATCCTTCCCGTAGGGATCGCCCGGGTGGAAGGCAATTTCGACAGTGGGGATACAGTCAGTGTGCTGGACCAGGAAGGCCATGAGCTGGCCCGGGGCATGACCAACTACAGTGCCGAAGATCTGGACCTGATCAAGGGCTGCAAAACCAGTCAGATCGAGGAAAAGATCGGTTATAAACATTATGATGAAGTCATCCACCGGGACAACCTGGTGGTCCTGTAAAGGGGGCGGAAACCATGTATGAAGTAGGAATGGTGCGGACCCAGGGAGAAGCCGCCAAGAATGCTTCTCTGGAACTGGGCATCTTGGATACCCGAGTAAAAAATGCAATCCTGGAAAGTATGGCAGACGGGCTGCTGGCGGAAGAAAAGACCATCCTGGAAGCCAATGCTGTGGATATGGAAGAAGGCCGCAAGGCGGGCTTGCGGGAATCGCTTTTGGATCGTCTGCTTTTGACCCATGACCGTCTGGAACAGATGGCCAAGGGCATCCGCCAGGTGGCTGGGCTGCCGGATCCAGTGGGCCGGATCCTCAGTGGGTCCAGCCTGCCCAACGGACTGACTATCACCAAGGTCTCTGTGCCCCTGGGGGTCATCGGCATCATCTATGAAGCCCGTCCCAACGTGACCGCCGATGCCATTGCCCTGTGCGTGAAAAGCGGCAATGCGGTGATCCTGAAGGGAGGGCGGGAAGCTCTCCATTCCAATAAGGCCGTCAGCGATGTGTTGATTTCCTACGGGGAGAAGGCTGGGCTGCCCCAGGGAGCCGTCCAGTTCGTCAATGTGCCGGAGCGGGCTGCTGTAGATGAACTGATCCATCTGGAAGGTCTGGTGGATGTGGTGATTCCCCGGGGCGGAGCCGGGCTGATCAAAAATGTGGTCCACAATGCCTCTGTGCCGGTGATCGAAACTGGCGCCGGCGTCTGCCATACCTATGTGGATGCCTATGCCAACGTACCCATGGCAGTGGATATCGCCATGAATGCCAAGGTGAATCGGCCCTCTACCTGCAATGCCATGGAGACCCTGCTGGTCCACAAAGACATTGCGGATGCGTTCCTGCCGGCCATGCTGGAAGCTTACAAAAAGGCTCATGTGACCATCCTGGGAGATGCCAGGACCCAGAGTTACAGCAGGGATGTCCAGCCGGCCACGGAAGAGGATTGGGCCACGGAATATGGGGATCTGCGCCTTTCTGTGAAAGTGGTGGACAGCCTGGAAGAAGCGGTGGCCCATATCCGCCGGTACAGTACCGGTCATTCGGAAGCCATCGTGACGGATAACTACGAAAATGCCCGGAAATTCCAGCAGCTGGTGGATGCGGCGGCTGTCTATGTGAATGCTTCCACCCGGTTCACCGATGGTTTTGAATTCGGGTTCGGAGCAGAAATCGGCATCAGTACCCAGAAGCTCCATGCCAGAGGCCCCATGGCCCTGCCGGAACTGACCACTACCAAATACCTGGTCAATGGCAGCGGCCAAGTACGGAAATGAATGGACAGAAGGCCCCCGGACTGTAAGAATTATAGAGTTGTTTAAAATCTTTTCATGGGGAATTCATATTTCTTTCTTACAATATTTTCATCTATAAGAGAATGAGGGAACGGATGTATGGAGAGCCATTCTCTGTGCATCCGTGTTTTTTCCTGCACCTGCAGGAAGATGATGGAGGGAAAACAGCGTGAACATCGTGCAGAAGCATAAAGTGCTGCTGATTGTCCTGGCAATCCTGATTGCCGGCGGGGCCGGCGGCTACAAGTACTACCAGGTCAAGAAGACCCAGGAAGCCGTGGCGGCCACCCGGACCGATGCAGTACAGCGGGGGGATCTGCGGAAGACCATTTCCGCTACCGGGGCCCTGAAAGCCCTGGACAACGTGGATATCAACTCTAAGATCACTGGGCGTATCGTCCAGGTCTATGTGACGGAAAACCAGCATGTAACCGCTGGACAGGCACTGGTGAAACTGGATGATACATCTCTGAAAGCCACCCAGGAAATGAAGCGGGCCACCATGGTGGACAAACAAGCCACCTACCAGAGAGACCAGGCTTTGTTGAGCCAGGGGGCCATTGCCCAGAGCGTGTTCGATACGGCTGAGGCGGAATATCTGGTGGCCAAGGCAGAATACGAACAGGCCACTTCCAACGTAGGGGATACGGTGATCAGTTCTCCCATTGACGGATACGTCATCGGGAAGCCCACTCCCGTAGGCCAAACGGTATCCTCCGGTATTTCCACACCTCAGGTGCTGATGAGCGTAGCCAACCTGGACAAGATGCAGATCTATCTGATGGTGGATGAATCGGATATCGGCCAGATCAAGCAGGGACAAAATGTGGAATTTACCGTGGACGCCTATCCCAACGAAACTTTTAAGGGGATCATTACCCTGATCGGCCGCAGCGCTACCACCACCAACAACGTGAACTACTATACTTGCTATGTGGATGTGGAAAATTCTGAAGGGAAACTGCTGCCTACCATGACCGCCCGGGCCAATGTAATCGTGGATGAAATCCAAGATGCCCTGACCGTATCCAACAAATGCATCCATACGGAAAATGGGGAAAAGTATGTGCTGGTCTATGACAAAGATACCAACACCACCCGGAAGGTAACGGTGAAGACCCTGCTGACCGGAGAAGACCGGGTGGCAGTGGAAGGGGATCTCCAGCCGGGCGACGAACTGGTGGTGAAGACCACGAAAGCCACCGGCAGTACCAACAACAGACGGATGGGTCCTCCGATCTAAGAGACGGGAGGACCGAGCCATGAACGTCATTGAACTGAAAGACATTGTAAAAAGTTACCAGATGGGGGACACCATTGTCTACGCCCTGAACCATGTGACGGTGAATTTTGAAAAGGGTAAGTTCACTTCCATCGTAGGGCCTTCCGGCAGCGGGAAATCTACCATGATGAACATCCTGGGCTGTCTGGACCGGCCTACTTCCGGGGAATATTACCTGGAAGGGAAGAACATCGCCAACTATACGGACGATGAACTGGCCCGGACCCGGAACCAGCGGATCGGCTTCGTATTCCAGAGCTTCAACCTGCTGAGCCGGCTGACCGCTGTGGAGAATGTGGCCCTGCCTCTGATTTACGCTGGGGTGAATCTGGAAGAACGGACGAAACGGGCGGAAAAGGCCCTGACCGATGTGGGGCTGGGAAGCCGGATGTACCACAAACCCAATGAAATGTCCGGGGGTCAGCGGCAGCGGGTGGCCATCGCCCGGGCCCTCATCAACAATCCGGCCATCATCATGGCCGATGAACCTACCGGGAACCTGGACACCAAGTCCACCCTGGAAATCATCGACATCTTCGAGAAACTGAACCAGGAAGGGAAAACGGTGATCATGGTCACCCACGAACCGGAACTGGCGGCCATGACCCAGCGGATCCTGGTGATGCGGGATGGTCGACTGACAGAAGAGAAAGAGGGAGGAGGCCAGGTCGTTGTTTAGAGAATGTGTGAAGATGGCCTTTGAAGGCATGCTGGCCAACAAAATCCGGACCTTCCTGACCATGCTGGGCATCATCATCGGGGTGGGCGCCGTGATCGCCATGGTGTCCTTGGGCCTGGGCATGCAGGAAAAAGTCAAGGAGAACATCACCAGTATGGGCAGCAACCTGCTGATCGTCATGAGCGGCGGCCGTACGGCCAATGGCCAGCGGATTGCCAGCGGCAGCGGGGCCAAACTGACCTATGAAGATGCCAAAGCCATCGAAAAGAATGTGGACGGCATCAAATATGTGGCGCCGGGAGTCCAGAACAGCTACCAGCTGGTGGCCGGGAACCAGAACTGGACTTCCCAGGTCCAGGGTGTTACTCCCAACATCCTGTCCATCCGGAATTATTCCGTCGAACAGGGCCGGATGTATTCCCAGCGGGATATGAACAGCCGGGAACGGGTGTGTGTCATCGGAAAGACCGTAGCGGACACCCTGTTCCCAGACGGCAATGCGGTGGGCCAGATCATGCGGATCAATAAGGCACCCTTTACGGTCATCGGGGTGCTTGCTACCAAAGGGCAGTCTGCCATGGGCCAGGATCAGGACGATATCGTGTTCATTCCCCTGACCACCGCCATGCAGCGGCTCATGGGACTTACCTATATCCGGAACATCACCATCCAGTGTGAAAGCGAAAATACCGTATCCCAGGTCCAGTCCGATGTGGTGACTCTGTTGCGGACCCGGCACAAGATCAAGACCGGGGATGACGATGATTTTTCCGTTCGGGACCTGACGGAAATCATCAAGACGGCCCAGGAAACCACTGGCTCCATCACCCTTCTCCTGGCCATTGTGGCGGGCATCAGCCTCCTGGTAGGGGGCATCGGGATCATGAATATCATGCTGGTCTCGGTGACAGAACGTACAAGGGAAATCGGGATCCGGAAAGCCTTGGGGGCTACTTATCACGATATCCTACTCCAGTTCCTGGTGGAATCCATGGTCATCGGGGTTACAGGGGGGACCACCGGGATGATCCTGGGAACGGTGATTTCCGTGATTGCGGCGAAGATCATCGGATGGCCTATTGTGATTTCTATCCTGGCCACCATCATTTCCGTTGTATTCTCTGTGGGAATCGGGCTTTTCTTTGGGCTGTATCCGGCCAAGAAAGCGGCTCTCTTGGATCCCATCGATGCCTTGCGGTATGAATGAGGCCCAGAAGCCCACTCTCCGGCAGAAATGGAGAGGATTTCTGGAATTTCTCCATCGTCCCAAGACCCGTTTCGATATCAAAGACCGGTCACGGGCCCTGCTGCTTTTTCTTTTGCTTGTAGCTGGACTGATGTGGGCGGTCGATAAAATTACGCAATGAAATCATAAAGAAGGCTGTGAAAGAATGACCGACAGGAAACGTCGGTCACTTTCACAGCCTTCTTTTATTTTTTTTTATTCATCTTCCGGCAGCCATCAGCCGGCGGAAAAGGAAACGGACCAGGGGCCCTACCAGGAGCAGCTGGAGCGGCCAGGCAAACAAATAGTTGCGGAGATAGGCCGGGAAAAGGATTTGAGGAGATGTGGTATGGAGGAACAGGAAATGGATCAATGTAGTCATCATGGGCACCATCAGCAAGGGAGTGGCGATCCCCATACCGATGGGAAATGTCTTTTTCTGGTGCCAGTATCTCCGGGCCAGCCGGAAAACCAGGGGACTGCCGATGAAATAGGCCACAGGCAGAGCCACCCAGTATTCCCGGAGCATATTGTGCAGAGTTGCTTGGAACCAGGGGCCCTGCCAGCCCAGATTCCACAGGGCATTGTACGAGGACATGCCCAGGACCATCCCAAAGGCCATCATACAGGTAAAAATGATTTCTTCTTTTTTCGTTGCAGGCAAAAAGATCACTCCTCTAAATCTGGATAACAAAAAAGAGCATCCCCAGCAATTGGATTTACATCGCTGAGAATACTCATTGCAGGTACAGTATACCATATCCGAAAGAAAAATTCACATTTTTCCTGTATAATAAAAGAAACCCAGCACACTGGCCTTTTGGCCGGCAAAAGGAGGAATCGACATGGCTTTTGTAGTGAAAAATTATTTGGAAGACCTGGAGACCTTGGTCAATATGGAATCCTTCAGTACCTTTCCGGAAGGGACTGCCAGAGTAGCAGAATGGATCCGTCAGCGGCTGGACCAGGCCGGCTGGAAAACGGAACTGATTCCTGTGGGGGAGGCTGTGGGACCCTGTTTGAAAGCGGTCTGGGGAAATCCGGATCATTATGATGTGATCCTCCTGGGCCATATGGATACTGTCTTTCCAGTGGGAACTGTGCAAGAAAGGCCTTTTTCCCTGGAGGGGGACCATTATAAAGGGCCTGGTTCAGCGGATATGAAATGCGGGGACTTGTTCATGATCTATCTGGCAGAAGCACTCAGCTCCGAAAAGGCGCAGGGCAGCGTTTGCCTGTTGTTCAATCCTGATGAAGAGATCAGCTCCCGTTATTCCCGTCCGGTCATAGAACGGGAAGCCCGGAAGGCGGATCATGCCCTGATCATGGAAAGCGCCCGGCCCAATGGGGATCTGGTGAACCAACGGAAAGGTATCTGCAAGTATACCTTGACTTTTACCGGAATCGCTTCTCATGCTGGAGTGAACCCGGACAAAGGAGCTAGCGCCATCAATGAATTTATCCACTGGGGAGAAAAAATCATCCAGCTGGGAGATCGGGAAGCTGGAACCACTGTAAATATCGGGGTGGTCCAGGGAGGCACGGCTCCCAATGTGGTAGCTGCCCAGTGCTGCTGCGTCATCGATGTACGGATCACGCAGATCGCAGAGGGGGAACGGATCGACCGGGCCATCCGGGAGCTGGAAGCCCATCCTTTCGATGAGAGGGTGAAGGTCCAGGTAGAAGGCGGGATTACAAGACCGCCCATGGTCCCTACTCCCAAGACCCTAGAATTCTGCAGGATGGCAGAAAACATCGGAAAAGCGGAGGGTGTACAGTTCCACTGGCAGGCAGCCGGCGGAGGCAGTGACGGGAATTTCACTTCTGCCCTGGGGGTCCCTACTTTGGATGGCATGGGACCTGTAGGCGGCAATGGCCATGCGGTCACTGAATATGGGGTCATCAGCAGCCTGGAACCACGATTCCGTTTCCTGAAATCTCTGGTGGAAGCCATCTTGAAAAAGCAAAGGGAAGAGGTGTGAGAAAGGTCGTATGAGAGATACATCACTGGTCTATCTGTTGGATGGAGAGAACCGGATCCTCCTGGGACGGAAGCGCCGGGGCATGGGTGTGGGGAAGTGGAATGGGTTCGGGGGAAAAATCGAACCGGGAGAAACCATGCGGCAGTGCGCTGTACGGGAATTGCAGGAAGAAAGTGGAATCCGGGTGCGCCCTGAAGATCTGGATCTGGTGGCTGATCTTTATTTTGACCAGCCCTCTGATGGAAATTGGTCCCATGGGGGCATGGTATATTTTGCCCGGAAATGGGAAGGAGTCCCCACCTTGTCAGAAGAAATGGAACCCCGCTGGTTTGCCCTGGAGGAGCTGCCCTATCAGGAAATGTGGGAGGCGGACCGGATCTGGCTGCCCAAGCTGCTGAAGGGAAAACAGCTGCGGGGGACGATCCTTTTTGATACGGATGGAGACCATGTTCTCCAATCGATGTTTCAGGAGGTCCATCTGGATGGAAAAAAATAATTGGCCGGCCAGGCTGCTGGCATGGTTCGATGAAAATCGGCGGGAACTGCCTTGGCGGGAAAGCCATCCTCGGAACCCTTATCATGTGTGGATATCGGAAATCATGCTCCAGCAGACCCGCACGGAGACTGTCAGGGAATATTTCCGCCGCTGGATGGACCAGTTCCCTACCATCAAAGACTTGGCACAGGCTTCGGAAGAACAAGTGCTCCGGGCCTGGCAGGGACTTGGATATTACAGCCGGGCAAGGAACCTCCATAAGGCAGCCCGTCAGATCATGGTGGAATGGGCTGGCCGGATGCCTGCAGAAAAAAAGGCTTTGGCGGCCCTGCCTGGAATCGGCGCCCCTATACGGTAGGGGCCATCCTTTCCATGGCTTTTGGACAGCCTGTACCGGCCGTGGACGGAAACCTCCTGCGGGTCCTGGCAAGACTGTACGGAGTGGACGAAGATATCTCCGGAACGGCTGGGAAGAAAGTCATCACGGAGCTGGCAGAAAAGGTTTTGCCGGAAGGACGACCCGGGGATTTCAATGAAGCCATGATGGACCTGGGTGCCGAGATCTGCATTCCCAAACATCCCCGCTGCGGACAGTGTCCGGTGCAGGGATCCTGTACAGCATGGCAGCAAAACAGAACAGATACCCTGCCTGTCAAAAAGGCCAAACCTATCCAGAAAGAATTTGCCGCTGCCTGCGGGATCTACTGCAAGGAAGGGAGATACTTGCTGCACAAGCGCCCTTCAAAGGGGATGTTGGCTTCCATGTGGGAATTTCCCATGGCTCTGGACCATGACGGAGATAGAGCCCGGCAGGATCTGGAAAAACAATTGGGAACGGCTGCGGGACCGGCAGTATGGCAGCATAAACATGTCTTTACCCATCAGATTTGGCATATGAAAGCCTATTTACTGGAAAAAATCAGCTGCCCGGAAGGAGAATGGGCCTATTTCACTCCGGCAGAATGGGAAAAGGTGCCGCTGGCCGGACCCCATGCGAAATTGGCCGCATGGCTGAAAAAAACTGTTGACAGCAAAGAGAAGGTTTGATATTATATACAAGCTTTCTCTTTGAGGAAGCAGACAAGTCAGAGGAATTCACCAGCAAAAGAAAAAGTTGTTGACAAATTCCAAATGATTTGTTAATATAAATAAGCTGTTACAAAACAGCAAGGTTAGAACCCTGAAAACTGAATATTGTTGACAGATGTGCGGGTCAAGTCACCTTTACGGTGATGAGATC
>CAJMQS010000060.1 GCA_905215645.1 uncultured bacterium
GACTGACGTATGACGAAGGGGTTGTTGCACGTGTGAAAACCATACACGTGCAACAGCCCCATTCAATGTTTCGTCCAGGTCCTGGGATAGAACAGGATCAGCATGGGCAAAAGTTCCAACCGGCCGGCCAGCATATCGAAGATCAGGACCAGTTTGGACAGATGGCTGTAGTCGTAGAAGTTCCTGGTAGGGCCTACTCCGGCCAGGCCGGGACCGATGTTGTTCAGGGTAGCAGCTACGGCGGTGAAGTTGGTCTCAAAACTGAATCCGTCCAGGCTCACCACCAGGATGGACAGGAAGAAGATCAGGAAATAGGTAATCAGGAAGATGTAGATGGAAGTCAGCACCTTGCTGTCCACGGTCTTCCCGTCCATGCGCATCCGCTGGACCCCGTGGGGATGGAGTACCTGGCCCAGTTCCAGGAAGATGGATTTGCAGGTCAGGACCACCCGGCTCACCTTCACCCCGCCGCCAGTACTGCCGGCGCAGGCCCCTACTACCATCAGGAGCACCAGGATGAACTTGGAAAAGCTGGGCCACAGGTCGAAATCCACGGTGCTGTAGCCGGTGGTGGTCATGATGCTCCCCACCTGGAAGAAGGACGCCCGCAGGGTTTCTTCCAAGGTATCGAACCGGTCCCGGATCTGCCAGGCAATGGCCAGACCGGAAGCCAGGATGATGCCGATATAGGCCCGGACTTCTTCCATGGCAAAGGCTTCCCGGAAGCGACTGATGAGGAACAGATAATAGAAGCCGAAATTGACCCCGAAGGCAATCATGAACAAGGTGATGATCCACTGCTGGATGGGGGTGTAGCTGGCGCAGCTGTCATTGAGGATGCCGAATCCCCCGGTGCCGGCGGTGCCGAAGGTGATGCACAGGTTATGGAACCAGTTCATGCCGGTGAGGGCCAGGAGGGCAATCATCAAAAGGGTCATGCCCAGGTAGATCTTATACAATACGATGGCAGTATTCCGCACCCGGGGAACGAATTTGGATACATCCGGGCCGGGGCTTTCCGCCTTCATCAAGTTCATCTGGGTGCCGCCCCGGTTGGGAGGGACCAACATCAGGATGAACACCAGCACCCCCATGCCGCCGATCCAGTGGGAGAAACTCCGCCAGAACAGGGAGGTGTGGGACAGGGCCTCTACGTCTCCCAGGATGGAAGAACCGGTGGTGGTGAAGCCGGAAACAATTTCGAACACCGCATCCACATAGCAGGGAATCTCTCCGGTGACCACAAAGGGAATGGCCCCGTAAAGGCTGAGCAGGACCCAGGACAGCCCCACAGCCACGAACCCTTCCCGCTGGTAGATGGCCTTGTTGGCGATTTTCCGCCGGCCGGTGAGGAAGCCCAGGGCAATGGCCAGGACCGCCAGAGCGAAATACACCATGCCCTGATCTTCCCGGTAAATGAGGGAGATGATGACGGGCAGCATCATCAAGGTGCCTTCGGTACAGAGGATCCAAGAGAGCACCTGCCCGATCACAGGATAATTCATAGAAGTCATGCTCCTTTATGCCAGGATGTTTTCAATATCATGGAAGCCCAGATTGGTGGTGACCACAATCACCGTATCCCCCACCTGGAAGGCGTCCTGCCCTCCGGGGATGATCAGCTTCCCTTCCCGGACGATGCCGGCGATCAGCACATTCTTTTTGATCTGCATTTCCGCCAGTTTGGGACCGATGATGGGAGATTCCTTATCCAGCAGGAACTCCAGGGCTTCCACTCTTCCGTTCATGAGCCGGTACAGGGTTTCTACGTTGGATTCCATGCTGTTGCCGGCAGCCCGGACGTACTGGACGATCTGCTGAGCAGTGAGTTCCTTGGGGTTCACGATGCTGTCAAGCTGGAGCCCTTCGATCACGTCCCCGAAATCCACATGGTTCACTTTGGTGACCACTTTCTTCCCCATATGCTTCAAGGCGTATAGGGAAAGGATGGCGTTCACTTCGTCCATACCGGTACAGGCCACGAAGCCGTCCATGCTTTCCAAGTGCTCTTCTTTCAGCAGTTCTTCCTCGGTGCCGTCTCCGCAGTCGATGGTGGCACCGGGAAGGGCTTCCACCAGTTCTTCGCACCGGGCCATATCCCGTTCGATGATGGTCACATCGGTATGGCTCTTCAGGAGCATCTTGGCCAGATAATAGCTGAGCTGGCCGCCTCCTACGATCATCACGCTCTTGCATTTGTTGGTGCGGACGCCGATTTTCTTGAAGAAGGCCTGGGCATCCCGGGGCATGGCGATGATGGTGAGGATGTCTCCTTCCTGGATCACCGTATTGCCGTCAGGGACCAGGATATTGCTGTTCCTTTCGATGATGCACACCAACAAGTTCACGGTCAGGTCAGCGATATCCTTCAGGGAACGGCCGATGAGCACGGAAGAAGCAGGCACCCGGAACCGGAGCATGTCGATCCGGTCCTTGGCGAAGCTGACGATCTCGATGGCGGAAGGGAAATTCAGCAGCCGGGAGATTTCTTTGGCCGCTTCCATTTCCGGGTTGATGGTCATGGAAAGGTTCAGGCCCTTCTGGAGGTAGTGGCGCTCGTCGGAATAATGGGGGCTGCGGACCCGGGCGATGGTATGGCACTGGCTGTTGTTCAGCTTGGCGATGACGCAGGTAAGCAGGTTCACTTCGTCGCTTTCGGTGACGGCGATGAGCATATCCGTATGTTCCAGATCGGCTTTGGCCAGGATATTGAAGCTGGAACCGTTGCCCACGATTCCCATTACATCGTAACTGGTGGAGATGTTCCGGATGATGGTGGCATCGGTATCGATCACCGTCACATTGTTATTTTCCTGGGCAAGCTGGGAAATGATGCTGCGCCCCACTTTCCCGCAGCCTACAACTATGATTTGCATAATAGGAACTCCTTTTGTAAGGGGCTGACACCCCTGGTCTCGGGTCTCGGGTCCTCGAGTCTCGGGCCCCTGGACAGAACTTGTCCTTCGTCCAAGTTCTTATGAGCGTATAAAAACCGTAGGGACCTCACGCTGGGAGGCCCGCTAAATCCAGAAACGCGGCGGCGTTTGGCTGGGATGGAATATCCCTCCGGAAGGCCGGGACGGGCTTGCCTTTGGCGAGCCCCTACGGGCGTTGGTGCCGGACCATCGGCAAACAGTCCCAACAGCCGCCTGCAACGGCGTAGGGGCGTGCCGCAGGCCCGCCCTTCCCTGGCCTCCCAGAGGGCCTCTTATTAATCTCCTCTACTATACACCAGCCGCCGAAAAAAATCCACAGTTTTGTTACATTCCGTACAGTGCACTTGATCACTTTTTCTTTTGCTTTCCCTTGGATTTCCTTTTCGAAGGCGGCTGAGGGGCGGGAGCATTCCCTTGGAGCCTCTTTTCCACCCCTTTGGCCAGGAAAAGGCCCAGGATCCCGGTGGCCAGCTGGAGGGGCAGGAACAGGGCCAATGTTTTGCTGATGGCGGCCCAGGGCAGCTGGAGGAGATGGAGGGCCCCCACCATGCCGATGCCCAGCACCACCGCTTTCCCCAGGGGAGCCCCCAGGAAAAGGACCGGACCCCGGGTAAAGCTGCGGGTCAGTTCCACGTACATGCCGTTCCCCAGGGCAATCACCGGGACCACAGGACCCAGGATATGGCCCTGGAAAAAGGCGATGACCGCCAAGGCCACGCAGATGACCCAGGCCAGGAGCCGGGTAGTGTACCGGCCCGCCAGCACCAGGACGGCGTTCACCAGGGTACCGATGAGGAGGGTCATGACAGGGACGGGCAGAGGCAGCACCAGCCGGAGCTGCTGGCTGAGGGCCCCGATGGCCAGGAGCAGGGCACCCCGCACCAGAAGACGGAGAGAATGGGACATGGGATCGGCTCCTTTCTGTTTAAGTGCAGACATTCTGAACCTATTGTAATCAGCCGGACGAAAAAAGGCAAGATAGACGGGATTCAAGAATCAGAAGTCGGAAGTCGGGAGTCTGAAGTCGGAAGCCTCTGGATAGAACCTGTCCCCTAGCCAGGTTCTTCTGAAGATGTAAAACCCAGGGCCCAGAAAATGAGGGTTGAGAATCCTGGCGCTGGTCTTTATAATAGATAAGATAGATTCATTTCAATACCGCAGGGTTCGTCCCTGCGGTACCCATATTCCGATAAATCATAAAGGAGCTTTCTGTGAAACAGCGCAATCTTGTATTCGATAACCTCCGAGGCCTCTGCATGCTGGGTGTCATTGCCATCCATGTGGGAAGCATGGCGGTAAGCGACGCCGTGGCTTCTCCTTTTCTGGTGCTCATCACTAATATCCTGAGCCGTTACAGCGTACCGGTCTTCTTTTTCATCTCCGGTTACGGGCTGTTCTACAGCAAGCCTCTGGAAGAACCGCTCCAGTACGGGAGCTTTGTGAAGAAACGAATGAAAAGCATCGGACGGCCTTACTTGTTGGCCTCTCTGTTCTATCTGTGCTATTATGCTCTGCTAAACCGAGATGCCAGCGTATTGGATCCTTCCAACATCATGTTTTCCCTGTTCTTCGGCACTGCCCAGTACCACATCTATTTTCTGGTGATCCTGATTTGGTTCTACCTGCTATTCCCCCTGTGGCGGGTTCTGATGGGAGGAATGGAAAAAATCGGTTTGAAACTGGCCTTGCCTTTGTTGTTTGTGGCCCAAGTGCTGCTGTTCGAGGGGAATTTCCGGTTCTGGACTTATCCCAACTGGATTGCTTCCAGCCCGACCCTGCTGAACCTGTGCAATTATCGGCTGAACTATTTTCCTTTCTTCTACTTGTTCATCTTTATGCTGGGGGGTGTGATTGCCCGCCATTATGACAAATTCCGGCAGCTGATTACCCAACGGAAGGTCCTGCTGACGGCATTCTTTGCCGCTAGCGCCGGATTCAACACCTGGCTTTTTTACCGGTGGACCTTCAAATGGCAGATGCCCTATGAAAACACGGTGAACTACCTTCAGCAACTTAGCCTGCCCGGGCTGGTATACACCATTGCATCCGTACTGTTTTTCAGCATGGTGATCCAAAGCGGTCATTATCCCCTGAAAAAAGCCTTGAAGAGCATGAGTGACCGTTCCTTCGTAATCTACCTGATCCATCCGGTGTTCATCGATCAGCTGGAATATGTACTGAACCGGACCATAGGGATCCAGCATGTACCCATGGAAGCCTTCTATCTGTCGGTACTCCTGTTGTCCTGGGGAGTTGCGGAGATGTGGCATCGGTGGAGACAGAGATAGTCGGGAGCCTAAAGGAAGTCTGAAGTCGGAAGCCTCAGGACAGGATCCGCCTGGCTGGACGGATCCTTTTGATTATGTAAAACCAGAATCGGAATCAATCTGAGCGATCATTTCGTCTAAAGGTTGTACATATTCAAAGATTTGCATGCAAATTTAACATTCGGCTCCAGACTTCAGACTCCTGACTTGAGCCACTACGCGGCTCTACAGCTAGGGGGTGTTGCAAGCAACGTGCAACACCCCCTTTATTTCTGTTTTAAACTTTCAATCAATCCGGTCAGGCATCTGCTTACTTCAATACACAAGCTGCAGACTTTATCTCTTTTCTCCTTTGTTAGATACCCTCTGGCTTCACTGAATAAAATCTGTGTATCCAATTCAGCACAGGACCCTCTGGCAATCAATAAGAAACGGACAAATTCCCGGTCACTGCTGCGAGCTCTTCCTTCTGCAATATTGCTGGGGATAGAAACTGCCGCCCGCCGCATCTGATCGACCAAGCCAAAATTTTCTTTCGATGGATAAGTTTCTGTAACGTCGTAAATGTAATTGGCTAACTGCATGCTTTTCTGCCATACAATAAGTTTTTTGTGCAAATATTCCATATTGAAACTCCTGCTGCATCCCTTTATTCATTTTCTCCAGGCTAATCGGAGTTATGCAGACCTGAATGACCCTATTGCCTACACCCAGGTCTGCTGTTTCTCCACGGTACTGGTTGACATCTTCAAAAAATTTGCCTGCAAATTTATCCTTCGGCTTCTGACTTCAGACTCCCGACTCGTAAGCCCTGCTCCGCACCAATTACTTCACATTGATCTTCCCTGCATATACACTCCCGGTCGCTACGTCCAGAGTCACCAGGTCGCCGGTCTCCAGGGCTTCCATGGCTCCTTTGGCTCCTACGATCACCGGGATGCCGTAGTTGATGCCGATGATGGCTGCCGGGGAAGTGAAGCCGCCTTCTTCAGCGATGATGCCGCCGGCCTGGGCCGCACAGGTGCCCATCTCATTTTCCAGGGCAGCCACGGCCAGGATCATCCCCGGCTTGAACTGGGCCAGATCCGCTTTCTTTTCTACCCGCAGGACCACCCCGCTGACGGCTTTTTTGCCGATGCCCTGGCCGGAAACCACTTTCTGGCCCACATTGACCACCTGGATCAGGTTGGTGCTGCCCACTTTGCCCACGTTCATACCGGCAGTGACTACCAGGGAATCCCCTTTCTTGATGAGGCCGGCATCCAGGGCTTTCTTCAGGGACGCATCGATCAAGGCATCGGTGCTGGCCTTGTTCTCACCCTGAAGGGGCGTCACACCCCAGTACAGGTTCATCCGGCGCAGGCTCTCTTCTTTAGGAGAAACCCCCAGTACATGGGCTTTGGGCCGGTATTTGGCCACCATCCGGGCGGTGTAGCCGCTTTCGGTGATGGACATGATGGCGTTGGCTTCCAGTTCCTGGGCGATCTGTACAGTGGCATGGCTGATGGCATCGGTCATCTGCACCTGGGCCCCGATGCCCTTGTGCTGGAACACCTGGACATAATCGATGGCTTCTTCTGTCCGTTTGGCGATCCGAGCCATGGTCTTCACGGCTTCCAGAGGATAAGCGCCGGAAGCCGTTTCCCCGCTGAGCATGATGGCGTCCGTGCCGTCAAAGATGGAGTTGGCGATGTCGTTGGCTTCAGCCCGGGTAGCCCGGTAGTTGGTGATCATGCTTTCCAGCATCTGGGTGGCGGTGACCACCGGCTTGCCCAGCATATTGCATTTGGCGATGATTTCCTTCTGGACAATGGGCACGTCTTCCATGGGGATCTCCACCCCCAGATCGCCCCGGGCCACCATGACTCCGTCCACCACCTGGAGGATTTCGTCGATGTTGTCCACCCCTTCCTGGTTCTCGATCTTGGCGATGATCCCCATGGGAGACCCCAGCCGTTCCAAGAGCCGGCGGATCTCCATGGCATCATGGGCGTTCCGCACGAAAGAGGCGGCCACATAGGTCATGCCATGCTGGGCAGCAAAGGTGATATCGGAAACATCCGCATCGGACAGGAAGGGCAGTTTCAGGAAGGCCCCGGGCACAGCCACCCGTTTCCGGGAGGAGATTTCCCCGCCGTTCACGACCTTGGTACGGATTTCGGTTGCTGTGGTGGATTCCACTTCCAGGGACAATTTCCCGTCGTTCAGGAGGATGGTATCCCCCCGTTTCACTTCTTCCGGCAGTCCGGCGTAGTTCACATGGGCCTTTTCTGCCGTCCCTTCCACGTCTTCCGTGGTAAGGATGAATTCGCTGCCGGGCACTAGGGTGGTCTTGTCCCCTTTGAAGAGTCCCAGACGCATTTCCGGCCCTTTGGTATCTGCCACATAGCCTACCAGCCGGCCGGCTTCCTTTTCGGCTTCCTTCAGCAGGTTCAGCCGGGCTTCACATTCGCTGTGGGAGCCATGGGAGAAGTTGAACCGGGCCAGATCCATCCCCGCTTTGATCATATCCACCAGCAGGTCTTTTTTATCGGTGGCCGGTCCCAGGGTGCAGATGATTTTCGTTTTTTTCATGAACGTTTCCCCCTCTAAAAAAAGTCCGGACTTATAAAAGCCCGGACTTTTCAGTTCCGTATCTAACATTAGGATTCTTTGAAGGCTTTGATCTTTGCGGTCAACAGAGGCAGGATCTTCAAAGCATCGCCAACGATACCATATTTGGAGATTTCGAACATAGGAGCGTCCGGATCCTTGTTGATGCAGACAATGGTATCGGATTTGCTCATGCCGGCTTTGTGCTGTACAGAACCGGAAATCCCGCAGGCGAAGTAAATCTTCGGGGTAACGGTCTTACCGGACTGGCCAACTTGCCGAGGATGTTCGATGAACCCTTCATCCACTGCAGCACGGCTGCCGCCTACAGCGCCACCCAGCACATGGGCCAGGTCATACAGCAGGGAGAAGTTTTCTTTGGCTTTCATGCCACGGCCGCCGGAGCAGACGAACGGTGCATCATCGATGGCCATTTCGCCTTCGCTGACCACTTCTTCTCTGCGGACGCAGGTGACACGGTCATCTACATGGTTCTTCAGGGTGTAGTTGATGACTTCACCGGTACGGGAAGCATCCGGTTCCATGGCCTTGAATGTCTTGGGACGGACAGTACCCATCTGAGGACGATGTTCTTTGCACAGGATGGTAGCCATGATGTTACCACCGGCAGCAGGACGGGTCCATTCGATCAGGCCGTCTTCTTCAGCATCCAGAATGGTGCAGTCTGCACACAGACCGGTGTTCACCCGGGCAGCGATACGGGGCCCCAGGTCACGGCCATCGTTGGTAGCGCCGATGAATACAGCAGAAGGCTGGTATTCAGCGATCATTTCGCAGAAAGCGTTGGTGTATTCATCCGTGGAATAATATTTGAAAGCAGGATCCTGGCACACATAGACCAGATCAGCGCCCCGGGCAATCAGCTTGGACGGAACGTCTTTGGCATCATCGGTGATCAGGACAGCAGCCAGCTTCTGGTTGCATTTGTCCGCCAGTTTCCGGCATTCACCCAACAGTTCATATACTACATGGACAGGTTCGCCTTTGTAATGTTCAACATAGACCCATAAATTCTTTTCGTTACCGGTCTTTAAACCTTTCGTGTTAGCCATTTATACCCAACCTCACTTCGTAATAATCTTGTCTTCGATCAGTTTGTTCACTAACTTATCGACTGCAACTGCAGGATCTTCGTCATCGAAGATTTCGCCGTGGACCTGAGTCACTTTCGGAGTGAAGCTCTTCATAACCTGAGTCGGAGAGCCAGCTTTGCCGATGATGTCCAGGGGGATTTCCAGGGCAGCAGCGGTGTAGACAGGGATTTCAGCCTTTCTGGCTTTCATTTTGCCTCTGATGCTGGCAAAACGCAGATCCTTGCTGCGCATTACGGTGACTACGCAGGGCATCTTCATGGTGAAGGTCATGGACATTTGTTCATTATCTCTGTCCACGATGACTTCGTCGCCTTTGACCTGAACTTTCAGAGCAGCAGTAACCTGGGGGAGATCCAGATGTTCTGCGATTTCAGGACCAACCTGAGCGGTATCCCCATCGATAGCCTGACGGCCGCAGAGGATCAGATCAGGAATGCCGAAATGTTTGATGGTGTTGGCCATAGCTGCGGAAGTAGCCAGGGTGTCAGCGCCGCCGAAAGCTCTGTCGCTGACCAGTTTGGCTTCATCAGCACCCACTGCCAGGCAGTCTCTCAGGACGGATTCAGCATGGGGCGGTCCCATGGTGATGACGGTGACATGGGCACCCAGTTCATCTTTCAGCTGCAGAGCCGTTTCCAGAGCATACTGGTCATAGGGGTTCATAATATTGGTTACACCATCTCTGACGAGGTTGTTGGTAACCGGATCGATCTTCATTTCAGCGGTATCCGGCACCTGTTTAACACATACAACGATGTTCATTACAAAGCGACCTCCTAAAAATCATATAGTACAAAACCACACAGCCCCATTTTAACACGTGTTCTACCGGTATGCAAGGGATTGGGTGAACTTGTCAGACTAGCGTAGCAACTCCCGGGGATTAGGGAACATTCTCTCTATACAGTGTTTTTCTCCATTTTCCTCTTCATTTCTAAATTAACGGACAATTCTATACAAGTTCTGTAACGGAAATTTCTACAGAATTGCACGACAAATAATGGAGGTTTTGACGGGTATATAAGGGATTGCTTATAAAAAAGGCTATTGCTTGCGCAATAGCCTGTCATACGCCATAGGTCATACGTCATACGCCGATGGAAGCCAGCTCTGCTGGCTCCGATTGTAGGGAAACCAGTTGAAGCATATAATAGGTTTTGAAATTTCAAAATCAATTTAGAAAAATTGATTTCCATATACTGTACCCATAAGTGTGGACACTTTTCAAGAGTCACCCTTACCCAAAAATT
>CAJMQS010000061.1 GCA_905215645.1 uncultured bacterium
CGTATGACGTATGACCTATGACGTATGACGGGCTGTTGCTCATGCAACAGCCCCTGCAGGACGATGACCAGGCGGAGAATATCGCTGTTATCATCAGTTCGACGGAGACGGCGTAGGGGCTTCCCGGAGGGGAGCCCGTCCCGGCCTCCGATTTTTTGTGTTAAGAAAAATTCCTTTACTGGGAGTTTTTTTACATAGTTAGTGTGGTATAGTAGGGGGAGAAGGAGGGGGATGGGAGAGTTACTGAAAAAAGTAAAAATTGTCGTAAAAATACAATAAATATGATAACATAGATAGGTAATGAAGCAACTGAAAGGGGTAATGACATGACAACCCAGGCTGTATGGAATTTACCGGCAAAAGCAAATCGGAAAAATCCAGACGAATGGCTTCCTTTATGGATGCATTTACGGGATACAGCCTCTGTGATGGATTACCTGATTTCCGTATGGCTGCCTGATTCAGTGAAAAAGGCCATAGACCCTGCAGGAAACGAAGAGCAGCTTTGGAGAACAGCGGTACTCTTGGGAGCCTTGCATGATTTGGGGAAGGCAACCCCCGCATTTTGCAGTATGATCCTGCAAAATATAGAAGGAATAGAGGATCAATTGGAGGAAGAGGGCCTTCCGATCTCAGGATATAAAGTATTCACCCGTCGAAAAGCGTCCACGCATTCCATTGCTGGAGAAGCAGTCCTTTTGGCAAGAGATTTTCCTTTATGTTTTGCTTCTATGGTTGGGGCCCATCATGGAAAGCCTCATGCCAAAGAAGGAAAAGGATGGGAAAAGAAGCAGCTTTCGCCTTATTCCATCCATCATATCAATTATTATGACCGGTCGGAACTGGATATGGCGGAACAGTGGAAAGAAATGCGCACCTGGTTCATAGACCAGGCTCTCCACCTGGCAGGCATTACTTCTCCACAGGAAATCCCTGAAATCTCCATGCCTGCCCAGGTCCTGCTGACAGGGCTATTGATCATGGCTGACTGGATTGCCAGTAATGAAATCTATTTTCCACTGATTTCTGTTGATGAGTGTGGAGAAGAAATCGATTATGCCGAACGGATTGAACATGGTCTTTCACAGCTGCAGCTTCCGCCGCCCTGGAATTCCCAATGTTACAGTTTATCCGATAAAACTTTTGCCGAACACTTTGGCTTTCTCCCCAATGCTGTCCAGAAAGCCGTCATTGAAGCAGTGGAACAGGCCAGAAATCCGGGGATTTTTATACTGGAAGCGCAGATGGGAGTTGGAAAGACTGAAGCTGCTCTGGCAGCAGCTGATTTGCTGGCCAGTCGAAAGGGAAGCGGCGGACTGTTTTTCGGGCTGCCCACCCAGGCAACCTCCAATGGGATTTTCCCCCGGATTGCAGATTGGGCTGCTGAAGAAGCCCAGGCGGAGACGGCCAGTTTGGGTATACGGCTTGCTCATGGTGCCGCTGAAATGAATGACGACTACAGGTCCATTTTCCATGGAACAGCCTCTACGGATGAAGATGGGGAGCCGCTATTGGTCCATCCCTGGTTTGAAGGGAGAAAACAGGCACTGTTGACTGATTTTGTGATTGGGACGGTGGACCAGCTGCTCCTGGCTGCACTGAAGCAAAAACATGTGATGCTGCGGCATTTGGGCCTGGCAGGAAAAGTGGTCATCGTAGATGAATGCCATGCGTATGACGCTTATATGAATCAATTCCTGGGACGGGCACTGGCCTGGTTGGGTACTTATCAGGTACCTGTTGTCCTGTTGTCCGCCACCTTGCCTTATGCCAGGAGGACTGCTTTGATTCAGGCATATCAGGGAATTGTCAATGCTGACAGCGGAGCTGGGGAGCACTGGATGACCAGCAAAGAATATCCCTTGTTGACGTGGACTGACGGAGAACAGGTCAAACAGAAAAAGATTCCTGGTGAAGGCTCCTCGAAAGAGGTTCGGCTGCAGCGGATTTCTGATGCAGACATTCCAGATATCCTGAAACACCGGCTGTGTGCAGGGGGATGTGCGGGTATCATTGTGAATACAGTAAAGAGAGCCCAGCAGTTGGCAGTAAATTTGAAAAATTTGCTACCAGAGGTTGAAATCATCCTCTTCCATGCCGGATTCACTCTGGGACAAAAGACTGCGTTGGAAAAAGAAATCCTGAAACGAATTGGGAAAGAATCTGGTAAAAACCGAAACAACCTGGTGGTCGTTGGAACCCAGGTCATGGAGCAGTCCCTGGATATAGATTTGGATTTGCTGATCACAGATCTTTGTCCAATGGACTTGCTGTTCCAAAGAATCGGACGATTGCATCGGCATACCAGGAAACGGCCGGATGGCTTAAAACAGGCAACCTGTATGATTCTGGGTGCCAAAGAAGACGAAGACCTGGATGAGGGAGCAAAGGCGGTTTATGAGGAATATCTGCTTTTGCGGACAAAAGAACTTTTGCCGGACAGGTTTATCCTGCCGGATGATATTTCTCCCTATGTACAGGACGTGTATGATGAGTCTTACAGCATAGCTCCTGAAAAAGAACAGGAGGCAAAGGAAAAATACGACCGGCATATGGCTGACGAAAAGAATGCGGCTAAAACAAACTGTGTGCCTCTTCCCAGGAAAACAACAAGCTTCAAGGCAAGAAATACGTTGGAAGGCTGGCTGAACAACACGCCTGCCATGAATGAAATCCAGGCAGAAGCCAGTGTACGCAATGGTCCGGACAGCATTGAAGTCATCCTTTTGGAAAAAGATCTGGCAGCCAATGTGCTGAAGGATGTGTGGCCAGGAAATCAGCGGTTTGCCTGGGACGAACCGTTGAACAATGCTGATGCACGGCGTGTCTACCAGCAGAAAATACGGCTGCCTGCACGGTTTGGCCAGCCTTGGATGGTACAGAAAGTGATTCAGGAGCTGGAGAAACAGACCAAACAATGGGTTCCTCAATGGCTGAAGAATCCTTATCTTTCCGGAGAGTTGTTTTTGGTTTTGGAAGAAAATGGCAAAGGGAAACTTGCCGGGTATGAGATTTCATATGATCCGCTGTTGGGACTCATCTATGAAAAGGAGAGTGGAGAATGAACGAACGAGAATTCAATCTTGTGGATGAACCCTGGATTTGTGTGCTGCGTAAAGATCTGCAGGTTGATACCTTGTCTTTGAGGGACGTATTCCTCCATGGACAGGATTATCTAGACCTGGGAGGCGAGAATCAGCCTCAGAATTTTGCCGTACTCCGCCTGCTGATTGCTCTGGCTTATACCATTTTTTCCCGGGTGGATGAAAATGGAAAAGCCATGGATATTGCGGAAATCACTGATCCGGATGAAGCGGCAGACGAAATCCTGCGGCGTTGGGGAGCCTTATGGGAAAATGGACGGTTTCCCCAGGAGCTTGTTTTGCAGTATCTGGAGCAGTACCATGACTGTTTCTGGCTTTTTGATCCGGAAAGACCTTTTGGCCAGGCTCCCGGCGCTGTTCGGGGAACTCAGTATGGTGCAGCCAAACTGATAGGTGATATTTCCGAAGGTAATAATAAAATCCGTATTTTTTCCAATCGTGCCGGAGAAGAGAAAAATACCCTTTCCTATCCGGAAGCAGCCCGGTGGCTCCTGTTCATTAATGCTGTCGATGATGCGTCGGGAAAACCCAAACAAAAGGGCCTAAAATCTATCGGGCCGGGATGGGTGGGAAAATTGGGGATGATCCAGAGTGTGGGAAAGAACCTGTTTGAAACCATTCTCTTAAATCTGACTTTTTTGAAAGATGGAGAAGAATTATGGAGTAAAAAAGCTAATCCCAATTGGGAACACCTGCCAAAAGAAGGTGAACGGACGGAAATTCCTGTACCGGATAATTTGGCAGAACTGCTAACCTTGCAATCCAGGAGACTGTTGTTGGAACGGGAAAATGGCAGAGTAATAGGATATCATCTGCTGGGTGGCGACTTTTTTGACAACCATGGAGAAAATGGGGCATTCAATGAGCAGATGACTATATGGAAAGTGGATAAAAAATCAGAAAGTCATTATTTTGTTCCCCAGCAGATTACTCCAGGACGACAGATGTGGCGTGATTTTGGAAGTTACTTTGTAGAAGAAGCCGAAGAGGCCAAGCATATTCCGGGAATAATAAGTTGGTTGCGTACATTGCAGGAGGTCAATCTTCTTCCTACTAACGATACCATTAGTTTTCGTATCATTGCCTTTGAATATGGTGGGGGATCTCAAAATTCCATAATTAACGATTTCAGCAGTGATACTCTGACTTTATATCCGGAACTTCTTTCTGAACAAGAGATAGGAGTCCAGGAAACCATTGAACAGCAGATTGCCAAATGTGATGAAGCCGCCCGGGCTGTCAATCATTTGTTTTACAATATTTTTTTGGCAGAGGGGGGAGATCCGGAGAAAAGAAGCAGGAAAGGAGAAATGCTTTTTTATCGGGCTGTTGATGAACCTTTCAGAAAGTGGCTGCTCCAGTTCCGGGGAGATTTGCTGAAAGAGCCCAAGCAGTTGGAAAATGCATACCGGGACTGGGAGCAACAGGCGAAATCTATTGCAAACCAGATCGGAAATGCGGAAGAACAGCGGGCTGGTGTGGCTGCTTTTTCGGGGCGTATTCTTGAAGACAAAAAAAGAAATACCAGGGAATTTTATTCGGTGCCTCGAGCAGACATGTGGTTTAAACTGGAATTGGCCAAAATTTATCCGAAAGAGGGTGATGCCAAGTGAGCAGACTGGATGAAGTGAAAAAGTACGTGATGCTGAAAATCGGATATCTGCAAAAAGTCAGCGACAAAGGGAATGGGAAAGCTGAATTGGCGTTGTTGAGAAAAGGGGTAGGAAAATACCCTGGAGAGATTCCGTTGCTCTATGGCAGCTTTTTAAACCAACTGCCGGAAGAATTGCAGGGAAAAGGGAAAACGGCCAGCCGGGGCGAGTGGGCGGTCTATGCTGCACTTACTTTATATGCTCTGCACCAGCAGGGACAAAGCCAACCCATGCAGAAAAAGGGAGTCTCACTGGGTAAAGCTCTTCGAGGACTGGTTCCCAAGGGTGACACGGATGCGGAGAACCGGATCCTGAGAAGATTCAACCAGATGGCAACAGCCACTGATATGAAAGAGCTGACATATCATCTGCGGGGAATCATTGAGCTGCTGCGAAGTAAGGGAATTCCGCTGGACTATATTGATTTGGCAGGAGATCTGTACTTGTATCAGGCAGTGGAAAATCAGAACCAGGTCAGATTGAAATGGGGCCGTGGTTTTTATGCTTTTGACAATCAACAGGAAACCGTGAAGGAGGAAAATCATGAATAAGAATTTGTATGTGGATATCCATGTTCTGCAGAATGTACCGCCCAGCTGTGTAAACCAGGATGATACCGGCAGCCCCAAAATGGCAGTTTATGGGGGAACCCCCCGGGCCAGAGTTTCTTCCCAGGCTTGGAAACGAGTAATCCGGGAGGATTTCAAAAGACTTTTTCCGGAAGAGAAACTGGGGAAACGAACAAAGCACATTGTTGAATTGGTAAAAAATACTGTATTGCAAGAAAAAAATGAGCTGTCTCCGGATGAAGCAGAAAAATTGGCCATTACGGCACTGACCAATGCCGGCCTAAAGATTAAAGATGCGGAAAAAGGGACGGATGCCTTGTTTTTCATCAGTGCCAGCCAAGTACAGGCTTTGGCCAGACTGATTATCGATGATGAAAAAAGACAAAAAAGCTTATAAGGAAGCGTTAAAAGAAAATCCTTCTGTGGATATGATCATGTTCGGGCGGATGGCCGCCAGCGATCCGTCTTTAAATTATGATGCAACGGTACAGGTGGCCCACAGTATTTCTACCCATACCGTCCATAATGAATATGATTATTTTACGGCTGTTGATGATTGCTCCCGGGATGACAATGCAGGAGCTGGTCATTTGGGAACCGTAGAATTCAATTCCGCTGTTCTGTACCGGTATGCTACTGTGAATGTTCGGGAACTGGCGAAATTCGCCGGTGAAAAGGCAGCCAAGGCAACCCGGAATTTTGTGGAATCGTTTGTATATACGATGCCTACTGGGAAGGAAAATACATTTGCCAACCGTACTCTGCCCAGCGATATCTATATCACCCTGCGGCTTGATCAGCCCGTAAATTTATGCGGTGCTTTTGAAAAAGCAGTACCGGCTGGAACGGAAGGGTATATCGATGCATCGGAAAAAGCTTTTGCAAAGTACACGAAAGACCTTTACCGCCAGTATGGAAATGCGCCTGCCCTTTCTTTTGGCTCCGGGAAATCCACAGACTTGCTGAACGCAGAGGGCATGGATGTCCTAACCTATTCAGTACCTGATCTTCTGGATGCTCTGGAAAACGCTCTGGAAAAACAATTGGAGGAGGAAAAATGAGTACGCTGCTGTTGCGGCTTGCTGCCCCGCTGCAGGCGTGGGGTGATGATTCCAGGTTCAGCATCAGGAGGTCTTATTCCATTCCCACAAAGAGCGGCGTAATCGGGTTGCTGGCCTCTGCTTTTGGCAGAAAAAGAAATGAAGAGAATCAGGATCTGTGTGCACTCCATATGGGAGTGCGTGTGGACCAGCCGGGTGAACCTCTTGAAGATTTCCAGATGGTCCACGGAATCAAACAGGCGGATCTTACCAGGAGATTTTATCTCAGTGATGCGGTGTTCCTTGTTGGCTTGGAACATCCTGATCAAGCCTTTTTGGAAAAAATCCAATTGGCTCTGGAAAATCCTGTTTATCCGCTTTTTCTGGGACGACGGTCCTGTCCGCCCAGTTTCCCCCTGGTACTTGGCATCCGTCAAACAGGATTGAAGGAAACGCTGCAGGAGGAGCCCTGGCTTGCGGCTGAATGGAGACAAAGACGACTGGACCATCATCTGCGTCTGATTCTGGAAGATGATGGGGAATCTTCGTCCGTCCGGCATCGTCTGAAAGACGAACCAGTATCATTCAATCCGGCTTACCGCAGGTATCGGTATCGGTATGTGAAAGAAGCTGGCTATGTGGACAAAGGGGATATCCGGTATACGGATCATGATGCTTTTGGAGAACTTGGGGGTGATGGAAAATGAACTTGGCAGATAACCCCATATACATGACGAGGATGCAGCTGGATCTTTCCAAACGGAAAACCATGCAGGCTTTGGATAATCCCAACCTTTTCCATGGCACGTTGGAACAGGTTTTTCCTGTCAGGGAGCAGAAAAAGCTATGGAGAGTGGATTCTCTCCATGGAAAAATGTATCGGCTGATTGTCAGCCAGGAGAAACCTGACCTGACCAGCGCTGCAGAGCAGTTTGGATTCCCGGAAGCAAAGGAAAAATGGGAGACACGATGCTATAATCCGCTGCTGGAGAAGCTGGATGCCGGCAGCCAATGGCATTTTCGCCTGGTTGCCTATCCTACCCACAGTGTAATGGAAAAGAAAGATGTTCCGGGACAAAGAGGAAAAGTATATCCCCATGTTACGCCCCGGTATCAGAAAAAATGGCTGCTGGACCGAGCGGAAAAACATGGATTTGAACTGTCTGAAGAAGCATTCCAGGTTGTAGAAGATCATTCTTTCTTCTTTCGTAAGAGCAGAGACCAGGGACGTCGGGTTTCTCTTTTGGCGGTTACTTTTGAAGGAGTGCTGACGGTAGTGAATCCTGATCTATTCAGGGAAACTCTGGTTGAAGGCATCGGAAGAGGCAAAGCCTATGGCATGGGCTTGCTGACTGTATCAGGGCGTCTCAGATGACGGAAAAGATCCCCGGTATCAAACAGCCGGAATTGAACGCCTTGCCCCAGATCGGGGACAGAATGACCTTCATCTATCTGGAACACTGCACCATCAGCCGGAAAGACAGTGCGATTACGGCTGCACGCAAGGACGGAATCATCCATATCCCGGCTGCGGCTGTTTCCGTGCTGATTTTAGGTCCGGGAACGGATGTTTCTCACCGGGCCATGGAGCTGATAGGGGATGCAGGAGTTACCGTTATCTGGACCGGAGAACACGGTGTGCGGTATTATGCCAGCGGACAGTCGCTGACTCATCGATCTGGACTTTTGGTGGAACAGGCCAGGAGAGTCAATAACCAAAGACTGCATCTGGAAGTAGTCCGTAAAATGTATCAGCTTCGTTTCCCGGATGAAGATGTGTCCAAGTTGACGCTGCAACAATTGAGGGGCCGGGAAGGCAGCCGGATCCGCAATGTTTACCGGCAATCTTCCAAAAAATGGAATGTTCCATGGAACGGCAGGGACTATGATCCCCAGAATTTTGAATCCGGGGATCCAGTGAATAAAGCTCTTTCCATGGGACATGCCTGTCTTTATGGATTGGCTCATGCCGTTATAGCGGCACTGGGGTGTTCTCCAGGTCTTGGCTTTGTACATGTGGGACATGACTGTTCTTTTGTTTATGATATTGCCGATCTGTATAAAGCGGAGATAACCATTCCCATTGCTTTTGAGGAAGCAGCGAAAAATCCAGATGATTTGGAGCGGTCAGTCCGTCATCATGTGCGGGATGCAATGGTAAAGGCTCATATCTTGGAAAGAATGGTCCATGATATCCAGTGGTTGTTAAAAGATGATGGAGTTCCTAACAGCGAGTTGGTCAATGCTGTTTATCTGTGGGACAATAAACTGGGAACGGTGGAAAATGGAAAGCAGTATCATGAGGGGGTAGGTGACCGTTCATGATTGTGGTCACGGTTACCAATTGCCCGCCTAGTCTGAGGGGAGACTTGACGAAATGGCTTTTTGAAATCAACACGGGAGTCTATGTGGGACGTGTTTCGGCCAGAGTCCGGGAAGAACTGTGGAAGCGGATCTGCAGCCATCTAAAAGATGGACAGGCTACAATGGTATTCAATGCCGCCAATGAACAGGGGATGGATTTTTACACCTGGAACTCTGCCTGGGAGCCTGTTGATCTGGATGGAATTAAGCTGATGCTCCATCCTCTTTTGGGGAATCAGTCTGCGGAACAGAATAGTTCCAGAATGAAGAGCAATGCCGAGATACACCTTATGGCCAAGAAAAGAGCCTTGGGACAGAATCAATATGATGCAGTAAAAAATTATACAGTCGTCGATTTGGAGACCACAGGTCTGGATCCGTTGGAAAACCGGATCATCGAGTTTGGCGCTGTACAGGTACGGAACGGCAAGGTAACGGAAACATTTTCGCAACTCATACGGATTACAGAGCCGTTGCCACCAGATATCCAAAAGCTGACGGGAATTACCATGGAACTTTTGGAAAAAGAGGGAGTGTCGGAAAAAGAAGGACTGGACGCATTTTTGGAATTTATTGAAGAGGACCAGCTGCTGCTTTATAATGCATCTTTTGATATGAATTTTCTTGTACAGGCCTGTTTGAGATACGCATATCCAACGCCGGAAAATCATTGTGTTGATGTGATGCTTTTGGCCAAGAAAAAAATTCGGTTTATACCCAATTACAAATTATCTACGATTGCAGAGCATTTTGGGCTGGAGAAACAGAAACATCGAGCACTGGCAGATTGCCTGTTGACAAATGCTGTGTTTGTGAAGTTAAATGAAAAGGGATCTTGAGGTCTTCAAGAATGGCATTTTTGGGGGCTTTTTTTAGGTGGACCCCGCGCATGCGGGGATGATCCCTCATGTTACAAGCTGCTACAATCTTAACTTGGGTGGACCCCGCGCATGCGGGGATGATCCTCTGCAATGGCGCATATATCAACCATAACATTAGTGGACCCCGCGCATGCGGGGATGATCCTGATCTAGCATCCAGGACCAACGATAAGCAAAAGTGGACCCCGCGCATGCGGGGATGATCC
>CAJMQS010000062.1 GCA_905215645.1 uncultured bacterium
CGTATGACGTATGACCTATGACGTATGACGGGCTGTTGCTCATGCAACAGCCCCCACTCTTTTTTCACTTCCCCGGTTCTTCTGCGATGACGCCGCCGCAATGGGGGATGAGGTTCAGGGTATAATCCTTTTTCCCCTCCCGTTCCAACTGGGCCTGGGCCTTTTCCCAGGCTTCAGCGACGGTGGCGCAGGGGATTTGATTGGTCTTCCGGATGGCCTCGAAATTCTCTTTTTTCGTCACCAGGTAGATGGTGTACCGGTGGGTCATGCAGAACAGGTTGAAAGCCACGAAGAATGGAATGCTGAAATTCTTCCGCAGGTCCTTTTCCATTTCCTGTTCACTGTCGTACTTGAAACTGCCCAGATATTCCGGCGGTTCATACAGATCGCTGGCCTCCATGATGGCAATGATGATGCCCCCCGGTTTGGTGGTCACATCCGCCGGATCGTAGCATTTGCAGCCCTGGTACAAGGATACATCCTTAGGATAGCCCCCAGCGCAGGCAAAGGTCACATCCGCCCGCTCTTTAAAGGAAACCGCCTGGTTGTCATGGCAGATCCGGGTCCCTTCCAGCCAGGCCTGGTAGGGATCCCCGGCCACGATATTGCAGATTTCTCCCTCATTGTTGATGATGGAATGGACCAAGAAGGTAGGATGCACCATCTCCATAGCTTCCAGCATATCGTAGTTCACCGGGTTGTCATGGAGCACCCCGTTCCGGGTCTTGGGATTGATGCCGTCCCCGAAATGATCCGCCAGGGCATGGCAGTGGTTCTCCTGGATGGTATCCCAGCCGGCCACACCGGGCAGGAGCAGTTTCCGTCCGCCCCCATAGCCGGCAAAGAGATGGGCAGTGATCCCGTCGATGATCACGATCTTGTCGGCTTCCACCACCCGCTTGTTCAGCATCACTTTGGTCCCGAACCGGGTAGTCCCCACACAGGTCAGTTCATCCTTGTTCCGGCAGTGGTGCTGGTACATCCGGATCCTCCGGGCCACTTCTTCGCCCACCACCCGGACATTTTCCTCCGGGGTCTGCTCCCGGTGGGTCCCTTGGGCAAAGACGATGTACATATCTTCATCCGGCACACCGGCCAGGTTCAATTCATTGACCACATGGATCACATATTCTGAAGAGCGGTTCCAAGAACGGGTTACATCGGCGATGACCAGGCAGACTTTATCCCCTTTTCTGAACATTTCCTGCAGAGGCTTGCAGCCGATGGGATGACGCATGGCCTCCAAAGCGGCCTGTTCCACATCCACTGCCGGCACCGGACGTCCTTCGATGATGCTGCTGATCCGTTCCTCCGGCAGTTCCACTTCCTGGGTGGTCCTGCCAAAATTGAAACTGAATTTCCTGAGTCCCACGATATCTTCCTCCTTTTTTTGATCAACGCTGCAGGATGCTGCGGCAATAAACGATTTATACAGAATATTATAGCACTTATACTTATTTTTCTCTCTATATAGTGTATCTTCTAATAGATTGACTTTTGGATACCCCTTCCAAGATTTTCTGCACACAAAAAGCACCCATACGGTCAAAACCCGCATGGATGCTTGCTTTCGAGTTGGTGGAGCACAGGGGGATCGAACCCCTGACCTCAAGATTGCGAACCTTGCGCTCTCCCAGCTGAGCTAGTGCCCCAATACATGATATTATAACGCTTCTCCAGGGAGTGTGCAAGAAGAAATCAGGCAGCACTTCTTGGTCGAAAGGGTGCCGTACCTTTTAAACACCCTTTTCCTTCTGTTTTTCCACCAGATCGGCCAAAGTGGTATTGTCCACAATATTGTCGATGGCATCCTGGATTTCTTTCCACAGATCCAGAGTGACGCAGTGAGCCGCCCGGTCGCAGATCGCATGGCCGGGTTCCAGACAGGCCACCGGGGCCAAGGATCCTTCCACTGCCCGCAGGATTTCCCCTGCCGTATAGTCTTTGGGGTCACGGACCAGTTTATACCCCCCCTGGGCTCCTCTGGCGCTTTTCACCAGTTTGGCGCGGGAGAGCTGGGTAATGATCTGTTCCAGGTATTTTTCTGAGATTGCCTGTCTTTGAGAGACGCTTTTGATGGGTACATAGGATTCGGTGCCGTTCATGGCCAGATCGATCATCAGGCGCAGGGCATACCGTCCCTTGGTAGAGATTTTCATAGTTCCTCCTCGCAGCAAGAATAATTCCCTATAATTGTACTATAGAATTATCCAAAAGGGAAGGTGAATCCCTAGTAAATTTTAGGAAATCCCTTTTGTGGATTCGACGCTGGAATTCCCTTCCATTCCAGGATTTATCAGATTTTTCCAGCGAATTTGTTGACAGAATTTGCTGAATAACGGTAAAATAAAAAAGTATCTGTTCATTTTGTTTTCAAAATTCGTACCAGAAATCTTCAAAGGGGGAGAAAATCGTGAGTCGTTTGCAAATCGAGACCCCGGGGCGGGCCCAGACGGTCCTGAACGGCCTGTATCAGGATATGCACCGCCGGATCAATGCCAGTTCCCCGGGGCTCTGTCCTGTGGACATGGCACTGAATTTCCTGCGCTTCTGCCATGCCCAGAGCTGCGGGAAATGTGTCCCTTGCCGGGTGGGGCTGGGGCAGCTGGAATCCCTGATCGAACAAGTGCTGGAACGGACGGCGACCCTGGAAACCATCGACTTGATTGAAGACACCGCCCAGGTGATTGCCGATTCTTCGGACTGTGCCATCGGCTATGAGGCAGCGTATATGGTGCTGAAGGGGGTCCGGGGCTTCCGGGAAGATTATGAGGAACATGTGCTCAACGGCCGCTGCATCTGCGGGCTCAGCCATCCGGTGCCCTGTGTCTCCACCTGCCCGGCTCATGTGGATATCCCCGGCTACATCGCCCTGATCCGGGAAGGCCATTACGAAGAGGCCCTGGAACTGATCCGCAAGGACAATCCGTTCCCGGCGGTCTGTGCCTACGTCTGTGAACATCCCTGCGAACTCCACTGCCGCCGGCAGATGGTGGATGATTCGGTGAACATCTGCGGACTGAAGCGGTTCGCTGTGGACCATGCCAAACCGGCCCAGGCGCCTTCCCCGGCCCCGGCTACCGGCAAGACGGTGGCGGTGATCGGCGGCGGCCCGGGAGGCCTGACAGCGGCCTACTACCTGGCCCTCATGGGACACAGCGTCACCGTCTATGAACAGCGGCCCCAGCTGGGCGGCATGCTCCGGTATGGCATCCCCAACTACCGGCTGCCCCTGGAGATCCTGGACAAAGACCTGGCTTACATCCTTTCTGCAGGGATCCAGGTCCACACCGGCGTATCCGTGGGCACGGACCTTTCTGTAGAAGAGCTCCAGCAGCAGTATGATGCGGTCTACATCGCCATCGGGGCCCACAGCGACAAGAAGCTCCATCTGGAAGGGGAAGAGGCCCAGGGAGTCTACAGTGCGGTCCGGCTGCTCCGGAACATCGGAGAAGGCCGGGAACCGGATTTCTCCGGCAAGCGGATCTGTGTCATCGGCGGGGGCAACGTATCCATGGATGCCACCCGGACGGCCAAACGCCTGGGAGCCGCTTCCGTCCAGTGTATCTACCGGCGGCGGCTGGAAGATATGACCGCCCTGGAAGAAGAAATCCATGCGGCCATGGCGGAAGGCTGCGAGATCGTCACCTTGGAAGCTCCCAGCCGGATCGAGACTGACGGAAACGGCCAGGTGACAGCCCTCTGGACCCAGCCCCAGCACATCGGCCCCTATAACGGCAAGAGCCGGCCTAACCCGGTGAAAGCGGACCTGCCGGAACGGCGCTTCCCTTGTGATGCCATCATCGTGGCCATCGGCCAGTCCATCGTCACCAAGCCCTTCGAAGCCATCGGGGTCACGGTCAGCCGAGGGACCATCCAGGCGGACCTTTCCAGCAGCATCCCGGGCCTGGGGAACTTGTTCGCCGGCGGGGATGCCGTTTCTGGGCCCGCCACGGTGATCAAGGCAGTGGCAGCCGGCAAGGTTGCCGCAGACAACATCGATTCCTTCTTTGGATACCACCACCGGATTTCCTGCGGAGTGGAGATCCCGCCCGCCCATTTCACCAACACCCCGCCCTGCGGCCGGGTGAACCTGAAGCAGCACTGCACCCCCCATTGTGTGGGAGATTTCCGCTTGGTCTCGGAAGGGATGACTCCAGAAGAGGCCCTGCAGGAAGCCAGCCGCTGCCTGCGCTGTGACCACTTCGGCTACGGCAGCTTCAAAGGAGGGAGGAACCGGGAATGGTAACCTGTACCATCGACAACAAAACGTTCCAGGTGCCGGAAGGGACCACCATCATGGAAGCGGCCCACAAGGTCCAGATCCAGATCCCTCATCTGTGCTACTTGAAAGACCTGAACGAAATCGCCGCCTGCCGGGTCTGCTGCGTGGAGGTGGAAGGAGAACACGCCATGGTGACGGCCTGCAACAGTCCTGTCCGGGACGGCATGGTGGTCCATACCAATTCTCCCCGGGCCCGGCGGACCCGAAAGATCAATGTGGAGCTGATCCTGTCCCAGCACGACTGCCGCTGCGCTACCTGTGTCCGCAGCGGGAACTGCCGGCTCCAGACCCTGGCCAACGATCTGGGGATCCATGACAGCCCCTATGAAGAACAGTTGCCCAAGGGGCTGCGGAAAGCCTGGACCACCACCTACCCCTTGTACCATGATTACAACAAATGCATCAAATGTATGCGCTGCATCCAGGTCTGCGACAAGATCCAGGATATGCACATCTGGGATGTGGCAGGCACCGGCGGCCGGACCACCATCGATGTTTCCGGCAACCGGGTGATCAAAGATTCGGACTGTACCTTGTGCGGACAGTGCATCATCCACTGCCCGGTAGCAGGACTGCGGGAACGGGACGATACGGCAAAGCTCTATGAAGCCCTGGCAGACCCGGAAAAAGTGACAGTGGTCCAAGTGGCACCGGCGGTCCGGACAGCTTGGTGTGAAGCTTTCGGCCTGCCCCGGCGGGAAGGAACCATCGGGAAGATGGCAGCAGCCCTCCGCCGGCTTGGCTTCGACCATGTGTACGACACCACCTTCGGAGCGGATCTGACCATCATGGAAGAGGCCAATGAATTCTTAGAACGTTTTTCCAAGGGAGATACTCAAAAATATCCCATGTTCACCAGCTGCTGTCCCGGATGGGTCCGTTTCCTAAAGGGACAGTATCCAGAACTCACCAGCCAGCTTTCTACCTCCAAATCCCCCCAGCAAATGTTCGGGGCCATGGCCAAGACCTGGCTGGCGGAAAAACTGGGGGTGGAACCGGAAAAGATCTATTGTGTTTCCATCATGCCCTGCCTGGCCAAAAAGGCAGAATGCGCCCTGCCCACCATGCGGACGGTCCATGGGCCCGATGTAGACCTTTCCCTGACCACCCGGGAATTCATCCGCATGCTCCGGGCGGACCATCTGGACCCGGCCCTGCTGCCGGAAGAACCTTTGGATGACCCTATGGGGACCTTCACCGGCGCCGGGACCATCTTCGGTGCCACCGGCGGCGTCATGGAAGCAGCCCTGCGGACGGCCTATGCCAAGCTCTTGGGGAAAAATCCGGACCCGGACTATTTTGCCGCCATCCGCACCGGTCCGGCTCTTCGGGAAGCCACCTATACATTAGGAGGCAAAGAACTGCGGTGTGCCGTCGTCAGCGGCCTGGGCAATACCCGGAAGCTGATCCGGGCCCTGAAACGAAAAGAGGTCCATTATGATTTTGTAGAAGTGATGGCCTGCCCGGGCGGTTGTGCCGGCGGCGGAGGCCAGCCCATCCCCCAGCACGATGAAGAATTCCAAGAAGTGCGGGGCAAACAGCTCTACCGACTGGATGCGGAAAATCCCCTGCGGTGTTCCCACGAGAACCCCCAGATCCAGCGGCTGTACCGGGAATTCTTGGGAGAGCCCCTGAGCCCGAAAGCCGAGGCACTGCTCCATACGAATCATTTTGGGTGGAAGATATAAAAATGGGGGGTGTTGCACGTTGCGTGCAACACCCCCCATTTTTTCAGCACTCCGTTCCCCCGGTCACTTTGGCGTCTTCCTCGTTTTCTACCGCCGTCTCCACAGCCGCTTTCAGGCCTGCCACGATGGTCTCCAGGGCCATGCTGGGCTGGTCTTTCAGCCGGGCAGCCTGTTCCGGCAGGTAGGGCACGTGGATGAAGCCGCCCCGGCGTTTCCGGGTATCGTGGGCCAAGAGGTCCATCAGCCCGTAGAACACATGGTTGCACACAAAGGTGCCAGCCGTATTGGAGACTTTGGCCGGAATCCCTTTGGCCGTCAAGGCCTCCACGATCTTCTTGATGGGCAGGGTGGAGAAATACCCCACGGGACCGCCGGACACGATGGGTTCATCCACCGGCTGGTTCCCTTCGTTGTCCCCGATCCGGAAGTCATCGCAGTTGATGGCCACCCGTTCCACCGTCAGGTCCGTCCGTCCTCCGGCCTGGCCGATGCAGATGACGATATCCGGATCGAAGACAGCGATGGCTTCCTTCACTTTGGCAATGGCTTTCAGCCGCACCGTAGGGATTTCCACCGTATGGACCTGGGCCCCGGCCAGGGTCAGACCGTCCAGCTTCTTCACCGCTTCCAGGGCCGGATTCACCGGTTCCCCGCCAAATGGGTCAAAACCTGTCAGCAATACTTTCATCATTGGTTCCTCCTTTAAAATGCCAGAATATACATCAGCGCAATCTGTACGCAAAGCATGGTCACAGCCAAGGGCAGCTGGGCCTTGATGACGCCGTACCGGTCAGAGATCTCCAGCAGGGCCGAAGGCACCAGGTTGAAGTTAGCAGCCATAGGGGTCACCAGGGTCCCGCAATAGCCAGCCAGCATCCCCAGGACGCCTACGATGGCCGGATCCGCACCGTACTGCTGGACCACCAGAGGGATCCCGATACCGCTGGTGATGACAGCAAAAGCCGCAAAAGCATTGCCCATGATAATGGTGAACAAAGCCATGCCCAGACAATAAGCGATGATCACTGCCAGCTTACTGTCCACCGGCACGTGGGCCGTCACTAGGTCAGCTACCACGTTCCCGACACCGGCTTTGGCGAACAAAGCCCCCAGGGCTGCCAGGAACTGGGGCAGGATGATGGCCCAGCTGACCGCATCTGTAAGCCTCCGGCCTTCATCCATGGCCACTCCCAAGGAATCGTGGGTCAGCAGGAAAGCGGCGATCAGGCTGGCGATGGCCCCCAGGCCCAGGCCTACCAGCGCTCCCATTTTCGTGAATACCACGACCAAGAAAATCACCAGGGGAATCACCAAGGTGGGCAGCAGCAGTTTATTTCCGTACCGGTCCGCGGAAGCCTTCTTGGCTTCCGGAGTGGAGCTGTGATAATCTCCCGTAGATAAGAGTTTCAAAGTCGCCAGCACCGTCATGGCCACCACTGCCAGACCGGTGACCCAGCCGGGCACCATCTTGCCAAAGCAGAAAGTCAGCCCGTACAGTCCCCAGAAAGCCGCCGTTCCCAGACGATGTTGATGGGCGTTGTCCTTCAGCGTCAAGAAGGCAAAGACGAACAGCAGCAGGCCCGTAAGCCAGTACATATGTTCCAAAGTAATGGTCATTTGTCCTCTCCTCCCTTTGTCTCGGATGAAATGTCTTTCATCCAAGCAGCGATTTTCCGGTCAAAAAGAGTGAACCGGACGGCCGCTAAGAGAAAGGCACAGACTGCTGTCGGGATGGCATAGAGAGCCATCTTCCCCAATTCCACCGTATATCCGGCCGAGGTGAACACCCCTTTGATCAGCAGCAAGCCGCCGGTGGCGATGAACATCAGCTGGCCATAGAAATTCCCGTAGTTTTCCGAAGAAGCCGCATAGCTCCGGACTTGGTCCTGGAGATCTTTGGGCAATGTTTTCCCCTTTGCCGCAGCCGCTTCCGCCATAGGGCTCACAATGGGCCGGATGAAATTGGGATGGCCCCCGATATTGATGCCCAGGGCCAAGGTCACCTGCCGGAACAGCATGTATAGCATCATGATGCGCCCAGCGGTCAGGTTCCGGAAGCCCCGGATGAAATTCCCCGCCTGTTCCCGGAGCCCATGCCGTTCCATCAGTCCGATCACCGGCATGATCAGTACGAACAGGGACATATACCGGTTGGTGGTGAACGCATCTCCGATGGTGGTCAGGATGGACAGGAAATCCATGCCTCCGGCCAGCCCGGTTGCCACCCCAGCCAGGATGACCACCAGCAGGGGATTCAGTTTCAGCAGCAGACCGATAATGACGATCACGACGCCTACTAATTTAATCATAAACTCACCTTCCTTTGTCATTATCCAACGTCTCTCTATATTCGCCGCAGCAAAAGAAAATCCTGCTAAAAAATAGAGATTTTTGTTAGTCTGGACAAATACATTCTCTTTGCCGTATGATGGAACCTGAAATTTCATAGAAAGGAATCCATATCCTATGATCCACCGTTTTTCCGCTCTTTTCTTAGCTGGCTTGGCTGCTCTGTCTCTTTGGACTGTGCCTGCCCCTCTCCAGGCTTCTCCCTTTCGTCTTTCCACCCATCCGGTCTCTTCTCGGAAAAGTCCGGCCCCGCCATCGACGGCCTCTCCCAGCGCCAAAAAGACGGTCCCTCCAGCAGCCGTCACGGCCCCCGCGCCTCAGCCTGTTTCCCCGGCCGTACCGGAAAAGAGTGCTGTCCCTGCCTCCGCTGCTTCTCCTGCCGCACCGGATACTTCTCCGTCTCCTTCTCCCTCTCCCGCTCCCCAGCCTGCTGATGACCCCATTACCACCCTAACCATCAGCGCCGCTGGGGACTGTACCCTGGGTACGGAAGAAAGTTTCGGTTATGAAGGGACTTTTCCGGCCGCCTGGGACGCAGCAGGCGGAGACGGTTCCGTATTCCTGGCCGGTGTGCAGCCCATTTTTGCCCATGACGACTTGACGGTGGTGAACCTGGAAGGTCCCCTTACCACCCGGGGAGAACGCCAGGACAAGACTTTCGCCTTCCGGGGAGACCCAGCTTATGTGGAGCTGCTGAAGGACGGCAGCGTGGAAGCCGCCACCCTGGCCAACAATCACAGCTATGACTATGGCAGCGACGGTTTCTGGGACACCTTCAAAGATCTGGGGGACAACGGCATCATGCCCTTCGGCTATGAAGAAAGCCAGTTAGTCACCGTCAAAGGGATCCCGGTAGGGTTGGTCGGCATCAACGTGCTGGAAGGAGGCGCCCCAGACCTCCTGCTGTCGGAAATGAAAAAAGTGAAAGACCGAGGGGCCCATCTGGTAGTGGTCTACTTCCACTGGGGCAGCGAATTGGAGACCCGTCCGGACGAGGACCAGATCTACCTGGCCCACCTGGCCATCGACCAGGGCGCGGATCTGGTGCTGGGCTCCCATCCCCATGTGATCCAACCCCTGGAAACCTATAAAGGAAAGACCATCTGCTACAGCCTAGGGAATTTCTGTTTCGGAGGCAACAGCAATCCCCGGGACAAAGATACCTTCATCTACCAGCAGACCTTCCGGTTCCAGAAAGGCCATCTCCTGGGGGCTGACCCGGGGAAGGTGATCCCCTGCCGGATCTCCTCCACCCCGGACTGGAACGACTACTGCCCCACCCTGGTGGAAGGAGAGGAAGCGGCACGAATAAAGGGGAAAGCAAAAGGGGCTGTTGCATGTGTGAATTTTTCGCACATGCAACAGCTTTCTTTTTTC
>CAJMQS010000063.1 GCA_905215645.1 uncultured bacterium
AAGCGTAGCAATATGTTAAGCTGACCTGTACTAATATGTCGAGGGCTTGACTTAAATCGGGCCGTTGACGAAGGTTGTTCAGCGATGAACGACCCACGAACAACGATGAACAACAACGTCTCTTCATGAAGTTTTGAGGGCTCATGCCTTCAGCAACATAATCCGGTGGCGATAGCTAAGGGGATCCACCTGTTCCCATGCCGAACACAGCAGTTAAGCCCTTATACGCCGAAAGTACTCGACTGGAAACGGTCCGGGAGGATAGGGAGCTGCCGGTTAAGAAAAGACGCCTGCATCGAAAGATGTAGGCGTCTTTTAGTTGCACTCTTTCTTGGAACATGATATGATATTTTTTATATGGACTGACAGAAGTCAATTGACAAAGGAGCATTGTATAACTCATGCAGCATAAAATCGTTTTGCCATCAGGCTTTTTTCTGGATGTGACCAATATGCTGGGAGAGAACAGGATCCAGCCAGAGGAGCTGGAAGCCTTAGCGCCCCGGGCTGAAAAGGCCGCTCAGGCAGTCCGGAAAATCCGGACAGAAGGAAAGGCCAAGCATCATCTTTCTAAGGATGGGACACCGGAACCGGTTTATTTTACCAGACTTCCTTATGTAAAAAAAGACTTCCCCAATACCCCTGAACTTCTCCAAGAATTGAAGGCTTTTGGGGAGAAGGTACGGATCCAGGAAGATGCGGTGATTTTCTGCGGGGTAGGAGGCTCCTATTTGGGAGGAAAGGTCCTCTATGACTGCTACACCAGTGAATATTGGCCCAAGAGGCATCGGGAACGGCTGCCCCAGATCTTTTTCAGCGGCAACAATCTGGATGCGGAGGACATGGATGGAGTGAAGAACCACTTGATGGTGCTGGCCCAGCAGAGCAAAGCCCTTCAGCAGCGTCCTCTCCGGGTTTTGTTGGTTCCCATCTCCAAATCTGGTACAACACTGGAACCGACGGCAGCATTCCTTCATTTTTACAGCTATCTCCAGGAACAGGATCACTTGTTCCAGGTCAGCGGTGCAGTGGTGACGGATAAACATCAGGAAAAAGGTCCTTTGAATCGTCTGGCAAGGGAATTTTCTTGGCCTGTTTTCGATATTCCAGTGGGCGTGGGCGGACGTTTCAGCGTCCTTTCTACCCCAGGGCTGGTGGTAGCTGCTGTCCTGGGGATGGACCTGGAAGATCTGCTCCGAGGAGCCAGGGAGATGGATGAGGCCTGCAGAGGCAGCCAGCTGGATCAGAATCCGGCACTGTTCAATGCAGTGTTGAAATACGCAGGAGCCGTGAACCATGGGGCCGTTACGGAAATCTTCATGCCTTATGCCATGCGGATGAAAGCACTGGGAGAATGGTATGTGCAGCTGCTGGCAGAGTCTCTGGGAAAACGGAAAAATCGGGAAGGAGAAACTGTATTTTACGGACGGACACCAGTGGTGGCCATCGGGACCACGGACATGCATGCCCAGACCCAGCTCCATCAGGATGGACGGAGGGACAAGGTGGTCCAGTTCCTGTTCATCGACAATATGAAGAATCGGATCCATATCCACAATCCTTTCCAGGAAATCGAGGAATATACCCAGTATGAAGGGCTGGATATCGGCCATGCTCTGAAAGTGGCTATGGAGGCCAATGAAGAGGCGCTGGCCAGTGATTTTCGGCTGAATGCCCAGTATACCCTGCCGGAACTGAACGAGTATTATCTGGGTCAGATGTTCTACTTCCTGATGCTGAGCATTGCCTACGAAGGGGAACTGGCTGATGTAGATGCCTATGATCAGCCAGGAGTGGAAATCTACAAACGGCTGATGCGGGAAAAATTGAAAAAGAGATAAAAAATAGGGGGTGCTGCACAGAACGTGCAGCACCCCCTATTTTCCTATTCCTAAAGGACTGTCCAGGGCATCTTCCAGCTGTTCCGGGGTAATCATTTCTTGCTCCGCCATCCGGTTCAGCACCAGGTTCCGTCTCTTCTTGCAGCCCTGCCAATTGTTGTAGGGATTCAAAGCGGTAGGTGCATAGGGCAAACCAGCCAGGGTGGCAGCCTGAGGCAGGGTCAGGTCTTTGGGCTTTTTGCCGAAATACACTTGGGAGGCTTGTTTGACGCCCGTGGCGCCAGCTCCCAAGAAGGTGGTATTCAGGTACATTTCCAGGATCTCCTGTTTGCTGCACCGGGCTTCCACCAAGAAAGCCAACCCCGCTTCCGTAAATTTCCGCCGAAGAGACGGGTCTGCCTCCAGCAGCAGATTCTTTACCAGCTGTTGGGTGATGGTACTGGCTCCTTCTACCACTTCATCATTCTGGATATTGACCAGGGTGGCTCGGATGATTCCGTCTGGATCCACTCCATGGTGGGAGTAGAAGCGTTTGTCTTCCACAGCTACCTGGGCTTTGGGCAGCCAGGGAGACATGTCTTTGAGGGATACCCAGTCTTCCCGGGGAATCCGGCTGCGGGCGATCTCCCGTATGTGCCAGCCTTGCCAGGCCAGCTGGAGAGGGCGGGGGAGATCACGGACAAAACTGTCTTGGGGCACTCCTCTTGGCAGGGTCTGCAGGACGGCACTTTCTGCTGGGGCTCCGACTTTTTCATGGATGGTGGAAGGACGGGTCACATAGTAGCATAGGGCTCCTGCGAGCAGGACCAGGATGCATAACAATTTACGCATAAGTTCTCTCCCCCTTTTCTCCTCCATTGTACTTGAAACCAGGAGAAAAATCCATGGGCAACCCTTTGCAGGGCCTGCATTCTCCATAACCTGTAGAAATTCTGGGAGAAGGTCACAAAATTGTCCTGTTCTTTTCGGAAAAATGGTAGATGGAACCTGTTCTTTCGTACTATAATGAAGGCATCTATCAGGATGTGGCTTCCCCTGGGAAAAACAAAAAAATAGTTGCATTGTTATGCATATAAGCGTATAATAATGCAACATAAAGGAGGGACGGCGGCTTGATGAGAAGTTGGAAGGGGAAAGCCGTTTTCTGCTTTGCCAACTGTTTGGAAAGCGAGAAGAAAGTCATGGACTGATTAAGCGTATTCTATATGGTTCCGATTTTCGGAAGCAAAATCCCAAACACAAGGAATTGGATTAGGAGGAAATGCAATGCAGATTAAAAATAATGAAATGAATATATTAGTCGAAGCACTGCCATATTTAAGCGCTTTCAAAGGGAAAACAGTGGTCGTAAAATACGGCGGCAATGCTATGCTCAACGACGATCTCAAAAATAAAGTCCTGGAGGACATTGTATTCCTTCGCTGCGCCGGCATGCGTCCAGTAGTGGTCCACGGCGGCGGACCGGAAATCACTGCCATGCTGAAAGCGGCCGAAAAGAAATCCGAATTCATCAGCGGCCTGCGGGTCACAGACAAAGAGACGGTGGAGATTGCGGAACTGGCCTTGGTGGGAAAGACCAATACGGATCTGGTGCGCCGGCTGAACATGCTGGGCGGGAAGGCCGTCGGCCTCAATGGCAAAGACGCCAAACTCATCGAAGCTCGGAAGCATCTGGCGGATGTATACGAAAACGGACAGGTGAACTTGGTGGATATCGGATACGTGGGAACGGTGGAAAAAGTCAACACGGATCTGATCAACCTGTTGCTGGCCAACGATTATATCCCGGTAATCGCTCCGACTGGAATCGGTCCTGACGGAGAGACCTACAATATCAATGCGGACAGCGTGGCCGGGGAAGTGGCCGGTGCCCTGAAGGCAGAAAAGCTCCTGATGCTTACCGATGTGAAGGGCATTTACGAAGACCATACGGATGAAAGCACTTTCCTGTCCACCCTGACCTTTGAAAAAGCCCAGGAACTGATCGTAAAGGGCAGCATCGACGGGGGAATGATCCCCAAGGTCAAAGCCTGCATTTCTGCTTTGTCCGGGGGCGCCGTCAAGACCCATATCATCGATGGGCGCCAGGAACACTCCATCCTCCAGGAAATCTTCTCCGACGAGGGTGTGGGTACGGAAGTTGTCAGAGACTGAATCAAGAAACCAGTGAAAAGAGGATGCGCGATGGATACAAAAGAAATCATGGATACCACGGAGAAATATTATCTCCCGGTCTTTGGACGGAGCCCTATTGCTCTGGACCACGGAGAAGGACCGTACCTGTATGATGCGGATGGGAATAAATATATGGACTTCCTGGCCGGCATCGCGGTCAATGCCCTGGGGTATGCCTATCCGCCTCTGGTGAAGGCTGTGAGCGAACAGGCTGGCAAGATCATGCACGGTTCCAACCTATTCTATTATGAAATCCAGGCCAAAGCGGCCAAACAGCTGTGTGAGGTGACCACTTTCGACCGGGTGTTCTTCTGCAACAGCGGGGCGGAAGCTAATGAAGGGGCTATCAAGTTGGCTCGGAAATACGGCCACAGCAAGGATCCGAAGAAATTCAAGATCATCACTGCCAAAGATTCCTTCCATGGCCGGACCATGGAAACCCTGACAGCTACTGGCCAAGATCATTACCATGAAGGCTTGAGCCCCCTGCCGGAAGGTTTCGTCTACGTTCCCTTTGGGGATCTGGCTGCCATGGAAGAGGCCATGGATGATGATGTGTGCGGCGTCCTCCTGGAACCGATCCAGGGAGAAGGCGGGGTCCACGTGCCGCCGGCTGGCTATCTGGAAAAGGTCCAGGCCCTGTGCAAAGCCCATGATGCCCTGCTGATCTTCGATGAAATCCAGACCGGGGTATGCCGGACCGGATACTGGTTTGCCTGGATGCACAGTGGGGTGAAGCCGGATGTCCTGACCTTAGCCAAAGCCATTGGAGGCGGCTTCCCCATGGGAGCGTTCCTGGTGCAGGAACGGCTGGCCCATGTATTCGCTCCTGGGGACCATGGTTCCACTTTCGGGGGAAATGCTCTTTCCTGTGCTTCCTGCTATGCGGCCATCAAAGCCATGAAAGAATTGGAACTGGATAAGAAGGCTGCGGAAACCGGAGCTTATTTCAAGAAAGGGCTGGAAACCCTGAAAACCAAGTATCCGGGCAAGGTAAAAGATGTCCGGGGCATGGGGCTGATCCTGGGAATGGAATTGGCCAAACCAGGTGCTTCCCTGGTCCAGGGAGCCCTGCAGAAAGGGTTCATCATCAACTGCACGGCGGGGAATGTGCTGCGGTTCGTACCGCCGCTGATCATCGGCGAAAAGGATATTGATGCACTGCTGAAAGGACTGGACGAGCTTTTGGCAGAATTTTAACGAAGAAGAGGGAATACTATGGCTTTAAGAAATAAGGATTTGATTTCCATCCATGATCTGTCAGTGGGCGAAGTTGCCACTATCCTGGACGTAAGCAGAAAACTGAAGAAGAAGCAGAAGCTGGGAGAACCCCATGAATACCTGAAGGGGAAAACACTGGCCATGATCTTTTCCAAAGCTTCTACCCGTACCCGGGTCTCATTTGAAACGGGGTTCCACCAACTGGGCGGACATCCCATTTACATGAGTGAAGCCACTTCCCAAATCGGCCGAGGTGAACCAGTCAAAGATACAGCACGGGTCCTGTCCCGTTTCGTGGACGGCATCATGATCCGGACCTTTTCCCATGAAGCGGTGAAGGAATTGGCAGATTATGCTACGGTCCCGGTGATCAACGGACTGACGGATCTGCTCCATCCCTGTCAGGCACTGACGGATATGTTCACCATCTTGGAATACAAAGATGTGCTGAAGGGACGGAAGCTGGTCTATGTGGGAGATGGGAACAACATGGCCCATTCCCTGATGTTCGCTTGTGCCAAAGTGGGGATGAATATGGTCTGCGCCAGCCCCAAAGGGTATCAGCCGGATCCCCATATCGTGGCCCAGGCAAAAATGGATGCGGCTATCACCGGCTGCACCATCACCGTCCAGGAAGACATGGAAGATGCGGCCAAAGGAGCAGATGTGCTCTATACGGATGTGTGGGCCAGCATGGGAGAAGAAGCCCAGCGGGAAGAACGGAAAAAAGCCCTCCATGAATATCAGATCAACCAGCATCTGCTGGATCTGGCCCGTCCGGACGCTATGGTGCTCCACTGCCTGCCGGCTCACCGGGGAGAAGAAATCACCGATGAAGTGATCGAAGGCCCCCAGTCAGCAGTGTTCGACGAAGCGGAAAACCGGCTCCACGTACAGAAAGCCATCATGGCCTTGCTGATGAGTGACGCAGTGCTGTAAAATAAAAAGAAGGGCTGTGGAGAATCCACCGCTGTCAAGCGGCGTATGACCTATGACACGCCCATAAAGGAGAGACGTATAATGGATAAAAAAGACATCAAAAAAGTCGTCCTGGCTTATTCAGGCGGGCTGGATACTTCCTGCATCATTCCTTGGCTGAAGGAAAACTACAACAATTGTGAAGTGATTACCGTAACGGCGGATATCGGTCAAGGGGAAGAAGTGGCTCCTGTCCATGACAAGGCCATCAAATCCGGGGCCAGCAAGGCGTATATCCTGGATCTGCGGGATGAATTCCTCCGGGAATATGCTTGGCCCATGGTGAAATCCGGTGCCGTCTACGAAAAGAAATATCTCCTGGGGACTTCCATTGCACGGCCCATCATTGCCAAATACCTGGTGAAGATCGCTTTGGAAGAAGGCGCGGATGCCATTGCTCACGGAGCGACCGGAAAGGGCAACGACCAGGTCCGGTTCGAACTGGGAATCAAGGCGCTGGCTCCCCAGCTGAAGGTAATCGCTCCTTGGAGAGAATGGCAGATCAAATCTCGGGATGACGCCATCGACTATGCAGCGGCCCACAATATCCCGGTTCCTGTGACCAAGAAGAAAGATTACAGCATGGACCGGAATATCTGGCACCTGTCCCACGAAGGCAGCGATCTGGAAGATCCTTCCAATGAACCCAAATCGGAAATCTATATCATGAGCCAGACACCGGAAGCAGCCCCTGATCAAGACGAATACATTACCCTGGATTTTGAACAGGGAGTGCCGGTGGCCGTGAACGGAAAAAAGATGGATCCTGTGGAAATGATGGAAACACTGAATGCAATCGGCAAACGGAACGGTATCGGCATTGCTGACATGGTGGAAAACCGCCTGGTGGGGATGAAGGATCGGGGCGTTTACGAGACACCTGGGGGCGCCATCATCTATTATGCCCACAACGAACTGGAAAACCTGTGCTTGGACCGGGCCACTTACAATTACAAGGAACAGATCGGCATCCGGTATGCAGAACTGGTCTACGACGGCATGTGGTTCTCTCCTCTGCGGGAAGCGCTCCAGGCTTTTGTGGATGAAACCCAGAAGACCGTCACCGGTACGGTGAAGATGAAACTGTACAAGGGCAATATCATTTCGGCCGGCACTACCAGCCCTTATTCCCTGTACAGCAAGGAATATGTCACTTTCGGAGAAGATGAAGTGTACAACCAGGCAGATGCCCAAGGCTTCATCAATCTGTTCGGCCTGCCGCTCACTGTAAGAGCTCTGATGAAACAAGGGAAGTTGAAATAATGGCAAAGACAAAATTATGGGGTGGACGGTTCAGCAAGGACACCAACGCACTGGTAGATGCTTTCAATGCGTCCATCGATTATGACAAGAGACTGTATCACGAAGATATCCGGGGAAGCATGGCCCATGCCCATATGCTGGCCAGCACCGGGATCATCAGCCAGGAAGATGGTGCGGCCATTGAAAAGGGGCTGAAAGAGATCCTGGCGGAGATCCAGGAAGGAAAATTCCAGTTCAAGACAGAACTGGAAGACATCCATATGAACATCGAGGCAGCCCTGACAGAAAAAATCGGGGATGCAGGAGCCCGTCTCCATACGGCTCGGAGCCGGAACGACCAAGTAGCCCTGGACATGCATATGTACATGAAGCGGGAAGTCACGGAAATCATGGAGCTGCTGATCCGGTTCGAAGAAGCTCTCTTGACCATGGCGGAAAAACACCTGAAGACCCTGATGCCAGGCTATACCCATCTCCAGCGGGCCCAGCCCATTACCTTTGCCCATCATATGCTGGCGTATTTCAACATGTTCCGGCGGGATTTCCGCCGTCTCCAGGGAGTCTGGGAAGGAGCGGACATCATGCCGTTGGGAGCCGGTGCCGTGGCTGGCACGACCCTGCCCATCGACCGGTTCCAGGTAGCGGAGGAACTGCATTTCTCCCAGGTGTATGGGAACAGCATGGATGCAGTCAGCGACCGGGATTATGTACTGGAATTCCTCGGCTTTGCATCTCTTCTCATGATGCATCTGTCCCGGTTCAGCGAAGAAATGTGCCTGTGGTCTTCTACGGAATTCGGTTTCATCGAGCTGGATGATGCTTTCGCTACCGGATCTTCCATGATGCCTCAGAAAAAGAATCCGGATATCTCTGAGCTGGTCCGGGGCAAGACCGGTCGGGTGTATGGGAACCTGATGGCTCTCCTCACCACACTGAAAGGGCTGCCTCTGGCTTATAACAAAGACCTCCAGGAGGATAAGGAAGGATTCTTCGATACCATCGATACGGTGAAATTCTCTCTCCAGGTATACCGGGATATGATCCTGACCACCAAGGTCAACGAAGCGCGGATGGCAGAAGCGGTCCATAAAGATTATTCCAATGCCACGGATTTGGCAGACTATCTAGTACGGAAAGGGATGCCTTTCCGGAAGGCCCATGCCGTAGTGGGACAGGCTGTGGCCAAAGCCATCGCCGAGCACAAACTGCTGGGGCAGCTGACTATGGAAGAATATAAGGCCATGTGCCCGCTGTTCGAAGCGGATCTCTTGGAATGCTTGAAACCGGAGAACTGCGTGGCAGCTCGGACCAGTTACGGCGGTCCTGCTCCCCAGAATAACGCTGAACAGGTAAAGCTGGGAAAAGAAACCGTGGAAAAGCAGAAGAAAAAGCTGGAAGAATTGAAGGAACGGATATGAAAAGAGGGGGCTGTTGCACGTTAATGGTCGATGAGACCTCTTGAAAGCCCTTTTATCTGTGTCCTGTCATTATGGACTAAAAGAGGCATCGAAAAATGACCCATCATTTTTCGATGCCTCTTTCT
>CAJMQS010000064.1 GCA_905215645.1 uncultured bacterium
GCGTATGACGTATGACCTATGACGTATGACGGGCTGTTGCTCATGCAACAGCCCTTTTTTATAACTCTTACAGATGGAACAGACCCAGTACCAGGCCGCAGGCCAGGGAGATCCAGGACAGGACCCACAGGCGCGGTGCGCAGAAGGTGAGCAGTTCTTTGATGGAGATGCCAGCCAGGCCGCAGGCCAGGAAGGTGGTGGCGGCGTGAGGAGTGACCATGACGCCATAGTTCTTCCCGATCAGCATAGCCATGGCCATGTTGTGAGGATCGACGCCGAACTGCTGACCCACACCGATGGCCAGAGGCAGCAGGCCGAAGAAGTAGGAGTCGGTCCCCAGCATCATGCCGATGGGCACTGCGAAGAATCCGAACACATCCTGCAGATGGGGCCCTAAGAAGGAAGGTACGATGGCAATCATCATCTGGGCCATGGCCTTCATCATACCGGTCTTAGACAGGACACCCAGGAACACACCGGAAGCCAGCAGGATCATGGGCATGGTCAGAGCGGTGGCGGCGTGCATCTTGATGGCACGGGCCTGATCCTTGGCGGTGTGGAAGTTGGCAATCAGGGCTACGGCCAGGCCGAACATGAAGGCACCGTACATGGGGATCTTGGTGAAGCACAGGAGACCGATGACGAACAGGGTCAGGATGCCGTTGAACCAGATCATCTTAGGCCGGCGCATGAAGGCTGCATCATCGGCGGACAGGTCATCGTCAGCAGACTGTTCATCGGAATCTTCATCCAGTTCAGCAGCTTTGCCGGTGGCAACCAGGCCAGCTCCACGGCGTTTTTCCATCACGCCCATGTAAGCGGCGAAGACCATCAGGATCACCAGGCCGACGCCCTGGAGGGGAATCAGTTCCTGCCACAGAGCGTTCACATCTACATTCAGGACGACGCCGGTACGGGCTACAGGGCCGCCCCAGGGCAGCAGGTTCATGATGGACATGGCCGCACCGATGATGCAGACCAGCACCACAGGACGCATATGCAGCTTTTTGTAGATGGGGAGCATGGCGGGGATGGTGATCAGCAGGGTGGAAGCCAGAGCGCCGTCCAGGTGGGAAATGACGGCGATGCAGGCGGTGGCGATAGTGACCATCACAATGTTGTCACCGGCTTTTTTCACCAGCCAGTTCACCATGGGATCGAACAGGCCCATATCACCCATCATAGAGAAGTAAACGATGGAGAAGATGAACAGGACAGCGGTGGACCAGGTCTTGCCCACACCGGCCTTCACGAAATCGAAGATCTGAGCAGGGGTAAAGCCGCAAATCAGAGCTGCAATGACAGGTACCATCACGAACAGAGGCACCGGGTTGGATTTACCGCGGATCAGAGCGACCACGATGATCACAACCATCAGAAAACCAACAACGCCCAAGAACATAATGCATTTCCTCCTTTGAGATTGGATTTGGTGTTTCCGGGACGGGCAAGCCACCGGAAACGGGATGAGGGATGAATCCTTTTTGCTTACGAACACATGGTAACATATGAACTTTCTGAAAACTAATATAAATATGAATATGCGATATATAAGAAAATTCTTATAAAATGAACGCGAAACAAGGACCCATGCGGGTCCTGGGGAATGGATATAATTTTCCGACTTTTACAGCAATAAAAACTTCTTGGGAATAGTGATGACAACCGGGATGTGACTGGTCACTGGACAATGGAAGCCAAACTCGGCTAGTGGTGGGTTAGCAGCCGCAGGATGCGTTTTTCATTCCAAGAAAGCCGCCAGACGCGTTTTTTCCAACGGTTGCTGACCGTTGACTGTTGAACGCTGACAAAAAAAGCCACCCCGATCGGGATGGCTTTTTTTGTAACTTTTACAGATGGAACAGACCCAGCATCAGGCCGCAGGCCAGGGAGATCCAGGACAGGACCCACAGGCGGGGGGCACAGAAGGTGAGCAGTTCTTTGATGGAGATGCCAGCCAGGCCGCAGGCCAGGAAGGTAGTAGCAGCGTGAGGAGTGACCATGACGCCGTAGTTTTTCCCGATCAGCATAGCCATAGCCATGTTGTGGGGATCGACGCCGAACTGCTGGCCAACACCGATGGCCAGAGGCAGCAGGCCGAAGAAGTAGGAGTCGGTACCCAGCATCATGCCGATAGGCACAGCGAAGAACCCGAATACATCCTGCAGATGGGGCCCCAGAGCGGAAGGGACGATGGCAATCAGCATCTGGGCCATAGCCTTCATCATGCCAGTCTTGGACAGCACACCCAGGAATACGCCGGAAGCCAGCAGGATCATAGGCATGGTCAGAGCGGTGGCAGCGTGCATCTTGATGGCACGGGCCTGGTCTTTGGCGGAATGGAAGTTGGCGATCAGGGCAACAGCCAGGCCGAACATAAATGCACCGTACAGAGGAATCTTGGTGAAGCACAGGAGGCCGATGACGAACAGGGTCAGGATGCCGTTGAACCAGATCATCTTGGGACGGCGCATGAAAGCAGCGTCTTCAGCGGACAGATCATCGTCAGCGGATTTTTCATCGTCGTCTTCAGACAGTTCGGCAGCTTTGCCGGTAGCAACCAGGCCGGCGCCCCGTTTCTTTTCCATCATGCCCATGTAAGCGGCGAAGATCATCAGGATTACCAGACCAACACCCTGCAGAGGGATCAGTTCCTGCCACAGAGCGTTTACGTCAGCGTTCAGCACAACGCCGGTACGGGCCACAGGGCCGCCCCAGGGCAGCAGGTTCATGATGGACATGGCGGCACCGATGATGCACACCAGCACCACAGGACGCATGTGCAGCTTCTTGTAGATCGGCAGCATGGCGGGGATGGTAATCAGCAGGGTGGAAGCCAGAGCGCCGTCCAGGTGGGAGATAACCGCGATGCAGGCGGTGGCGATGGTAACCATCACGATGTTGTCACCGGCTTTTTTCACCAGCCAGTTTACCATGGGATCGAACAGGCCCATATCCCCCATCATGGAGAAGTAAACGATGGAGAAGATGAACAGTACAGCGGTAGACCAGGTCTTGGAAACCCCGGCCTTCACGAAATCGAAGATCTGTACAGGAGTGAACCCGCAGATCAGAGCAGCGATGACGGGAACCATCACGAACAGAGGAACCGGGTTGGATTTACCACGGATCAGAGCTGCCACGATGATGACAACCATCAAGAAACCAACAACGCCCAAAAACATAATGCAATTTCCTCCTTTGGAAATAAAATGGGGTGTCTCCGAGACGGGCTGGCCTCGGAAACCGGAAAAATAGAGTGCATTAAACACCACTACATAGTACCATAGGAACATTCTGAAAACGAATATAAAAAACGGTATAAAACACATAAGTATATACTTATAGAATGCCTATAAAGCCAGTGGTGATGCGGGTTTTCAAAGAAAAGCAAAATTGTTTCATTTGAACATAAATAAAAATAATTTAAGAATATTTTAAAAATCAGGGGAAGGAGGCCAGTGAAAAAAGCCACCCCCGAAGGGATGGCTTTTTGCTTCAAACCATTAGATTTCGGCTTTCTTCACTTGACGTACAACGTCCATGATGGAACCGTCACGGGCTTCAATGATGCCCACGACCCGGTCGCCGAACTGTACAGGGTCAGGCGTGCCCACCATCTTGTATGCGGTATCCCGCAGTTCTTCGATGGTGCAGATGGGCAGGTCGGTGTCTTTTACAGCATCGATGATATCCTGCCGGCGGGGGTTGATGGCAATGCCGTAGTCGGTGACAACCACGTCAACGGTTTCACCCGGAGTGGTGACCGTGGTGCATTCGGTGCAGATTGCCGGGATACGGCCTTGCAGCAGAGGAGCGATGACGATGGTGCATTTGGCACCAGCAGCGGTATCCGGATGGCCGCCCTGGGCACCGGTAATCACGCCGTCAGAGCCCACGACCACGTTGACGTTGAAGTGGGTATCTACTTCCAGTGCGCCCAGGATGACATAATCCAGCTTATTCACATAAGCACCCTTGTTGAAGGGGTCAGCATACTGGGAGGTGGTGATTTCGTAATGGTTGGGGTTGGTCTTGATGTCTTCGATGGAAGCCATATCGAAATCCTGGGTATCAGCGATCTTGTTGATCAGGCCTTCATGCTGCAGTTCGCAGATAGCCTGGGCAATCCCGCCCATGGCAACTCCGATGTGGATGTTGTCTTTCCGCAGGTGTTCAGCCAGGAATTTGGTGGAAGCGATGGACGCACCGCCTACACCGGTCTGGTAGATGAAGCCGTCTTTGTACCAAGGCGTATGCACCATGAAATCAGCAGCATACTTGGCCATCAGGAGCTTTCTCTGGTCGGTGGTGGGTTTGGCAGCACCGGTAGCAATCTTGGTGGGGTCGCCGATGGCGTCCACTTTGACCACATAGTCCACGTTGGTCATGTCGATGGAGGCAGGGACGTTGGGGAAGGGGACCAAGGTATCGGTCACCACGACCACTTTATCTGCATACTGGGCATCCACAGCAGCATAGCCCAATACACCGCAGTCAGCGCCGTTCTGGCTGCCGATGGCACGGCAGTTGCCCATATCATCTGCACTGGGAGCGCCGATGAAAGCGATATCGATATGGGTTTCACCGGTTTCAATGGCACGGACACGGCCGCCGTGGCCCCGCATGATAGCCAGGCCCTTCAGTTTGCCGTTGGAGATGGCTTCCCCGATCTTGCCCCGGACGCCGGAAGACTGGATGTTGGTGATGGTCCCGTCTTCGATCATGGGAACGATGGGGTTCTGGGCTTTCCCCAGAGAGGAGGCACAGATGGTCAGGTCTTTGATGCCCATCTTGTGGATGGCTTCCATGACCATGTTGACCACATAATCCCCTTCCCGGAAATGGTGATGGAAGGACAGGGTCATGCCGTCTCTGATGCCGCATTTTTTCAGGACTTCTTCAATGGAGTCCACAACTTTGCTGTAGCTGGGATCCATGACAGGAGCTACCGTATGGGTGGCAGCCTTGTATTCAGCCAGATGCTTCACGAAGCTTCCCTTGAAAACGTCTTTCCCGGTCTGCTTCAGGATTTCTTCAGGAATCTCTCTACCTACTGCGTTCTTCATCTTATAAATCCCCCTTATAGACACCGGCAGCCTTGGCCATAGAAATGGTTCTCTTGGCGCCATCATAGAAGGCAATATCCAGCATCTTGCCGTTCAGCTGGAATACGCCGATACCCATGGCTTTCTTGGTATCGATTTCCCGGACAACGGCTTCTGCCCAGCGGATCTGTTTTTCAGTCGGGGTGAATACGTCATGGCAGACGGGGATCTGACGGGGGTTGATGATGGATTTCCCATCAAAGCCCATTTGTTTGATCATTTCCACGTCTTTGCGGAACCCTTCCATGTCATCCAGGTCGGTGTAAACGGTATCGAAGCACATACGGCCGGTGGCACGGGCAGTGATCACCATCTGCTGCCGGGCACCCATCAGTTCCACACCGCTCTTGGAAATGCTGGTCTGCAGGTCACGGGTGTAGTCCCCGCCGGACAGAGCAATCCCGAACAGACGGTCGGAAGAAGTGCAGATGTCATACAGGTTCAGCATCCCTTTGGTGGATTCGATGGCAGCCATGATCAGGGTGCTGCCGATGGGACGGTGAAATTCCTTTTCTGCAGCCAGGATATGTTCTTCCACGGTCTTGATGTCTTTGCCGGATTCAGTCTTGGCCAGACGGATGGCATCGCAGCCGCCGGCGACGGAAACGCGGATATCTTCTTTCCAGTGAGGAGTTTCCAGACCGTTGATCCGGACCACTCTTTCACAGCCATGGTAGTCGATTTCTTTCAGGGCATGGAACAGAGAGTACCGGGCAGCATCCTTCTGGTTTTCTGCAACGGCATCTTCCAGGTCCAGCATGATGGAATCGGGTTTATATACATACGGGTCTTTGACCAGGCTCGGTTTCTGTGCGTTCAGGAACATCATGGATCTTCTCAGACGCTTGAAATTCGGATTCGTATTGATAACCATATTACAGCACCTCCCAGGGATTCGGCGTATCAGGATCCTCGTTGACAGAACGGAATACTGCGCCTTCCACGCGTGCTTTTAAAGTGCAGTCCAGAGCGCCCTTGTCCACAACAGAAACCTTTGCGTTGGTTACGTCCAGTTTCTTCAGGGTATCCAGGACAACAGCCTTGATCTGCCGTCCATATTGATGGATGACGCTGCTTTCAACAGTGAGCTCAATGCCGTTGGAACCGGGTTCTACGGTGATTTGGGCATCGGAAGACTCAACAGTGCCAGCCATGGCTGCCTTCTTCAATTCCATGTAAAATCACTCCTTCTAAACAGTTGTACAATGTACATTATGGTGCACTTTGATAGTAACACAGGAAAAATTGGAAATCGAATATAAATAATGATATAATCTGTATAAGACATTCCTTATCAAATCCCGCAACTCCTCATAGGATGCGGGATTCAGGAATTTCGGGAATTATGTCAAATTATAAGAAATTAAAATTTCTTTGGAAATAACGGATTTTAGGGGAAAAGAAACGGAGGGGCAAATGAACCTGAAACATGCGCAGTATATCATGGAGATCATCAAGGAAGGAAGCATCACCAACGCTTCCAAGACCATGCATGTCTCCCAGCCGGCGCTGAGCCAGACCATCAAAGCGGTGGAAAAATATCTGGGGGCGCCGATTTTTTTGCGGAATACCAATCCCATCGTCCTGACGGAGGCGGGGAAAAAATATATTGCAGCGGTGAAACAGGTCATCACCATCAGCTCCAACTTGCTACACGAGGTGGCGGATATCCAGTATGAAGGCTACGGGACCCTGCGGCTGGGCATCCCAGTCCAGCGGGCCATGCAGATGCTGCCGGCGGTGATGCCGGTATTCCGTCAGCGCTATCCCCACATCAAGCTCCAGATCCATGAAGCCGGCAGCAACATCACAGAAAATGAAGTCCTCAACGGTGGGGTGGATCTGGCCATCCTCACCACCACGCCCACCAATGATGAACTGAAATATGAACTGGTGGAAACCGAGGATGTGGTGCTGATCGCCAACAAAATGACCACCCTGGCCCAGAGGGTGAAGGCTGGGACCCCCATCCACATCACAGAGGCCCGGAACGAAGAATTCGTTTCCATCACCGAAGGCCACAATGTGCGCCGGGTCCAGGATACCCTCTTCAGCGTCTATGAAATCAAACCCAATGTGATCCTGGAAACTTCCAGCATCGAAGTGGGGAAACGACTGGTTTCTGCCATGGAAGCCGTCTTCATCTGTCCCGATGTGTATTTGGACGAATACTTCTTGTCACAGGACAAGTGTGTGTTGTATCCTTTATTGGGCGTGGCCAACAAACGGTATTGCTATGTATGCTGCCGCAAGGACGCCTATCTCAGCCCATACGCCCGGGCCTTCATTGAATTGATCCGGACCTTGGGCAAGAAAAGGAAGGAATAACGCAATCATGAAAGAAACTGTCATCCGTCTGGCAGGCCCTCAGGTGGAAGTGCCGGACATGCTCCTGGCCCGGGACGGCCGGGCAGCTGCCCAGAAAAAGCTGTTGGAACGGTACCACCGTCCCCTGCTGTTCTTTACCCAGAATATCCCAGGCCCGGTGAAGACTTCTGCCTTGATCCATCTGGGGTTCCTGGAAGGGATCCGTCGCCTGGAAAAGGCACTTCGGGAAGCGGGGATCCCCATCCTGTTCCAGAAGGTCATCGACTGGAAAACAGGGTATGAAAAATACTATGTGCTGGATGGGGATGCTTTGGCCATCAAAAAAATCGCCTGTGCCATAGAGGGGCAGGACCGGCTGGGACGGCTCTATGATATGGATGTGCTGGCGGAAGATGGACACAAGATTTCCCGGACGGATATCGGGCTGCCAGGCCGCCTGTGCCTGGTCTGTTCCCAGCCTGCCCAAGCCTGCGCCCGGAGCCGGAAGCACAGCGTGCCGGTCCTGGTGCGGAATGTCCACCGGGTGTTGGAAGATTTCCTGTTGGATCGGGTGGAAGCAGCCCTGCGGCAGGGACTCCAGGGAGAAGTGGACGCCACTCCCAAGCCGGGGCTGGTGGACAAGGACAATCCTGGAGCCCATCGGGACATGGACTGGCACACTTTTGCCAGGAGCACCGACGCCATCGTGCCTCATCTCCGGCAGATGGCGGAAAAAGGCTGGGACTGGGAGGAAACGGGGGAAGCCCTGTTCGCGGCTCTGCGGCCCATGGGAGCGGCTGCGGAAAAAGCCATGTTCCGGGCTACGGAAAATGTGAATACCCATAAGGGCATCATCTTTTCCCTGGGCCTGGTGACCAGCTTTACCCTGCACCATCTGGCCCGGACCGGCAAAGTGGAAAGCGAAGCGGTGCTGGGGGAAATCGGAGAAGCCGTGACGCCCCTCCTGGAAAGAGATTTTGCCAAGATCGATCGGTACCATCCCCATACCCACGGGGAAGTGCTGTATGTGGAACAGGGCTGCCGGGGCATCCGGGGAGAAGCCATGGACGGATTCCCGGCGGTGGCTCAGATTGCCCTGCCGGCTCTGCGGCAGTTCCGGAAGGAAGGCAGAGCGGACAACGAGGCCTATATCCAGACTTTGCTGCTTCTTTTGAGCCAGGTGGAAGACACCAACATCCTCAGTCGGTCCAATCAGGCCACCCTGGCAGAGGCCCAGGCTGCAGCCCAGGAGGTGCTGGCCAAAGGGGGAGCTTTCACAAAGGAAGGCATGGAAGCCGTGTGGGAACTGAACGAACGCTTCGTGGAAAAGAACATCAGCCCAGGAGGCTGTGCCGATCTTCTGATTTTGGCCATCTTCCTGGAGAAGATGGAAGGGTTGATGGAATGAAAAAGGGGCTGTTGCATGAGCAACAGCCCGTCATACGTCATAGGTCATACGTCATAC
>CAJMQS010000065.1 GCA_905215645.1 uncultured bacterium
ACGCCGAAAGTACTCGACTGGAAACGGTCCGGGAGGATAGGGAGCTGCCGGTTAAAAGAAGACGCCTACATCGAAAGATGCAGGCGTCTTTGTGTTTGGACCGGAAGTCTGGAATCTAAGATTTTATTCAACTTTATAAAAATTTCTCATTTCCATATTGCCAAACACCCACTAATACGTTAAAATATTCTAAAAAATCTAAAATTACGGAGATGACTATGGAAAACTTCAAGAATTTATTGGTAATGATAAAAGAAGATGGAATAGCCGTTGTCAGCATCAATCGGCCCAAGGTCCTGAATGCGCTGGACATCCTGACCCTTCAGGAATTGAAGAGCTGCATCGATGGGCTGCGGAATGACGAGCGAGTAAAAGCGGTGATCCTGCAGGGTGCGGGAGAAAAAGCCTTTGTGGCCGGTTCGGACCTGACTGCTATGAGCCAGATGACGGCCCATGAAGCTATGACCTTTTCTCGTTTTGGCCATGAAGTGTTCAATGCCATCGAAAATCTGCCCATGGTGGTAATTGGTGCTGTCAACGGGTACTGTTTGGGCGGGGGCTTGGGACTGGCCCTGGCCTGTGATTTCCGCTATGCATCCACCACGGCGAAATTTGGGCAGCCGGAAGTCAACTATGGGATCATTCCCGGTTTCGGCGGTTCCCAAACGCTGACACGGCTCATCGGGAAGGGCCGTGCCAAAGAAATGATCTATACGGGTGATTTGATCGATGCCCAGGAGGCCTACCGGATCGGGCTGGTGAATCGGGTCCTTCCCCCGGAACTGCTGTTGGATACCTGTGAAAAAGTCTGCCGGAAAATCATGGAAAAAGGTCCCATTGCCATCGGTTCCGCCAAGGATGCCATCAATCACGGTATGTCCATGGATCTTGCTTCGGCTCTCAGTTATGAAGCCCAGGTCTTTGGAAACTGCTTTGCCACTTTGGACCAGGCCGAGGGTATGAAAGCCTTCTTGGAAAAACGGAAACCTGTATTCCTGGGGAAATAAAAGATACAAAAATGCTTGGCCTCTAAAAAATTTCTGAAAAACTGGACAATCTGTCCATCAGGCTGTATAATACAAATAAAAGAGCAACCCTCCGATGTGCGAGTCGAATTCCATATGTTTTGAGCCAACACTCTCTATAAGGGAGCCCGTGAACTCCGGCCGTTGATGATATGCCCTTTCGAGGGGACATCAGATATGACAGGGAGGGCACCCACCTGCTTAGGCAGGTTCAAAACTCGGAATTGGTACGGCATTGTAGGGCTCTTTCTTTTTTTATACCAAAATAGCTAAAGGAGCCTATTGCATTTGATGCTCATCCAGATTTTCCTGGTGGTCCTGCTGGACCGGATCACCAAACTTTTCATTACCCATACTATGACTGTCGGCATGAGCTTTCCGGTGATTCCCGGGGTGGTCAGCTGTACCTATGTACTGAACCCGGGAGCTGCCTTCGGTCTCTTGGAATACCAGCGGGCTTTCTTTGTGGTGATTACCTTGGCTGCGGCAGGAGCCATTTTCCTGCTCCGGGACCATATCCGGCGGGAAGGCCCCAAAGCCCGGCTGGGAACAGGATTGTTCCTGGGAGGTGCTTTGGGGAACCTGATCGACCGGATCGCCACCGGGTATGTGATCGATTTCGTGGACTTTCATTTCTGGCCCGTGTTCAACGTGGCGGATATCTTTATTTGTCTGGGAGTGGGGCTGATTGTATGGAGTATGCTGGAGAACGAATCCGGGAAGAAAACCAGCCCGGAGAAAAAAAAGTGATTCCAGAAGGGGCCACCCTGACGGTGACGGATCCGGCCACGGCAGAAGAAAAAGGCCTGCGGGCGGACGTGTTCCTGGCAGCCCGGCTGGGATGCACCCGGTCCAATGTCCAGCATGACATCCAGGAAGGCCTGATTGCCCGGGAAGGAAAACCGGTGAAGGCCAATTATAAGGTGAAGATCGGAGATGTATTCCAGGTCACGGTGCTGCCCCCGGCAGATCTGGAGGCGAAACCGGAAAATATCCCTCTGGATATCCTCTACGAGGACGAGGATGTAATCGTGGTGAACAAACCTCGGGGCATGGTGGTCCATCCGGCAGCTGGGAATCCGGATGGGACACTGGTCAATGCCTTGCTATACCACTGCAAAGACCTTTCGGGGATCAACGGGGTCATCCGGCCCGGCATCGTCCACCGGCTGGACAAAGATACCAGCGGGGTGATGATCTGCGCCAAGAATGACAAGGCCCACCTTTCCTTGGCAGAACAGATCCAGAAAAAAGAAGCCAAACGGACCTATCTGGCCATTGTCCGGGGGAATATCAAAGAAGATCACGGCCATATCGAGACCCAGCTGGACCGGGATCCCCGGGACCGGAAAAAGATGGCGGTGGTCCCCCAGGGAGGCCGCTGGGCGGCTACGGATTATGAAGTGTTGGAACGGTATGGCAAGTTTACCGTGGTCCGCTGCCGTCTCCTGACGGGACGGACCCATCAGATCCGGGTGCATATGACGTATATCGGACATCCCCTGGTGGGAGACCCGAAATATGCACCCCAGAAGACCTGTTTTTCCATCAACGGACAGGCGCTCCATTCGGAGCAGCTCACCTTCCGCCATCCCCGCACTGGAGAATGGATGACGTTTACGGCTCCGGTGCCGGAAGATATGCAAACCATCCTGACCCGTCTGCGCCACGGGCAGTTCCATTAAAAGGAGGCAATCGTTATGACCACTTCTGTCAAGAAAAAAACCATTATGGATGCCGATGCCATGCGCCGTGCTCTGGTCCGGATCTCCCATGAGATCGTGGAACGGAACAAGGGTGTGGAAAATGTGGTACTGGTGGGGATCCGCACCCGGGGCGTCCCTCTGGCCGACCGGCTGAGCCGGGAAATCCAGCAGATCGAAGGAATGAAGCTGCCGGTGGGATCATTGGATATCACCCTTTATCGGGATGATCTGTCCACCCTGGGATACAACCCGGTGATCAGTGAGACGGACATCGATTTCGATCTGAATGGGAAAACGGTGATCTTGGTGGATGACGTGCTTTTCACCGGCCGGACCATCCGCAGTGCCCTGGATGCCCTGATCGACATGGGGCGGCCCAAAGCCATCCAGCTGGCGGTGATGGTGGACCGGGGCCACAAGGAACTGCCCATCCGGGCCGATTATGTGGGAAAGAATGTCCCTACCAGCAACAGCGAGACTGTGGATGTGGCACTGGCGGAAATCGACGGGAATGATGAAGTGTCTCTGTCGGACCTCCGGGCCTGAGAAGGGAATGCCGTGCGTTTAAAAAGCTTTTCAGCCCATGGGTTTAAATCCTTTGCAGACAAAGTGAATATCGAATTCGAACCGGGCATCACTGCCATTGTGGGGCCCAACGGCAGCGGCAAGAGCAATATTTCCGATGCCATCCGCTGGGTCCTGGGGGAACAGAGCGTGAAATACCTCCGGGGCACGAAGATGGAGGATGTGATCTTCGCCGGAAGCAGCGGCCGCCGGCCCATGGGGATGGCGGAAGTATCCCTGGTATTCGACAATACGGACCACTGCCTGCCGGTGGATTTCGAGGAAGTTTGTCTCCAGCGCCGGGTGTACCGGAGCGGGGACAGCGAATATTCCATCAACCAGAAAAACTGCCGGCTGAAGGATGTAGTGGCCCTTTTGGCGGATACAGGGCTGGGACGGGGATCCCTGTCCATCATCGGCCAGAATAAGATCGACGAGATCCTCAACAGCCGTCCGGAAGACCGGCGGGCCATCTTTGAGGAAGCGGCAGGGATTGCCAAGTACCGTCTGCGGAAAAAGGAAGCCCTGCGGAAGCTGGATGATACGGCAGCCAACCTGCTGCGGATCCATGATATCCAGAATGAAATCGAGAATCAGCTGGTCCCTCTGGCTGCAGCGGCGGAAAAAGCCCGGCAGTACAAAGAAATCAGCGCCCGGTTGCGGCAGGTGAAGGTGACCCGGATCTTGGGACAGCTGGCTTCTCTGGAAAAAGAGAAGGAGCAGCTGACGGAAAAACTCCAAAGCCTGGAAAAACAGCTCCAGGAACTGGCGGAACTTTCAAGCACCCTGGGAAACCAAGAAAAAGACCTGGAGCAGCAGCTCCAAGAACGGGAAACCGCCTATAATGCCTACCAAGAAAAGACATTGGCTCGGGAAAAGGAAGCCGCAGGCTACCGGAGCCAACGGGCTGTATTGGGAGAACGGATCCAGCAGAGCCGGAACCGGATCGCTCAATTGGCCAAGAGCCGGAAGGGATTGGAGGAAGAACTGGCCCAGAGCCAGGAGAACCTGAACCTGGTGACCGAGGAGTATGATAAACTGGAAGAAACCCAGTACCGGGCTCAGAAACTGCTGGAAAAGGCTGCTGCAGAAAAGGAAACCCTGATCGGAGTGGTCCAGGGGGCAGAGGAAAAACTAAAGACTTATCAGGCGCAGGCTTTTGACAGCATGCGGACCCTGGTGATGACCCGGAATCAGCTGTCCGGAGTGCGGCAGGAACAGGAACGGATCCATCGGCAGCAGGAACAGCTGAAGGAAAAAATCCGGGAAGGAGAAGAAGGTCTCCAGGCCGTGACGGAACAGCTCCAGGAAGAAAAATCCCGGCTGGAAGGCTTGGAAAGCCGGAAACAGCAGCTGGAGGCACAGGCCCGGCAGCTGAATGAGAAACTGGAAAAAAGCGTCCAAAGTTACCGGGAAGAGAACCGTCAGTTGGAAGGTGCCCAGCGGACCCTGAACCAGAAAAAAGCCCGTCTCCAAGTGCTTTCTGCCATGGAACGGGAGCATGAAGGATTCAGCAAAGGGGTGCGGACGGTGTTGGGAGCCAGGGCTCCTTTCCAAGAACGGATCTGCGGCGTGGCAGCGGAACTGTTTACAGTAGAAGATGCTTATGTGACCGCCTTAGAAACGGCCCTGGGAGGCGCACTCCAGAACATCATCACCCAAGATGCACGGGCGGCCCAGGAAGCCATTGCCTATTTGAAAGAGCAACAGGGAGGACGGGCTACCTTCCTTCCTTTGGATACCCTGCGGCCACGCTTCCTGGGCAGCCGGGAAAAAACGGCTTTGGACTGTCCGGGCATCATCGGCATAGCTGCGGATCTGGTCCGCTGTGAGAAAAAAATCCGGCCGGCAGTCCAGTTCCTCTTGGGTCAGGTGCTGGTAGCCGATACCTTGGACCATGCCCTGGCAGCTGCCCGGAAAACCGATATGCGGGTGCGGGTGGTGACCTTAGAAGGGGATGTGGTCTATGCGGGCGGTTCCCTCAGCGGCGGCCAGAAGCAGCCGGGAAAAAGTTTCCTCTCCCGGAAACAGGAAATCCGGCAGCTCACGGAGGAAGCCCAGCAGCTGGAAGCTTACTGTATGGATCTCCGGCAGCAGCTGGAAATCCTAACGGAAACAGGAAGGAAACAGAAGGAAGAACGGCAGCAGTGCCTGGATGGACTCCAGAAAATCGAAGTGGAAAAAGCCGGGACTGAGGCACGGGTCCAGCAGGAAACGGCTCAGAAAAAGAAACAGCAGGAAGCAATGGAACTGCTCCTGCAGGAAAAACGGCAGGGAACAGAACGTTTCCTGGCGCTTCAAGCCCAAGTCCAGGAATTAGCCCCCAAAGTGGAGCAGCTGGAAAATGACGATCTGGAAGGGAAAAAAGCGGCCCAGGCCCTCAGTGAGGGACTGGTGGAACAGCGGACCCGGCTGGAAGCGGCTGCCCGCCGGCACCAGGATGCCTTGATTTCCGTCAATGCAGGGAAAAGCCAGCTGGAAGCCCTGAACGCCCGGATCCAGTCCATTGATCAACTGGGGGAAAAGACCCAGCTGGAGATTTCTCGGGGTGAAGAGGAAGCCCAGCAGCAGGAAGCCAAGATCAAGGACTGCGAAAAGGAATTGACAGGACTGGCTGAGAAACTCACGGCCCTGGAACAGGAACTTGCTGGATCCCAGGGGGCGCGGCAGCAATTCTTCCAGGAAAAGGAAGCATTCCTGGCCAAACGGCAGCAGCTGACCCAGCAGGGAATCATCCTGAAGGGTCAGGAAGCCAGCATCCAGCAGCGCTTCCACAACAGCGAGATGGAACAGGTGAAAAAGGCGGCGGAAGCCGAACACGGCCGGCAGCAGCTGATGGAAGCCTATGGACTTACCGAGGAAACGGCTCGGGAGGAAGCTCTGCCCGGAGAACTGCCGGAGGGGGAACTGAAAAGACGGGAAGCCCAGGCCTCCCAGGAACTGATGGACCTGGGACCAGTGAACCAGGCGGCTGAAGAAGAATATCAGGCGGCTCAGGAACGGTACGACTTCCTGAAAGGTCAATATGAAGATATGACCCAGGCCAAAGCCCAGCTGGAAACCGTGATCAGCGGTATCAATACAGATATGACCCGCCGGTTCCGGGAAGCCTTCAGCAAGATCAACGGGTATTTCGGAGACTGTTATGAAAAGCTGTTCGGAGGAGGCCGGGCCAGGCTGCGGATCCAGGATGAAAACCATATCCTGGAATCGGGCATCGAGATCGAAGTCCAGCCGCCGGGGAAAAAGATGCGGAACCTGTCCCTGTTTTCCGGGGGAGAACGGGCCCTCACCGTCATCGCCCTGCTTTTCGCCCTCCTGACTTACCAGCCGGCACCTTTTGTAATCCTGGATGAAATCGATGCCCCGCTGGATGAAACCAATATCGACCGTTTTGCCCAATTCCTGAAAGCATATGGACAGAAGACCCAGTTCATTGTGATCACCCATCGGAAGGGAACCATGGAGGCTGCAGATGTGCTCCACGGGGTCACTATGGAAGAATCGGGGGTATCCCGGGTCCTGTCCGTGAAATTATCGGAGGTACCGGAATCATGAGTTTTATGGAACAACTGAAAGACGGGCTCAGCAAGACCCGGAAAAATTTCACCGAACGGATGGAAGAGCTGGTGGGAGCCAGCGTGGAACTGGATGACGACTTCATGGATGAGATGGAGATGATCCTGGTAGCCGGGGATGTGGGGATCAAGACCACGGAAAAGATCATGGCTGCCCTCCGGAAGGCGGCAGCCACCCGGCAGATCAAATCGCCGGCAGAAGCCCTGCCCTTCCTGAAGAACTATATCGCCGACATGCTGAAGACCACGGGGCCTCGGATGCGCTTCAAAGGTCATCCTTCCATCGTGCTGGTAGTAGGAGTCAACGGGGTGGGGAAGACCACCACCATCGGCAAACTGAGCAATTATTACCGTCTCATGGGCTACAAGGTGATGATGTGCGCTGCGGATACTTTCCGGGCCGGTGCTACGGAACAGCTCCAGATTTGGGGGAAGAAGGCCCAGGTGGATGTGATCGCCCACGGAGATGGGGCAGATCCGGCGGCTGTGGTGTACGACGGGGTCCAGGCGGCCATCGCCCGGAAAGCGGATGTGCTGTTTGTGGATACGGCCGGGAGGCTCCACAACAAGACCAATCTCATGAAAGAACTGGACAAAATTTACCGGGTGATCCGGAAAGAAATCCCTGACGGTCCCCATGAGACACTGCTGGTGCTGGACGCCACTACTGGCCAGAATGCTATCAGCCAGGCCAAGATCTTCCTGGAAACTGCCCATGTGACCGGGGTGGTGCTGACCAAGCTGGACGGCACTGCCAAAGGGGGCGTGGTGGTCGCCATCAAGGAAGAACTGGGGCTGGATGTGAAATGGATCGGCATTGGGGAAGGGATGATGGATTTCCGGCCTTTCGATCCCCAGCAGTTTGTGGAAGCACTGTTTGAGACAAAAAAATAAGGGGGGCTGTCGCACGTTAATGGTCGATGAGACCTCTTGAAAGCCCTTTTATCTGTATCCTGTCATTATGGACTAAAAGAGGCATCGAAAAATGATGGATTATTTTTCGATGCCTCTTTCTTTGTCTTTCAGTCCGCCCCCTTGGGGGCGTGGGACCGTGCTTGCCCGGTGGTGGGGGTGTCTGTCGATTGACGCCGGTTGTCTCC
>CAJMQS010000066.1 GCA_905215645.1 uncultured bacterium
TAATCCATTTTATCATATTTGGGGTGATAAGGAAAAAGTGCAGAGTTCAGAGCACTGAACCGTAGAGGGCGCAGGCAGTTGCACGGCAATAATCTTTAACCCTATGGCAAAGAGTCACTTTCAGGCAGGGAAGCATTTCCAGGATAGCAGAAAGTGTTGGAAAAGATCTTGATGAAAACGTCAGCCTCGTCCCTGCCAGGCCTTGAGACGTCAAAAAAGAAGTCAGACACGGCCCCAAAGGGGCCTTGAGACGTCAGACGTCAGCTTTGTTCGGCTTAGATGCAGGTCCGTCTTGCTCATCGCCAACAAGCTGACGTCTGACATCTGAAAGGCCCGGAAGGGCCGGTCTGACGTCTTATTCAGGGCCGAGTCTGCCTTCTTGCTTAAAAGTATTTTCACATCATCCTTTCCTATTACGAAAATAATTAATTTATGTTACAATAAAACTAAGAAAAGACAAACTCATCCGAAATGGAGGGAAGACGTATGGCTGCTGAATTCTTGAAACTGACCAAACTGACCATCTATGTAGGGGAGGACTTCTTCTACAAGGACAAGCCTTTTTACAAGGCCATCTTTGACATTGCTGGGAAATACAAGATCGCCGGCTGTACGGTGATGCGGGGGACCCAGGGCTATGGGAGCCGGGTGCGGGGGAAGGAACGGAGACTGTTCATCAGTGTTTCCGAAGCCATTAACCTGCCGGTGGTCATCACCATGATCGACAAGAAGGAACAAATCGAACTGCTGTATCCGTTCTTGGAGGAAAACCTGCGTCACGGGGTGGCTACGGTGGAAGAAATCGATATGCTGGCCACCAATTTCGTCAAGGAAGAATATCAGAAAAAAATCGCCAACCGGGACAACCCGGCGCTGCAGAAATGAAAAAGGGGGTGCTGCAAATGGGCAGCACCCCCGTCAACCAGCCGCTGACTGTTGACATCTAACAAGAAAGTGTTGCACAGAACCGTGCAACACTTCTTTCATTGGAGGAATGAATATGGAAAAAGTCATTATCGAAAGTTTCACCCTGGACCATACGAAAGTGAAAGCCCCTTATGTGCGGCTGATCGGACAGGAGACCGGGGAACATGGGGATATCGTGTCTAACTTCGACATCCGGCTCTGCCAGCCCAACCAGCAGGAAATCCCTACCGGGGGGATGCACACCCTGGAACATCTCCTGGCCCTCTACCTGCGGCCTCGGATCAAGGGCTATCTGGACTGTTCTCCCTTTGGCTGCCGCACCGGGTTCCATCTCCTGTGCTGGGGCGTCCATGATCCCAAAGACGTGGCCAAGGCATTGAAGGAAGCCTTGGAACTGGTGGTCAAGACCACCTGGGACCAGGTGCCCGGAACGAAAGAAAAGGAATGTGGGAACTACAAGGATCATTCCCTGTTCTGTGCCCAGGAATGGGCCAAGGAAATTTTGGCCAAAGGGATCAGCAGTGATCCCTATGAGCGGAAGATCGTTTAGCCGCGGCTCGCGACCGGGGGTGTGAGTTTTTTCACACCCTTTTTTTGTTGTCGGTACACAACTGGTTTTGTGGATGTCCGGCGGCTTTTGGTTACAGCCGGAGTGTTTCTCCGGCTGTTTTTTTCCACAGTGCAACAAATGCGGATGCGGCTTTGGTAAGATATCGCTTTTTGTTTGTCAGCAGATAGAATGTCCGGCGCAGGCTTGGGTGATCAATCTTATAGATGTGCATTGCCTTGGGCTTTCGATGCCTGAGCATCTGTTCTCCCACAAAGGCAGCACCAATTCCTGCACAGGCCAACTGAAGGGAGGTTTCCTGCTGTTCTGCCTGCAGAACGATATGGGGCTGGCGATGGGCATCTGCATAGGCATTCCTGACACAGGCCTGGAGATTGGAAGGCGCCGCCAGAAGGATGATGGGAAGCTGGAACAAGGCATCTGAAAGGGGAATGGATTTTGGCTCTGACCAAGGCGGACCCTCTAAATCCAGTTCCCATGGCAGCCAGTCCGGCTGATTATAGGCGTCTGGAACGGCGAGATAAATTTGATCCTGGAAGAGAGGGACTTTTTTTAAATCTGGAATATCTATCGTGCCTGCATTGCAGCAGAAGTCGATTTTTCCTTTCGCAAGATCGGTGAGGTTTTTACTGGGCTCCTGTTCTTTCAGCTGGATGTCAATCTTGGGATATCTTTGGATGAACTGTGCTATGACAGGGGGGAGGATACAGGAATTGATGTATTGAGTGCCTCCAATCCGTACGGTCCCAGTTTCCAATCGTTCGATGTCACGGATTTCGGCTTGCAGGTCGGTTTCAATCGACATCATTTTTTCGATACTTTTGATATAGAGCTTGCCTACAGGAGTCAAAGTGACGGATTTGCCCTCCCGATAAAAAAGCGGCATATGCAAATGATCCTCTACTTTTTTTATGGCCATGCTGAGGGTAGGCTGGGTAACGTAGAGCTTTTCGGCAGCCTTGGTAAAACTGCCTAGTTTATAAGCGGCATAAATATATTTGTAATAGTTTTCCATGTTCTCTACTTTCTTCATCAAAAAAATTGATGGAAATATAAAATACATCAATTAGATTTTAACATTATCTGAATATATAATCAACATAACGAAATTTCCGATTGGCCAGCGGGAGAAAAGTACAGGAGAGCGAGGAGAAAGTTATGGAGCAAAGTACGATTGCTATCGTCATCTTAGTGATGACCATGTTGCTGGTTATGAATGATCGGATTCCCTTGGCGGTGACTTCCATGCTGGCTGCACTGGCGATGTCGCTGACTGGGATCCAGCCTTTAGGAAAGGCGTATGCTTATTTTGGGAATACCACGATTGTTTTTTGTGGGGCGACGATGATCATATGCAATGGGTTGTTTGAAACAGGTGCAATCCAAAAGGTCAGTGACTTGCTGTTCCGGAAGATGGCCCAAAAAAGTGAGCGTGCGCTGGTTGCAGCGATTTCTCTTTTTACAGGGCTGATTACTGGTTTTACGACCAATTCCGCCATTGCCGCGACTATGGTGCCTGTTGCCCGGTCTATTGCCATGGAATCCCACGGCAAGGTCAAAGCCAAAAATCTGTTGATGCCTGTGGGGATGATGAGCACCATCGGATCGCCTTTGTCTCTATCAGGAGCTGCCGCTGTTTCCATGGCTGGGGCTATGGTCAATGAAGCGGGAGGAAATCTGGGATTTTTTTCCATGGCACCGATTACACTGATCCTTTTGGCCGTCAGTACGCTCTACTTTGCTACGGCAGGATATTGGATCATGAAGAAAAGTTTTGACTTTGAAGATCCGGTGGTGGAACTCCCTGCTGTAAATATGAAGCAGGTTCCCAGGTGGAAACCGATTTTGAACCTTGTAGTATTTTTCTTGATGATTGCAGGCTTCATTTCTGGGATCTGGAATGTCGCCATTGTTTCGCTGCTGTGTGTGGCTGTTCTCTGCCTGACCCACTGCATCTCGATGAACGCGGCGATCCGTTCTTGTGATTGGAACGTGCTGATCGTCATGGCAGGAGTCACTTCGATGGCCAATGGGCTGGATGCCAGTGGTGCCGGGAAAGTCATTGCCCATGCGTTCTTGCAGTTGATGGGCGGCAGCGAGGCCAGTCTTCCCATGATGATGGTCGCAATGGGTCTGGTCGGCTGGTTCCTTTCCCAATTCATGAGCAACACTGCGGCCAATGCCATTGTCATCCCCATTGCACTTTCACTGGGCATGGCAATGAATATCAATGTACTCTATTTTTGCGTCCCGGTCATCATTGGGACAGCCATTGCCATTACTACGCCCCTGGCATCTCCGACAACCGTAATCGTCATGCAGGGAGGGTTTCGCTTTAAAGATTTTGTCAAAGTGGGGATTCCGCTCAGCATCATATTACTGCTCATCATGTTTCTGCTTTCGCCTCTGTTTTTCCCCGCCTGAAAAAGAGAGGGATCTGCTTGAAGGCTGGAAACAACAGAAGGGAAATCAAGAATCAATCATAAGGAGAAAAATATGGATATCAATGAGAAATATTTTGCAGGTTTTGAACACCGGATCATCGATACCGGAGAAGTGAAAATCCATGCTTGGTGTGGAGGAACTGGGCATGAGGCTGTATTGCTGCTGCACGGGCATCCGGAAAGCCATCTGACTTGGTATGCTGTAGCCCCCCGTCTGGCGGAGAGATACCGTGTGGTCATACCGGATATGAGAGGTTATGGAGAAAGCAGCAAGCCCCATGGATTGCCTGACCATTCTACGTATTCCAAGAGGGCGATGGCTAGGGATCAGGTATTTGTCATGGAAAAATTGGGGTATCAGAAATTCCATATTGCCGGACACGACCGTGGCGGGCGTGTATGTCACCGTATGATGCTGGACTATCCGGAGAAAATCAAATCCTGCCTATTGCTGGATATCATCCCTACCCTTGATGTTTATAACAGAACAGATCGGGAAATCGCCACGAAGTATTGGCACTGGTTCTTTTATATTCAGCCGGAGCCTTTTCCAGAAACTTTCTTGGGTGCAGAACCTGCCTATTTCATCCGCAGCAATATCCGCAAGAAAACCATTCCGGGAACCATTGGAAAGCAGCAATTTCCGGAAGATATCGTACGCGAATATATCCGGTATTATTCTGAACCGGCTACAGTCCATGCCATTGCCGAGGATTATCGGGCAAGTGCAACCATCGATTGGAAGCTGGATATGGCAGATTTGGGACGTACCATTCAAACCCCCATCTGTTGTTTGTGGGGATCCAATGGAAATATCTGCAAGTATTGGGATGTATTGGATATCTGGAAGAAGCTGGCCAATCATGTAACTGGTTATGGAATCCCAGGTTGTGGGCATTTTGTACCGGAAGAAAAACCGGAAACTGTCATCCAGGAACTAGAAAAAATGATTGAGGCCAACCGCTGAAAGGAGAACAGCTATTATGCATGCCATCGAGAAAATCTTTGCAAAGAATGCCGGCAAAAAGACGGTAGAAACCGGTGAAATCGTGATGTCCAAGGTGGATTTCGCAGAGATCAATGATCTGTATCTGCAGACGGTCTACTCTTTTTATGAGATGGGAGGGGAAAAGGTCTGGGACAATACCCGCTGCGCTTTTGTCTTCGACCATTATGCTCCCTGTCCTACCATCAAGAGTGCCCAGAATCATAAGGAAATGCGGGAATTTGCCCAGAAGAACAACCTGAAATACCATTTCGATACCAACTGCGGGGTCTGCCATCAGGTCATGCCGGAAGCCGGCCTGATCTATCCTGGGATGATCGTGGTGGCTACGGACAGCCATACGACAACCCATGGCGCCTTTGGTGCAGTGGGCACGGGCTGCGGAGCCACGGATATGGCCACCATCCTGATGACGGGGGAACTGTGGTTCCGGATCCCTGAAATCATCGAGGTGCGGCTGGAAGGGGAAGCCCCCAAGGGCGTATTCCCTAAAGACGTGATCCTGGCTGTGCTGGGAAAGATCCGGGCCGATGGAGCCGTGTACAAGGCCATCGATTTCACGGGCAGCTATGTGGAGAACCTGAATGTGGCAGGACGGATGACCATCTGCAACATGGCTGTGGAAATGGGCGCCAAGACGGCCTACATGCAGCCGAACCAGGCCGTGCTGGATTATGTAAAGGCACGTGCCGTCCGTCCCTTTGAAGTGCAGTACACCGACCCAGGGTATACCTATGCAGAAAGCTATACTTTCGATGTTTCCCAATTGGAACCGGAACTGTCCTGTCCCAGCAGTGTGGAAAATGTCCATACCCTCTCCAGCGTAGTGGCCCAGGGGCCGGTGAAGCTGAACCAGGGCTATATCGGATCCTGCACGGGGGGACGGGAAGAAGATATTGCCATTGCTGCAAAGATCCTGAAAGGGAGACATATCCCGGAATATACCCGCCTGGTGGTGATCCCTGCTTCCAATGAAGTGATGGAGAAATGCCTGGAAAAAGGGTATATCCAAGATCTGATCAAGGCTGGGGCGACCATTTCCACCCCTGGATGCGGGGCCTGCCTGGGAGCCCATGAAGGGGTACTGACCGCCGGAGAGGTCTGCATCACCAGCACGAACCGGAATTTCCCGGGACGGATGGGATCCACGGAAGCCCTGATGTACCTGGCCAGCCCGGCCACGGTGGCAGCCAGCATGGTGACCGGATATATCACGGATCCCCGGAAGTATCTGTAAGGTGAAGGAGGAAGCAGAGATGGAAACAAAAGTAACAGGAAAAATCATCGTAGTGGGAGACAATATCGATACGGATCAGATCTATCCGGGGCGGTATCTGGATATCGTAGACCCCAAAGAAATCGGCAGTCACTGCCTGTGCGGAGTGGATGAAAACATCGCTGCCAGTTTCCCCAAAGGAGGCATGGTGGTGGCCGGCCGGAATTTTGGCTGTGGGTCTTCCCGGGAACATGCCCCCATCGCGCTTTTGAATATGGGTGCCAAAGCGGTATTGGCAGATTCTTTTGCCCGGATCTTTTTCCGGAATGCCATCAATCTGGGACTTCTGCCCATTATCTGCAAGGGACTGAAGGACAAAGTGAAAGATGGGATGACCCTGACCTTGGACCTGGAAAAGTATCAGGTGACGGTGCAGGAAACTGGGGAAACCTATCCCTGTGAGAAACTGGGACCCCAGGCCATGAAGATCCTGGAAGCCGGGGGCATCAAACCGCTCATGCGCAAGAAGATAAGGAATCAGCAGTGATCCCTATGAGCGGAAGATCGTGGAATAAAAAAGGGGGCTGTTGCATGCGCAACAGCCCCTTGTCGGGAGTCGGGAGTCTGAAGTCGGAAGCCTCAGGACAGGATCCGCCTGGCTGGGCGGATCCTTTTGATTCTGTAAAACCAGAATCGAAATCAACCTGAGATGGCATTTCGTCCAAAGGTTTTACACATTCAAAAAATTTGCTTGCAAATTTAACATTGGGCTCCAGACTTCAGACTCCAGACTTGAGCCGCTATGCGGCTCTACAGCTCAGCTAAAGGGGGGTGTTGCATGTGTGAATTTTTCGCACATGCAACAGCTTTCTTTTTTCCATT
>CAJMQS010000067.1 GCA_905215645.1 uncultured bacterium
TTTCTGCCGGAGTATCGGAGGCAAACTTGTTGATGGCCACCAGTACTGGCAGGCCAAAGGTCCGCATATTTTCCACCTGTTTGGCCAGGTTGGAGAAGCCATCGCTGACGGCCTGGACATTTTCCTTGCTCAGATCAGCTTTGGCAACGCCTCCATGCATCTTCAGTGCCCGGATGGTGGCGACCAGTACCACGGCATCCGGATAGATATTGCCATAATGGCATTTAATGTCCATGAATTTTTCTGCGCCCAGATCAGCACCGAAGCCAGCTTCCGTAATCGCGATGTCTCCCAGTTTCAGGGCCATCTTGGTTGCCAGCAGGGAGTTGCACCCATGGGCGATATTGGCAAAAGGACCGCCATGGATGATAGCCGGCGTATGTTCCAGGGTCTGGACCAGGTTTGGTTTGATGGCATCCTTCATCAGCATGGCCATGGCCCCTTCGCAACCCAGCTGATGCACATGGACCGGATTCCCATCCAGGTCACAGCCGATGACGATCCGTCCGAACCGTGCTTTCAGGTCTTCCAGATCTTTGGCCAGGCACAGGATAGCCATGATTTCCGAAGCCACCGTAATGGTAAAGGCATCCTGACGGGGGAAACCGCAGACTTTGCCGCCCAGGCCCACCACTACGTTCCGCAGGGCACGGTCATTCATGTCCATGACCCGGCGCCAGGTAATCTGCCGAGCATCCAGCCGCAGTTCGTTGCCATGGTGGATGTGGTTGTCGATCATGGCTGACAGCAGGTTGTTGGCAGCAGTGATGGCATGCATGTCACCGGTGAAATGCAGGTTGATGTCATCCATAGGCACCACCTGGGCATAACCGCCTCCGGCAGCGCCCCCTTTGATGCCGAATACAGGGCCCAAAGAAGGTTCACGCAGGGCAACCACAGCGTTTTTCCCAATCCGGTTCAATGCCTGTGCAAGCCCGATGCTTGTGGTGGATTTCCCTTCACCGGCAGGTGTCGGAGTGATGGCGGTCACCAGGACCAGTTTTCCGTTGGGTTTCTTTTCCAGACGTTTCAGGACATCCAGGGAAACCTTGGCTTTGTAATGACCATACTGTTCCAGTTCTTCCGGCAGGATTCCCATTTTATCCGCAATCTTGCTGATGGGCTCCATGACGTTTTTTTGTGCAATCTCGATATCGCTCAGCATCGATTTTCCTCCTCTGCGGGCAGCACTTTACTCTTCCAGTTCCAACAACCGTTTTTCCAGGATTTCATCCATGTTGAAGTTTTCGATCTGCAGATAATATTCAGCAGCCATCAGCAGTGCCTTCATAGGAACCGTCCCGATCACTTCGCTGCCTACCACATTGACTCCGTACCGGCGAGCTTCCATCTTGATCATTTCGAAAGCCTGGTAAACAGCGGATTTTTCATAGTTTACCAGGTTCATAGAAACTTGTACCTGGTTCCGTTCTTCCAATTTTACGCCCATGGCTTTTACATAATGGAGGCCGCCGCCGATGTTCCGGACTTTTTTGGCAATGGCATCTGCCACAGCCTTGTCGCTGCAGTCCAGGTTCACGTTGAAGGCAACCAGAGGTACACGAGCCCCTACTGCGGAGCAGCCGGACTTTTCATTCATGACAGCCGGGCCGTAATCCGGTTTCCATTCCGGATCTTTGATCTTTTCAAAGAAGCCTTCATACTGTCCTTTCCGGACGGATGCCAGGTTCCGGCGGGCTTCCTTGGTGCAGGCATCTTCATACAGGTAGACAGGGATGCCCATATCGCCATAGGCTTTACCCACTGCATTGGCAATGGCCACACATTCATCCATAGTGACGCCCATGACCGGAGTGAAGGGAACTACGTCCACAGCGCCGAACCGGGGATGTGCACCATGATGGGTCCGCATATCGATCAGCTGGATTGCCACCTTGGCCATATTGATGGCTGCTTCCGTAACAGCTTCAGGAGAGCCGATGATGGTCACTACAGAACGGTTGTGGTCCGCATCGCTGGAATAGTCCAGAATCTTCAGCCCTTTGATTTTGCGGGCTTCGTCAACAATCTTTTCAACCTTGTCCTTATCCCGGCCTTCACTGAAATTCGGTACAAATTCAACTAACTTCTTTGCCATAATGGCACCTCCATCAACCTGTTATTGTTTGTTAGCAGCTGAAAGGCATGTCGCTATGCCCTTAGTTGCTATTATAGTATGAATTCTTCGCCTAAAAAACGTCTGAAATCAATTTTTTCCGATATTTTTATTTTTTGACACTTTCTGGACGTTCGTTCCCTAGGATGGTTTTGAAGTTTAATCTTCTCAGGAAGAGGTGGTATTTATGAGCATACAGAAGATTTCCCGTGCTACAGCGTCCACATCCCACTGGTCGGGCGGGACCACGACAGAATTCTATATCGATCCCCCGGACAAGAGCTATGCCAACCGGGATTTTGCCATCCGGATCAGTTCCGCCACAGTGGATCTGGCAGAATCCGATTTCACCCTGGTCCAGGGCTACCAGCGGATCATCACGCCCCTCCAGGGAGGGTTCACCCTAACCTTTCCGGAAGACGGCAATCGCCAGGTAACCTTAGCCCCCTTGGAAGAGGCTTTCTTTGACGGAAGCTGGCACACCCATTCGGTAGGAAAAGCTGTGGACTTCAATGTGATGTACAAAAAAGGAATGTCCGCCGCTTACAAACGGCTGAAGGGATCTCAGACCCTGTCCCCTTCCCAGGGCCACCGTTTCCTCTATGTCCCTCTGCTGCCGGAAGAACAGCTCCAAGGTGCTTCAATCGGCAGCCTTCCCCTGGAACGGGATACCCTTTACGTCCTGTCCCCAGATGAGGGTCCGGTTCCGGTGCAGCTGCCGGCTGGAGCCGAAGTGATTTTCATCGAAGTGAAGGATTGAAAAATGGAGGTGCTGCCCGCAACATGCAGCACCTCCATTTTTTATTTCTGGTGTTCATGGATCACATCCAGGAAACTGGCAAAATCCATGGTCCTTTTTTTCAGCAGCACATCCACCCGCAGCTTCAGCAGAGGATGCTGGCTCATCTCCCTGGCTTTCAGGAGAGCCAGCCGCATCTGGGGGGACCAGTTCTTGTCCGGCCAGCTGTCCAGGACCCCCAGAGCCGTACTCCGGCAGGAATCATAGATTGAAGTCAAAGCTTTTTCCAGCAGGTCCTCCCCCTCTCCCGGATGATCGGTCAATGCCTCCAGGAGAGGTTCCATGGCATGCTCCTCCTGCAGGTATCCATCGGCATGCTCCCGTGCGAATTTCATGACCCGGTTGAACTGCCTCTTGTCCTGGGTATCCAGCAGGAATTCATACAACTCGGTCCGCAGGGGATCTTTTTTCAGCAGGCTCCACAATTCCTTATGGATATCCAGACCCAGCGCATAGGCCATATGGATCACCACCAGATTGGTCCGTCCGTCTTCTTCCACCAGATTTTTCTTGATTTCCGGCAGCCAGTCGATGGAAAGGACCAGCGATTCCAATTCACTGATCAGGATATGGCACTGATTCATGGTCAGATAGTCCCAACATTCATCATCCACCATAGTCTGGAAACCTTCCGCCAGATTGGTCAGGGCTGCGGCGGCCAGCAGATCCCGATGATATTCCCTGGCATGCTTCAGGAATTTCTGCATGATGGAAAACAGATCGATGACCGGAAGTTTATCAGAGTCCGGGAGCTGCACCTGCTGGAAGCCCAGGAGGAATGCCAGGTAATTCAGCAGGAGACGGCAGATCCCCTCGAACTGCGGGGGTTCCAAATGGGGCTCATCCAACAGTGCTGGAATATTGACCTTGGAAAAGACCAGTATGGAAACAGCCGGGTAGGTAATGGTCAGTTCACATCCGTGGATCACCAGCCAGGCCTGATCCTCCGGCGTGGAAAAGTCATAGGTCTGTATGGCGCACAGTTTGCCCCAGCCGGAAGTATGCTGGAGCATGTCCTGGATGTCTTTCTTTTCCAACTGATGGCAAAGCTCCAGGGCATAGATGACAAAACTGGTAAATTCTTCGCACCGAGCCAGGAGCAGCAGATCTCGCTTCAGCTGCCAATTCACCACCAGATCCTGTTCATTCAGCATGTAAAGGCCGCAGATTACAATGGCCAGTTTGACGGTTTCCCGGCTGGAAGCTTCATAAAGCCATTCCCGGGCCAGTTCCCACAAAGGCTGGGGGATCCGTTCTTCGCTTAAAGCATCCACCAAAGACTCATAGTAAAGGATGCAGGGTGTGGAAGAAATCCCCATATAGAGCATGGTGGCATTTTCCGGGGTCGGATCTTCCGCATAGGCTTCCAAAACTTGATAGATTTGGGTACCTACTGTATCGGATGCTTCCTCCGCCTGGCCGCTGCTGGCCAAAAAGGCATCTGCAGCCCCCGGTTCCAGCAGTTCCTGATTGTCCCCTGCTACTACAGCCCGGTCTTCCAGATTTTCTTTGGTAAAGAATCCCTCTTGATCCAGATTGTTTTTGATATAGTCGAATATGCTTTTTCCCTGTTTCCAGGGTTTCGTACGTGTTTCCATATTTCTCATCCTGTTTCTAAAACTGAAGTTGATTACATAGGAAGTCCATTATATCATAGAAAAGGGGCTGTTGCACGTGCAACAGCCTCTTTTCGTCAATGCTCAAGCCCGGGGGCCATCGGTCGTTTCTGGAACAACGGATGCTTCCACAGTCTCCGGTTCTTCCTTTTTCATGGTACCATGGAGGATGGCCATGAATTCGTTCCCGGTAATGGTTTCTTTCTTCAGCAGGTACTGGGCCAGTTCATCCATCTTTTCTCGATGGGCTTCCAGGATTTCTCGGGCTTCCTTATGGGCTTTCTTCACCACAGCAAAGACTGCCTCATCGATTCGAGCCGCTGTTTCCGATGCACAGGCCAGGGACGTATCTCCGCTCAGGTAGGCATTGTTCACCGTTTCCAGGGCTACCATATCGAATTCGTCCGTCATCCCGAACCGGGTGATCATAGCCCGGGCCAATTTGGTAGCCTGTTCGATATCGTTGGAGGCCCCGCTGGTCACCAAGTTGAACACCACTTCTTCCGCAGACCGTCCTCCAGTCAGGGTCACGATCTTGTTGTACAGTTCTTCCCGGCTCATGAGCACCTTTTCCTGGGTATCCACCTGCATGGTGTACCCCAGGGCTCCGGAGGTCCGGGGAATGATGGTGATCTTATGGACCGGTGCCGAATCTTTTTGGCTGGCGGCCACCAGCGCATGGCCGATTTCGTGGTAGGCAATGACTTTCTTCTCTTCCGGAGAAATCACTGCACCTTTTCTTTGTGCCCCGGCAATGACCACTTCCACGCTTTCCTCCAGGTCTTCCTGGATTACTTCCGACCTGCCCATCCGGACAGCCCGGAGGGCTGCTTCATTGACGATATTGGCCAGTTCAGCCCCGGAAGCACCGCTGGTAGCCAGTGCAATGGTATGGAAATCCACCTGGGGATCCATCTTCACGTCATGGGAATGGACCTTCAGGATGGCTTCCCGGCCTTGGAGATCAGGCAGTTCTACGGGAACCCGCCGATCGAAACGGCCGGGCCGCAGCAATGCCTTATCCAGGACTTCCGGACGGTTGGTAGCAGCCAGGATGATGACGCCTTTGCTTCCGTCAAACCCATCCATTTCAGACAGCAGCTGGTTCAAGGTCTGTTCCCGCTCATCGTTGCTGCCAAAGGAACCGCTGTCCCGTTTTTTCCCGATGGCATCGATTTCATCGATGAAGACGATACAGGGAGCCTTTTCCTGGGCCTGTTTGAACAAGTCACGGACACGGGCCGCGCCCATGCCTACGAACATTTCAATGAACTCCGAACCGGAGATGGAGAAAAAGGGAACCTTGGCTTCCCCGGCCACGGCTTTGGCCAGCAGAGTCTTCCCGGTTCCGGGAGGGCCCACCAGCAGGACACCCTTGGGCATAACGGCCCCGATGGCCTTGTATTTGGCCGGATTGTGGAGATAATTGACGATTTCCTGGAGGGCTTCTTTGGCTTCATCCTGGCCGGCCACATCCTTGAAAGTTTTTCCCGTCTGGGCCGCGATGTACACTTTGGCATTGCTCTTTCCAAAGCTCATCATATTGCCCCCGCCCATCTTGGGGCCCAAGTACCGCATGATCAGCTGGCCGATGACCATAAAGAGCAGGAACGGCAGGATCCAGTTGTTGAAGAAACTCATGATGGGAGATTCCTGTTTGGGAATCACCTGGGAGAATTCAACCTTTGCCTTTACCAGACGGCTGACCAGTTCCGGGTCATCCACTCTGCCGGTTACATAGATCTGTTCCTTTCCGTCCTGATTGCACAAAAGGGCAATCCGATCCTTGGTGATTTCCACCTTGGAGGCCTTCCCTTCATCCACCATGTTCAAGAAGTTGGTGTAACTGACTTCATGGACCTTGGGCTGGAAAAACATGGGGCTGATGATTGTATTGATAATCAGGATCAGCAAGATGGCCGCAATGTAATACATGCGGACCCGTTTCGACTGCTTATCCGGATCTTTGTTTTCCATGGTATCCATCCTTTCTTCATTGAAAATGTAACTGTTTTCTTAACATTATAGCACAACTATACAGAATTACATGGAAAATTTTAACACTTTCTGTTGAAAAGGAGACCTATCGGTTGGGAATTTCTTTTTTCAGCCTCCAGCCGTTGATAGCTGACAACCACAAAGGGGGTGTTGCACGTTGCGTGCAACACCCCCAAGCTGTAGAGCCGCATAGCG
>CAJMQS010000068.1 GCA_905215645.1 uncultured bacterium
AAAAACAGGGGCGATGACTTTTAAAACTGTCCTTGACAAGGGGTACGGTTTACCATAAGCGTATGACGTATGACGTCTGACCTATGACGAAAGGTTTGTTGCACGCAACGTGCAACACCCCCTTACAATTCCATACTCCCCTTCCCCAGCACCCGCTCTATGGCGTCAGCGAAGCCGGGTGCTTCCAGGTCCACCCAGAAACGGGGGTTGGTCCGGATCACTTTCCGGGTATCGGCGATGTGGAGGTACACCGGATTCTTTCCGTGGAAGGCGGCAAAGATCCCTCCCAGCTGCTGCTGGACGGTCTGGGTGTTCTTCCCCGGCCCGATATGGAGATGGACTTCTTTGGCCGCTTCTTGGAGGGGTTCCACTTTGTTGGCGAAGATCCGGGCCTGTTCCTCGTCCAATTTCAGGACGCCCTGGACCATGACGATCCGGTCCTTCTCGATCTGGAGCCGGCTGAGGGTATAAGCCCGAGGGAAGGCGATCACGTCCAGGCTGCCGCTGAGGTCTTCCAGGGTGAAAGAGGCCATACGGTCCCCATTCTTGGTGGAACGGAGCCGCAGTTCCGAGATGATCCCTCCCACGGTGATCCGCTCTCCATCCCGGAAATTCTCCTCGCTGCATTTTGCCAAGGGCGTCAGCCGGCGGAGGGCGGTACGGAAAGCATCTAAAGGATGGCCGGTGACATAGAAGCCGATCAGTTCCCGTTCCAGCCGGAGGATCTCTTCCTTGGGGATTTCCGGCAGATCCGGGATGGGAATGGTACTGGCCGAAGCGATTTCTTCTTCTCCGAACAAACCCAGCTGCCCGGTGATCCGGTCCCGCTGTTCACTGGCCGCCGCTTCCAGGGCCGGGTCCATGATGGCCAGCATCTGGCTCCGGCGCAGGCCGAAGCCATTGAGAGCACCGCTTTTGATCAGGGCTTCCACCACCCGCTTGTTCACTTTGGAAAGATCCACCCGGCGGGTGAAATCGAAGAAATCTTTGAAGGGGCCCCGTTTCTCCCGTTCTTCCAGGATCACGGAAACCGCCGCATCCCCCACGCTCTTGATGGCTCCCAGGCCGAACCGGATGGTGTGCCCATCCACGGAAAAGCCGGCTTCGCTGGTGTTGATGTCCGGAGGCAGCACTTTGATATCCATATCCCGGCAGACGCCGATGTACCAGCTCACCTTGTCCGCCACGGTGATGATGCTGTTCAGGAAGGCTGCCATGTATTCCACCGGATAGTTGGCCTTCAGCCAGGCGGTCTCATAAGCCACCAGGGCATAGGCGGCGGAATGGGATTTGTTGAAGCCATAGCCGGCGAAATGCTGCAGGAGGGCAAAGATCTTGTCCCCCAGTTCCCGGCTGATGCCGTGGAGCTTTTGGGCCCCATCCAGGAACTTCTCTTTCATGGAATCCAGCAGTTTGGCCTTCTTTTTCCCCATGGCCCGGCGCAGGATGTCTGCTTCCCCCAGGGTAAAGCCCCCCAAGGCAGAAACGATCTGCATCACCTGCTCCTGGTAGAGGATCACCCCGTAGGTATCGGCTACAATGGGTTCCATCAGGGGATGGAGCACCTGGGCGGTCCGTTTGCCGTGGCGGCCGGCGATGAAATCTTCCGCCATGCCGCTGCCCAGGGGACCGGGCCGGTACAGGGCCACCAGAGGGATCAGATCTTCAAAACCTTCCGGGGCCAGCTGTTTCATGAGCCGAGTCATGCCGTCGCTTTCCATCTGGAACACCGCCGCCGTATCTCCCTGGCAGAGCATCTTGCAGGTCTTGGGATCGTGGAGATCGATGTGCTGGATGTCCACTTCTATGCCCCGGTTCTTTTTGATCATCTTCAGGGCATCGTCGATGACGGTCAGGGTCCGGAGACCCAGGAGATCCATTTTCAAAAGGCCCAGGCTTTCCGACCGGTCCTTGTCGTATTGGGTGCAGATGTATTCATGTTCGTCGTCGCTGCTGGAAGTGATCTGGAGGGGGACGTAATTGGTCAGTTCTCCCGGGGTGATCACCACGCCGGCTGCATGGGTGGAGGTATGCCGGGGCATCCCTTCCACCTTCTGGGCGAAATCCAGGAGCTGGGCGATGTTGGGATCCTGTTCCCGGAGCTCCCGGAGTTCCCGGCTGCCTTCCAGGGCCCCTTTCAGGGTGGTGCCCGGGGTATTGGGGATCAGCTTGTTCACCTGGTTCACCACGTTCAGGGGGATATCCATGGCCCGGCCCACGTCCTTGATGGCCGCTTTGGCAGCCAGGGTCCCGAAGGTGATGATCTGGGCCACATGGCTCTCCCCGTATTTCCGAGCCAAGTAATCCACCACCAGGTGGCGCTTCACGTAGCAGATATCCGTATCGATATCGGGCATGCTCACCCGTTCCGGGTTCAGGAACCGTTCAAAGATCAAGTTGTACTTCAGCGGGTCGATATTGGTGATACCCGTCAGGTAGGCCACGATGCTGCCGGCAGCACTGCCTCTCCCCGGCCCCACCGGGATATCGTGGGTCCGGCTGTAGTTGATGAAATCCCAGACGATGAGGAAATAGCCGGAATAGCCCATCTGTTTGATGATCCCCAGTTCGTATTCCATCCGTTTTCGGGCGGTGCCGTCATCCTGGGGGTACCGGGAAGGAAAGCCTTCTTCACAGAGTTTCCGCAGGAAGCCATCCATGGTCTCTCCAGGAGGCAGGGGGAATTCCGGCAGGAGCAGATGGCCGAATTCCAGTTCCAGGCTGCACCGCTGGGCGATTTCCAGGGTATTGTCCAAGGCTTCCTGGTCTTCCGGGAACAGGGCTTCCATTTCTTCCCGGCTCTTCAAGTAGTAGGAATCGTTGTTGAAGCGCATCCGCTGGGGATCCAGGTACCGGGCGTTGGTCTGGATGCACAGGAGGATATCCTGGCCGGAGGCATCTTCTTTATGGATGTAGTGGAGGTCGTTGGTGGCCACCAGTTTGATGTTGTGCTTCTGGGCCAGCCGATGGAGTTCCCGGCGGACGGTGGCTTCTTCCGGCAGGCCGTGGTTCTGGATCTCCAGGTAGTAGTGATCCCTATCGAAGATATCCAGATATTCCAGCATGGTCTTCTCGGCGGTTTCCAATTCGCCCCGGATCAGGTGGCGGGGCACTTCCCCGGCGATGCAGGCGGACAGGCAGATGAGCCCTTCGCTGTGCTGGCGGAGGACTTCCTTGTCGATCCGGGGTTTATAATAGAAGCCTTCTACTTCGCCGATGGATACCAGCTTCATCAGGTTCTGGTAGCCGGCCTTGTTTTCCGCCAGGAGGATCAAGTGGTAGAGCTTGTTCCGGGTTTCCAGGCTTTTGTCCAGGTGGGACCCGGAAGTGATGTACACTTCACAGCCGATGATGGGCTTGATGCCGGCTTTTTTGCATTCCTGGTAGAATTCGATGACTCCGTACATGACCCCATGGTCCGTGATGGCCAGGGCCGGCATCCCCAGTTCCTTGGCATACTGGACCAGTTCCGGGATGCGGCAGGACCCATCCAGGAGGCTGTATTGGGTATGGGTATGTAAATGGACGAATTGATTCATGGGTGCTCCTTTAAAAAAGGGGGTGTTGCATAGCAACACCCTTAGCTGTAGCGCCGCATAGCGGCTCAAGTCAGAAATCTGAAGTCTGGAGCCGGATGATAAATTTGCAGGCAAATTTTTGAATAAGCAAAATCTTGTACGAAATGAGTTCTAAAAATGATTTCGTTCCTGGTTCTACACAATCAAAAGGACCTGCCTGTTAAGACAGGTCCTGTCCTAAGGCTTCAGACTTCCGACTCCCGACTGAGAAGCTGTTGCCAAGCAACAGCTTTCTCTTATCCGTGTATCGTATCCACTTCTCCCGGCAGGTACATGGTCACTTCCGGGGAAATTTCGGTTTCAGTGGCGCCGATGGTGTAGGCGATGCCGGCCAGGTAATCCTGGGCCCGGATCTTATCCGGTTCCGGCAGGTCGTTGAGGCATACGAGCAGCCCCTTCCCCGCCATGATCAGGCCGCCGTAGGAGACGATGTCTTCCAGGCTGCCCGGCGTCCGGAGACACAAATCCAGATTGGGCGTATCCAAAAGAGTCAGGCCGGGATTTTCCCGTTCCTCCTGGTGAGCTTTCCCGGATTTGAAACTGGCAAACATGGGTGACATCCCTCCCTTCTTTGTATCTTTTTATTTTACACCAATTTGGAGGAGAAAGCAAAAGGGGCTGTTGCATGTGTGAAAATCTCACGCATGCAACAGCCCCCTTCGTCA
>CAJMQS010000069.1 GCA_905215645.1 uncultured bacterium
TGGTAGAAGGGAATGCTGATGACTTCATAGACCATTAACGTGCAACACCCCCTTCGTCATACGTCGGTCGTCATACGTCATACGCTTTTGGAAATCAATTTTTCCAAATTGATTTTGAAATTTTAAAACCCGCTATAACATTCAACTGATTTTCTTAAATTCGAAGACAGCAGAGCTGGCTTCCATCGGCGTATGACGTATGACCTATGACATATGACGGGCTGTTGCTCATGCAACAGCCCCTTTCCTTGGGCCACCGACAATCTCTTACTTCTTTGCACTCAGCTGTTCCACCAGGGCCGACAATTGGTTCAGCCGGTCGTTCATGGCATCCAGCTGGGCATGGACTTTCTGGTTGTCCTGGCGCAGGGTTTCGTTGTCGCTGCGCAGCTGCTGGACCGTCCGCATGAGGACGATCCGGCTCTGGAAACGGTCCCGCCGCTGGGGATCCAAGGAGAAGGTCACCCCGGCATTCACCATGTTCTCCCCGCCGCCGAAGCTGCCCCCCACATTGAAGCGGACGCTTTCTGTGGGCTGGTAGAAGGCCCCGATGGCCGCCGCATTGGCACTCCGGTAATGACCGAAGCCGGCAGCGAAGTTCAGCTTATCTTCCGGATCGAATTCCAGAGGATGGAGGGCTGCCAGGGCAGAGGCACCGGCCCCCACCCGGTCCACCCGGCTGTCCAAGCGGGTGATGGCGTTGTTCACGCCGCTGACCACGCCGCCCAGCTGGCTCACATTCACCGCGTCGGTAGGTTTTGTCCCTGCTGCCACATCATGGATCTGCTGGCCGCCCATGCTCACATTATTGTTGCTGATTTCCACAGCATGGGTGCCCTCCCCGTTAGCGGCGATCTTGATGCCGCTGTTGGTGATGGTGGTGCCGGCCTTGCCTTCACTGTTGTTGATGGTGAGGCCGTCGTTGTTCAAAGTGCTGTTGCCAGTGGTAACGCTGGTGAGCCCCGTCAATTCCTTGGACAGCTTGATATCCAGGCCATCCCCATCGGCATTCTTCACCACCCCGATGTTGCCGTCCGTGAGCTTCGTGGTATCAGCCCCACCGGACAGTTTCATGGATTCACCCAGACCTCTGGAGACTGTCTCTCCGTCGTCCCCGGCAAATTCCCGTTTGCCCAGGCTGTCCACAGCCCCTTTGGCTGCATCGCCGGCCAGTTTCTTCACATCGCCGATATTGGCAGCGTTGGTATTGTCACTGTCGTCCCCATTGACGATGCCGCTCTTCACATTGGTGATGTTCTTGCTGCCCGCATCGATGCCATCTTTGTCGATGGTCACCCCGCCGGCTTTGAGAGAGCCGTCCGTACCCAGGTCCACATCCTTGTTCAGTTTGATGTTGAAGGTACTGCCGTCTGCAGAGGTGGTGATGTTGCTGTCCCCTTTGACGGCAACAGTACCGCCCAGGTCTGCCTTGGCGGCATTCCCATCATCAGCGGTAAGCCCGAAGCCGCCGCCCCGAGATACCTCGGTCATTTTCCCTACAGCCGCTTTCAGCTGGTCTTCCGTAGCGGCCCGGCCGGATACGTAGTTGGTCCCGTCCCAGGTCAAATTGGACAGGCCGGTGATATAGTTGGCCCCAGCCGTGCTGCCGCTGATCTTCAGCCCACCGTTCAGGGTGATGGAATCAAGGTTGGTCAGATCTTTAGCCAGTTTGATGGTCAGTCCATCGTCAGAAGCCACTACACCGAGATTCTTCCCGTTCGACAGGCTGCTCTCATCTGTCACGCCCCCGGAAATCTTCAGGGACTTGTTCAGCAGCCGGGTGGTTTCCCCGCTGTCTCCCGCAAAAGCCAGCCCATCATCCAGGGTAGCTGCCTCATGGGCCGTATTGCTCTGGTCCGTATACGTCAGACGGGTCTGGTCCTGCTGTGCCAGATTCTTGGCGCCGGTATGGACGGACAAGCTGGCAGACGTTCCCTTCGTAGTCCCCGTCAGGTCCAGATAGCCTGCACCATTGGCCTGGCGGAGAGCTGCCGTCTGATTGCCGTTATAGGTCATGGCAATCCCGGTATCCCCGGTGATTTTCACTTCATTGGCAGCTTCGGCCCCTTCAAAGGTCATACTGCCGTCCACGCCTTCCACCTTGGTTCCATCTTTCAACGTCCCGGCATGGGTTCCCACCGTTAGCTGATCCTGGAGTTCTACGGAAATGTAATCCTGCTGATTGCTGTCCTTCTTCACCTTGGTGAGGATGTTGGCCTTGCTCCGGTCCCAGCCATCACCGTCACCGGCCCCGGTTTCATTGACTACCGGTGCATCCCCATAGATCCGGATGGATTCTCCCACTTTCTTAGTAATGGTGGTATCCGTACCATCAGCCAACCCCCCTGCGGTAATCCCGAAAGTAGCCGCATTCACCGTATCCTGGATGGAGTCGCTGACTTTCTTCAGCTGGTCTTCCGTAGCCGCCCGGCCAGATACATAATCGGTCCCGCTCCAGGTGGTGTTGGTGAGGCCAGTGACATAATTCCCGGTTTCCGCAGACTGGTTCACCTTGGTGGTGGCCGTCTGGTATCCCACTTTGGTGCTGTCCGCCGTCAGGCTGCCCTTTTTGCCCAGGTCGATGTCCTTGGCCAGCTGGAGGGCCAGGCTGCCGCTGGTGCCATCGCTGTTTTCCGTGGCCACCACACCGATATTCCCGGTAATCAGGTTCCCGTTGGCATCTTTGGCCAACTTGTCGTTGGAAGCGCCGCCAGTAACCGTCAGGGTGCTGCCCAGAGTCACAGCTGCCGTGCCTGTATCACCGCTGAACTTCAGCCCATCGCTCATGGTAGCTACCGTATGGGGAGCATCGTTTTCCCCATTTTTATAGATCAGCCGCTTGTTCCCATTGGTGGTGGTATTGGTCAGGTAGGGTTTCCCCTCCATATACTGGCTTTCCACGATCAGGTTGGAATAGGTGTTGTCGCTGTTCGGACCATAGAGCAGCAATTGTCCCTGGACATTGTTGCCGCTTTCCCCGTAGCCCACTTGCATGGAACGGGCTTCCAGGTCTTTATCCAGTTCCACATAGAGAGCATTGTTCTTGTTGATGACTTTCACATTCCGGCCGGAATAATTGGCATCCTCATCGGTGCCCGTCCCCAGGATGGAAACAGTGCCGCCCAGATCAGCGTGGAGAGCCGTTGTCTTGCCGGAGCTGTCCGTGGGGTTGCTGTTTCCTACGAAGTTCAGTCCTTTGGCGTCGGAGATGTCCGATACTCCCTGGGCCGCCGCCTGGAGGTCGCCGATGGTGGCCGCATGGTTCAAGGTATCTCCTGTGGCATCGGCCAGTTTCGTCGTGCCCAGACCGCTGGCTACATCCACGATCTGGTTGCCTCCGTTGTCCAAGCCGGCGGTGGTCAGAGATACCTTCCCTGCACCGGTGGAACCGGCCTTGGCAATGGTGATCCCCGTACCAGTTACCGTGGTGTTGTTCCCTGCTGTATCTGTATAGGCGGCGGAAGTCAGCTTCAAATCCTTGCTGAGGGCCAATTTGATGGCGGTGTCAGCGGCATCCGCCGTGGTAGTCAGGTTGTCATCATCTTCTGCGGTGATCTTGATGGTCTGCCCCAAACTTTGCTTCACATCCTGACTGCCGGTAGTGCTGTCCCCCACATCCGCCGTGAGCCCAAAGCCCCCGGTGGATTTCGTCCCATCGCTGAGGCTGTCGCTGACCAGTTTCA
>CAJMQS010000070.1 GCA_905215645.1 uncultured bacterium
GCTATGCGGCTCTACAGCTAAGGGGGTGTTGCACACAACGTGCAACACCCCCTTTTTCCACACAAAAAAACCTGCCTCTCGGCAGGTCCTGATTTTGAATGGCGGAGTGGGAGAGATTCGAACTCTCGCGGGGTTTAACCCCCCTAACGATTTAGCAAACCGTCCTCTTCAGCCACTTGAGTACCACTCCGTTTAAATCGGCTGACTCGTTTATAATACAGCATTTTATGACTTCTGTCAACACCTTTTTTCGATGGTTTGCAAACGCCGGGCCTGCGGTCTCTGCGTTTTTTACACAATGGAAAGGACCCGTCCCATCCAGCTTGGGCGGGTCCTTTCCAACGGCCGCTGGCCGTTGACAGCTGACCGCTGTCAAGAAATGGGCGCCGGAGCGCCCATTTCTTATTTGAACCACTTATCATAGATTTTCTGGTATTCCCCGCTCTTTTTCAGGTCATTCAGGGCCTTGTTCAGCTTGTCGCACAGTTCCTTGTTCTTCTTGGCGGTGGCGATGCCGTACATATCTCCCTTCTTGGGTTCCCCTACGGCCTTGGCATAAGCGCTGCCCCCCTGCTTCAGGAAATACTGGAGCACCGGCAGGTCACTGATCACCGCATCGGCTCCCCCGTTCTTCAGTTCCAGGCAGGCGGTATCCGAAGTATCGAAGGTCTTGACTTTGGCTCCCTCGATCTTGCCGGCAGCTTCGGCTCCTGTGGTCCCCAGCTGGACGGCTATGGTCTTGCCTTTCAGGTCATCCAGGCTCTTGATGGTGGTGTTGTCCTTCCCCACAATGGCCATCAGCCCAGATTCATAATAGGGATCGGTGAAATTCACTTTCTGTTTCCGGGCGTCGGTGATGCTCATGCCGGCGATGGCCACGTCGATATTCCCTGCATCCAGGGCAGGGATCAAGGCATCGAAGCCCATCCCTTTGACGGTCACTTTCTCATAGCCTGCCTTTTTCCCTATGGCTTTGATCAGCTCCATATCGAAACCGGTGATTTCTCCACTCTTCTTATCCGGAAATTCAAAAGGAGCAAAGGACGGTTCCGTCCCCACGATCAGTTCCTTCTTTTCCGCAGGCTTGCTCCCTGCGTTCTGGCTGCCGCCGCATCCCAGAGTCCCCATCAGTGCTGCGAAAAGGCAAATCACTGCTAGAATCTTTTTCATAATAATTCCTCCCTCATTCAGCCCTATCCGTATTGTATGGCTTTGATTGGGATTAATTATACGACTCATTGTATTATTATGCAATATATTTTTAATAAAAATACAAAAAACAACTCAGCTGACCTGGTTTTCGCCCCCACACCCGCCTGCTGGAAGGTTCGCTCCTAAGCCTCATGCTCCCCACTACTGCTTCTCTCGCTTTTTCGCGGCAGGACTTACTTCTAAGCTGCACCGTGCTCACAATGGCTTTTCATTGCTTACGTGGATCGTTTTGCCTGCAACTGGCATCGACTTGCAACCACAGACCTGAGTTGTTTGTACTCATTATAAAAGGCAGGCAAAACTTTGGCAACGGGAAATTCACAAAGTCGGAGAATTATAGTATACTGGATAAAGCAAATCTTACCTTAGAAGCAAAGGTCGATGTCCTATGATCACCATTCCCCAATTCCTGGATTTCCCGACGGATACAGATACCAAGGAAATCGTCCAGGGGTTCCTGAAGCTGCTGGAGCTGAAAAGCCATGGCTTGTTCCTCCACAGCCAGCAGGTAGCCAATTACGCAGTGGCCACGGCCATCAAGATGGGGCTCCCCCTGAACGAAGTGAGCTGCATCAAGACAGCAGCCCTCCTCCACGACATAGGGCAGCTGTCCATCCCCAATACCATCCTGGCCAAATATCCCTATTTCAACGTCCGGGAACGGGCCGCGTACCGGCGGCATTGCCAGGCCGGGGCCAGCATGCTGGAAAACATCCCTGCCTTCGCCCACATCATGAAGATCATCCTGCACCATCATGAAAACTGGGACGGCAGCGGCTATCCCAAGCGGCTGAAGGGCGTGAACATCCCCATCGGCAGCCGGATCATCGCTGTCTGCAATTACTATGACCGGAAATGCAACCCCTGCACCCGCCAATGGCAGATCGCCGGCTGCAAGAGCCCCCAAGTGATCCGGGACCTGGCCGGGATCCAGTTCGACCCCGATGTGGTCCAGGCCTTCTTTGCTTCCATTTCCAATCCTGCTTGAGAAAGCACAACCGGTTTCCCGGTTTGCCCATAAATCATTTTGAGGAGTATGTGCTTATGAAAAACTATACTGTAAAGACCCAGGGAACCTGCGCCCGTCAGATCGAATTCGGCCTGGAGGACGGCAAGCTGCACCATATCCATTTCCAAGGAGGCTGCCCGGGGAACCTGTCCGCCATCAGCAAGCTGCTGGAAGGAGCCGATGCCCGCCATGCTGTGGAACTGCTCAAGGGCAATACCTGCGGAGATAAAGCCACCTCCTGTGCCGATCAGCTGGCCAGAGGGGTGGAAGAAGCGCTGAAGGAAGAGTGAGAGAAAGACGTCAGAACGAGAAGTCAGAAACGGCACCAAAGGGGCCTTGAGACGTCGGACGTCAGCTTTTGTTCGGCTTAGATGCAGGTCCGTCCTGCTTATCGCCAACAAGCTGATGTCTGACATCTGAAAGGCCCGTCAGGGCCGTTCTGACTTCTTAAATCTGACATCTTGTCAAGTGCTCCGCTCTTCCCTCTCTTTTTTTTGCCCCCAATTTATAGTAAAATAGTAATGTTACATATTTTTTAAGGGGGAAGTTGTATGCCGATCGGGGTTTTGCTGAATGTGGCTGCGGTGGTGCTGGGAGGGATCCTGGGGAATTTCCTGGGGCCGCGGCTTTCGGAAGATTTCAAGGAAAAATTGACCACTGTATTTGGTTCCTGCGCTCTTTTGATGGGGGTCATCTCCATTACCTTCATGAAGAACCTGCCGGCGGTGGTATTCGCCGTGATTGCCGGCACCATCGTAGGCCTGGGGATCCGCCTGGGAGACCGGATCGTCCAAGGATCCCGGAACCTGGAGAAACTGATCAGCCGGGTGCTCCCCGCTTCTTCCGGGGACAGCCTGATTCCCCGGGAGGAATATGAAAGCCGGCTGATCACCATCATCGTCCTGTTCTGTGCCAGCGGGACGGGCATCTATGGCAGCATGGTGTCCGGCATGGCCGGGGACCACAGCATCCTCATCGCCAAGTCCATCATGGACCTGCCCACCGCGGCTCTCTTTGCCTGTGAACTGGGGATCATCGTCAGCTTCATCGCCCTGCCCCAGCTGGTGATCTTCCTGTGCCTGTTCTTCCTGGCCAATGCCCTGCTGCCCTTCTGCACTCCGGACATGATTGGGGATTTCAAAGCCTGCGGAGGCACCCTGCTCCTGGCCACTGGGTTCCGGATGCTCCAGCTGAAAGATTTCCCCATCGCCGACATGATTCCAGCCATGGCCCTGGTGATGCCGCTGTCAGCGGTATGGGCGAATGTGGTGGTGCCACTGTTGTAAGAAAAGGGGTTGTTGCACGTGTGAAAACCACACACGTGCAACAACCCCTTCGTCATAGGT
>CAJMQS010000071.1 GCA_905215645.1 uncultured bacterium
ACCGACGTATGACGAAGGGGGCTGTTGCATGCGTGAGATTTTCACACATGCAACAACCCCTTTTTTCACGCTTCCGTCCGGCAGAGCAGACGGAATTTTTCTGGATCCCTGACATAATTGTACCGGATGGCTTCTTTTCCCTGGCCGATGACCAGGGTCCCATAACCGGCTTTCCGGCCCAGGAACCCCTGTTCGATGGTCATCTGGGCGGCCATATCCAGGGGAATCATGTACTGTTTCTTTTTGATGATCCCCTTGAACAGGACCAGCCGTTTGTTGGTCAAAAGAAGGAGCTGGGTCTTGTACTCTAGGAAACGATAGGCCAGCCAGATCAGGCCCACAGGGACATAGAGGAGCGTGACCACCAAGGGCCAGAAAAAGTACATCAAGGAACGGTCGGCACGGCCTTTGGGGACTTCCGGCACCTCCTGGGGCTGCTGGGAATCATCTTCCGACTGGTTCTCCGGGTCCGTACCCTCCCCCTGGCTTTCCGGGTCCGTCCCTCCCGCCAGGGCTTCCGCTGCCCGGGCTGCTTCTGCCACCGAGGAAAGACCGGCGTCTTCCGGCTGCTCCGGGGCGCTTCCTTCCTGGGGCTGGGCTTCCACAGCCGGAGCCGTTTCGGTTCCAGCCGTCAGGGCAGTACTTTTTTCTTCCTTTTCATTTTCTGCAGGTCGCCCCTGCAGGGGATTGGATTCTTCCATGGATACCTCTCCTTTGGGATGAGATTCTTGTGTTCCTCCCGATTATACCATATTCTTTCCTAGGAGGGCAGGGGGAAAGCCTTGTCAGAGAAGGACGGCCGTACTATACTATTCCAGGAAACTTTTTGCAGTGGGCTGCAGGCGGGGAGGGATGATGTTTTGGAAAACGTGAAGAAGAAAGTGCTGGTTCTGGTCTTGGGTTTTTGCTGTGCCTGGCAGATGGCCTGGGGGGCCGTGCCGGCTGCAGCTGAAAAAGAAGCCGGGGGAACTGGAATCCCCGCACTGGTTTATGACGGCGATCCCGGCAGTGACGATGCCCTGGCACTGTTCCTGCTGAAACAGAACAGCCTGGTGCCGGATCTGGCCTTTGCCACCTATGGAAATGGGCCGGAAAAACAGATGAGCAGCAACATGATGCTGGTAACCGGGGCTCTTGCGATGGATCTGCCCATCTACCAGGGAGCCGACCGTCCCTGGAAAGGCAGGAAGCTGAAATTCAAGGCGCCCGGTTTCAACGGGAAAGACGGACTGCTGGGCCTTGCCCGCGTGCTGAAGGAAAAGAGCCAAGGACGGGAACGGAAAACGCTCCAGCCAGGTGATCTGGAAGAGGCCCGGAAGCAGCTGAAAAAATGCCGGCACATCACCTACATCGTCACAGGCCCTCTGTCCACCTTGGCGGAACTGCTCCAGGATCCGGAGGTGAAGAGCCGGATCGACCGGGTGTACCTGGTGGGGGGTGCCCTGACGGAATCTGAACCTGGGCAGGCGGCAGAAACCAATTTTGCCCAGGATCCCAAGGCCGTAAAGGCGGTGCTGGAAAGCGGCCTGGATCTGACCTTGTTTCCCCGAGAGCTTACCGGGACCCAGTATATCGGGGAACAGGAAATCCAGAACCTGGGCCGCAGCGGAAAGTGGCCGGAATTCCAGGAATTGATCCGGGCCAACCAGGCAGCTCATGAAAAGGCGGGCGAGGAATCGGCTGCGGTGCTGCCAGCCATCTTTCCTGTGCTGTACCAGCTGGACCCCAGCCAATTTGCTGTGGAGGACAAACGGATCACTGTGGACAAAAATGGACAGCTCCAGGAAGATCCCCAGGGGACCTTGGTCCATGGGGTGCTGGGGGTGAATCCCCGCTGCCAGTGGAGAGCGCTGGAAAAGGCTTTCGCCCGGTAAAACCGTGATGGATGACGGAAAATGTGGTATCATAAAAAGAAGCGCCTGTCAGGTTCTGAGACGGGAGAAAACAGGCAAAGGAGCATGGGAAATATGAAATCTACACTGCGTCGCACCTGGGCGGAAATCGATCTGGACGCCCTGGCATTCAATTATCATAAGATCCGGGAACACATCGGGCCTCAAGTGAAATTCCTTGGGGTGGTGAAGGCAGATGCCTACGGACACGGGGCCGTCCAGGTGGGCAAGAAGCTGCAGGCACTGGGGGCCAACTATCTGGCGGTGAGCAGCATCGATGAGGCTATGGAACTCCGGTTCAACGGCATCACCATGCCCATCCTGATCTTGGGCCATACTCCCCGGGAACAGGTGGACCGGCTGATCTGCTTCAACATCACCCAGGCGGTGACTTGTGAGGCCAAAGCCCTGGAATACAGCGAAGAAGCTGTGAAATACGGCGGCACCCTGAAAATCCATGTGAAGGTGGATACAGGGATGTCCCGGCTGGGCTATATCTGCGAGGGAGACTATTTCGAACATGGGGTGGCGGGCATCATCCATGCCTGCAGCCTGCCGGGATTGGAACCGGAAGGGATCTTCACCCATTTCGCGGTGGCCGATGAGCCGGGAGAAGAGGCTCTGGCCTATACCCGCCATCAGTTCGAATTGTTCAAGCGGGTCTGCGATGAGGTGGAGAAACGGACCGGGAAGAAGTTCAAGCTCCGTCACTGTGCCAATACCGGCGCCACTACCTTGTTCCCTAAGACCTATCTGGACATGGTGCGGCCGGGGCTGCTGCTCTATGGATACGGGGAGCATGCCCGGATGCTGGGACTGAAACCGGTGATGGCTGTGAAGACCACCATCAGCACCATCAAGATCTACCCAAAAGGGACGAAGATCAGTTATGGGGGCATCTATACTTGTGACAAGACCACCCGCATGGGGGTAGCTCCCATCGGCTATGCAGACGGGTTCATGCGCTGTCTGTCCAACCGGTGCAGTTTCGTGACGGAAGAAGGAATGGCGCCCCAGCGGGGACGGATCTGTATGGATATGTGCATGGTGGATCTGACCGGCAAGCCCAAGGTGGATGTGGGCAGCGAACTGGAACTGTTCGGGAACCGCCAATCCCTGGACGACCTGGCCGCCCTGGCCGGCACCATCCCGTATGAAATCACCTGCAACATCAGCAAGCGGGTGCCCCGGGTGTACCTGGAACAGGGGAAAGTGGTGGAAAAGGAATTGATGCTGAGGATGTGAAAAAAGGGGCTGTTGCATGAGCAGCAGCCCCGTCATACGCCATACGTCATACGTCATACGTCATAGGCCGATGGATAAACCGTACCCCTTGTCAAGGACAGTTTTAA
>CAJMQS010000072.1 GCA_905215645.1 uncultured bacterium
ATGCACGGTGGTGTGAGAGGTCGGGATTTCTAGTCAGAAATCCCTCCTACTCGATTATTTATGATATTCTATCCAAATTTGTAGCCAAAAATCAGATAACTCCAAATCCCCATTGACTCTTTTGGCCGATGGGGTTATAGTATGTTCAAGAAATGGATACATTATCAAATATCAAAATTAAATCCAGCGCGCAGGATTGATGGAGAACGAAGGAGGAGAAACCATAATGTCACCCATTGCCATAACTTTAATGTTACTGGTCCTTGTCATCATCCTGTTTGTCACCGAAAAGCTGCCCCTGGCAGTGACCTCTATGATTGCCTTGATGGTGCTGGTCCTCACCGGTGTCCTGAGCCCCAAAGATGCCTTTGCTGGGTTCGTGGACAACAATCTGATCCTGTTCGTGGCCATGTTCGTCATCGGCGGTGCCTTTTTTGAAACAGGTATGGCCAACAAGGTAGGGGGCATCGTCACCCGGTTCGCCAAGACCGAACGGCAGCTGATTGTTTCTGTTATGATGGTCACCGGCATCATGAGCGGTTTCCTGCCCAATACGGGTACCGCCGCCATCCTGATCCCTGTGGTCATCGGCATCGCTTCCAAATCTGGTTTTGTCCGGTCCCGGCTCCTGCTGCCGCTCATCTTCGCAGCGGCCATGGGCGGCAACCTGTCCATCATCGGGGCTCCTGGGAACCTGTTGGGGAAAAGTGCCCTGGAAGCGGTGGGCCAGGATATCGGATTCTTTGAATACGGCTATGTGGGACTGCCCATCCTGCTGATCGGCACTCTGTTCTTCGCCACCGTGGGCTACCGGTTCCTGCCGGACCACCAGGGCAAGACCGGGGAGAGCATCTACGACAAAGCTCCGGATTTCTCCCAGGTGGCTCCCTGGAAACAGAAAGTCTCCCTGATCGTCATGGTCCTCACCATCATCGCCATGATTTTTGAAAAACAGATCGGCATCAAATTCTACCTGTCCGGCTGCATCGGCGCTCTGGTGCTGGTGACCCTGGGCGTCATCAGTGAAAAGCAGGCTTACCAATCCATCGACCTCCAGACTCTGTTCGTGTACGGCGGCACCCTGGCCCTGGCCAAAGCCCTGGCCAAGACCGGCGCCGGCAAGGCCGTGGCCGATACGGTGATCAGCATGTTGGGATCCAATGCTTCCCCGCTGCTGCTTTTGGCGGTGATCCTGCTGCTCAGCTGCGTGATGACCAACTTCATGAGCAACTTCGGCACGGCGGCTCTTTTGATCCCCATCAGCGTGAACATTTCCGAAGCCATGGGAGCTGACCCCAAAGCGGTGATCGTAGCTACGGTCATCGGGGCTTCCCTGGCCTTCGCCACACCCATCGGGATGCCGGCCAACATGATGGTGTTCGCTCCCGGAGGCTACAACTTCAACGATTACGTGAAAGCCGGCCTCCCCATGGTGATCATCGGCTATATCGTCTCCCTGATCCTGCTGCCCATCCTGTTCCCCTTCTATCCCTGATGGAACCGGAATCGATGAATAGAAAACAATCTGTGTGTTCAAGTATAAGGAGGAACTGAAAATGTCCAAAGAAGCCCAAGTGAAACAGATGACCGACATCATGGCCAAGTTCGTCGGCTACACCGCCAAGGTGCTGCCCGATGATGTGGCCGCCAAACTGAAGGAATTGGCCGAAAAGGAAACGGTGCCCATCGCCAAGCTGCTGTATGAAACCTACGCCAAGAACCAGAAGCTGGCCAAGGACCTGAACCGCCCGTCCTGCCAGGATACTGGGGTGCTCCAGTATTTCGTGAAATGCGGCACCAACTTCCCGCTCATCGGGGAACTGGAAGGGCTGCTGAAGGAAGCCACCGTCCAGGCTACCTTTGCTACCCCGCTGCGCCACAACAGCGTAGAAACTTTCGATGAATACAACACCGGCAAGAACGTAGGGAAGGGGACGCCCACCGTGTTCTGGGAAATCGTCCCGGATTCTGATACCTGCGAAATCGATACCTACATGGCTGGGGGCGGCTGCACCCTGCCGGGCCATGCCATGGTGCTGATGCCCGGGGAAGGGTATGAAGGAGTCACCAAGTTCGTCCTGGAACGGATGTACACCTACGGACCCAACGCCTGCCCGCCGTTCTTGGTAGGGGTCGGGGTGGCCACTTCTGTGGAAACCGCCGCTGTCCTGTCCAAAAAGGCCCTGATGCGTCCGCTGGGGACCCATAACCCCAACCCTCGGGCTGCGGAAATGGAAAAACTCCTGGAAGAAGGCATCAATAAGATCGGTCTGGGGCCTCAGGGCATGACCGGCAGCGCTTCCGTCCTGGGCGTCCATATCGAGAACACCGCCCGGCATCCGTCCGCCATCGGGGTGGCTGTGAACATCGGCTGCTGGAACCACCGCCGGGGCCACATCATTTTCGACAAAGACCTGCATTACACCATCACTTCTCATAAGGGGGCTGAATTATAATGGCTAACAAAGTCGTGCTGCATACACCCATCAAATCCGAAGATATCGAGAACCTGAAAATCGGGGATATCGTCTATCTGACTGGCAAGATCACTACCTGCCGGGATGTGGCCCACCGCCGGCTCATCGAAGAAGGCCGGAAACTGCCGGTGGATCTGGAAGGGGGCGCTATTTTCCACGCAGGCCCCATCGTCCGCCCCATCGAAGGCCAGGAAAATGCCTATGAAATGGTTTCCATCGGACCTACCACTTCTATGCGGATGGAAAAATTCGAAAAAGATTTCATTCCCCAGACCGGCGTGAAACTGATCGTGGGCAAAGGGGGCATGGGCCAGGATACCATGGATGCCTGCCAGAAGTACAAGACCATTTTCTGCGTGTTCCCTGCGGGCTGTGCGGTGGTTTCTGCCGTCCATTTCAAGAAGATCATCGACGCCCAGTGGAAAGACCTGGGCATGCCGGAAACCCTGTGGACCAGCGAAGTGGAAGAACTGGGGCCCCTGATCGTAGCTGTTGACACCAAAGGCGGCAACCTGTTCGAAGAAAACAAGAAGACCTATAAGAAACGGGCCGAAGAAGTGTACGAGGAAATCATCCCCCACGTCCGGTTCATTAAATAAGGAAAAGGGGCTGTTGCATGCGTGAATTTTTCGCACATGCAACAGCTTTCTTTTTTCCATTAGTTTTAAATTTTCG
>CAJMQS010000073.1 GCA_905215645.1 uncultured bacterium
GAAAAATTGATTTCCAAAAGCGTATGACGTATGACGACTGACGTATGACGAAGGGATTGTCATCTTGACAATCCCTTTTCTTCCGTCTACAATATACGTAACGGAGGTATAGTACCATGGAACATCTGAAGACAGTGCGGGATAAAAATGGAAAAGATTATCAGGACATGATCACCCGCCTGAACCGGATCGAGGGCCAGGTGCGGGGAGTGAAAAAAATGTTGGAAGAAGATCGCTACTGTGTGGACATCCTGACCCAGGTCAGTGCCATCACTTGTGGTCTCAATGCCTTCAACAAGAAGCTCCTGGCCAATCACATCAAAAGCTGTGTGGTCAACGATATCCGGGCAGGGGATGATTCTGTAGTGGATGAGCTGTGCGAAACCCTGCAGAAACTGATGAAATGACAAAAGGCGATATTGCTTGTAGAATCTGAAGGAGGAATTACCAATGGAAAAAGAACTGAAAGTCAATGGAATGATGTGCGTCAACTGCCAGAAACATGTCCATGATGCCCTGGCGGCTATGGCCGGCGTATCTGCCGTGGAAGTGGACCTGGAAAAAGGTACGGCCAAAGTGACTGCAGACCGGGACATCCCCCAGGCTGAATTCAAGAAAGTCATCGAAGACGCGGGGTATGAACTGGCGTAACGGGATTGTCAATGGTCAATTGACAGCTGCCCGTTGACAAAAGGGGCCGTTGCTTGCGCAACAGCCCCTTAGTCGGAAGCCTCAGGACAGGATCCGCCTGGCTGGACGGATCCTTTTGATTATGTAAAACCAGAATCGAAATCAATCTGAGCAATCATTTCGTCTAAAGGTTCTACATATTCAAAAATTTGCATGCAAATTTAACATTCGGCTCCAGACTTCAGACTCCAGACTTGAGCCGCTACGCGGCTCTACAGCTAGGGGGTGTTGCACGCAACGTGCAACACCCCCTTTTTTGCTTGCGTCCGAAAACCACTCATGATATAATGACTCCTGTTAGATTCTCTTTTTGCAACTTTGTAAGTTTGCTCACAGAAAGGATGATTTTACGTGAAAAAACAATTTATGGCACTGGTTATGGCACTGCTGGTGTGTGTTGGATACTCCGGCGCTCTGGTACCGGCTACGGCCTATGCAGCTGACACCATCGGTTATGTGGATTTAAATACGGTTTTCTCCCACCATCCTGATTTCGCTTCTGCTCGGGCTGCTATGAGCTTGGAACAGCAGAAAGCCCAGAAGGAATTCCAGGAAAAGGCTCCCAGCCTGGATGATAATGGCAAGCGGGCCCTGGACAACACGCTGACCGAACGGATCGCCAAGAGAGAACAGGATTTGTTCGATCCTATCCGGAAAAAGATCCTGGATACCGTCCACAAAGTGGCCAAAGAAAAGGGCATCAACACGGTGCTGAGCGCTGGTGCCGTAGTTGACGGCGGCGTAGATATTACCAATGATGTACTGAAGGCCGTTGGAGCAAAATAAAAGGAATTGGCTGAAGACGGCCATTGACAATTGACCATTGACGGGGCTGTTGCTTAGGCAACAGCCCTTTTTTCAGAAAGGAAAAGATGATGAATCAAAACGATGGAAGCCGCAGCCTGGGGGGACTGGCGTTCCTGCCCCTTCTGGTGTTCCTGGGCCTGTATATCGGCTGCGGGCTCTGTTTTACCCTTATGGGGTTCCCCAAACCCTTCAGTTACCTGCCCCGGCATGTGGCACTCCTGGCCGGGACCCTGGTGGCGTTTTACCTTTGGAAGAAAGGACCCATTGACGAAAAACTGAAAGTCTACTGTACCGGCATGGGAGATTCCGGGGTCATGATGATCGTGCTGATCTACCTCCTGGCCGGGGGATTCCAGGGGGCAGCAGCTGCCATCGGAGGCAAGACTTCCGTAGTGAACTTCTGCCTCCAGTTCATCCCGCCTTCTTTCTTGATCCCAGGGGTGTTCCTGATCTGCTGCTTCATCTCTACGGCCATCGGCACCAGCATGGGGACCATTGCAGCCATGGCTCCGGTGGCCATCGGAGTGGCCCAGGGGGCCGGGCTCAACGCAGCGGCCGTATGTGCAGCGGTGATCTGCGGCTCTTATTTCGGGGACAACCTTTCTATGATCTCTGACACCACCATTGCGGCGGCAGAAGGGTGCGGATCCAAAATGCGGGACAAGTTCCGGATGAATTTTGCCATCGCTCTGCCGGCGGCCCTGGTGAGCCTGGTGCTGTTCTATCTGGTCAGCGGCCAGGTCCAGGGCGGCATCCAGGTAGGGGATTACAACATCTTCCAGGTGCTGCCCTATGTGGTGGTCTTGGTGATGGCGCTCATGGGCATCAATGTAGCTCTGGTGCTTTTCGGGGGCATCCTTTTGACCGGGGTCATCGGCCTTGCCCAGGGGACGGTGGACATCTTTACCTGGTCCAAGGGCCTGGGAGACGGGATGGCAGATATGTTTTCCATCAGCATGGTGGCCATCCTGGTTTCCGGGATCATCGGCCTGGTCCGGTATTACGGGGGTGTGGAATGGCTGGTAGCGAAGATCACCGGCTGGATCCATGGCCGGAAAGGGGCGGAATACGGCATCGGTCTCCTTTCCGGGATCCTTTCGGCAGCCATGGTGAACAACACCATCGCCATCATCGTCACCTGCCCCATCGCCAAAGTCATCGGGAAGAAATATGATATTGCTCCCAAACGGCTGGCCAGCCTGGTGGATATCTTTGCCTGCAGTTTCCTGTGCGTCATGCCCCACGACGGGGGCATGCTGATCGTTACCCAGCTGGCAGGCACTTCGCCCCTGGACGTGATGAAATACTGTTACTATGTCTATGCCCTCCTCATCGCTGCCTGTATCACCATCCAGCTGGGGACACATGAGGGGAAATAGGGGGCTATAGAGCCGCGTAGCGGCTCAAGTCTGGAGTCTGAAGTCTGGAGCCGAATGTTAAATTTGCATGCAAATTTTTGAATAGGCGGATTTACAATCTAAGTGCAACAAAGATTTTCCTCTAAAAAGGAAAATG
>CAJMQS010000074.1 GCA_905215645.1 uncultured bacterium
CGCTATGCGGCTCTACAGCTTGGGGGTGTTGCACGCAACGTGCAACACCCCCTTTATTACATAAAAAACAGCGCCAGCCCTGTGGTTATGATTCCGCACACACACAGGGAAATGGAACTCATGGCCCCCTGGATCTTGCCGATTTCCAAGGCCTTGCTGGTCCCTACCGCATGGCTGCAGGCTCCGATGGCCACTCCTTCTGCTACCGGATCCGTGATGTGGAACAGTTTGCTGAGGAACGGTGCCAGCACAGCCCCCTCGATGCCTGTGATCACCACCGCCCCAGCCGTGATGCCGGGAATGCCGCCGCCATTTTCCGAAATCCCTAGAGCAATGGCCGTGGTAACGCTTTTGGGCAGCATGGAGGCAGAAAACACGGAATTGGTCTGGAACAGGTGGCACAGTGCCAGAGCCGCCGCGATACTCCCCAAGCTCCCTGCTGTACACCCCACCAGGACCGGCAGGAAGTTCTCCTGGAGCACTTTCCGCTGCTGGTAGATATTGAGGGCCAGTACTGCCGTAGCCGGTCCCAGGAGCATGGTGATCATGGAGCCTCCCACATTGAAATGTTTCAGCGGGATACCAGTGACCGTCAGGACCACCACGATCATCAAAGAAGACGTCAGCACCGGGTTGCACAGCAGCCAGCCTGTTTTTTTCTGGAGCTTCACCCCCAGCACCCAGCAGATGAAGATCAGGGTCAGGGCAAAGAAAGGGGTACGGGTAAACGCTTCAGGCATGGGCGGCTCCTTTCTTCCGGCGGAATTTCAGGCAAAGCTGGACACTCCAGCCGGCAATGAAATACACCAGCGGCGTGGTCACCAGGGTGATTACCAAAAAGGGAACCAGGTAATTCGTCAATGTCTCTACATATTCCATGGTTCCCACCACCGCCGGTACGAAGAAGATCCCCATATTCCGGATGAAAAAACCTCCTGCATCCTTGATCTGTTCCGGCCGCAGGATTTTCCGGTACAGCAGCAGCGTCAGCACCAGCAGGCTGATCACACTGTAAGGCACCATAAAAGGCAGCAAAGATGCGATTCCGATACCGATTAGACAGACACCGAAAATCAGCGCCAATTCCGTAACAATATTCATGACTCCCCCTAAAACAACTTGTCCGTAAAGACTTTTCGCAAAATACAATAATATAAGTATATAGTATCCTGGCAGAGAAGAAAAGAGATAAACAGGTAAATCTGACATCTTCTGCTGAATTGACTGATATTTCATTGATGATTCTCTTGAATTTTTCGAACGCCAATCATTTAACAAGCCATCTGCGTTTTTATTTTATAGAACGCTATTTAAAAAATAGTACTTGATTGTTCGGTAAAAAGGTTTATAATAGGACCATAAAATGATTTCCAAGGAGGAAATAGGCAATGAGTCAGCAAAAATTCGAACGTTTGGAAAGTGATTCCATCGGTAAGAAATACGTCCCCGGGGACGCCTATTATGGGGTGCAGTCTCTGCGCGCTCATGAAAATTTCCATATTACCGGGCAATCCACTCATCCGACCATGATCAGAAGCCTGGCTTACATCAAGAAAGCCTGTGCGATGGCCAATCGGCGGGCTGGCACATTGCAGCCTGCTGCAGCCGATGCCATCATGGCAGCCTGCGATCAGCTCCTGGAAGGGAAACACCTGGACCAGTTCATCCTGGACCCTATCCAAGGCGGAGCCGGTACCTCTCTCAACATGAATGCCAATGAAGTGATTGCCAACATCGCCATCGAGATTTTGGGAGGCAAAAAAGGCGATTATACCCTGATCCATCCCAATGATGATGTGAACCGAGGCCAGTCCACCAACGATGTGATCCCTACCGCCGGAAAACTGACGGTACTCTTCCTGCTGGAAGATCTTTACAAAAGCTTGAAAGCCTTGAAAGAGGCTTTTGCCCGGAAAGGCGTAGAATTCGATTCCATCCTGAAAATGGGTCGGACCCAGCTCCAGGATGCAGTCCCCATCCGTTTGGGCCAGGAATTCAAAGCCTATGCCACGGCCATGGACCGGGGGCTCAGACGGATCCAGTCGGCAGCCAGAGAAATGACAGAAATCAATATGGGCGGTACAGCCATCGGCACCGGAGTTAATGCAGACCCCTCCTATTCCCACCATATTGCAGCAGATCTTTCTCAGCTGACCGGCTTTTCTTTTACCCAGGCAGCAGACCTGATTGACGCCACCCAGAACATCGACAGCTTCGCCTCGGTTTCCGGCAGCCTGAAAGACTGCGCCATCGCCCTTTCCAAGATTTCCAATGACCTGCGGCTCATGTCTTCCGGCCCTCGGACTGGGCTGGAAGAGATCACCCTCCCGGCCAAACAGAATGGCTCTTCCATCATGCCCGGCAAAGTCAACCCGGTGATCCCGGAAGTAGTCAGCCAGGTGGCATTCCGGATCGTCGGCAATGACACCTGTGTGGCCATGGCGGTAGAAGCCGGCCAGCTGGAGCTGAACGCCTTTGAGCCTGTGATCTTCTATTCCCTGTTCCAGAGCATCGATATCCTCCGGGAAGCAGCGGATACTCTGCGGAGCAACTGTGTGGAAGGCATCACTGCCAACAAGGAACACTGCCAGCATCTGCTGAAGATGAGTGCCGGTATCGTCACAGCCCTGAGCCCTTACATCGGGTATGTAAAAGCAGCCAAACTGGCCAAGGAATCCCTGGCCAAGAACATCCCGGTGGTGGAACTGGCCCGGCAGCAGCACTATCTCTCTGACAAGCAGCTGGAACAGGTCCTGGATCCCTACAAGATGACCACGCCGGTGGCGAGATAAGAAGAGGGGGTGTTGCACGTAACGTGCAACACCCCCTTAGCTGTAGAGCCGCATAGCGGCTCAAGTCTGGAGTCGGAAGTCTGGAGCCGAAGGTTAAATTTGCAGGCAAAATTTTTTGAATGGGCGGATTTACAATCTAAGTGCAACAAAGATTTTCCTCTAAAAAGGAAAATGACA
>CAJMQS010000075.1 GCA_905215645.1 uncultured bacterium
ATCTGCTGAGCTTCCTCACGCTGTACCCGGACAGATGGCAGGAGCACAGCTATGTGGCCCTGTGCGGTACCGGCGGCCAGGCCATGCATTGGATGCTGGAGCAGAACACCCGCCTCCGGGATGTGGTGCTCTGCCTGGATCACGACGAGCCCGGACAGACGGCGGCCAAGCGCATCCAGGAAGAGTTGCAGGAAGCAGGATACCACAGCGGCATCCTGCTCCCTGTGCATAAGGACTGGAACGACGATCTGGTGCAGGGGCAGACCATGGCTGGCCCTGCCATGACTATGGGGCAGAGCATGTAGCCCCATCCCCGTGCCGAAATCGTACCATGCCCGCCAAGGGGGTGGTGCGCCCTGCCGCTGGACCGGGCCCCGGTTCATCCTGGCCCACCAAAGAAGGTCACACTGGAAGATAGATCAAACACAGAGAATGACCAGAAAGAGGGAGATATACACGTGAGTAACGATACCTGGACGCTGATTCTCCTGTTGGCAGCAGTATTCGGAGCCCTGGCGGCCATCGCCGCCTTCTCCAGCCGGGGCAGCCTGGACAGCATCAAGAGCAAGGACGTGGGCGACGGCCAGCACGGAACCGCCCGCTGGGCCACACCGGCGGAGGTGAGGAAGACCTTCCACTCCGTACCCTTCCAGCCCGCGCTGTGGCGGAAGGGGGAGCAGCTCCCGGACGCACAGGGGTTGGTGCTGGGCTGTGTGGGAAAGCTCCCGGCTCCGCTGGAGTTCCGTTTGCTTGGGAAGACAGTCCATCCGCTCATCCCAGAGAAGCTGTGGAAGCACGGTGGGATCCGGGCCCTAGTGGACTGTGATGATGTCCATTGCCTCATGATCGGCGCCTCCGGCGTGGGCAAGACCGCATATTTCCTGTACCCCAATATCGAGTACGCCTGTGCCAGCGGTATGAGTTTTTTCTCAAGTGACACCAAGGGAGATCTGGCCCGGAACTACGGCGCCATAGCCCGGGACTGCTACGGCTACCAGGTATCGGTGGTGGATCTTCGGAACCCTACCCGCTCCGACGGCTACAATCTGCTCACCCTGATCAACCACTACATGGATGTCTGCTGGAAAGATCCCACCAACCTGGCTGCCCGGGCCAAGGCGGAAAAATATGCTAAGATTCTCTCAAAGACTATCATCAACCCAGACGGGGAGAATTTCGCACAAAATCAATATTTTTATGATGCAGCTGAGGGCGTGCTTACCGCTGTGACCCTCTTACTGGCGGAATATTTGCCGCCCAAAAGGATCCATGGTGAGCTGCGGGAGCGGCGGCACATCGTGTCCGTGTTCAAGCTGGTGCAGGAACTGATAGCCCCCAGCATCCTGCCGGGCAAGAACGAGTTCCAGCTCCTCATGGACCGCCTGCCGGAGGAGCACAAGGCCAAGTGGTTCTCCGGCTCCGCCCTCACCGCCGCCGAGCAGTCCATGGCCTCCGTCATGTCCACCGTGCTCTCCCGGCTAAATACCTTCCTGGACTCGGAGCTGGAGCAGGTGCTCTGCTTCGATAGCGCCATAGACGCCGAGAGCTTTGCCTCGAAGAGATCTGCGATATTTCTGATTTTACCAGAGGAAGATGCCACGAAAAATTTCATGGCTGGGCTGATGATCCAGACCCTGAGCCGGGAGTTGTTCTCCGTGGCGGATGAGCACGACGGGAAGCTGCCCAACCGGGTGGTATTTTTCTGTGACGAGCTGGGCACCATGCCCGCCTTCGACATCCTGCCCCTGTTTTCAGCCGGCCGCTCCAGGCGGCTGACCCTGGTGCCCATCATCCAGTCCCTGGCTCAGTTGGAGAAGAACTACGGCAAGGAGGGGGCGGAGATCCTGACGGATAACTGCCAGGACACCATCTTCGGCGGCTTCGCCCCTAATAGCCAGACCGCTGAGGTGCTGTCCAAGGCCCTGGGCAGCCGCACCGTGATGAGTGGTTCCATCTCCCGGGGGAAGAACGATACCAGCCAGAGCCTCCAGATGATTGAACGGCCTCTCATGACCCCGGATGAGCTCAAGTCCATCCCCAAGGGACACTTCATCGTCATGAAAACCGGGACCCATCCCATGCAGACCCGCCTGCGGCTGTTCCTGGAGTGGGGGATCACTTTTGGGGAGCCCTACCAGGTGCCCCAGCGGGCAGCCCGGAAGGTCTACTACGCCAGCAAGGCGGAGCTGACCAGCGCCATCTATCGGGCGTTTCCCCTCCGGACAGGGACAGTCAATTATCATATGGGAAAGGAACAGAAACAGAAATGAGCTACTTCAATGAGATTTACAATGACCCGGAGCTGAACGCCAGGGCCAAGCAGGTGCTGGTCTACCTACATGACCGAGCAAACAAAGACGGCGAGAGCTGGTACGCCATAGGCACCATGGCAAAAGATCTGAGCCTCTCCCGTTCGACCATAAAGCGGGCCCTGGCGGAGCTAATCCGCCAGGGCCGGGTGGAGAAACAGGCAAGATTTCGGGAGAGCGGGGGGATTACCTCGAACTGTTACCGAATAAAGGTAGGACAAGCTGAACTGACTGATGAGCTGTCTCGGACTTAATCCGATTTGATAGCGATCACGAGTTTCTGCTATTCAAAACCTGTACATCTGTGCAGGTGCTTACAAGATGGCCGCTTTCAAGGCTTTATCAATCAAAAGCAGCAGTCTATTCTCCGGGTACACCCACTGCGTCCGCCCTGCACTGTCTGCAGTGGGTGAACTGGG
>CAJMQS010000076.1 GCA_905215645.1 uncultured bacterium
AGCTGCCGGTTAGGAAAATTCCGCATCTGATGGATGCGGAATTTTTTTGTGTCAGCAGGGGCTGTTGCGAAAGCAACAGCCCCTTTTTCAGCATATCTTATTCCCATTCGCCGTCATTTTGAACCAGAGGCCCAGGACTTCGGCTGCCCGTTTGCACATGAGCATCCGATCCAGGAAAATCTCGAAGTAGTCGATCATGGAGCAGATGTTTTCGTCCAGCTCGATTTCCAGGGTGATCACTTTTTTGTGAGTATCCACATGGAGCTGGTTGGTCAGGGCTGCATAATTCACCGTATCGTGTTTGTCGAAGGTTTCCGGTACGGTATTCCGCACCCGGTTCCGGCGCACGTCAGTTTTGTCCGCCAGGATGATGGCGGCAGAAATGGGATCCACCGCGGTTCCGCTGGCTTCATCATGCTGGCCGATGGCGGTGATGATGGCGGCAATGTCTTCCGGGGGAGCTCCCCATTCCCTGAGGAGCTGGAAGGCCATGAGAGCCCCTGTATGGGCATGGTCGATCCGGTTGATGCTGTTGCCGATATCGTGCATGTACCCGGCAATTTTGGCCAGCTCGATGGTATGTTCATCGTACCCCAGCTTCTTCAGGATCCGTCCTGCTGTGACGGCGACCTTGGCGGTGTGCTTCCGGGAATGGTCCGTGTAGCCCAGGGCACCCAGGACCTTGTTCCCCTGTTCCAGATAGATATTGACTTCTTTGGCATGGGATATGGTTTCGTAAGTGAGTTTTTTCATACAGAGGGCAGAGGTCTCTGCCCGGTTCATCTCCTTTGTCAAAGTCTCCGGATGGCTTCCAAGGCCAGGGGAGACCGTTCACATTCTGTAGGCAGCATGGCGACCTGACAGCACAGGGGACTGCCCTTCATCTTTTCAGAGGCATAGCTGAGCCCATTGGTCCGTTCATCCAGGAAGGGTTTGTCAATCTGGTTGGGGTCTCCCAGCAGGATGATCTTGGTGCCCTTGCCGGCCCGGGTAATGATGCCTTTGGCCTGATTGGGGGTCATGTTCTGGGCTTCATCGATGATCAGGTAGATCTTTTCCAGGGAACGGCCCCGGATGAAGTTCAGGGCTTCCATCTGGATCAGGTTCCGGTCAAAGATTTCCATGAGCCGGCTTTCCAGTTCCAGTTCGTCGTCATACCGGGAGTCTTCATCCTCATCCAGCAGCTGTTCCAGGTTGTCCATGATGGGCCGCATGAGCGGTGAAATCTTTTCCTGTTCATCCCCGGGCAGGAAGCCGATGTCCGAATCGAACTGGGCGTTGGGCCGGCAGATCAAGATCCGGCGGTATTCCTCCGATGGATGGTTCAGGAGTTTTTCCAGCCCTACTGCCAGGGCATAGAAGGTCTTGGCGGTGCCCGCCTGGCCTTTGACGATGACCAGGGGGGCCTCAGCAGCCGGTTTCATCAAGGCTTCCTGCATGAAGTACTGGCCGGCATTCCGGGGTTTGACTCCGTAAGGGGTTTCTTTGGCGTATTCCAGTGGGATCACCCGATCTCCCCCGACCCGGCCCAGGTGGGTCTTCCGGAGAGAAGCGTCCGCTTTCAGCAGGACGAATTCGTTCTGGACCAGGGAAACGGGATGGGCTTCCCCCATTTCGTCACACTGATACAGCAGGTCGGTGGGGACTCCTTCGGTGGTGAATTTCTCAAAATCTTTTTCCGGGACGAAACATTCTATCCGGCCCAGGTACTGCTGTTCCCCTGCATTCACCTGTTCCGTGCTGAAATCCTGGGCTTCGATGTCCAGGAGCTGCGCTTTCAGCCGCAGGACCAGATCTTTGGTCACCAGGATGGGATGGACAGAAGCCAGGTGCCGGCAGACTTTCAGGATCCGGTTGTCGCTTTTGTCATCGGGCAGGGATTCCGGCAGAGGCTCATGGACACAGTTGGTCTCCACCCGCAGGGTTCCTCCATTGGGCAGGGGGACCCCGGCAATCAGGTCGCCTTTCCGGCGCAGGTCCTCCAAGGTGCGGATCACTTGCCGGGCATTGTAGCCTCGCTCACCTTCGGCCTTTTTCAGGCCATCCAGTTCTTCCAGGACAACCAGAGGCAGCACCAGCTGGTTTTCTTCAAAACAGAGGAGCGCATTGGGCGCTTGGATCAGCACATTGGTATCGATGACGTAAGTCTTGGCCATGGAAAATCCCCGCCTTTCTTTTTTCAGAAACACCCTTTGGATGGTTCCAGTATAGCAGGGAAGTGTAGAATTTTCGTCGGGTTTCCGTAAAATTTTCGTATAGGGGCAAGAAATAGGCAGAACATGGTACAATAGAAACAAAAGAGAAATGGGAGATGAAAATATGGGAAGGATGCTGATTACGTTAGGTTTGCTGCTGGTGGTGGCAGGACTTGTGATAGAATTCGGATCGAATCTATTTCCCCTGGGACACCTGCCCGGGGATATCCATATTACCGGGAAACATGGAAGTTTTTATTTTCCGGTGGTCACCTGCATTGTGGTCAGTGTGGTGCTGAATGTGTTGCTGAGGCTGTTCCATTAAAAAGGGGGTGTTGCACGTTGCGTGCAACACCCCCTAGCTGTAGAGCCGCGTAG
>CAJMQS010000077.1 GCA_905215645.1 uncultured bacterium
GGAATCAGGAAAGCCAGCATCACATTGGCCAGGACGATGCCCAGGGTGATCCGCCGGGTCGTGGCACCGATCCGTAGGAGGACCAGAAAAGTCAGCCGCCTGGCCAGCCCGGATTGGAGGATGGCTCCGGCCAGGATGAAACCGCCCAGGAGCAGGAAGACCACCGGAGAACCGAAAGGCTGGAGCAGATCTTTAAGGGAAGCCAGATGCAGGAGGGAGGCCAAAGGGATCACCAAGAGGGTGGTGACCGCCAGGGGCAGAGCTTCTGTCAGGAATAGGATGAAGATGAAAAGGAAAAGGGCCAGGGTATTCTGGCCTGCAGGGGTGAGCCCGCCCAGAGGAAGGAATCCTGCTGCCAGGGCCAGCAGGAGACCGAGAGGGATGCCATAGATCCGGGGACTGAGGGAAAAGTGCTGTTTCAGGGAAAGATGCATGGGGGACTCCTTTGCTTCCAGTAAAAAAGAAAATGTCACATGAATCTATTTCTCTCTTCATGTGACATTCCCTCTTTATTTTTTACTGGTTGATCCGGTCCACGTCCAGTTCGTTCAAGGATTTGGCGACGATGATGGTTCCGGCCACGTCCCCAGATACGTTGCAGGTGGTATGGCAGATATCGATGATGGGCCATACGGCAGCCAGGATGGGGACCAGGGTCAGGGGCATGCCTACGGTCTGCAGGAGTACGGAGGACATGACGATTCCGGCTCCTTTGACTCCGGCGGCCCCGACGGAGAGCACCAGGCCCAGGAAGATGAATTCGATGCAGGCTCCCAGGGTGATGGGACGGCCGAACAGGTTGGAGGCAAAGACAGAGATGACGCCAATCCCGACGGCCATGCCGTTCATATTGCAGGTGTTGCCCAAAGGCAGGCAGAACCCGTAGATGTTTTCCGGGATTCCCAGGTCTTCATCGGCAATCTTCAGTTCCAGGGGCAGGGTGGCGGCAGAAGAAGTGGTGGAAGCGGCTACGATCATGATAGGGGACATGTGTTTGAAATATTTGAGAGGTTTGATCCCGGCCAAGAATTTGACCAACAGGGGCTGGAAGATGAAAAGGATCACCAGGCAGGCGGCCCAGTCGGTGAGGATAAAGTTCAGCACTTGTTTCAGCATGGCTCCGCTGAGGTGGGTCATCATGTCAGCTACCAGGGCGAAGATCCCGATGGGGGAGTATTTCATGACTAGGTCCGTCATCTTCAGCATCACGTCAGCGGCCTTGTCTACCAGGCTGATCAGGTCAGCACACTGATCTCCCAGGAGCAGGAGGACTACCCCGGTGAAGAGGGCGAAGACGATGATCTGGAGGGTGTTGCCGGTGGTCAGGGCGTTGAAGATGTTGTCCGGGATCCACTGGACCATGTTGCTGATGAAGTCATATTGGACGGCTTTCCCGCTTTGGCTGGTCAACAGATCGGTGACCCCTTTCCCCGGCTGGGTGATAAGGGCAAAGACCAGGCCCAGGGCGGCGGCCAGAGTGGAAGTAATCAGATAAAAGGCTACGATGCGGCTTCCTACGGTATACAGATGCTTGATATCCCCCATTTTGCAGACGCCGCTGATCAGGGTGAAGAGCACCAGCGGGGCAATGAGCATTTTCAGCAGCCGCAGGAAGATGTCTCCCAGGAACTTGATGTGGGGAACGACTCCTGGTGCCCAGATCCCCACTATGGCACCCAGTATGATGCAGATCAAGATCTGCTTCCATAACGCCATCGATGTAAGCTTTTTCAACATAAACCATGCCCCTCTCTTTGGATTTCCCCCTTGGAGAAATCCCGAAAATGAAAATAAATTGTGATTTCATTATAAACGGTTAGGGAATCGATATCTAATTCATTATTCCATAAACATCTATAGACAAACGTTTATACGGGGAAGCCATAAGGGATTCCATATAATCAGATATGGGATTATAAATTGGAAAAAGACTGAAAAATTTTTTATAATGGAAGAGAATGAAAATCTTGGCGTGAAAAAGAAGGGAGCCATTGGAATGGATATCTTGACAGAAAAATTCAAACGCTTGGGCATCGACAACGCACCGGGGCAGGAAAGCCGGCAGG
>CAJMQS010000078.1 GCA_905215645.1 uncultured bacterium
GACGGATGGGAAAATTCGAACTGGCCAACGAAGGAGTCATCTTCCTGGATGAAATCGGGGACATGCCTCTCTATCTCCAGTCCAAGCTGCTGCGAGTTCTCCAGGAACGGAAAATTGTCCGGATTGGATCCAATCAGTTGATGGATATCGACGTCCGGGTCATTGCTGCTACCAATAAGGATTTAAAAAAAATGGTCCAGGAGAAGCGATTCCGGGAAGATCTGTATTACCGCCTGGATGTGATCCCACTGCGGGTGGCTCCCCTGCGGGAACGGCTGGAAGATATCGAAGATCTGGCTCTTTTCTACAGTCAGCGATTTGCCCAGAAGTTCGGAAAGAAAGCTCCCCGCCTCACCGAGGAGGTCATGGATGCCCTGAAACGGTACCAGTGGCCGGGGAATGTTCGGGAACTGGAGAATGCGGTGGAATATATGGTGAACCTGATGGGAGAAGATGGGACCTTGGATGTTTCCATGCTGCCGGAAGATGTCCGTATCGGGAGTCAGGACCCAGTTGTCAGGACAGAAAATATTCCTGGAGAACAAAGTGGGGCCGGACAGATCCTTTCCCTGCAGGAACTGGAGAAAAATGCCATCCGGCAGGCACTCCTCCAATGCGGCGGCCATACGGCGGGCAAAGCCCTGGCTGCCAAGAAACTGGGCATCGGCCTGGCGACCCTGTATCGGAAGATCCAGCAGTATAGACTGTAAGGGATAGAAAAATTTTCAAAATGAGAAAATTTCTCAAAATAGGAACTATTGATTATCAAAATGATAAAAATCAAGCTGCAGTCCTACTGGAAAACCAGGGGCGAGCTTGGGAAAGGCACAGATAAAACAAGGGAAACCCTTGATTTTATCTGTGTCTTTTTTATATTGAATATTTATTTTGAAAAATAAAAGGAAATTGGCACGCTGTTTGCAATATACCAAAGCGACACAACGGAAAGGAGCCATCGTATGGAACAGAAATTTACCATGGTCCAATTGGAACATGGGGCACAGAAAACCGACTTATCCTTCCTCAGCCGCCCGGTGGAAGAAAAGGTCAAAGCTTATCACCAGAGTTTCCCCGTCTATCAGGAAACCCCTCTGGCCCGGCTCAGAGAAACGGCTCGGGAACTGGGAGTGGGAGAAATATACGTAAAGGATGAATCTTACCGATTCGGGCTGAACGCGTTCAAGGTCCTGGGCGGAAGCTATGCCATGGGTCATTATTTGGCAGACCGGCTGGAAAAACCCATGAAAGAAGTGGACTATGGGTTCCTGACTTCAGAAGCCTCCCGCAAAGCCTTGGGAGATATCACCTTTGTGACGGCTACCGACGGAAACCATGGACGGGGCGTCGCCTGGACCGCCAGACAGCTCCGGCAGAAATCCGTGGTCTACATGCCGGAAGGCAGTGCCCAGGAACGGCTGGACAACATCCGGGCCGAAGGAGCGGATGCTTCCATCACGGATCTGAATTACGATGATGCGGTCCGCCTGGCCAACCGGCAGGCCGAGGAAAAAGGCTGGGTCATGGTCCAGGATACGGCTTGGGAAGGGTACGAATCCATCCCCCGTTGGATCATGCAGGGCTATGGGACCATGGGTCTGGAAGCCTATGAGCAGCTGCCGGAAAAGCCTACCCATATTTTCCTCCAGGCAGGAGTCGGTTCTATGGCAGGAGCCATTACCGGATTATTTTCTTCTCTGTATGGAGCGGAAAAACCTACCATTGTCATCGTGGAGCCCAATGCGGCAGATTGTCTTTTCCGGACGGCCCGGGCCCATGACGGGAAACTTCATCCAGTGACCGGTTCTATGAGGACCATCATGG
>CAJMQS010000079.1 GCA_905215645.1 uncultured bacterium
GACAAGGGGTACGGTTTAGCTGGCTTCCATCGGCGTATGACGTATGACCTATGACCTATGACGTATGAGGGGCTGTTGCTCATGCAACAGCCCCTCTTCTATTCACTTCTCATAACAAGCGGTCCCGCAGATCCTTGTCTTGGTGATCTTTCCTCCGGTGACTTGGGTCTCTGCCCGGATTAGGCTGGGCCGGCCCATGGCCTCTCCCTGATAGACAGTGCAAGGATTCCAGCCTTCCTGCACCGGGATCAGCTGATGCCGGACCAGGTAGGCTCCCAACGCGGAAGCCGCCACTCCCGTTGCCGGATCTTCATTGTAGCCGGACCGGTTGGGAAACTGTCTGGCATGGAAAACAACGTTGTCCGTATGGTTGTTTTCCGGTGCAAAGATATAAAACCCAGTTGTTTCACAGCGATCACAAAGGTCCCAGAGCGCCGGGAAATCCGGTTTCACTTCATGGACCCAGTGGGGCGCTGCCAGGGGAACCATCAGTTTCATGCGAGAAGTCGCCGCCGATTCCACCGGCCCCTTCCCCAACGCTTCTTGGGGAATCCCCAAGACCCGGCACAGTTCCTCATCAGAAGGCCGCTTAGCCTGGAATTTGGGCAGGAACTGTTCCACCCGGATCAGGATTTCTCCGTCTTTCCGTTCCCAGTCCACCGGCAGAGGGCCGTAATGGCTTTCAAAGACAATGGGGGAATGCTGGATGATGCCTTGATCCACCAGCACCATGGCGCTGGCAACGGTGGCATGGACGCACATCTCCATTTCGTGGAGAGGGACGAAATACCGGGGTTTCACATCACAGCCCGGCATGGTGGGAGAAAGCAGGAAAGCCGCTTCCTGCTGGAACTGGAAAGTCATCTGCTGCATCTGTTCTCCCGTCAGCCCATCTGCCTCCAGGGTCACCGGACAGGGATTGCCGCCTCCTGGCCCATATTGGAAAGCAACGGTATGGAAAGTCTTCATAGTGACGCTCCTTTCTTGTTACAAAGCAAGTTCTACCTTATTTTTCCAGGATTTCTTCATCCCGCACCGGCGGCTGTCCCAGCCAGCCCAGGGCTTCATCCAGGTCCAGGGTCACCTTGCCGTCCTCCCGGACAAAAGCAGGGATCCCGATGAAGGACTGCCCGTTTTCCCCCTGCCGTACAGGAGCAAAGACCGGTTCACGATCCCGCAGGGTCAGAAAGGCCTTCATATTGGCGGTATCTGCCGTCATATCCACAAAACGGAACTGCTCTTCCAGATTCCGTGCCTTCAAGACAGCCAGGGTATTCCGGCAGTCGATACAGATTTTACTTCCATAGAATAGAATCATGGTGCACTCTCCTTTGGGTCTTTTTTACGTATTGTAGCGGTTATGGAAACCAGATGCAAGAGGGGGGCTGTTGCATACGCAGCAGCCCCGTCATACGTCATAAGTCATACGTCATAGGCCGATGGAAGCCAGT
>CAJMQS010000080.1 GCA_905215645.1 uncultured bacterium
CGACTTCAGACTTTCGACTACGGGGATGTTGCACATATATTTTTTACGTGCAACACCCCCCTTTATTCATAATGATTCAAGATATTCCGGACTCTTTCTTTCTTCGATTTGGGAATCTTCCACTGGTAGTTCCTGTAGTTGTTCTCTCTGTGGTCGGTGGAGTAATCGGCGTAATCGACATCCACATCCCGTTCATAGCTCCGATTGTAGTCTCCGTGCCCGTCATCCAGGTAAAAAAACGTCTGCATCTTGCTCCTTCTTTCTCAAAAGCTTCCTAATATATGGAAAGCAATAAATAAAACAGAATAAGGCCCATAAGAAAAGTTTACATTCCAGCGGATTTCCTTCTTTTACTAGTAATTTTAGCACAAACCGTGTACAATGAATACATAAGAAATGAAAACACTGCGTCAGTGGATTCAGATAGGGGAGTGGAAAGCCATGAAAATCGTAACTTTTGCGTACGATGACGATGTCCAGGTAGGGATCATTTCCGAAGACGGAAAAAGTGTCATCCCTGCCAACAAATTTGAAAACATGTATGACCTGATCCAGCATGCCGGTTTTGAAGAACTGCTGGGTATTGCCCGGGTGGCCATGGGAGCGGTCCCCTTGGAACAGGTGAAGATCCTGGCTCCCCTGACCCGTCCCCGGAACGATATCATCTGCCTGGGGATCAACTACAAATCCCATGACGAAGAACTGCCGGATGAATACGTACCGGAGAAAATCGTCCAGCGCCAGGTGCCGGTGTACTTCTCCAAGCGGGTGGACCGGGCTGTGGATCCCGATGGGATCATCGACGGCCATTTCAATGTGGTGAAGGAACTGGACTACGAATGCGAACTGGCCGTGATCATCGGCAAAGAAGCCAAGAATGTGGAAGAAAAAGACGCCGGGGATTACGTGTTCGGCTATACCATCATCAATGATGTGACGGCCCGTGATGTCCAGGTAGCCCATAAACAGTGGTATTTCGGGAAGAGCTTGGATACCTTTGCTCCCATGGGGCCCTGTATCGTGACGGCGGATGAATTCGATTTCCCGCCGGCCCTCCATCTGACCTGCCGGGTCAACGGAGAACTGCGTCAGGACAGCAATACGAAGCTCTTGGTCCACGGGATCCCTTACATCATCAGCGAATTGTCCAAAGGGATGACCCTCCGGGCCGGCACCATCATTGCTACTGGTACGCCTGCAGGCACCGGTATCGGCATGAACCCGCCCCAGTTCCTGAAGAGCGGCGATGTGGTGGAATGTTCCATCGAAGGGATCGGGACCCTGCGGAATACGGTGAAGTAAGGAAAAGGGGGTTGTTGCACGTGTGAAAACCACACACGTGCAACAACCCCTTCGTCA
>CAJMQS010000081.1 GCA_905215645.1 uncultured bacterium
GATAAAGTTGGTGGCACCGAAGTTCAGGGTACCCTGTTCCAGATCATCGATCTGCCGCAGCTGCTCCTGGGCGTTCTGCCAGGTGGAAAGGAGGGTGCGGGCATAGGGCATGAAGGCCTTGCCGTATACAGTTAGCAGGGTTTCTTTGTGGGAACGGGCAAAGAGTTGGACCTGGAGCTGTTCTTCCAGAGACCGGATCTGTTTGGAAAGGGCCGGCTGGGAAATGTACAAAGCGGCAGCGGCCTCTGAAAAATTCTTGTATTGGGCCAAAGTCAGGAAAGCCCGGATCTTTTCTATATCCATGGAACCACCTCCTTTTTAATTATAACAGAATGGAATTAAAACAACAAAACAATAGAATTGAGTTATAAAACAAAAGCCGCTACAATATAGTCAGAAAATTATGAAGGAACTGGACGAGGGAAGTTCCGCTACAGGAGGAGATTTGTATGGCAGCAAAACCAATGAAGAAAGGACAGTGGGTGAGCCTGATTTTGGCCATCGTTGCTTTTCTGGGACTGTATTTCATGCCCCGGCCGGCGGGGCTCAGCGGGGTGGCCCAGAAATCCCTGGCCATGTTTGTCTTTTCTCTGATTATGTGGATCGGCAAACCCATCCCCATCTATCAGACATCCATCATTTCCATTTTGCTCCTGCCGCTGCTAGGGGCTGTGAAGAAGCAGTCCGTGGCCTTCGGGACCTTGGGGTTTGACATCATCTGGCTGATGGTGGCGGCCTTCGTGCTGACTTCTGCTATGAGCCATTCCAATCTGGGCAAACGGATCGCCCTGGTCCTGGTCACCCGGTTCGGGAAGACGCCTGCCAAAACATTGCTGGTCCTGGTACTGGTGAACTTCATCCTGGCTTTCTTCGTTCCGTCCACCACGGCCCGGGCTTCCCTGATCGTGCCCCTGGCCCTGGTCATCCTGGAAGTCTACAAAGCCCAGCCGGGGCACAGCAATTTCGGCCGGCTGATGATGCTCCAGGGGGTGCAGAACAATGCCTTTGCCACATCTGTGGTGATGACGGCCACTTCAGCCCAGGTTCTGGCTTTGGGGTTCATCAACCAGCAGGCTGGCGGCCACGTAGGCTATATGCAGTGGCTGCTGGGGTCTCTGCCCCAGGCTCTTCTGACTGCCGGACTGGCGTTTCTGGCGGGGCTGAAACTGTTCCCTTATAAGGACGAACTCCAGGAGGCAGGGACGGAAGCCATCGTAAAGCTGAAACAGCAGTTGGCAGATATGGGCCCCATGAGTGTAGATGAAAAGAAGACCATGGGAATCTTCCTGTTCACCCTGCTGCTTTGGGCGACGGGAGATTATCAAAAAGGCTGGTTCGGTTTCTC
>CAJMQS010000082.1 GCA_905215645.1 uncultured bacterium
TTTCATTCCTTACAGTTTCACTTTACCCAGCAGTGCCTGTTCCCGGGCATCCACTTCATTTTCGATTTCGGCCATCTTCTTCTGCAGATCTTCCACAAACAGTCCATCTTTGATGCTGCCCAGGTTGATCTTTACATTCAGGAAAGCCCCTCTAACAGCGGCTCTTGCATTCATGGCCGCTACGGCGCCATCCGTGATGGCATTCTGGTTTCCCTTGGTGATGACTTCTTCCGCCAAGGCAAACAGTTCATTGGCCTTTTGTCCTACCTTGAAGGGAACCAGGGCCGCACCCTTGGTGGCATCCTGGATGGCTGCACTCCGGGCCTTTTTGGCTTCGTCCGTATCCTTGGGCAGCTTGAAGGCAGCCATGATTTTGTTGAATGCATTGCTGTCCTCGTCGATGAGCGCCAGGAAATCGTCTTTCAGGGCACCGGCTTTGGCTGCCACTTCTTTCATATCCCCTTCAACGGCTGCATATTTTTCTTTTCCCAGGGTCAGGTTGGCCACCATGGTGATCAGGGCTGCCGAAGAAGCTGCATTGAGAGCTGCAATGCTGCCTCCCCCAGGAGCCGGTGAAGAAGAAGCGGTTTCATTGATAAAACCTTCTACCGTCAGTTTCCGCAATTCCATTGGATCCATTCCTCCCTGTCAGAACAGGCCGTAAATCTTGCCGTTGTTGTCGATGTCCATCTTCAGGGCAGCCGGTTTCTTGGGCAGGCCGGGCATGACCATGATATTGCTGGTCTGGCACACAATGAACCCTGCACCATTGGATACCCGCACATCCTGCACGTTGATCTTGAAGCCTTTGGGAGCTCCCAGGAGAGCCGGATTGTCACTGAGGGAATACTGTGTCTTGGCAACACACACCGGCAGTTTGTCCAGTCCCCAATCTTCCAGCTGTTTGATCTGTTTCTTGGCATTGGGCGTAAAGGTCACCCCATCGCCGCCATAGATCTTGGTCACAATGGCCTTCAATTTGTTGGGGATGGAATCGTTCACATCGTACAGCTCCACTTTCTGGGGTTTCTGTTCTTCCAGCATCCCCACCAGTTTGTGGGCCATGTCGATGCCGCCTTCGCCGCCCTTTTCCCAGCATTCGTTCAGGCTGACTTCCACGCCGTAGCTGGCGCATTTCTGCAGCAGCATGTCGATTTCTGCCGGAGTATCGGAGGCAAACTTGTTGATGGCCACCAGTACTGGCAGGCC
>CAJMQS010000083.1 GCA_905215645.1 uncultured bacterium
GTCCTTCAGCCGGAAACTCACCACCACCAACAATGCCACCCTGCTGCGGCTCATTGCCAATGGACTGGGATTCGGGTTCATGATCGAAGCGGGGCTCCAGGATCCGGCCACGGAAAAGCTGGAGTTCTTTGACCTGAAAGCCCCGGAACTGATGCTCCCCCTGACCCTCCTGACCAAGGAAAACGTCTATCTCTCCCCCGCCGCCAGAGACCTGCTCCAGGCGATCCGGGAGTATTATCAATAAAAAATAGAGGTGCTGCACGTTCTGTGCAGCACCTCTATTTTTTATTCCTTCACTTCCCTACCGCAGCCAGGAGAGAGATCTCCACCGGTGCTTTTTTCGGTAGGGTTCCCATCCCCAGGGCGCAGCGGGCGCAGATGCCTGCATCCCCCAGTTCTGCTACCAGGTATTCGGAAGCAAAGTCCGCCAATTTGGCATGTTCCACGAAATCCTGTTCCGCATTGATGTATACATGCATCAGCATGACCCGGGCGATCTTTTCTCCTTCCTGGAGCTGGTTCCGGGCTGCCGTCAAGGCATTGGCCACCGCCTGGACCACCGCTTCTTTGTAGGTCTCCAGGGGTACATCCGCCCGTACTTTGCCGCTGAGCATCAGGACGCCGTCCTTCCGGGGCGTCATCCCCGCCGTCACGATCAAATCTCCATTCCGGACAGCAGGTACATGTTTCCCTTGTGGTACTGGATTTTTCATTTCATTCTCCTTTTATTTTTTGGCAAATTCAGCAGCGATGGCAGCCGTCACTTTCAGGTACTGGTCAATGTCGCCGAAATCGTGGCAATGGATGGGAGAAACCCGGATCAGCCCGGTCTGTCCCAGGGATTCCACGATCCTCTTGGAATAGATGCTGGTATTGATCCGTTCAAAGACCAGGACGCCTCTGCGGCCGTATTCTTCCCGCAGGGCCGTGTAATCCATCCCTTTGATCCCCATGGCCACCACCAGGTCCCGTTCCGGAGAAACCGGCCCGTCGAAATACACTTCCACCCCTGG
>CAJMQS010000084.1 GCA_905215645.1 uncultured bacterium
TGAAATAGGACTGGTAGATTTCATTCACTTTGCCGAAATCATTCATATCCTGGAGGAAGATGGTGGTTTTGACGATTTGGTCATAATGGGCACCGGCCGCTTCCAGGATGGCACCTAGATTCCGCATGGAACAATGGGCCTGTTCTTCCAGGGAGGGCGGCAGTTTCCCGGCTGCTGCATCGATTCCCAGCTGGCCAGAGACATAGACCGTATCCCCGGTTTTGATGCCCTGGACATAGGGCCCCACCGCTGCCGGAGCCTTCGGGGTACTGATGATCTCCCGTTTCATCATTTGACCACCTCTTTGCCTTTCTTCCGCAGGACCACACCATTCCGTTTTCCAGTATGCTTCCCTCCAGAAACTTCCAGGACCCCATTGACCATGACATATTCAATGCCTTCAGGGTACTGTGCCGGATCCGTGAAGGTCCCTTTGTCGATGACCGTATCCGGATTGAAAACGGTGATATCCGCATAATTCCCTTCTGCGATCTGTCCCCGTTCTTTGATATGGAAAGCAGCGGCTGGCTTGCCGGTCATTTTGTACACAGCCTGTTCCAAGGTCAGTGCTTTTTCTTCCCGGACGTATTTGCCCAAGACTCTCGGGAAAGCCCCATAGACCCGGGGATGGGGTTTCCCACCCAGCAACCCGTCCGTGCAGACATTCATTTCCGGACGTTTCATAAAGAGCTTCACATGGTCTTCCGTCCCATAGAAGTCCACCATCCCTACGGCATTTTCTTCATCCCGGAGCAAATCGAAGGTAGCATCATAGGGATCCTTATGCCGCAGTTCGCCCAACTGGGTCAGAGAAAGCCCCACCGCATCTTTGTTCTTCTCCGTCTTTACGCTGGTCACGTAGATGTTGTCCAACCCGGCGAAATCCACGAAATTGTCCCAGCCAGGGATGCCATGTTCGATGTCATAGACCATCTTTTTCCGCAAGTCCGGATCATTCAGCCGTTCGATGACCTTGTTGGTTCCGCCATCATGGACCCAGGGCGGCAGG